>CAMYMH010000010.1 GCA_947259275.1 uncultured Acidimicrobiaceae bacterium | reverse complement strand
CTCAAATACCGCTAATAATTGGCCGTCAACATCGTTAGCACTGCAGTCGTCGGGCTCATAACCCGAAGGTCGCGGGTTCAAATCCCGCCCCCGCTACGACCAGAAGACCCAGGCAATGCCTGGGTTTTCTGCTGCTGCGAGCCCGCTCCGGATACTCGTCGCGAGGCGCCCTGAAGCCAGACTGAAGCCCAACGGTTCGGCTGCGACCGCTTCCGCCCTTTCACGGTCCGAAGGTCATCGACCGCGGCGAGGCCCGGCGAACACTCCGCGCGGTGGCTTGACATGCTCCTTCAGCAGCCGGGATGGGGTGCGGCGCGGGACACGTGCCGAGCGAAATGCTTGTCCAAGCCTTCGTGCTATGAGTCACCGAGTAGGCGCGTGGCCAGCCGTTCGACGGCGTCCGCCTGCTGCTGCGGCAGCACGTGGGCGTACTGTTGAAGTGTGAACGCAACGCTGCGATGGCCAAGCCGCATCGACACGACGTGCGGGGGAACGCCGGCCAAGAGCAGAAGCGTCGCATGCGTGCGCCGTAAGCCACGAAACCTGACTCGGGGTAGACCGGCTTGTCGGACAAGACGGTCATACCGCAATACGACGTCGGGGTCGTGCGCCCTTCCATCCTTGCGAGTGAACACGTGCCCGGTATCGAGCCATACGCCGTCGAAGACCATCCGCTCCTCATGTTGACTGCGCCGCCACCCCTTGAGCACGGCCAGCGTCTCGGCATCTATATCGACCGTGCGTCGGCCGCGGTCGGTCTTCGGCGGTCCCAGGACAAAGCCATGCTCGCCAGGCTTCCACTGGCGAGTAACGGTGGTTGTCGATCCCGAGGCGTCGAGACCGTCCCATCGCAGTCCAAGTATTTCTCCGCGGCGCATCCCCGACATGGCTGCGAGCCGCCACAGCGGGAACAGCCGATCCCCGGTGCTCTGGTCGAAGAACGCGCGCAGCTGGTTCGGGTCCTAAGTCATCATCTCGGGGCCAGCTTTCGGTGCGCGGCGGGATCCAGATGCAGGGTTGCGGGGGCCAGATCTTGATGGACGGCATCCTCGAGTGCACGATGCAGCGTGAGATGGATGTTGTGGACGGTCTTCGGAGCCGGTTTGCGGTTGGTCGTGTCAGCGGGGGATCGATCGCCGAATGATGGCCGCCAGCGCCTGCACGGCCGATCCTTCGAAGAGGGTCTGATGTCGAGCATCGACGGTTTCCGTTTGAAGGCGCGGCGTGTAGTCGTCCCAGGCGAAGTCCCAGTCCTTGCCCTCGCCGACCTGTTGCTCCGCTGACCGTATGAGCGTGATCAGGGCCGATGACGGCCGGGGTTCGAACGAATTGAACGCCCGGTCATTCGCCAACGCCACTGCGACATTCCTTGCTTGGTCCTCACCCTTGATCCGCCGAATCGAGGCCTTCCGCCACTCCTCGCCTCGCCAGCGGACGCGCCGCCACGCCGCCCGGGCGGTGCCGCCCAGGCCTCGGCTCCGCACGAGGTATTTGAGGCGCTCCAGCTCCGTCTCGTGTCGGGCTTGGTCGAGGGGCAGCCCGCCGTCGATCACGCCGATGAAGTCAACCTCTTGACCCATGTCCTCGAGCTGTGCCGCCATCTCGAGACAGACCGATCCCCCGAAGCAGAAGCCGATCAAACGGTAAGGGCCCTCCGGCTGCACCTGCCGGAGTTCTTTGACGTAGCGCGACGCCATCTCGGGTACCGAGTCGAGCGGTTTCGTCACGCCGTCGATGCCGACCGGCTGCAGTCCGTACAACGGCTGATCGGTGCCGAGCAGCTCGGCCAGCTCGCGATAGATGTAGACCTCGCCGCCACCGCCGTGCACGGCGGCGATGGCCGCTCGGGTGCCGTTCGGCTGGATTGGCACGAGACACTCCGAACCCACTGCGGCCCCGGGCTCTGCGCCCGCGATGACCTGGGCCAGAAGTTCGATCGTCGGGTGGGTGAGCAGAGTGCTGAGGGGAAGATTGATGCCGAACTCTTCCTCGATCGAGCCGAACAGCCGCACTGCACCGAGCGACGTTCCTCCGAGATCGAAATAGTCCGCATCGATGCCGATGTCGGTGAGATCGAGATGACGGCACCAGATGGCCGTCAGTCGCCGTTCGGTGTTGCTGCGGCTCCTCTCTCCGACCGGGGGCTGTCCGTGCCCTTCCACCTCGGTGAGGGATGCAAGTCCGGACAGCGCGTCGCCGGCAAGATCCACCAGCGTGCCGACCCGTTCGCGCGGGTTGTCAACGGCGGCGAAGACCACCCGCACCAGCTGATCGATGAGCGTTCGCGCACCCTCCTCAGAGCAGCGCCGGCGGTCGAATCGCAGCTGGAGGAACCAGGGGGTTGCCATTCCTACGGCGAGGGTGATCGGGTACGCCGTCGTGAGGCCGCTTCGGAAGTCGCTTTGGACGACCCCGTCTGCGGTGGATTCCCCTGCCAGGAAGTTCTCTATGACAACGAACGTCTCGAATATCGCTCGATGTCCCGGCACGTCGCTCCAACGATGGATGTCGGCGAGAGAGGCGTGCTCGAATTGGGCCATCTCGAATTGCCGGTTCCGGAATCCGCCGAGCCAAGTCGCAAGGTCTGCAGAACGATCGATCTCGACACGGACGGGCACGGCATTGGAGAAGTACCCGACAAGCCGCTCCATACCCGGGACATCTGCGTTGCGGCCCGACACCGTCGTCCCGAACGCAACGTCTTCCTCACCAGTGAGGAGACCCAGCACCAGCGCCCACGCGGCCTGGAACAAAACGGCGGCCGGCACGTTGAGGTCCGATGCGACCGACGAGATACGCTCCAACATTTCGTCTGCGATCTCCACCGTGAGCTCGCCAAACCCGGATTGTCCGTCGACCGATCCGATGCGCAGCGGAGGATTGCCGCCGTACCCGGACAGGGTGCGGCTCCAGTACTGGCGGAGCTGATCGTCGTCCTGGCTGGATGCCCATGCGACATACGAGCGAAGCCCGTCGGACGGTGGAGCCGGTTGGAGGGCGTTCCCCGCGGCAGCGTCGCGGTACAGCGCCATCACGTCTTCGAGCACAATGGCGGACGACCATCCGTCCACGTACAGGTGGTGGCAGGTCCACACCGCCTCGTAGGCCTCATCCTGCGTCCGGATGAGCCGGAGCCGCATCGCAGGTGCCTCCGTGAGGTCGAGCCCCTGGGCTCGATCGGATTGCAGCAGGCGCTCCATCCGGGCCTGCTGATCAGGCTCGGATCGCCAGTCCTCGACCTGCACGGCCAGGGGCGCACTACGCCACACGATCGCCAGCGGGTTGCCATCCGGTCGAGGTCGAATCGAAGAGCGGAGCGTCGGATGGCGGTCGATGACGGCCTGCCAGGCCTGCTCGTAACGGACGACGTCCAGCGGACCCTCCAACCGGTATCTGACCTGGAGGAATCCCGGATCCACATCGGCCCGATCGCGAAACAGAAGCAGGGCCAGCTGGTTTGGCAGGAGGGGGAGCACGTCTTGCACGTTGGCCCGGGCGCTCGACGGTTCGGGCGAACCCGCCCATGAGGCGAGCGTGGGGTCGCTGGTCATGCGAGGCCGTCCAGGAATCGGTCGAGCTCGTTCTGATCCAGCCCGGCCGCAGGGAAATCGGAGGGAGTCAGGCCGCCACTGTCGTCGGCCATGCAGTGCGACACGAGTCGTCGAAGGCCCTCGAGGTGGGCCCGGGCCAACGCCTCCACCGTCTCACGATCGTCGTGGAGGCTGCTGAAGTGCCAATCGACGGCGAGTTGGCCATCCCGGACCACAGCCACTATCTCGATGCGGTGCGCCCGCCCGTTGTTCGGATGACGGGACGAGTCGTCGCACCACGAGAGCCGGCGGAAGAGCTCGCCACCGTCGGTAGAGGTGTGACCGATGTAGTTGAAGATGTACGCCGGTTCGGCTTGGCGAACCAGCTCGGGAAGCTGGTGGAGGTAGCGCAACGCCCCGTAGCCAACGCCTCCGTTGGGAACACTCCGCAGCGTCTCCTTGGTGGCCTTGATGAGGCCGGCATCGTCACTATCGGTCGAGGTCAACGTGACCGGGTATTGGGCCGTGAACCAGCCGATCGTCCGTGACAGGTCGACCCCGGGGATGTCCGAGGGCCGACCGTGGCGCTCGAGCGCCAGAGTCACTCTTTCCCCCGGCTGGGATCCAAGCACCGGTGCCAGAGCGGCAACCATGAGTTCGTCGGGACGGGTTCGGAAGGCGTCGTTTGCTTCTCGCAGCAGCAATCCGGTGGCGTCTGCCTCGAGTTCGACGGTCACCGTCTGGCGGGATGCCTCCGTCCCCCACGACTCGGGAGGGCCTTCCGACGACCCACTGCGATCGGTCCTCCAGAAGTGGCCTTCCCGTTCCGCCCATTCGCCGGAGGCCAGGTGGGAAACCCAGTCCCGGTATGAAGTCGACCGCGGCGCAAGTTCGAGGTCTGCGCCCGTCGACGCCTGAAAATACGCTCGCTCCAGATCGTCGACGAGGATCGCCCACGAGACGACGTCGATGACGAGATGGTGTACGGCGAGGAACAGCAGATCCGGTTCGGTCGATGGCCGCAAGATGAGCGTTGCCTGGATCACGGGGCCTGCTCCGAGGTCGAGGCTCCGTTGGCAAGCGGCCACGGTCTCATCGACGTCGGCCCCTTCGTCGGTGACTTCGAGCTTGACCAGTGCGTCCGGATCGACCAGTTGCTCCCATGCGCCGTCCCGGTGCCCGAATCGTGCCCGGAGCATGTCGTGATGCTGCACGCACGCCTGCAGCGCCCGTTCGAGCGCCGCTTCGTCAACTTCGACGTCGATCGAGAAGAGGCTTGATTGGTTCCAGTGGTCGGGCACGGCAAGGGCCATCTCGAAGAACCACTGCTGAATGGGTCCGAGGGGTACCGGTCCCGATACTGCCTCACCAGTGGGCACAGCGGCGTCCGAGGCCATTGCGAGCTGCTCGATGGTGGGATGGCTCGTGATCTGTCCCGGCGCAATATGGACACCGGCCTGACGCGCCCGGGAGATCATCCGGATACTCATGATCGAGTCACCACCGAGCGCGAAGAAGTCGTCCCGCACGCCAACGGCCTCGAGACCGAGCAGATCGGACCAGATCGCGGCAAGGAGGCGTTCGCGGTCGGTACGGGGAGCAATCTGGGTACCGTCTCGCTGAACATGGTCCTGCGGGTCCGGCAGCGAGCCGGAATCCACCTTCCCATTAGGGAGACGCGGAATCTTGTCGATTGGAACGAACACGTCCGGCACCATGAACGGGGGCAGCCGATCCCGGAGGTAGTCGCGCAGGATCGCGGGGTCGATCGGATCGCCTTCGAACACCACATAGCCGATCAGCTGCGTGGCCGCTCTGCCATCGGTGCTGCGCCCCGCGACCGCGGCCTCTGCGATGGTTGTGTGTGAGCGGAGCGTCTCCTCGACGGCCTCCGGTTCGATTCGGTGGCCTCGCACTTTCAGCTGGACGTCGGCGCGGCCCAGAAACATGAGGACGCCGTCGTCGGCCCGAAAGCACGCAAGATCTCCAGTTCGGTAGAGCCGGCGGTCCTCGTTGTCGAGTCGGACGGTGGCGAATCGTTCGGCGGTGAGGTCCGGGCGGTTGAGATACCCGCCGGTCACCCCGGCACCGCCCACCCACAGTTCACCGATGAAGCCGGCCGGGACCCTATGCCCGTGATCGTCGAGCAGGTGGACGGTGGTGCCCGCAATCGGGCGGCCGATCGGGAGCGGCGCCCCCCGGTCCGTCTGCTCGGCCCGGTGAACCGTGCACCACACCGTCGCTTCGGTTGGACCGTATTCGTTGTGCAGCTCGGTCTGCGGCAAACGCGATTGGTGGGCGGCAAGAACGCGCGGAGGGCACGCTTCGCCTGCCACGATCGCCACTTCCAGTGAATCCAACTCACCGGCGTCGATCCGTTCGAGCATCACCTCGTATAGGGCGGGAAGACCCAGCAGGTGAGTAATCCGCTGGGTCGCCGCCAGTGCCAGCAGACGATTGATGTCATGTTCCAGTCCAGGAGCGGGAAGCACCAGCGTCCCGCCGCTACTCAGCGTCCAGAAGATACCCGCCACCGAGCTGTCGAAGGCGAACGAGGACAGCAAGAGAAAGCGGCCGACCGGACGCCGGTAGTGCACGGCCCGCGCCCGCGTGGACTGAACGAGGTTGCGGTGGCTCACCATCACCCCTTTGGGCCGGCCCGTCGAGCCTGAGGTGTGAATGACATAGGCCAGGTGGTCCGCATTGGGGGCGACGACGGGAGGAGCTGATCCGGCTTCGGCAGGCCCGTCGCCCTCGATGGTCACCACCGTGGCGACGGCCGGCACGTCGTCACGGCGGGATTCGTCGGTGAGCACGATGTCGATCCCGTCTCCTTCGAGCAGGTGCTGGATGTGACCAGCGGGATAATCCGGGTCGAGCGGCACGTATGCTCCACCTGCCTTGAGAATCCCCAGCATGCCGACGATCAGCTCCACCGAGCGGCGGAGGTAAAGCCCGACCGGTCGATTCGGCCCCACCCCGGCTGCTTGCAGCTGAACGGCAACCCGCCCGGCGGCTTCCTCCAGCTGGTGGTAGGTCAGCACCTGGCCCTGGAACACAACTGCCGGCGCATCCGGCCGCTCCGATCCCTTCCGGGCGATGAGCTGATGAATGGTCTCGTCGGTTGGGTCGAGCGGAGGCCCCGTCTCGAAAGCTTGGACCTGCCCTAGCTGGGCGGCCGGCAGCCGCTCGAGCTGTGCCAGCCGCATGCCCGGGCTGTGTGCGAACTGCGCCAGGAGGTTGATCGTCTGCGAGGCCAGGCTCTCCACCGCCCCGTGGGCGAACCGGGCCGAGTCGTAGATGAACCGGAGCTGGATACTGCCGCCCGGCTCGACCAGGATGGCGAGCGGATAGTTGCTGTGCTCGGTGAACTCAACGCTCCTCAGGATCAGGCCGGTTGTGTCCTCCAACGCGGGGGCAGGCCGGTTCCCAAACACGAAGATGCTTTCGAAGAGCGGATCGCCGGCGGGAGCGTCGCTCCACCGCTGTACGGCGGCGAGGGAGCTGTGTTCGAATGGATACAACTCCTGCTGATGGCGCTGGGCCGTTCGCCAAAAATCAGCAACAGACTCTTTCCCATCGACCGCCAGACGGATGGGAAGCGTGTTGATGAAGAGTCCCACGGCCCGTTCTACCCCGGAGACCGTCACCTCCCGTCCGGCGGTGGTGGTGCCGAACACGACATCAGTCTCTCTCGTCCATCGGGAAAGCTGCACTGCCCAGGCCGCCAGCACGGCCGAGTTGAGGGTCACCCCTTCGGCGGCCGCCGCCGCCCGCAACGCAGTAGAAGAGCCCGCATCCAGTTCCACGGTTACGGCACGGTGTCCGGCGGCGTTCGGTGCGGGTGGAAGCCCCGGAACCTCCAGGTGATGCGGAGCGGTGAAGCCGGCCAACCGGGGTCGCCAGAAGGCCTCATCACGAGCCGCGTCGCGTGCGAGCACGCTGCGCACGAAGCCCTGATAGCTGGAGGGCCCTGGCAGCTGGGCCGCAGGGCCTCCCCGCAACTCGGCATAGATTGCCTGTAGCTCATCCAGTAGCACCTGGACCGACCACGCATCTGCGATCAGGTGATGCGATGTCCACAACCAGCGCCATCCATCCTCCCGCATTCTGATCATCGTCATGCGCATGAGTGGTGCCGCTTGCAGGTCGAAGCCGCGTTGCATGTCTTCGCCCTGCAGCAGACGGAACCGTTGGGACTGCTCGTCCGGAGTGAGGTGGACCCAGTCATGCTCGTGCCACTCGAGTGCCGCGGAGCGGCGGACCACCTGGAGCGGCCGATCGAGCCCGTCCCACACGAAGGCGGTTCGCAGCACGTCATATCGTTCTACCAGCCGCTCCCAGGCAGCCCGGAAAGCCGCCAGATCCAGCTCTCCTTCCACCTCGATGGTTCGTTGGTTCTCGAACACGTCCGAGCCGGGCTCAGCCAGCGCATGGAATAGCATGCCTTCCTGCATCGGCGTCAATGGGTAGGCGTCGGCTACGTTCTCGAGCCCAGGGCGACCGGTCATAGCCCGTCTTCGCCGGCCTTCAGCACATCCGCCAGTCGCTCGAGCTCCTCGGCGCCGAGCGTGGCCAGGCCGGAGGTGGCCGCTTCCGACCGATCGGGCTCGGCGGGTACGGCCGGCGAGCGGTCGGCCGCCTCCGCCAACCTCTCCACCGTGAGGGCCTCAAACAGGTCGGGCAGGGTGATGGCGAGTCCGGCCCGGCTCGCCTGCGCAACCACCTGGATAGCCATGATGGAGTCTCCGCCGAGATCGAAGAACCGGTCGCGAACCCCGATGCCGGCGACACCGAGAACTTGCTCCCAGATGCGGGTGAGGATGATCTCATTGTCGGATCGCGGGGCAACGAACGTCGTCTCCATCTCCGGCCGCTGATGGTCTGGAGAGGGCAGGGCATCGCGGTCCACCTTGCCGTTCCGGGTGAGGGGAATGGCGTCCAGCCGCACGAATCTGCTCGGGACGAGCTGCGGCGGAAGCGTGGACGCCATGTGCTCCTTGAGCTGGGGCACGGGGATCTCGGCCGGCGCTGCGTAATACATGACCAACCTTCGTCCCCCTTCGGAGCCGGTGACGTCGTCGGGGAAGCCGATCTCGTCGAGGATGCGCGCCACCTCGGCCACGTCGATATCGTCATCCAGCTCCTCGAGGGCCTGGTTGCGCGTCTTATGCCCCATGCGGACGTCCCAGCTGTAGGGCAGTGCGTAGTTGTGATGACCCCGGACCTTGCGGTGGTAGTAGATGCCGACGTCGTTGATCAGACAGTTCGTGGAGCGCCCGGTGTCGGTGGGTCGCGACCACGGGACACGCTCGTCCAAGTAGGCGTACAGTTCCTCGAGACCGACATCGATGTATCGATAGAAGTCGACGAACTGGACGGCCTCAAACACGTCATCGTCGTCGAACATCGAGACGTCGAGCAGCCGATGAACGGCGTCGTCGACCCGGTGGTATGCCTTGCGGGTTGCCAAGACATTGGCGTCGATCTGGTTCGAGCTGACGGTTAGTTCCGTGAACAGGTCGGCGGTGAGGCGCGTCTCGAAGAACTGTCCTCGGGAGAGGCCGGTGACGATGTATGGGATGTCCTCGTCCAGCGCCGTCTGCATGCTGAGTGTGTAGATCGTCTTAAAGCAGCCGTTGCAGACGTTGGCGTGCCGCTGGAGGCTGTCCACGAAGATCTCGTTCATTGCCGGCGTGGTCAGGTATCGGTGATCAACGCCGAGGGCCTCGACGACTCGTCCGATGTTGCCGTGCGCTTGATCCGACAGGTACCCGTTATCGAGGGTGACCGCCAGAACGCGCAGCCCCATGTCGACCAATCGGCACAGCACGTACGTGCTGTCCTTTCCGCCGCTCAGCAGTGCGATGCAGTCGTAGTTGCCGCGGCTGCCCCGCTGCGACGTCAAGAGGGTGGCGAGTTCGGCTTCGGGCTTGAAATACACGCGCGCCTTGACGCTGTACTCGTCGAACGCCCGGCAATCGTTGCACACCCGATTGGCATCGAACGAGACTCCCGGATAGTCGGAGGCGAGACCGCAGCGAGTGCAATAGATCAGGTCTTCGGACGCCTCGGCGTCGCTGTGCTCCCAGAGGCGGGCTGCCACCGCAGTGACTCCTGGATGTGATGCCAGCGCCGATTCAATCTCTCCCAGCTCCACCCGGATGCCCTTGATCTTCACCTGGTCATCTCGGCGTCCGAGGTACTCGATCGTCCCGGAGGGTCGGACGCGGGCGATGTCCCCGGTTCGGTAAGCCCGGTCCTCATCGATTGCGGGACCCGGCACGAATCGCTCCTTGGTCAGGTCGGGACGGCGGGCGTAGCCGCGGGCGAGCCCGACTCCTGCGATCCAGAGCTCACCCGGGACCCCGGGCGGTACGGGCTGTCCCGCTGCGTCGATGACATACGCCTGCGCGCCGTCGATCGGTCTGCCGATGGGCACGCTCGCATCGGTATCGGCTTCCGGGTCGTACGTGTGGACCACGCAGCCCACCGTGGCTTCCGTGGGGCCGTATTCGTTGTGGATTGTGAGCCGTCCATCGAACTGCTCGAAGACGCCGGCGGCAACTGCCGTGGTCAAGTCCTCGCCCCCGAGGATCAGCTGGCGAATGCGGGTGCCGGTCAGGTGGCGGTCGACCAGCAACGCAAGATGGGACGGCGTGAGCTTGACGATGTCGACCGCGTCCTCGGCAAACACGTCGAGAACTGCGAGGTCGGCTGCGTCAGTGGTCGACGGATAGACCACAATCGAGCCTCCCGAGGTCAGCGGAACGAAGATCGACGTGATCGTCAGGTCGAACGTGAGTGGGGTGAAGAGCGGGAATGTGAGGGCAGGACCGTAGAAGCCAGCGGCCCACGAGATGTAGTTGGCCAACGAGCCGCGCTCGATCATGACCCCTTTCGGTTCGCCGGTAGAGCCCGATGTGTACAGGATGTAGGCCAGGTCCTCGGGCGTGGCCGCAGCCGGCCGCCTGGCCGTAGGCGTCGTCGACGGCAACTCATCGAGCGTGACGATCGGGATATCAACATCGAGCGGCGCGTCCGCGATGATCGTGGAGCAGCCGGCGTCGGTCGCCAGGTAGCGGATTCGCTCCAACGGCCAGGCCGGGTCGATCGGAACGAATACCGCCCCCGCTCGCAAGGTCGCAAGCATGGCAATCACTGCCCCGGCCGAACGGGGGAGCGCCACTCCGATCACCGATTGCGGTTCGATGCTTTGGGCCAGCCGCTCGGTCGCACGATCCAGGTCGGCGTACGTCCAGCAGGTGTCGTCTTCCTGAATCGCCACCGAAGCGGGCATGTTTGCCGCCCGTTTCAAGAACATTGCCACTACGTCCGTGGGCTCGTCACCCACGGGATCGCCGGCGGCGAGCGCCAGTACCTCGAGCCGTTCCTCATCACCCAGCAGGTCGACCTCTTCGATGGGCCTGTCCCAATCCTCGACCATGGCCTCGAGCATGGTCTCGAAGTGAGCGGCAAGCGCGACCCTCTGTCGCTCGCCCAGAACACCGGTCGCTACGTCGAACGCCAGGGTGAACCGGCCGGTCCGATCGAAGTCAAACACCTGGACTCGCAGCTGATGATGGCCGTCAACGCTGTCCGGGTGCAGCCAGCGGGTAGTCACAGGATTCCCGGCGAAGCTCACGAACTCCATTGTGAGGTAGTTCAGAACCACATTGACGCGCCGGTTGACCTCGGGGTCGGCGTGACCCGGCTGAGCGAGTCGCAAGTACTCGATGCTGGCGTCCTGAACTCTGTGGTGGAGCGAGGCGAAGGTCTCGTCGCCGTCGGTCGTAACCTCGATGGGAAAGAGCTCGATGAACAGTCCGGCCGAGGATGCGAACTGGCGGTTTACCCGATTGTGGGCAGGTGCCACGATGGTGATCGTCTCCTGGCCGCTCACTCGCTTCAGAAAGGCAAACGTGGCGGTGGCAAAGATCTGGAGTTGGCCGAGGTCACGTGTGAGGGCCTGATTGCCTGGCCGGCCGAGCAGCTGTCGGAGGTCATCGCTCATGCGTTGGGAAAGCTCGATCTCAATTCGTTCGTTTTCGGTTCCGCCGGCCTGCACCGGCCGTCCGTAGAGCGGCGGCGGAACCACCGCAAGGTTGGAAATGGGCTCCCTGCTCTGGGCCCTCTGTGACTCGTAGTCGACGTAGGGAGAAAAGGACGGGATTGAGTCAATGTGCTCAGTTGTTCCCGAGCGGGCTGCCACGTAGAGCTCTTCCATATGTCGGAACACCACCTCGAAACTCTTAGCGTCGGTCACCAGGTGGTGCTGGTTCAGATACCAAGCAAAGCGGTCGTCCGCCAGCTTCAGGAGGGCCGAGTCGAAGGTCGCCTGCTCGATGTCGAGGGTCTGCTTCGCCTTTTCCTTGGCCCACGCCATCGCCGCAGCTTCGGGGTCGGCGTCCTCGGCGAAGTCGATGATCGGCAGATCGAACTCGGTCATCTCGAGAACCTCTTGCCGTGCGTCGCCCGTGGGGTTCTTGATCACCGTGCGCAACGGCTCTGCGTCGGCGACCAGACGAGCGAACGCCTCCACGAAGGCGGCGACGTCGATCGCACCGTTGATGACGAACAGGAACGCCGAGTTGTAGAGCGGATCGTCCGGGTTCAGGTTCTGGCCGGCCAGCATCAGCCGCTGAGCGCTGGTCAGACCCAGGTGCCTAGACACTCTCGTACCTGCTCAAGTACGCGTCGATTGCGTCAACCGATTTGAAATTGTCGACCACCAGGTCCTCGTTGGGGATCGTGATCGAGAACTCTTCTTTGATGAAGGAGACCAGCCGCATCACGCTCATCGAGTCGATCCGGCCGGTCGCCAGGATCTCTTCGTGTTCGTCTAATCCCAGCTCGGGGTCGACGAGCAGCTGAGCGCTCACGTAGTCAACGATCTTGCGGCGTCGAATGGACATCGCGATCAGTCAACCTGGCGAGCGGCGGGCAGTGCCTGTGAAGAACCACGCCAATTGCGAGCCGGGATACGCCGCCTGTCGTTCCTTGTGCCCCGTGACCCTCATCGCCCCAGACTCCCTTCCTCACTCTGTGCATCCAGTATCTCTCACTCAGGGTACTGAGCCCGGATCCCACCTGCAGTGTATTCGGAGTCACGGCCCGTACTGGATGAGTGGCGGCGATCCTCGCGGACAGCTAGCTCGCAGGCGCCGCGTTCTGGATTACTTCCCATCATTGGATGTCGTGTGCCCGATCCTCATGACGCCGGTCGGGACCAGGTGGCCATGGGGATAGGTGCGTGGTCCAAAGTTGGGTCCTTCGAGTGCGTGGCGCGCAGTGTACCGGCCCTGCGGTGCTGGGATTCCGCGACCCGATAACCGGCAGGAATCCGCCGAGGGCTGCGTGCGAAGGCGAGGTAACGTTGCGATCCAGCCTGCTCTATGAGGAGAAGTCCGATCAGCGTGACATCGTCCCCAGCGGCATCGGTCCGTGACTGAGCTGCTCCACGCCCAACTCGAGCGTTCGGCTGAGCGTCGGGGCGCCCGGGTCGCCGTCGTGTCTGGTGGCGACGCGATGACCTATGCGCAACTCGACGCCGCGGCCAATCGGATAGCGAACCTTCTCGCCGAGCACGGAGTGGGGCCGGGACATCGCGTCGGCCTGCTGCTCGACAAGTCGCTGGACGCCGTGGCCAGCCTCTACGGGATCATGAAGGCCGGAGCGGCCTACCTGCCGCTCGACCCGGTAGCGCCCGCCACCCGCGTAGCTCACACGGTCGATGACTGCGCCGCATCGACGTTGATATCCCAGCAGGACAAGGCCGGGGTATGGGAGGAACTCATGGCGCTTGGTGCCCCGATCGAAATGGTCATTGCCCCGGACCTTGCCCCTACGAGTTCAGTGCCGGCGGGCGGGGTGAAACTCCTCGGCGCGGCAGCCATTGCCAGCCAGCCGACCGCGCCGCCGGGCGCCGTGGTCGCACCGGACGACTTGGCGCTGATCCTGTACACCTCCGGCTCGACCGGCAACCCGAAAGGCGTGATGCTGACGCACGGCAACGTGTTCGCCTTCGCAGAATGGGCCGCCGAAGAGTTTGGGTTGAGGCCGGACGACCGGCTGTCGCAGCTCGCTCCCCTGCACTTCGACCTTTCGACCCTGGACCTGTTCGCCGCTGCCCGCGCGGGAGCGTCCGTGCACCTGGCCTCGCGGCAAACGGCGATATTCCCGATGGAGATCCGCCGGTTCCTCGAAGCTGGGCGGATTTCGGTGGTCTACGCGGTGCCGTCGATCCTCACCGCCCTGGTCGAACGCACCCCGCTCGAGGTGGGCGATCTGCCGGACTTGCGAACGGTTTTGTTTGCCGGGGAGGTCTTCCCGACCAAGTACCTGTCGCGAATCATGAAGGCGCTGCCGCATGTCGAGTTCGCCAACCTCTTCGGCCCCACCGAGACCAACGTCTGCACCTTCTACCGCGTGCCTGAGGCGCCGCCGGAGAATGGCCCGCCGGTCCTGATCGGCCGGGCGATAGCCGGTGTCGAGACGACGGTGATGGACGACGACGGCGTCCCGGTTGCGACCGGCAAAGCCGGGGAGCTCTGGGTGCGGGGGCCGACCGTGATGCAGGGCTACTGGCCGAGTCGAACTGCGGCGACCGATCCGGGCGCCGGCGTCTACCGGACCGGCGACATCGTCAGAGAAACGGGTTCGGGTGACTACGAGTTCATCGGACGACGCGACAGCCAGATCAAGAGTCGCGGGTATCGAATCGAACTCGGCGACATCGAGGCTGCGATGCTCACCCACCCCGGCATCCTGGAGTGCGCAGTCATTCCCGTGCCGGACGACCTCGTGACGAACCGCATCACCGTGTCTGTTGTGAAGGCGGAAACGCTGACCGAGGAAGAGATCCGGAGATACCTCGCCGAGCTGCTTCCGAGGTACATGGTTCCCGAGTCCTTCGACTACCTGGACAGGCTGCCCAAGACGTCGACGGGAAAGATCGATCGACAGCGCCTGATCCGGAAACGACTGACCCCCCCGCACGGCCAGGCCGGGGAAGGCTGAAGTCAGCGTTGGTGACAGCGCACGCGCCGATCACGACGAGCCGCTCGAGGAACCAACCGTCCATGTGGGGAGGTCCCGACCCGGCGACATCAGCGGTCAACCACTCGCTTCCTCCGCCCCCAGGTAAACGACCACCCTGTGCGCGATTTCCGACACGCAGGGTAACTGCGGAATGCTATTATCATCCCCGATCTTGTTTGACAGGAAGGCGGGGAGTGTGACTGCGCTCAAGAATCGAGCGGCCGCGGCCGTAGACCTCGCCCCGCCACCGGATCTCCCAACCTTTGCCGCGTTCGCCGTTTCCCGCCCCTCCGAACCCCTTCCCGTCGTCGAGTCGGGCGAGGAGGACCTACTTTCGTCCTCGATGGTGCCGGCCAGAAGGGAAGCCTTCTCCCGGGGCCGGGCGGCAGCTCACGCAGCGCTGCGAGCGATCCACTTCGATCGCGGGCCGATTCTCTCGGGTTCCGGCCGGGAGCCACTGTGGCCCGACGGCGCAACCGGAGCGATCTCGCACGCGGCGGGCTTCGGCGTTGCCCTGGTCGCACCGGCGGAGGACACCGATGGCGTCGGCGTCGATCTCGAAGAGCTCCGCAACGTCCCCGAGCTCTGGGATCACGTGCCCCGACCCGAAGAGCGAAGCTGGCTCGGGAATCTCGAAGCCACGGAAAGAGAGGCCGCGATGTTGGCGTTGTTCTCCGCCAAAGAGTCGGTGTTCAAGGCGTTCTTCCCCCGAATCGGATCCTACTTCGGGTTCGAACGGGCCTCCCTCGCACCGACCGCATCGGGCTTCGTGGGCCGCCTCGCCGACGGCCTCGACCGTGATTATCCGTCGCACCGCACCTTTGCGATCACATCCGTCCGGTCCGGAGATCTCGTGCTCACCGCGGTCATACTGCCCAAGACGGCGGCTAGTGGTGAAGTGAGTCGATCCGGCTACCGGGATGGCCCCGCACTCCCAACGAGCGAATCGGAGCTAGAGGGATGAGCCAACGGCTGATGGGCCGGGCCGCCCTGGTGCTGCTGGCGGCGATGCTCGCCGTGCTTTCCATCCCGGGGGCGGCTGCCGCCCACAACCTCGCGGATTCCTACGTCTACCTCGACATCTTCGACTCGAGCATCGAAGGGGAGATCCACTACCCGGTCCCGGATCTCAACGAGGTGCTGGGCCTGGATATCCCCAATGACCCGGACGGTGCTGCAGAGTGGGCCGAGGCCAACCCGGACCTCATCCAGGACTACAGCGCCGACCACATCGCCATGTCCGATCTCAACGGAACAGAGTGGCCGATCGCGTTCAGCACCTTTGAGGGTCTTGAAGTCTTCGATGGTGCCTACCTCCTGGTGGGGTTCGAAGTCGACCGCGAGTTCGCCGGAGTCCCGAGGCAGTTCGTCGTCACATACGACGGCATCCTGCATGCGAAACCGGAGCGGGCTGCGCTGCTCGCGATCGCTACCGATTTCGGCTCCGGGACCTTCAACAACGAAGCCGACACCCTCCTGCGCTATACAGCGAGCACCACGACGCAGACCGTCGATCTCGGAGACACGTCTTTCTGGAGCGGAATAACCGCAGTCATCGCCCTTGGTGTGGACCACATTCGGATCGGCACCGATCACATCCTCTTCATCCTCGCTCTCGTGCTTCCGTCTGTGCTCATCTTTGGGCGAGCAGCCGGCTGGCAACCGTCCCCGAGCTTCGGTGCCAGCCTGTGGCGGGTACTCAAAATCGTGACGATGTTCACCGTTGCCCATACGATCACCCTTACGCTGGGCGGGCTCGGGATCATCGAGCTCCCACCGGCGCTGGTGGAGACAGTCATCGCCTTCTCCATCATCCTGGCCGCGCTCCACAACCTTCGACCGGTCCTCGTGAACCAGGAGTGGTTGATCGCATTCGGATTTGGACTCGTACACGGCTTCGGATTTGCCGGCCTCCTCTCCGATCTCGGCTTGACCCAGAGCCGGCGAGTCGCCTCCCTGCTCGGATTCAACCTCGGGATCGAGATAGGTCAGGCGGTCATCATCGTGCTGATCTTCCCGGCCCTCTTCTTGGCGCGGCGAACGAGAGCCTTCCTGCCGTCGATGCAGGCCGGATCGGTGCTCCTCATCGCGATCGCCAGCGTCTGGGCCGTCGAGCGAGCGTTCGGCGTGAGCCTCGGCACCGATTGGATCATGGATCGAGCCTCGGTGTGGCCGCGCCAGCTCGTCCCGGTGGCCCTCGCCTACCTCCTCGCCGCAGCCGCCTACCGAGGCGACCGGCACCACAATCGACTGCTCCCGCTTTCGAGCCGCATGGACACTCCAACGCCGGCACTCGCGGATGCTGAGACCTGAGCCGAATCGTTCTCAGCTCCACGGTGGCACCCGTCGGGACGCGCCCGGGGGTCGACGAGCAGGCGACTCCGGGCCCGACCCACTCGGCACCAGCCGGTCCGGTCCGGCCTGAGGTGGCACACGTCGTCTTTGTCGCTCACGGCCTGATCAGTCCGCTCAATGCTGCGCTGGAACTGAGCCGCCGGTTGGCCAATCACGGTCACCACGTGACCTTCATGAGCCATGCCGACATTTCCCATGAAGTCGAGGCTCACGGGTTCGCTTTCGTGCAACTCGCATCTGACGAATCAATTCGGCGTGAGGCACGCAGTGCCGGGAATCCGCTGGCCCGCCTGCGGGCGATGCGCCGGGCCCGGCGCCGATCCATCACCAACGACGACTACGAGCGAGCCATCACGGCACTGGATCCCGACCTGCTGCTCATCGACCTCGAGATGCACTACGCAACCATCGTCTCCGCCCACCTCCAGATCCCCACCATGCTCGTCATGAACTGGTTGTCCGTGTTTCGCCTGCCCGGCCTCCCGCCGCTCAACTCCAAGCTCTCGCCACCCCGTGGCGCATCACGAGGCGAGGCCCGATTTCGGCGTGCCTGGATTCGGGTGCGGTTGGCTGCCTGGGGGGCGAGGATCCGGCACAAGATCGGCCGGCGCGGTGTCGGGGACGTCCTGCGTCCCGTTACCTACGGGACAAACCACTACGCCGACATCAAGCAGGTCGCCAAAGCTCACGGGTACTCGCTCAAAGAAAACACCAACCGAAACGAGTGGGTCCGTCCGTTCATGTATACGCGCCTCCGCGTCCTGTGTCTCAACTCGTTCGAGCTGGAATTCCCCCACACGCCTCACCCGAACATCAGATACGTGGGACCGATGGTGAACCGTCAACGGCCCGAGTCCCGGCTTCAATCCGAAAGCAGGCGTCGCTGGGATGCCTACCGGGCGGCTCGGTCGGCCAACGATGGCGGGCGACCGCTCGTGTATTGCTCGCTGGGCTCGTACTGGGCCGACGCGGACTTCCTTCGCATGGTTATCGCAACCTTCGAACGACGCCCCGAATGGGACCTCGTCCTCGGGCTCGGCGGCCAGGCGACCGAGGGCGATTTGGGACCGATTCCCGACAACGTGCTGCTGCTGGACTGGGCGCCCCAACTCGACGTGCTGGAGCTCGCCGACTGCGCCATCAACCATGGTGGGATCACATCCATCAACGAGTGCATCTCTTACGGGGTGCCGATGGTGGTGTACTCACCGTCGCTTGTCGATCAGGACGGTTGCGCGGCCCGCATCGAATACCACGGACTCGGTGTTGCCGCCGGATGGGACACGAAGAAGCCCGAGAGACTCGAACAGCACGTTGCCCGCGTGCTCTCCGACCCGGCGATGCATGGCAGGGTCCAGGCTATGCAACGGGTCTTCGATAGGTACAACGAGGAGGGGACGGCGGTTGCCGTCATCGAGGATTTCCTGGCCGCGGCGGGTGGGGAGGCTGCGGCTGATTGATCCGACTCGATCCTCAGGTGTTCGTTGGCCCGGTTCCAGATGGCCGATTGGCCGTAGTCTGAGAAGTCCTCGCCGCGTAGACAGTTCCAAGAACCCGCGATTGGGCCGCGTACCGGGAGGCGCCGTTAGCGAGGACGCTGAGAGGTCGTGCGTAGGCGCCGGTGAACCAGGCCGTCAGGCCCCCGATGACAGATACGGTGGATGAGAGCCAGGCGATCCCGGCCAGTGTGCGCTCTCGGTGGGCGCCCGCCAATTCGTTACTTCTGAGGAAGGGAGCGGACCCGATCACGTTGGCGGCGATGGTCAGTGCGACCAGACCCGGCAATACGTAGGCCGACGGCACGATTCGGGCCATCGGGTTGATGGGCACGTCCCAGGCCACCAGCAATAGGTACGCGAGCCCGCCGAGTCCCATCAGACCGAGATAGACGCCGCTTGTGCGTCGCGCGGTCGAGCTATCACCGTCCATGGCTGCCCGCATCGACCGGGGGGCCAGGACCGCTGTCAGCCCAGCGGCGAGCACCAGGATTGGTTGCGCAACCACCCGGGCAGATTCGGCATAGCCAAGGTCCTCCGGGCTCACAACCCAGGCGATGACGGTGACGACCACGAACGAAGCAATGGCGGGCGCGCTGGCCGCGAGGACGAACCATTTGCCCCTCGTTGCCAACTCCCAGAAACGCAGCACCGCGCGGGAGTTCTCTTGAATGCTCGTCCTGGCAACAACGAACCCCACGCTGAGGGAAACGGCGTTGGCGATCGCCAGGGCACCGAACGGGATCCAGGCGACGGGAACATCAACCAGATATCCGACCGTAACCCCCGCTACTGCGACGAGGAACTGGACAACGGAAACCCACGAAGCTTGCCAATTGAGAGCCGCGATGTGGAGCATGCGTCGCACGTGATCTTGCAGTGGGGAGAGCACGATCGAGACCGTTGACGTGACGGCGAGTGGAATCAGGACTTCGACGGAGGCGTAACTCCAGGTCGCGGCTACCGCACCACCCACTGCCGTTGTTCCCAACAGCACTGGGCCGAGGCCGAGACGCAGGGTTTGTGGCACCAGCGACAGCCTCTCGGACGTTGGGAACGAAACGGTTTTCACTTCTGCCGGCGTGAATATGAGCTCGGTCGACAGCAAACTGGCAGCCACGAAAACAGTGAAGAAGACGGCGTAGACGCCCCGGCTGACATCGTCGAGCCACGAGACGGCCGCCAGTCCGATTGCGAAGGTGGCCAGCGACGCGAATCCAGCATCTACGATCCCGGCCGGGAGTCGGCGTCGCAAGCCCGTGTCGGTGCTCACGGCTCGGGACCAATTCGGATCTCGAGGATCTTTGTCCCGTAGATCTCCCGGCCCCAACCATTGGTGTAGCCGCCGAACAGGTGGCGCTCGGTGCGGGCTCCCACGGCTAGCCACCCGAGTCGAATGTTGCCACCTTCTCTCTATCGAGGATTCCGCTGATTGGCTATCAGAATAGGTACGACTATTGCCGGCGTCGGGCTCAAGTCAGATCGGTACCAAGTGGACCCCAACATGGGGAGGAGCGCAGCTGTGGTGGCAAGCCGAGCTCAGTCTTCGCGAGGGTCGCCCCCGCTCCGGCGGTTCCCCGGCCGAAGGTCGGGAGACTCGCCGGACAAACCACACACCTCGTCTACCCCTCTCGGCCGAACCCGACCCGGAGCCGGCGCTCGCCCTCGCCGCCGATGAACCACCAGCTGCCCACGCCAACCGGAGCGAGCCCGGCGATGGCGAGGACGGTGCCGTAGGCGACGGCCCAAGCGCCGCCGTGGTCTGTTATCACCGGCCAACCGAGCGCCAACCCGAACCCGAAGGCCGCCAGCCCGATGCCGGTGATGAAGAGCGTCATGAAGCCGAACCAGGTGAACCCAGATCCCAGCCGCGCCACGACGATCTTCCGGTCGTTGAGGGGGAACAGGTAGGCCTGCTCTACGGCCACCGCCAGCAGGGTGTCGTCACCGAACTCAGCGTTCAGGTCGGCTTCCAGTCGGGCTGCGTAGTGCCGGGCAAACAGGAGGTAGGAGGCATCGAAAGCGGTCATGGTGGCGCCGTAGAGAGCTACGAACGGGATCAGGAGGAAAGCCTCGGGGACATCCCACCAGCCAACCACGAACAACGCCAGTAGAGCGACGGCGGAGAAGCGAACATCGGAGAAGAACCGCCCGTGGTAGTAGCGGTTCATGCCCCGCATTCTGGTGAGCTGGGCGGCCCTGAGACTGGTGCGTTCGTCCATGGACTTCAGGCTAGGAGGAGGCACACCCCTTTGCTCAGACAATGCCGCCCTACCTCGGTGGGCGTGGCACCGGCCACGACGAGGAGCGCCCACCGGACTTTGCGGACGCCGATGCGACTGGGGGCTCGGGGAACGCCGGCCGGGTTCGGCTGCCCGCCACCGGGAGCCAGCCCGCTAGCGAAGCTGTCTCTGTTCCGCCGTCGTGGCGATGCGGTGTGCCATGCGCTTGAAGATCAGGACATGGAACGGGATGAGGACCAGCCAGTAGAGGCGGCCCAACAGGCCCCGGGGCAAGAAGTAGGCGGTCTGACTGAGTTCCGCCCCGTCTCCATCCGGCCGAGCTTCGAACTCGAGCCACGCCGAGCCGGGAAGCTTCATTTCGGCCCACAGCTGGAGCCGCCGCCCGGGCTCGACTGCGGATACTCGCCAGAAGTCGAGTGCCTCGCCGCTACCAAGCTCTTCCGGATGTCGCCGGCCGCGGCGCAGCCCGACTCCGCCGACGGCCTTGTCGATCATTCCGCGCAGCTTCCATGCCCAGTCGAAGGTGTAGTACCCGACGTCACCGCCGATGCGTGCGAACGCCCAGTACAGGTCCCTGGGAGAAGCCGAGGATCGAACCCGTTGCACATCTGTCTTGAGTGTCCCTCCGGCCCAGTCGGGATCGGACGGCCGGGCTTCGGCGGGCGATGTCGCCGCGTCGGTCCAGCGGGTGGCGATGTCGGCGTCCGTGGATGGTCGCAATGCCCGGCGCACCGCATCGCGGAACGGAATCAAGCCGCCGGTCAGCTCCTCGGCCACCGAATTGTCACGGACGGTCACCTCGTTGCGAAGGCTGTTCACCAACGGCTTGGCGACCCCGGTCGGCAAGGGAGTGACCAGGCCGATCCAGTGTCGCGACAGCTGGGGGCTGAGGACGGGCACCGGGATTATGAGCCGTCTGGGCAGCCCGGCCTCCTCGGCGTAGATCCGCATCATCTCCTCGTAGGTGAGCTGTTCGGGACCTCCGACCTCCCAGACGTGATCAGAGCCGTCGTGACCGTCCAGCGAGGCAACCAGGATCTCCAGGATGTCGGCGATGGCGATCGGCTGGCACCGGGTGCGCACCCACTTGGGCGTGATCATGACCGGCAGCACCTCGGTGAGATAGCGCATCATCTCGAAGGAGACGGACCCCGACCCGATGATGACCGCGGCGCGAACCTCGGTCACCGGCGTCGCCCCTTCGGCCAACTGCGCCCCAACCTCCTGCCGGCTGGCCAGGTGCCGTGAGAGGTTGTCACCCCGTCCCAGTCGCGGCCGAGCCCGGCCTCCGCCGCCGCATCGCGAAAGTTGATGGCCGCCTTGCGATCGCGGTCCTGGAAGGACTCAGTGCCTCCGTCCATGGAGTGCACTAGGTAGTAGGCGGCCTCGCATCCGTTGAGGGCGGGCGCCAGGGTGGCGGCATCGAGGACGTCGCCCGGCACCACTTCCACTTGGTCCCGCCACGGGTCTTGGTCCAGCTTCTTGGGGTCCCTCGTCA
Organism: uncultured Acidimicrobiaceae bacterium; assembly: GCA_947259275.1. Lineage (GTDB taxonomy): Bacteria > Actinomycetota > Acidimicrobiia > Spongiisociales > SHLN01 > SHLN01. The sequence continues at coordinate 58,670 of CAMYMH010000010.1, read as the reverse complement.
GGCAACGAACGTCGTGCCCTGCCTCGAGCAGGGCGGGGACGAGCCTGCCACCGATGTACCCGGTGGCGCCGGTGACCAGGACGCGCATCTCCGAAGCGTAGGAGCCGACGTGGACTTACCGTGGTGTCATGTCAGTCGTCGGGTGGTTCCGGTGCGACCTTCGACTCGAAGACGACCATGCGGCAGGCTCCCGAGCGAGAGATGGATGCACCTTCGAGTGGATCACCGCGTCATTCCTGGGCACGGATCCGGCTGATCGACTGGTCAAAGGGGGCCTCCTCTTCCGCCGGAGACGCGACTAGCTGACTGAACGATCGTCAAGTATCATGGTCGGCATGGCAAGGAAAAGTCGGAGGGACGAAGTTCTTGCCGCGGCGCTGGAGGCGTTCAAGGAACGAGGGTATGAAGGCACGTCGGTGGCCGACGTCGTTTCCACTTTGGGCATGAGCAAGGCGGCCTTCACCTACCACCTCGAGTCGAAGGAGCAGCTTCTGGTGGAGCTGGTAGGGCCGGTTTTGGACGACCTGGAGTCGACCCTCGGCCGGTTCCCCCACCATCCATCCTGGCCCCATGAGGGACGGAGGCTGCTATCCGCATACCTGAACGTTCTTCTCGAGCACCGCGATGTGATCATCTGGATTGACGCCGACAAGGCTGTGCTGCAGCACCCGGCGCTCGGCAAGCGCTTGGCTGAAGCCAATCGGCGGGTGCGGGAGGCCATCCGGGGCGACAATCGGTCGACGGCAGCCCGCCTGGGTGCGTCTTCGGTTCTCGGGACATTGTGGCGACCGATGCGGAATATGACCGACTTGGACGCGGGGCGAGAGAAGGAAACGATGCTGGCCGCGGCGATGGCCGTCGTTGCCACGGTTCGAGCGTCGTAGATGACCGCGCCGGCCGCGCGACGATTTGGTCTCGAGATGCGTCAACTGTGGGAGCCGGGCTACGGCGCTCTCCCGACGCGCCTTCGGACGCAGGATGTGGGAGGCTGGGCGCATGGCGAAGCGAAAACCGAAACCGCGGCCGCTGATCGGATGGCGGGAGTGGGTGCTGGTCCCCCAACTCTCTTCTGTGCCGATGAAGGCCAAGATCGATACCGGGGCGCGGACGTCGACGCTGCATGCCTTCGGCTTGTCGGTCGAAGCGGATGATGGCGAGCCATGGGCGCAGTTCGAAGTACATCCAACCCAGCGGTCTCGGGCCGGGAGCTCGACGGTCTCATGTCGGGTCCATTCGTTCAAGCAAGTGCGGTCCTCGACCGGTCATTCGGAGCGAAGGCCGGTGATTCGGACTGTGATCCAGATTGGAGAGCACGAGTACGAGATCGACCTGACGCTGACGTCGCGTGACGAGATGGGTTTTCGGATGCTGCTCGGCCGGGCCGCTCTCCGCCGACGATTTTGGGTCGACCCCGGCCGGTCCTTTCTCCATCCGGCATCACCACATGCAGCCCAAGAAGGAATCAGCCCAGTATGAGACTTGCCATCCTCTCCCGAGCACCGAGGTCGTATAGCACCCAGCGGCTCAAGGCTGCCGCGGTTGAGCGCGGTCACCAGGTTCGGGTGTTGAACACGTTGCGGTTCGCCATTGATCTCTCGGGAGACGAACCGGATCTGCAGTACCGGGGCAAGCAACTGTCGCATTACGACGCGGTCCTCCCCCGCATCGGGGCCTCGATCACGTTCTTTGGGATCGCGGTCGTCCGCCAGTTCGAACAGATGGACGTGTACACCCCGAACACCGCCAACGGCATCGCCAACTCCCGGGACAAGCTCCGCTCGATTCAGATTCTGTCGCGGCACGACATCAGGATTCCCGCCACGACCTTCGTTCGGGACCGTGCCGATGTCCTGGACGCGATCGAACGCGTCGGCGGCGCGCCGGTCGTGATCAAGCTCCTCGAGGGGACCCAGGGCATCGGGGTCATCCTCGCTCCCGACACCAAGGTGGCGGAAGCCGTCATCGAAACGCTCCAGAGCACCAGGCAGAACGTTTTGATCCAACGCTTCATCGCCGAAAGCAAAGGCCGCGACATTCGAGCGCTCGTGGTCGGCGACCGTGTGGTCGCGGCCATGCGCCGTCGAGCCCAGGCGGACGAGTTCCGTTCGAACGTACACCGGGGCGGCACCACCGAAATCGTGGAGCTGGATGAGGAGTTTGAGCGGGTGGCGGTGCAGTCCGCGCAGATCATGGGCTTGCGGGTTGCCGGGGTCGACATGCTCGAAGGCGAGAGTGGACCCCTGGTGTTGGAGGTCAACTCGTCACCCGGGCTGGAAGGGATCGAGACCGCGACTGGTCTCGACGTCGCCGGCGCCATAGTCGACTACATGCTTCGCCAGGTCGCGTTTCCCGAGCTCGACGTTCGCCAGCGGCTGACGGTCAGCACCGGCTACGGCGTGGCGGAGCTGGTGGTGCACGAGGGCGCCGACCTGGTGGGACGAGCCATCAACGAGTCCGGGTTGCGCAAACGTGATATCACGGTGCTGACCTTGACCCGTGGCACCACGGTCATCCCCAATCCAAGGGATGATCGAGTACTCGAGGCCAACGACCGTCTGCTGTGCTTCGGGAAGCTCGAGTCGATGCGAGACCTCGTCCCCGAACGCCGCCGCCGCCGCGCCCGGCCGACGATCCAGCCCTTACCCGAGGTTCCGATTCCCGACCCCGACGAGCCACCCGCCGTCGAGCACGACCCGAGCTGATGCCACGACAAGGTCGCGCCGCATTCGCAATCGCCGACCACTCCGTGCCCGCGGGCAAAAAGGCCAAGTTCGAGCTTCCCATCGCTCGCCTCATGTCCGGTACGCCCGTCGCGCTGCCGGTGCTCGTCTTCCACGGTCGAAACGACGGTCCAACCATATGGCTGAGCGCGGCAGTCCACGGGGACGAGTTGTGCGGTGTGGAAATCATCCGTCAAGTCCTCGACGGCCTCGACCCCAGGTCAATGTCCGGGACGGTGATAGCCATACCGGTGGTCAACGTCCACGGATTCAACAGCGGCGACCGGTATCTGCCGGATCGCAGGGACCTCAACCGGTCGTTCCCGGGTTCGGCTCGTGGGTCGCTTGCCTCGCGGATCGCCCACCTGCTGATGACCGAGGTGGTCGGCCGCTGTCGCGTGGGCATCGACTTACATACCGGCTCAGATCATCGCACCAACCTCCCCCAAGTCCGGGCCGACCTCGACGATCCGAGCACCCTCGAACTCGCCCAAACGTTCGCCGCCCCGATCGCCATCCACTCCCGTACCCGCGACGGATCGCTCCGCCAGGCCGCAACCGAGGCCGGCGCGACGGTGTTGCTCTACGAGGGAGGTGAAGCCCTCAGGTTCGACGCGGCGGCCGTCGCCATGGGCAGAGACGGCACCCGCCGCATCCTCGCCAAGCTCGGCATCACACCCACCCTCGAAGCCGCCGCGAGTGAGACCGTGCTTTCCCGCCAAAGCCGATGGGTGCGGGCGCCCCGGAGTGGCATTCTCCATCTCGAAGCCGACCTGGGCGCCCATGTCAACGTGGGCGAGACGATTGCGACCATCTTCGACCCCTTCGGTAAGCGACTCAGCCGCGTTACCGCAAAGAGCGGCGGCCTCATCATCGGCCACACCCAGCACCCCCTGGTCAACCAGGGCGACGCCGTCGCCCACATCGCTGAAATCTAGGAGTCGCCACGGCAGTTCTTTCCGGTCGCACCTTCCTACCCCCGGAGGTGCTCAAGGTCTTCTGGCGGCAGCTCACTCGCTGCCGTCGGTCTCTTCCTCGAGAATGTCGTGCTGCTCGGCCACCGCCTCGTCATGCGCGCGATCACCGCGGGATGAATCGGGGCGCGTGTCGAGGTCGGCGATGAGGCTGGTCCGACCATAGAGAACCAGCGTGTCGCCCGGGTTGACCGACGTGTGCCCCCGCGGCACGCCGCGGAATTCCCCCCGCGCGGTATGGACCGCCAGCACCAGGACCCCTTCATCCGACAGGGCCAGCTCGTGGAGTGATTTCCCCGCCAGCCAGTCACCGTCACGGATTCCGAGCTCGGTGACGGCGTATTCACCGCCCAGGCGCATCATGTGATGGAAATCGCGCAGCTCCAAGCTCGAGTAGCGATCGAGAAGCTTGGCGAGCAAGGACGTCACGCGTTGCTGGAAAAGGGCGGTCCGTGTCAGCGGGGCGAGGCCGCTGATGGCGCCCACGATGAGAAGTAGGCGCAGCAGGGCATTGCCGGTGCTGGTGGTGCTGTCGAAACTCAAGATCAGCGAGGCGACGATGGTCACGAACCCGGCATTGCCGACTGTCATCAGCACCATCACGATCCGGCGACGGACCGGGTGCCCAACAATGGCTTCAGATTCGCTGGTGGTGAAGCCGACGCCGGTAAACGCCGAGCGCGCCTGAAAGCGAGCCGCCTCGGCTGGCTGGGAAAACCTGCAGCGCCTCGTCATCGTGATGTTGATTGGCCTGTGGGTAGGAGGCATCGCAGCCATGGCCGTCAATCCCGCCCTCGCTGGACAGCACACCTCGACCCGGGCTGACAGATCGGCATCTCCAGAATGGTCAGATGGCTCCTTGGGAGGCTGGTCTCGGCAGGAACGAGTCGCGTGCGACGTCAAGTTTTTCGAGGTTTCGCCGATCTCACAGCTATGAGAGTGGGCGTGGTTGGGGCAGTGCTCAGTGTGGTGCTCGGATTCCCCCTGGCATCGCCCGGCTGGGCCGCCACGTCCGCCGACTCAATCGGGCTCGTCAATCCGACCACGGCAGAGTGGTTCTTGCGGACCGAGAGCGGCGCCATTCTGAACTTCTACTACGGCATACCGGGCGACATCCCCCTGACCGGTGACTGGGACTGCGACGGCATCGACACGCCCGGTGTCTATCGGCCGGCCACGGGTCACGTCCTTCTCCGGAACTCATCCACGACCGGCGGTGCCGACATCGACTTCTTCTTCGGAGCCGAGGGAGACGTCCCGCTGGTCGGCGATTGGGATGGTGACGGCTGCGACACCCTGGGCGTATACCGCCATGGCACGACCTACATTCGGAACTCACTCGACACCGGTTTCGCCGAGCACTCCTTTCTGTTCGGGATTCCCGGGGATCGGCCATACGGCGGCGACTTCAACGGTGACGGCTTCAGCTCGATCGCATTGCACCGTGCGAGCCTGGCCCGGATCTACATCCGCCAGTCAGTCACGAGCGGCATGTCCGATGTCGAGTTCTTCTACGGCACTCGTCGCGATCAGATCGTGTTCGGCGATTGGGATGGCGACGGTGATGACACCGTCGGCCTCTATCGGGCCTCGGCGGGCCGGTTCTACCTCTCAACCGAGCATGGGCAGGCGACCGCCGACATCGAGATCCCGTTCGGCGGCGGGCAGTTCATCCCGGTTGCCGGGTTCTTTGGGTGATACGCGCCCGACCTGGTGCTGCCAACGCGCCACGTCGCCCTTGGCGAGATGACGATCGGGGCACGTAGGCACCGCCCCAGCCGCTCGACACCTACTACCCCGCAAGCCGTAGCCTCCCGTGAAGGTCACGATGAGAGGAGGGCGCGAGTGGGGGTACCAGCGATAGAAGCCGAGGGCCTGGTCAGGACCTTCGGAAATGTCACGGCACTCGACGGAATCGACCTGGCGGTGACGGAGGGCACCGTGTTCGGACTGCTCGGGCCAAACGGGGCCGGGAAGACGACCGCCATCAGAATCCTGTCCACCCTCCTCAAGCCGCATGCCGGCCGGGCCACGGTCGGCGGCTTTGATGTGCTCACCCAACCGGCCGAAGTGCGCCGCCGCATCGGGCTCACCGGCCAATACGCCGCGGTGGACGAATTGCTCTCCGGCGAAGAGAACCTCTACATGATCGGCCGGCTGCTCGGCGTATCATCCCGGGAAGCGCGCAGCCGAGCCGGTGCCCTACTCGACCGGTTCGACCTGGCCGACGCCGCTTCGAAGCTGGTCAAGACCTATTCCGGCGGCATGCGGCGGCGCCTGGATCTGGCCGCCAGCCTGGTAGGCAGACCGCCCTTCCTCTACCTGGACGAGCCAACCACCGGGCTCGACCCTCGCAGCCGCCTCGATCTGTGGGACCTCATCCGTCAACTGGTCGCTGAGGGCACCACCGTCCTGCTCACGACCCAGTACCTGGACGAGGCCGACCGGCTCGCCGACGATATCGTCGTCATCGACCACGGACGGGTCATCGCCGCCGGGACGCCCCTGGATTTGAAGACCAGGGTGGGAGGACAGGTCCTCCAGGCCCATCCCCTCGATCCGGCAGACCTGGCGGCAACCGAGCAGATTCTCCATCAGTTCGCGGCGGACGGTGACGGCAGCCACGTCGAAGGACAGGTCGTCAGTGTCACCATTGCCGACCGGTCGGCACTCGGTCATGCGGTCCGGAAGCTGGACGAGGCCGGGATCGCAGTAGAAGACCTGTCATTGCGGCGCCCCAGTCTCGATGAGGTGTTCCTCGCCATCACCGGGCACACCGCTACCGAGGAACTCGAAAATGAGCAAGCCCAGGAAGGGAGCAACGCATGACTGTCGAAACCACGGTCTTACCCGGCCGCCCCAACGTCGTCGGCAACACGCTGACGATCGCCCGCCGCAATCTCTTGCACATTCGGGCCAATCCCGAGCAGCTGGTCGAGATGACCATCCAGCCGCTCATGTTCCTGGTGCTGTTCGTCTACGTGTTCGGGGGAGCGATCGCCGGGTCGAGCCGGGAGTACTTGCAGTTCGCGCTGCCTGGCATCCTGGTACAGGGCATCGCCTTCACCCCGTTCACGACCGCCCTGGGATTGAACTCCGATTTCACCAAAGGCTTGATCGATCGGTTTCGCTCGCTGCCGATTGCCCGCTCGGCGGTGGTGGGGGGACGGATCGCCGCCGATGGGGTCCGGGTGGTGTGGAGCGCCCTCATCATGACCGGCTTCGGAGTGGCGCTGGGCTTCCGGTTTGGGGGTGGCTTCGCCGGGGCCATCGGCGCGCTCATCCTGGTGACGGCGTTCGGCATCACCATGTGCTGGCCCATGGCCTTCATCGGCGTCACCGCCCGGACGCCCGAATCGGTGAACACGTGGGGCTTCATGATCATCCTCCCCCTCACGTTCCTCAGTTCGGCGTTCGTGCCCATCGAAACGATGCCCGGCTGGCTCGAGGCACTCGCGAGAGTCAACCCGATCACCGCCTTCATCGACGCCACCCGGGGACTCATGCTGGGCGGCGCCGTCGCCACCCCGGTCTTGAAGTCGATCGGCTGGTTGGTCGCAATCACCGTGCTGTTCAGCCCACTGACCATCGCCCGCTACCGCAACCGGATCTGAGGCTCGAATGGCCCCGGCTGCAAAGCCCTAGCGGGGCGGATCGGGGAGATTGAGGCCGGCCTGGCATAGCGCCGTGAGTCGTAGCGTATGACGAGATCCCGTCCTCAAGACCCCGAGTCCAGCGCCCGATGAGTCGATATGTCGGTCTTAAGCCACTGAAGGTAGGTGGACGTGAACCACGCGCACCCTCGGCGCGACGGCTCTGGTGCTGGTCGGTTTGCTTGGCGGCACCTGTACACGGTCGCGATCGCCGCCGCAGTTCTGCTGAAGGTTGCGTTTCCGCTGGTGGCCACCTATGCGGCATCGAATGTGTTTTATCTCAAAGGAGACGGTGTCCCGGCGGCATCGCTCTCGCCGAGCGCTCCGGCCGCCACCACGCTACCCAACTACGATCCGGGCCGGGATGCCTTTCCGGGTTTGTTACTAGCCAAATCCGACCAGGGCATCAACGAGACCGATCCAGTCAAATACCAGCTATGGGTGGGCTCTCCTACGGGCGTCGACCTCGACGGCCCCGCCTCGCTCACCCTTTGGAGCGCCATGAAGGACTTCGATAACAACAAGCAGGGCGTGGTCCAGGCTTACCTACTCGACTGCACATCTGCGGGAACGACCTGCACCCTGATCGATTCGGCATCGAAGACGCTTGACCCGTGGGGTGGTGGCTCAGACAGTTGGATATCGGGCACCATCGACTTTGGAACCGTGGCATACACAGTGGCCGAAGGCCGATCCCTCGCCGTGAAGCTGGTCGTAGGCGACCAGTCCGGAGACGACATGTGGTTCGCTTACGACACGACCGCTTACTCGACCCGGCTGACGGTACAGCTTGGGACGCCAACGACGACGTCCACGACCACCGCCACTACGACCACGACGACGGTGCCGCCGCCAACCACCACCACCACCACCACCACCACCACGGTGCCGCTGCCAACCACCACCACGACCACGACCACCACCACGACGATGGTGCCGCCGCCAGCCACGACGACGACGGTGCCGCTACCAACCACGACCACGATCAATTCGACAAGGGTGACCCCGCCAACGACGACAACGCTGGAGCCAACCACCACGACCACGACCAGCGAGGTACCACCGGCGACGGATCCTGGTGGATCAACTCCGGGGCCGGAGGCTTTTCCCTCGACGACGCCAAACGAGTCGTTCCCGCCTGATCAGAGTGCCGGTCGGGACATCGCCCTAGCACCACTTCTCGAGAGCACCGAGGAAGAAACCGCGGCGGATCGGGAGTTTTCGAGCATGTTGCTCGATGGTCTCGAGCTGGTGATTCCACCGGCAGCCGCGGCAGCGGTCCTTTCGCCATGGTTGCTGTTGGAGGCCTTTGTGGGTGCTTTCACGGATGCCGGCATCGAACTCCTGTTACCCGGCCTGCTGTTGTCGCTCGGGGCTGCCTGGGTGACAAGTAAGTCGCGACTTCGCGTTCTGGCCGGTTCTCGACGCAGCTCCCAGCGAGGAGAGAAACAATGACGCGCACATCGTCGACACTGCCCGAAGCCACCGCGGACATCCACCAGCCCCCCGGTGGAGGCTTGCGCACCCGATCGGGCCTGGTGGTGGGGATCAGTGCAACCTTAATTGTTGGGCTGATCGCCACGGCAGCGATCTTCGCGATCGCCAAAGGGACCTCCGATGTAGCCGCCCAGGGAACTGCCGGCATCCTCGAGGAGGCCTCGCTAAGCGCAGCCGCGGCGGCGCGCAACCAAACCGCTCAGGCACTCGTAATCGCGGAGGCCCAGGCTGCAGGGATAACCCGGGACAGTGACCTTGCTCTCAACCTCAGCCAAGCCGAAGCAGCCACCGCCGAGCTCGTGAACCGAACCGACCGGGTGACCGACGAGCTGGCAGACACAGAGACGGCTCAGCAGATCTCGGACGACTCGGCCGCGCTGGCCAGCGCCACGCGGGGCGTAATCGGCCTGATCCGTGACGGCGACCTTGCCGGTGCCGAAGCCGCCATCGCGTCCGAAGTCGTGGTTTCCTATCAAGCGCTGGTCACAGTTTTGGCTGACCAAAGGAACCAAGCTCTGGCCCGCATCGCACTCGGGCGCAAAGACGCCGGGCGTCTTGTCGACGCAGCAAGATTCGTAGTTGTGCTCCTCGTCCCACTCGCAGCGTTGCTGGCCTACCGGGTCCGCTCGCGGCGGGAGGAGCGACGACGCGAGCTGGAACATCAACTCGAGACGCACCGGGCCATTAGCAAGACCAAAGACGAGTTCATCACCAATCTCTCCCATGAGTTACGCACCCCATTGACGAGCATCTACGGGTTCTCTCACGAGTTGCTCGGGCGGTCAATCGAGCAGGACCCCGCCCTCTACCGCGAGGTGGTAACGCTCATCGCCAGCGAATCTGCCGAGCTGAGCCGGATGGTCGAAGACCTGCTTACCGCCGCCAGCGCGGATCAGGGGGGACTGGTGTTCGCGATCGAGGACGTAGACCCGGTTGCGGAGGTCGCCACAGTCCTCGACCCGTTTAAGGCAACCGGAGTCGAGATCGAACAGGATATGGAGGCTGGGCTCATAACCGGGGATCGGCTGCGGCTGCGGCAGGTGATTCGTAACCTCGTCTCAAACGCCCATCGCCATGGTGGGATGAATATCCGACTCGTTGGCCGCGTGAAAGGGAACCAATACATCATTGAGGTGCGGGACGACGGGCCCGGTGTCTCCGCTCACCTCGAGGAGCGCCTCTTCACCCGCTTTATTCATCAGGGGGATGCGCCGCTCCTAACCGGCAGCGTCGGCCTGGGGCTCTCAATCGCTCACCTCCTCACTACCCAAACCGGGGGCAGCATCGCCCACCGGCGCGACAAAAACGAAACGGTCTTCGCCGTCACCTACCCGCTCGGCTTGTCACAGGCCGCTTAGCGGGTGCCAACCCCGGGAACCGGCGTTCTCCCGGACGCAGGTTGGGAGGTCGCCGAACCAACAGAGTCGGGCCCACAGTTCACCTGTGAAGCGCTCGCTCGAGCCTCAGAGAATGACGCCGAGGTTATCGGCTTCCGCCGTCTGAAGGGCGCCCAGGGCGGCCGCCACGTCCTGGCTGGAGATACCGACGGACTTGAATACCGTGGTCGCACCCTGCGGGGGCCTCCGGCCGGCAAGCATCTCCGCCATGTCGGCGTCGGGCTCAACCTCTGCCTGAAGCAGGTCCCCAGCCTCGGCGGCGGCAGCCTCACGATCGTCGACCGCGACAAAGGCTTGCCGGACCACCTGAGCCGGAAGCTCGACCATGGCGGGGGTGAAGGCACCAACCGCATTGAGGTGGGTTCCGGGAGCGATGGCGGCAGCCGAGAAGATCGGGGCCCGAGCGGGAGTCGCCGTCGTGACAACCTCCGCCCCCGCCACCGCCTCATCGGGATCGGCCACAGGCTCGGCTCCGATCCGCTCGGCCAGGGCCTCGGCGTGGGCAAAGGCCCGGCTCCACACTCTGACCCGGTCGATCGGCCGCACCGCCCGCACCGCCGCCACCTGATCGGCCGCCATCGACCCGGCCCCCAGCATCGCCATCGTCGACACCGAACCGGCAGCCATCAGATCCGTGGCCAGCCCGCACCCGGCACCCGTACGGATCGCCGTCAAGGTCGGACCGTCGACCAGGCCCAGCGGGGCCCCGTCGGGTCCGAAGACCACCACGATCCCGGCCGGGTTTCCGGGAACCGTCGAGACCACTTTGATTCCGGACACGTCGCCGACCCGGCCCGGCATGAACAGCGATGCTCCCACCCGCGTCCTCGGAGGCGTCTCCCGGTCCGGGCCGAAGGCGGCCCGCATCGTCTCGATGGCACGAGGCATCGGCAAAGCGGCCCGCAGGCTCCCGGCGTCGAGAAATCGCATCACCGCAGGCTACGCCCCGGCATACCACCGATCACCGAGGTGCCGACGAGCCGAGTCGAGAGCTCCAGGGTGCTGCCCGTGTGCCCGCGAACGGCGCCGTGTCGTACTTACCGCCCAGACGGGCCGCCGTGTGCCGTACCTCGTTGCCGAGGCCTGCCGCCAAGCCGCGCGCCAGGGTCGCTCCTAAATGGAAGCGCCGCGAAAGGGGCCACTTCATCTCATCATCACCCGAAAGCGTCGATCCGTTCGCGAACCGCAACCTCTTCTGCATCTGTCGGTATGCCTGCTGGCGCTTCTCGGGCGGGAGGCCGGCAGTCCGATCGAGGTCGGCCAGTATCGACTCGGCGGTGCGCAACCGCTGGGCGACGTTTACATAGGTGGCGGCGTCGATCAACTCGTGGCGGTACTTGAGGAGGTTGAGCTCCCGTGCCACTCGATAGGTCGCCTGCGCCAGCTCCTCGGCGCTCATGGCGTCGGTCTCGAACGAAAGAATGTCCTTCCACGACGGCTGCAGCAACGCCTGTCGATGCTCTTCGAGGGTTCGGTACCGGAGCCGGTAGCCGAACTCGGGATTCTCGAATGCCCGGCTGCCGGGATCGAGGAAGGGGCTGAGCGGGGCCACGAAGGCATGAATGGGTCCGACGTCTGCGAGCTGCTCCAACAGATGCTCGTAGTAGGAAACCGCTTCCAGCGCGTCGTCGTATGACTGATGGGGAAGGCCCACCATGAAGAAGAGGTCCATCTTTTGGCAGCCGTGGTTGAAAGCGGATCTCATGGTGTCCTCCAACTCGGCGTTGGAGAATGGGAACTTGGCATTGATCCGTCGCAACGCCTCGATCGGTGATTCGATCGTGAGTTGGGCACTCCACGTTTCCACGCTGTCGGCCACCATGGAAAAGAAGGCATCCCCGGCCGGAAAGAACAACTCCAGCACCAGCTCGTTCGCGAGATCCACCTCGGAGAGCCGGGAGAAGAACTCAACGCAGCGCACCATGCCGCCCATGCGGGGGTCATGCACCACGAAGATGGGCGCGCGGGAGAAGCTGGTGATGGTCTGCACGTCCTCGATGAGCTTGCGGGGGGATCGATAGGCGGGCAGCGTGCGGTCGCAGATCTGGCGGTAGGCCGAGACCGACCCCCCGCACACCGCGCAGTTCTCGGCGCAGCCTCGACTGTTGAGCAGCATCGTGATCGGATAACGCATCCACTCCAGGTAGGGGATGAGATTGTCGAGGTTCCCGTACTTGAAAACCGACCGAAGAGCGAAGCGATAGTCGGGAACGTCGACGTAATCGAGATCACACGGTATGAACGTGAGTGGATTCACGACCGACGAACCGTCGAGGCGCTTCCAGGTGAGGTTCTCAACCCCTGCGAGGTCCCCACCCTCCCGCAATGCCTGTAGCAACTGGCGGACCGGCTCCTCGGTCGAGTCACCTCGAATGACGAAGTCGACGAAGGGATAGCCGATCAGCTCCTCGTGGTAGTAGCTGGCCGACAGGCCGCCGAAAAGAACGTGGCTCTCGGGGTGGTGCCGCTTGACCATCTCGGCCAGGGCCAGCCCGCCCTGGGCGTGCGGGAGCCAATGGAGGTCGATCCCGAAAACGGTGCCGTCTTGTTTTCCGATGTACCGGTCGGCATCGAACTTCGGGTTCTTCATCATCCGGTAGGCCAGGTTGACGATCTGGACGTTGTAGTGATTCTTCTCCAGGAACGAGGCGATGCTGGTGAGCCCCACCGGGTACATTTCAAAGGCGCTCGTCGACGGCACGGCGTCGGCAATCGGGCCCAGGAAGATCTCCTTGGCTCGAAAGTCGTAGACCGACGGCGGGTGCAGCAGCACGAGGTCACGCCGGAACGGATTTCTCATCGATTTCCCTTCGTCCCATCCCCAACGTATCTGGTAGCCGCCGGCCGGCCCAGAGGCCGAAGGTAGTTTCCAAGCGGGCCTATGAAGCGTTGGTCTGACCTGGTTCGACCGGGTATCGAGCCGGCGGCCGCCGTTTTCGGGAAGGGGCCGCCGTGAATCCGGGTAGCCTCGGTTCATGTCCTTGGCTGACGATCTAGCTGCGTTCCTCGGCCCCGGCCGGGTCAAGACGGATCCACTGGAGCGCCACGTCTACGCTCGCGACGGCGGTCTCCGGACGGGACCGGTCGAGGTGATCGTTCATCCACGAACCACGGCCGAGGTGGTCGAGATCGTACGCACCGCCCGCAACCACGGGAGCCCGGTGGTAGCGCGCGGCGCCGGAACCGGCCTGGCGAGCGGCGCGGTGCCCACCGGGCCGGCAGTCCTGGTGGTGCTGACCCGCATGGATGAGATTCACGAAGTTGACGAGGCGTCACGCACCGCCTGGGTGGGGCCCGGGCTGATCAATCTGGAGCTCTCCCAGCACATCGCGCCGCTCGGCCTCCACTACGCCCCCGACCCCTCGTCCCAATCGATCTGCACCATCGGCGGCAACGTCGCCACCAACGCCGGCGGGCCCCACTGCCTGGCAGACGGCACCACCGTGGCCCACGTGCTGGGCATCGAGTTGGTGACCGTCGACGGTGAAGTTGTCATGCTCGGCGGCGCGGCTCCAGACCCGATCGGGCTCGACCTGCGAGGAGTGGTAGTGGGATCGGAGGGAACGGTCGGGGTTGTGACCCGGGTCCTGGTACGGCTGACCGAGGACGCTCCCGCCACCCGCACTTTGCTCCTCGCCTTCGGTGACACCGCCGACGCGGCGGCCACCGTCTCAGACACCGTGGCCGCCGGAGTGATACCGGCCGCGCTCGAGATGATGGACCGAGTCATGGTGGGGCTCATCGAGAACTGGATTCATGCCGGGTTTCCCACCGACGCCGCCGGTGTGTTGCTCGCCGAGCTGGCCGGTCACCCGGCGGCAGTCGAGGCCGAGGCCGAAATGCTCTCCAACATCGCCAAAGCCAACGGTGCCCTGTCGGCCCGGCTGGCTGCCGATGCCGACGAGGCAGCCCGATGGTGGAAGGGCCGCAAGGGCGCCTTCGGTGCGGTCGCCCAGCGGGCACCCGATTACTACCTGCACGACACGGTCGTGCCCCGCAGCCGGCTGGTGGACATCCTGGGCAGGGTGCATGAGATTGCCGAGCGCCACGACCTGGAAGTGATGAACGTGTTCCACGCCGGCGACGGCAACCTTCACCCCCTGATGCCGTTCGACGCCGCCGAGCCCGGCACCCTGGAACGGGTTCAAGCGGCGGCCGACGAAATCGTGACGGCATCAGTAGAAGCAGGTGGCACCCTCTCGGGTGAACACGGCATCGGCCTCGAGAAACGGGACCTCATGTCGCTGGTATTCTCGCCCGTCGATCTGGACGCCCAGGCGAGGCTGCGTGAGGCTTTCGATCCCGTCGGGCTTTTCAATCCCGACAAGGTCCTTCCCGCCGGGTCTCGCTGTTTCGACTACGGGCGACCGGCGCCGGCTCAATGACGACCGAGACGATCGGCCGCAGGTTCCACCACCTGGAGGTGGAAGCGAACGAACGCATGCCGGAGTGCCAGCTGGTGCTGGCCCCCACCACCGCCGAGGAGGCGGCGGCGGTGCTCGACGCCGCCGCCGAGCACGGATTGCCAGTGCTCTTCTGGGGTAACGGCTCCCACCAGGGCTTCGGCCACCGGGTCGAGACTGCCATCGTCATCTCCACCGAGCGCATGAACCGAATCATCGAGTGGAGTCCGGCCGACCTCACCGTGGTGGCAGAGGCCGGAGTCCGCATCGGCGACCTCGCCCTCCGCTTGTTGGAGGAGAACCAAACCGCCGTGCTGCCGGAGGCTCCGGTAGAGGCGACGGTGGGCGGCGTCATCGCATCCGGACAATCGGGCTGGGGCCGCCTCCGTTACGGACCGATCCGGGACCGGATGCTCGAAGTGGTACTCGCCACCGGTGACGGTCGGGTGGTCCGAGGCGGTGCCCCCGTGGTCAAGAACGTCACCGGCTACGACCTGCCTCGCCTCGCTACCGGCTCATTCGGATCGCTCGGTTTGATCAGCCGGGTGGCGCTCAAGCTGTGGCCGGTCGGTGAACGGGCCGCCACCGTCACAGTCGAAGCTGCCGACCGGGCCCTGGCCATCGCCTATCGGCCTCTGGCCGTGATCGAAGAGAACGGCACCGCCCGGGTGTATCTCACCGGCACTTCCGCCGAGGTCGAGACGCAAACT
This sequence comes from uncultured Acidimicrobiaceae bacterium, assembly GCA_947259275.1. Classification (GTDB taxonomy): domain Bacteria; phylum Actinomycetota; class Acidimicrobiia; order Spongiisociales; family SHLN01; genus SHLN01. The sequence continues at coordinate 43,316 of CAMYMH010000010.1, read as the reverse complement.
GCCGAGCTGAGCGGAACCGCCGTCGACGGGCTGGACTGGCCCCACCCGCTGGCCGGGGAAACGGTGCTCGTCGTGCGGGTGCCGGCCGGCCTCACGGGGGCTGCCACCGAACGGGTCCCTTCGAGTTGGAGCTACCAGGCCGCCTTCGGGGTGGGAGAGGTTCGGCTGGCGGGACCGAGCGAGCCGGCCGCCGACCTCCTCGCCACCCTGCGCGATTGGACGGCAACCGTTGGCGGTGCCGCCGTCGTCGAGCGGGCGCCGGAGGCCCTCTACGAGAAGGTCGACCCGTGGGGTGAGCCCGGGCCGAGTCTGGAACTGCAGCGACGCGTCAAGGCTGCCTTCGACCCGCTCGGGATCTGCAACCCGGGGCGACTGCCGGGAAAACTATGACCGGCGGATGGGTGACCCGAGACGCGCCCACACCCGAGGAGCTGGCCGCCTGCATTCACTGCGGGCTGTGCCTGCCGGGATGCCCCACCTACCGGCTGACGGGCGAGGAGACCGCTTCACCGCGGGGCCGCTTGTCGGCCATGAGTGCAGTGGCCGACGGCATCGCCGCCGTCGACGAGACCTTCGAGGAGATGATGAGCTTCTGCCTGCAGTGCCGGGCGTGCGAAGTCGCGTGTCCGTCGCTGGTGCCCTTCGGTCGGGCGATGGAGGGTGCGCGGGTCGAGCTGGCAGCTCAGCGGCCATCGCCCACCCGTCGAGCCCGGGGCAGGCTGCTGGGGAGACGGGGCCTCGGAAGCCGCCCCGCGGTCGCCCTCGTGACCATGCTGGCCGCCATCGGTCAGCGCCTGCGTGCCCCCCGGTGGCTGCCAGGCCGGCTGGGCGGAGCGCTCGGCGGGCTTCGCCCGCTCCCCGTCCGGGCTCCGAGCACGCTCAGCGACACCTGGGAGCCGCTGGCGGCGAGGGTGGGCACCGCCGCCCTGCTGGCCGGATGCGTCATGGACCCATGGTTCGCGGGCGTGCACACCGCCTCGATCGCGGTGCTGCGACGAGCCGGCTATCGGGTCGAAGTCCCGGCCGGTCAAACGTGCTGTGGAGCACTGGCAGCCCACGACGGCGCCGCCGACGAAGCCCGGGCCCTGGCAGCCACCAACCGGCAAGCCTTCGCCGGCTACGACCTGATCGTTGCCGACTCGGCCGGTTGCGGAGCTCACCTGAAGGAATACGAATCCTGGGCGCCGGGCGGCGAAGGGTGGGCCGATCGAGTACGAGACATCACCGAGGTCGTGGCCGAAGCCATCGCCGACGGCCGACTTCCCACCCAGCCCGAAACCGGCACGCCGGTGGCCATGCAGGATCCCTGCCACCTGCGTCACGCCCAGCGAATCATCGAGCCCCCGCGCGCCATCGTGCACGCCGCCGGCTACACCCCGGTCGAAATCGACCCGCTCGCCATGTGCTGTGGAGCGGCCGGGGTCTATTCGGTGCTCCGCCCCGAGACCTCGGCGGAGCTGGGAGGCCGCAAGGCAGCCCAGGTGACCGCTACCTCGGCCCGGATCGTGGCATCGGCCAACCCGGGGTGCGAGATGCAGCTGCGCTCTCACCTCGGTCCCGGGTATCGAGTAGCGCACCCGGTGGAGCTGTTCGCCGAAGCGATCGAATGATCGAGTGTGTGGTCGACGCCGGCTGCACTCTAGGCGAGGGGCCGGTGTGGGATCCCGGCGCGGCACTCCTCTACTGGATCGACATCAAGCAACGCCGCCTTCACGCCTATCGCCCGTCCGGCCGACATCACGACAGCTGGGATCTCCCCGACCAGCCGGGAGCGCTGGCACTGCAGGCCGGCGGCGGCCTGGTGCTGGCGCTGGCCGACGGTCTCGCCGGCTTCGATCCTGCCAGCGGCCGGGTAGCGAAGTGGGTCGACCCGGAACCCGATCTGCTCGGCAACCGGCTCAACGACGGGACCACAGATCGCCGGGGCCGCTTCTGGTTCGGTTCGATGGACGACCACGAACGAGACCGCACGGGAGCGCTCTATCGCTTCGATCCCGACCGCACCGTCCACCGGGTGTTGACGGGAGTGGGGATTCCCAACAGCCTGGCCTTCAGCCCAGCCGGGGACGTCATGTACTTCGCCGAGACCCTGGATCGGATCATCCACGCGTTCGACTACGACCAGGCCACCGGCGCGGCGTCGGGACGCCGGGTCTTCGCCACCATCGAGGGGTGCTACCCGGACGGGTCCACCGTCGACACCGAAGGCTGCTTGTGGAACGCTCAATGGGGCGGTCACCGGGTGGTCCGGTACGCCCCCGACGGTTCCGTCGATCGGATCGTGGAGATGCCGGTTGAGAACCCCACCTCCTGTGCCTTCGGCGGCGAGGCTCTCGACATCCTCTTCGTCACTTCGGCGCGGATGCACCTGGCCACCGACGAATCAGGTTTCACAACCGGCGCCGTCCACATCGCCGACGGGGGATGGACCACATGAAACTGCTCTCCTGGAGCCCACCGGGCGCCGAACGGCCGGGATTGCTCGACTCTGAAGCTGCGGCAGCCGTCCCGGAATAGGATCGGGAGTCGATGGAACCCACTTCGCTTCGCAGCCACCGCTGGTTCAAAGGAACCGACCGCGACGGCTTCATCCATCGAAGCTGGATGCGGTCCGCCGGGCTCCCCGACGAGGCCTTTGATGGGCGGCCGATCATCGGAATCTGCAATAGCTGGTCGGAGCTCACTCCCTGCAACCAGAACCTGCGGGACGTCGCCGAGCACGTGAAGCGCGGCGTGTGGGAGGCAGGGGGCGTCCCCCTCGAGTTCTCGGCCATGTCGCTTGGAGAGACCCAGATGCTCCCCACCACCATGTTGTTTCGAAACCTGATGAGCATGGCGGTGGAAGAATCGATCCGCGCCAACCCCATCGACGGGGTCGTGCTGCTGGGCGGGTGCGACAAGAACACTCCCGCCCAGTTGATGGGGGCGGCCAGCGTCGATCTCCCCACCATCGTCCTGTCCGGTGGTCCCAAGTTGAATGGCATTTACCAGGGGCGGCGGATCGGCTCCGGTACCGACGTGTGGCGGTTCTCCGAAGCAGTCAGGGCCGGGGACATGTCGATGGATGAGTTCCTCGCCGCCGAGAGCTGTATGTCACGCTCGGCCGGCTTCTGCAACACGATGGGGACCGCCTCGACCATGGCCTGCCTGGTGGAAGCAATGGGATTGACGCTCCCCCACAACGGCTCCATCCCGGCCGTCGACTCGCGGCGGTTCACCCTCGCCCACCACACCGGCCGCCGCATCGTCGAAATGGTGACCGAAGACTTGCGACTCAGCCGGATCCTCACCCGCGCCGCCTTCGAGAACGCGGTCCGAGCCTGCGCCGCCATCGGCGGCTCGACCAACGCCGTGATCCACCTGCTGGCACTCGCGGGAAGGGTCGGAATCCCGCTCGAGCTCGACGATTGGGACCGGCTCGGAAAGGGCGTTCCGCTGCTCGTCAATTTGATGCCGGCCGGCGAATACCTGATGGAGGACTTCTCCTACGCCGGCGGACTCCCGGCAGTGTTGCGGGAGCTGGGTGACCTGATCGATGGAACCGCCGCCACCGTCTCCGGTGCCACCGTTGCCGAACAAGCGGCCGACGCCGACCATCACCTGGCGGACGTGATCCGGCCCCGAACCAATCCCATCAAGGCCGATGCCGGAATCGCCGTGCTGCGGGGAAACCTCTGCCCCGACGGGGCGATCGTGAAACCGGCCGCCGCCACCCCCGAGCTGCTGCAACATCGTGGCCCGGCCGCGGTGTTCGAGAACATCGAGGACTTCAAATCCCGTATCGACGATCTCGACGTTCCCGCCGACTCGGTCCTGGTGCTCAAGGGTTGCGGCCCCCGGGGCTATCCGGGCATGCCGGAGGTCGGCAACATGCGCCTGCCCCGGCGATTACTCGAACAAGGTGTGACGGACATGGTGCGCATCTCCGATGCCCGGATGAGCGGCACCGCGTTCGGGACTGCCGTCCTGCACGTCGCGCCCGAGTCCGCCGCCGGGGGGCCGCTGGCCCTGGTTGAGAATGGTGACCAGATCGTCCTCGATGTCGAAGACCGCCGCCTCACCCTCGACATCCACGACGACGAGTTCGAGCGGCGCCGGGCCGCCTGGTCACCACCGGACCCGGAGTATGACCGTGGGTACTACCGGCTCTACCTGGATCGGGTGCTGCAGGCGGACCGCGGCGTCGACTTTGACTTCCTGGTTGGTGGCTCGGGCGACGAGGTCAAACGGGAGTCGCATTGAGTGCGTTTGTGACCGGAGCCGGTGGGGCACTCGGGGGCGCCATCGCCGAACGCCTCGCCGGTGACGGGTTTCGGGTGGCCGTCGTCGACATTGATAGAAGCGCCGCTGAGGCGACGGTCTCCCGGATCGTTGAGGCCGGCCACGAGGCGGTGGCGTTAACTTGCGACCTGCGTGAGCAGGCGGCGATCGAAGAGGTGTTTGCGGGCGCCGAGGAACAGTTGGGGACGGTGCAAGCGCTGGTCAACAACGCGGCGATCTTTCCGTCCGGTCCGTTCCTGGAGGTGGAGACGTCCACCCTCGACGACACCATCACGGTCAATCAGCGGGCGTACTTCCTCACCGCTCAGCTCGCCGCTCGATCCATGACCAACACCGGCGGCGGAGTGATCGTCAACGTGGCGTCCATCGTGTGGCACGGCCGGTGGGACAACCTGTCGCCCTACGTGGCTTCGAAGGGAGCCGTCGTGGCGATGACCCGCGCCCTGGCCCGCGAGTTGGGTCGACACGACATTCGCGTGAACGGCGTCGCCCCCGGGGCGTTCCCCACCGCTGCCGAGGCCGCCCAGCACGAGGACCTGGAAGCCTACGAGCGCGAGATCCTCCAGTCGCAAGCGCTCAAACGCAGGGGAAGAAGCGAGGACGTGGCCGCGCTGGTGTCGTTTCTCTGCAGCGACGAATCCTCGTTCATCACGGGCCAGACCATCAATGTCGACGGCGGCTGGATAATGGTCTGATTCCCCATCGTTTAACTCATGACCCCAAGGTCGCGGGTCAAATCCCGCGGGTCCGGGCCGAATGCCTCTGGTAGCTGATCGGGAAGCGACTCGTCGGTAAGGTACGCCGACAGCGAGGAGAGGCACATGAGCGTAAGTCGCGAGCTGACCCGCGTCGGCTGGATTGGCACCGGAGTCATGGGAGCGTCGATGGCGCGCCACCTGCTGGCGGCCGGCTATCCGATGACCGTTCACACCCGGACCCGGGAGAAGGCTGCAGACCTCGAGAGCCGCAATGCCAGGTGGGCCGACAGTCCGGCCGAGGTTGCCGCCGAATGCGACACCACCTTTGCGATCGTGGGGTTCCCGGCGGATGTTCGCGACACATTCCTCGGTGCGGAGGGCGCCCTGGCCGGAGCGAACCCTGGCAGTTTGCTGGTCGACATGACGACCAGCGAGCCATCGCTAGCGGTCGAGATTGCCGAAGCGGCCGCGGCCAAAGGCATCGGCGCCGTCGATGCACCCGTGTCGGGAGGCGATGTCGGGGCCCGAAACGCCACGCTGTCCATCATGATCGGTGGAGCCGACGACGACGTCGTCCGGGTGTGGCCGCTGCTCGAGATCCTGGGCAACACGCTGGTTCATGCCGGTGGGCCCGGGGCAGGCCAACACACGAAGATGGTCAACCAGATCCTGATCGCGACCGGGATGATCGGGGTGAGCGAGGCGCTGCTTTATGCGCAGCAGGCTGGCCTTGACCTCGACAAGACCCTCGAGGCCGTCAGCGGTGGAGCCGCCGGTTCCTGGTCGCTCAGCAACTACGGGCCGCGAATGCTAGAGGGGGACTTCGCCCCCGGGTTCTTCGTCGACCACTTTGTGAAGGACATGGGCATCGCACTGGATGAAGCCGGGACGATGCGGCTCTCGACCCCAGGTCTGGCCCTCGCCCACCAACTCTACGTGGCGTTGCAGGCCCAGGGCGGTGGGAGGAGTGGGACGCAAGCCCTGCTGCTTGCGCTCGCCCGCCTCAGCGACTTCGAGTGGTCGCGGAGTCGCTGAGAGCGCACCGCCAATCCAACGAGACATCTTCGGCTCATAACCCGAAGGTCGGAGTGCGATCGCAGTGAGCTTGCGAGCGGCGGCGATCGCGAGGACCAACAGGCCAAATCCCGCCCCCGCTACGAACGGCGAAAGTCAGGCCATCGGCCTGGCTTTTGTCGTTTCCTGGCTGATCTGAGGGATTTGAAACAGCGATGAGCGCTGGCCTAAGGCCAGCTGCGAAGAGTAATAAGCATGTAAATTCCGCCCTCGCTCCGGCGGTTCTCCCGGCCCCAGGTCGGGAGGTTCGCCGGACAACCCCTCGCCCCAACGAAAGGAACCCGGACCTTTCGCCCGGGTTCCTCTTCGATTCTCTGTGGGGAGCGTGTGTGCGTCCTAACCGGCAAGGACTGAGTTGATTGCGTCGATTACCGCATCCGGACGGTCAATCTGGATGAAATGACCACTTCCTTCGACCAGCACATGCCTGCCGTTGGTGGACAGGTTTGCCAGATCGAGCTGCAATTCACCCTCGATCGACCGTGTCGCTGCTTCCACCTCGTCGGCGGTCGCCTGCGATATCCCGGGCGGAGGCGGCTCGACCTCTTCCCGGGCGGCTTGGAGCACCACCAGCGGCACATCCGCCAGGTCGCCGGCTGCGGCTGCTTCAGCGCCGCTGGCCTCGAGGTCCATGAGCTCGGCGTTCTCGGACCCGAAGAAGACTGCAACCTCATTCCAAGCCTCAACGGAAATGGCTTCACGAACGCGGTCCGTTAGGTCTTCGTGCGTCGTGTCGACCAGGACCACCCCGGCAACATCGGCGGGATGTTGGTCGGCGAAGAGCCTGACGACCAGGCCACCGAATGAATGTCCAACCAGCACGTACGGTCCGGGCACGTCGGCCGCGGCCAGCACGGCGGACAGGTCGTCTGCCGCGTCCTGCGCCGTTCGCACCCCGCCCCCTGGGATCGGGTCGCTGAACCCCATCCCGGCCCGGGATGTGTAGCACACCCGATTAGTGGCGGCGATCGCACCCTGCACGATCCCAAAGTCTGCGCCGGTCGTGCCAAGACCATGCTCGAGGATCACGGTCGGGCTGCCGGAGCCTTGACAAGAAAGGAAGATCTCGCGGCCCCCGATATCGACGTTCTCTCCGTCGGCCCGGACCTGACGCTGGATCATGGCATCGACGACCACGCCGATTGTGGGGTCGGCCATCAATTCACCCAGGTTTGTGACTACGAGCAGGCCGAAGTCCTCGTTGGGCACAAGCAGCGTGTAAGCGGTGAATCGATGGTTGCTGCCGTGATGATGAATGACTTGCCCGGTTGGCGACTCGATCGTGTCCCAGCCGAGCGCGTACGTCGAGCCTTCGGGCGAGGTCCGCAACGCTTCGAACGAACTCTCGCTGATCACTTCTGAGTCACTGCCCTGGAAACCGCGGAGCTGGGACTGCAAGAAGAGCGCCCAGTCGGCCATGCTGCAGTGCACGAGGCCGGACGGTGCGATCACTTGCGGGGCCTCGGCGTCCGGGTGGCCGGGGTCGATCGCCTCGCCTCCCCGCTCGTCGAAGTGGCCCCATGGCTGGTCCACTTCACCAGGAGTGCCCGGGGCATAGAAACCGCAGCTGTCCATCCCCAGTACCTCGAAGACGCGGGTTTGGAGCAGTTCCTCCCATGAGGTGCCGGTCAGCTCCTCGAGCATGGCTCCCACCACTGTGTAGCCAAGGTTCGAGTACATGAACTCGCCGGCGGGATGTTGCCCTGGCCGAGTCAGGGTGATCTCGGCGCCCTGGCGTCGCTGTTCGATGACCGGTAGGTCCCCCTCGATGCCTTCCAACAGGGGGAACGCGAGTTCATCGCGGAACCCCGCCGTATGGCTCAAGAGCTGGCGGAAGGTGACCTTTGCCAAGCCCTCGTCGAGGTCCGGCAACACGTCCTGATAGACATCGCCGACGGTCGTCTCCCACGAGATGATCCCTTCATCAACGAAGGTGGCCACCAGCGTGGCAGTCATCGCCTTGGCGTTGGAACCGATATGGAACAGGTCCTTCATTTCGACCGGAGTCGGATCCCCGCTGCGACGCACACCGGACACGGCGGCCTCGATGACCTTGTCACCGTCGAATGTCGCCACCCCGAGAGCAGGAACATCTGAGCCGGCCACGAGTTGGTCGAGGAGGTCCTGCAGTTCGTCCTCTGGCTGCGGAGGAGGATCGGCTATTTCCTCGCCCTCCAGCGGACCCGGCCCATCGACGATCGGCACCGTGATTGTTGAGGGAAGTGTGGTGCTAGTTGTTGTGTCTGACTGAGACTCTGAGCTGCCGCATGCGGCCGCCACCAGAGCGAGGAGCGCAATTGCTGCGATCCAGAAGGGACGTAATAGCTGTTTCATTTCGACTCCTTGTGTCGTTGGTACTGAGTCGAAGGTATGACAAAGCGCCGCGGTCGTCATCGGCCCCGGGATCGATCAACGGCTCGTCCCATCGGCGGATCACACCCAGGCGCGAGAGGGTGCGTCTCCCCCTTGAGACGGAGACGGGGATCCGCCGCCGGGCGGGTGACTACGAGCGACTGGATGGCGTACCGTTGGCACATGTACGTGGCCATTCATCGACCAGGCACGGGCCGTGCGATCTGCGAGGGACTGTGAGCTCCACCGCCGTGGACCCGCTGGGTGGTGTTAAGCGGCCACTACGAGGGCCTTTTACCCGCTGGCCCCACACCGCGGACGCCATTCTCGTCATCGTCATACTCGTCGCCGACGTTCTCAACGGAGTCTTAGAGGACACTGGGACCACAGACGAATTCGCCCTTCGCTTGGTCAACGACATCCCGATCGCCGCCTACGTCGTCGTGGTGGTGGGCAGTGTCGCCCTCTACTGGCGCAGGCACCAACCACTGATTGTCTTGGGGGTAAACGTTGTCGCGTCGCTCCTCTGGATCGGATTCGGCTATGTGGAGGATCCTCTGTTCGCCCTGTTGGTTTCGCTCTACACCGTTGGCCGCTACGCAGTCGCCGGACAGTGGGGTTACGCCGGAGTGGGTGCTGCCGCAGCTCTGGTAGGGATCTGGTCACTCGTCGATGGGCAGCCTGTGGTGGACGTCGGAGTGACTCTCCTGATAATGCTGCTGGCCTGGTACATCGGAAGACGCCTTGGCATCCGGGGCGAATACCCGACCCAACTCGAGAAGCGAGCTGCCTATCTCGAGAAGGAACGCGTGGCAGAAGCCAAGCGGGCCGTGACTGAGGAACGCTCCCGTATCGCCCGGGAGCTGCACGACGTCGTGGCCCATCGGGTCAGTCTCATGACGGTGCAGGCCGGAGCAGCCAAGACCGTGGCCCGGTCCGACCCGGCCGCCGCCGTCGAGGCGATGGAAGCGGTGGAGCACGCCGGACGGGAAGCACTCGGCGAGCTCCGCCTCTTGCTCGGAGTATTGCGCCCAGAAGCCGAGATCAATGGACTTGGTCCCCAGCCCGGAATCGCCGAAATACCAGACCTTGTCGATCAGCTCGCTGGGGCGGGGTTGGACGTGTCGCTGAGCATGGACGGGGTGCCTGCCGATGTGCCGGCCCGAGTGGCCCTGTCGGCATTCCGAATCACCCAGGAAGCGTTGACCAATGTTCTCAAGCACGGCGGGCCCGGAACTCAAGCCGAGGTGCGGCTTGACAGCAACGACCAGGCCGTCACCGTAGAGGTGGTCAACACCGGAAGCGCGGGCAGTCACTTGCCCGGTGCCGGACAAGGGATCGTCGGCATGCGCGAGCGAGCAGTGCTTCTGGGAGGGAGTTTCGATGCCGGACCGCAACCAGACGGACGGTTCCGGGTCGTCGCCCGGCTGCCCCTCCGGACGGAGCAGACGTGAGCATCCGCGTCGCCGTCGTTGACGATCAGGCCCTGGTGCGGCGTGGGTTCGCCATGGTGCTCGGACATGAGGACGACATCGACGTGGTAGCCGAAGCCGGCACCGGGCGCGAGGCCATCGAGGCAACACGCACTCATCACCCGGATGTCGTGCTGATGGACATCCGGATGCCGGAGATGGACGGCCTAGAAGCAACCGCCCGCATCATCGAGGAAGCCGACTGGCCGGTGCGAGTCTTGATCTTGACGACCTTCGACCCAGACGAGTACGTGTACAAGGCGCTGCGGGCCGGAGCCAGCGGCTTTGTGCTCAAAGACATACCACCAGAAGAGCTAGTCACGGCAGTCCGCACCGTGGCAGAGGGGGGAGCACTGCTTGCCCCATCCATCACCCGTCGCCTCATCGGGCAGTTCGCCCAGCGCCTCGCCGTTGACACCGCGGTGGCGGGCCGATTGGAACGGCTCACCGAGCGGGAACGCGAAGTCTTGGCGGCGATCGCCCGAGGTTCCAGTAATGCGGAAATCTCGGAGGAGCTCTTCATCGGAGCTGCAACCGTGAAGTCCCACGTATCGAGCATTCTCACCAAGCTCGGCCTCCGCGACCGGGCCCAAGCGGTCGTTTTTGCGTACGAAAGTGGCCTCGTCCAGGCTGGGGACCACGACATAGGACATTGAAGACCGTCCCCTTCGATCAATCGCCACCCACCATCGGGCTCATGACCCGAAGGTCGCGGGTTCAACGCCCCCGCTAGGAGAGAAGTCGGAGTTCGATCTGCTCACGAGACGGTGACGGCCAGCTGTTGCACCGCGTTGTTCCCCACGCCCAGGAGGTTCCAGCGCTGATCGATCGGCTGGACGTCACCGGTGGCATCGCTCGCTCTGCAAGTGAGTGTGAACTCGCCGGGCTCGGCGTTCCAGGTCCACGACCAGCCGTGCCACGCCCATCGTCCGACCGGTGCCGGATCGAGGTCGGCGAGGTGAGTTGATTCGTCGACGGCAACCTCAACCTGGGTGATCGGCCCGCTCCCCGACCACGCACGTCCCCGGATCAGCACTTGCCCGGGCTCAACGAGGCGCTCCCGAGTGGAGCTGTCGGGGACCCCGGGCGGGACCATCAACGCCCGGGGACGCATTCTGCACACGGGCTCTCCCCGGTCATCCTCGGATTGCCGATAGCGGTAGGCCGCGTGCTGGGGCCCGTCGAACCGATCGGTAGACGCATCGATCTCGGTGAGCCACTTGACATGGGCCATCCCGTACCAGCCGGGTGCTACCAACCGCAACGGCGCTCCGTTCTGTGGCTCCAGGGGCCGGCCGTTCATCTCGTATGCCAGCAGCAGTTCATCTCGCATGGCGTCATCCAACGACATTCCACGCCGGTATTCGTCCTCGATGCCCAACTGCTGGCCCCGGTCGGCGCCTCGGAAGACCAGATCCAATGTGTCGGCGCCCACCCCAGCCAGTTCGAGCACCGATCGCAGCGACACGCCGGTCCATTCCGCGGTGCTGACCCCTTCGAGGCCCCACGGCTGACCGATTGGTCGCGGCTCCATCAGCGTGCGTCCGTTCCCGGCGCACTCCAGGGTGACGACGTGACTGGTCTGCGGCATCGAGCGGAGATCTGCCAGCGACAGGTCGAGCCCAGATTCAACGTTGCCAACCACCCGCAGCGACCATGAATCCTCGTCGAGCAGGGGCACGTCGAAGTGGATCATGAGATAGTGCAAGCCGACCGGGGTGACATCGAGCGCCAGCGCCTCGAGGGGCATACCCCGATTGCGAGTTGCCCTCCGCAACTCCGCGAACGTGATGGCCTCACCCGGCTCCGCTACCCGCCTCATGGGCGCATTCTGCCATAGCGGCCTTCACCTGCCGGTCGGCCGAGCGGCGGGCGTGCCTACTTGCCGAGGGCGGCGCCGATCTCAGTCAAGACCTCAGGATCGTCGATGGTGGCGGGCGTGGTCCAAGGATCGTCGTCGGCGATCTTGCGCATGGTGGACCTGAGAATCTTGCCGGATCGGGTCTTGGGCAGCCGCGGCACGACGTGGACGGTCTTGAAGGCGGCCACCGGACCGATGGATTCTCGAACCGAGCTGACCAACTCGCTGGCGATGACCTCATGGCTTCGGTCGACTCCGGCGGTGAGAACCACGAAGCCCATCGGAAGCTGACCCTTGAGCTCGTCGGCGACACCGATGACGGCGCACTCGGCCACGCTCGGATGGGCGGCAACCACCTCTTCGATGGCGCCGGTGGAAAGGCGATGGCCCGCCACATTGATGATGTCGTCGATGCGGCTCATGATCCACAGATACCCGTCCTCGTCGCGGTAGCCGGCGTCGGAGGTCAGGTAAAAGCCGGGGAAGGTTTCGAGGTAGGCCTGCCGGTAGCCCTCGTCGTTGTTCCACAGGGACGGGAGCGTGCCCGGGGGAAGCGGAAGCTTGGCGACGATGCTGCCCACGGTTCGGTCGGGGACCTCGGCACCGGATTCGTCCAGCACCCGGATGTCCCACCCTGGCACCGGCACCGTGGGCGAACCAGGCTTGACCGGCATGGGCTCGAGGCCGAGCTGGTTGGACACGATCGGCCAACCGGTCTCGGTCTGCCACCAGTGATCGACTACGGAAACGCCGAGTCGCTCCTCGGCCCAGTGCAGGGTGTCGGGGTCGCAGCGCTCGCCGGCCAGGAACAAAGAGCGGAGTGATGACAGGTCCCACGGATGCATGTACTCCCCGTTGGGATCGTCCCGCTTGATGGCCCGGAAGGCGGTGGGGGCGGTGAAGAGGGTGCCGACCTTGTGCTGGGAGATCACCCGCCAGAACGCCCCCGGGTCGGGAGTGCCCACCGGCTTGCCCTCGTACAGCACCGTGGTGTTCCCGTGGATCAGCGGGGCGTACACGATGTAGGAGTGGCCGACGATCCATCCCACATCCGAGGCCGCCCAATAGACCTCGCCGGGGTCCACTCCATAAACGTTCTTCATCGTCCAGTGGAGTGCGACCGCGTGACCACCGTTGTCGCGCACCACCCCCTTGGGATGACCCGTCGTGCCGGATGTGTACAGGATGTAGAGAGGGTCGGTGGCGGCCACCGAAGTGCACCCGACCATCTCGGCCGCCTCGGCGACCTCCCGCCAGTCGCGGTCCCGGCCCGGAATCAGGGGCGCTTCGGCCTGCGGGCGCTGCAGGATGATGGTCGAGTCGGGCTCATACCCGGCCATTTCGATCGCCCTGTCCAGCAGCGGCTTGTACTCAACCACCCGGTCGACCTCGATGCCACATGAAGCCGACACGATCACCTTCGGCTGGGCGTCATCGATGCGGGTTGCCAGCTCCTTGGCGGCGAACCCGCCGAAAACCACCGAGTGGGGGGCACCCAGCCGGGCGCACGCCAGCATGGCGATGACGGCTTCCGGGACCATCGGCATGTAGATCAGCACCCGGTCACCTTTGCCGACCCCCTGCCCGGCCAGGGCTCCGGCGAAGCCGGCAACGCGGTCACGCAGCTCCTGAAAAGTCCACGACTCCACGGTCTCGGTCACGGGACTGTCGTAGATGAGGGCGGTCTGGTCGGCCCGACCGTTGTCCACATGCCGGTCGAGGGCGTTGTAACACGTGTTGAGCATCGCCCCGGTGAACCACCGATAGAAAGGCGCGTGACTGTCGTCGAGTACCCGGTCCCAGTGCCGGTCCCAGGTGATTGCCTCTGCCGCCTCGCCCCAGAAGCCTTCCGGGTCTCGGAGTGAACGCTCGTAGGTCGATCGGTAACTCGCGATTCACCTCCCTCTCGGTCAAGCCGAGTCTGGCATATCCGGATGGGAGCGAAAAGCTGGGCGGGAGCCGGGCCGGCCGCCCGTTAATGCGGTCACCCGCCGATCCTCTCACCACAGCCCAAGGCGGCCGCGGACGGGTGGTTGGGCATGGCGGGAAACGTGCCATCGGCCTCTACCCGCCGGGTCGGTCCCGGGGTACACGAGGGATGGCGACTGTCGCGGTCACTCGGCAATCGAACGCGACGACAGGTTTCCCGACCAGGAGTAGGAGGTGAAGGATGAGGCCCTTCCTGATGAAGCTGATGCGCCTCGCAGTGATAATCGGTGGGTTTGCGCTGATCATGCGGTTGGCCGGACCGAAGATGGGCGAGTTCATGGATCGCAAATTCGAAGAAGCCCCCGAGGACTTCCCGCCCAAGTGGATGTATCTGAATATCAATGCCATCCGTGAGCAGAACGAGCGGATCTTGCATCTGCTCGAGGAGAAGGCGAGCGCCGGCGCCGCCTGATGCTTATGGGCTCGGCCCACCGCGCCGAGCTCACGGCGTCGGAACATCGGGCCTGCCAGAGCGCGTCTTCTCGCCGGAACCCCTCATCTGAACGTGACCGAAGACAGCAACCGGATCATGAACCGGCGCGGTTTTTGTGGGCAACCGCGGCCGGCAGATCTCATCGAAATCCGGTGTCAGGATTTCACTGAGGTGGGAATAGGGGGGTATGAAGGAAGCAACCGCCCTACGCGCAGTCGGAGGAACGAGCTTGGCAAGTGATGGTGAGGCCGTATTTCGCAGCCTCTATGACCGGCACTATGACGCCATTCACTCTTACTTCCTGCGCCGGAGCGGCGTAGCAACTGCCCAGGACCTGACCGCTGAGGTGTTTCTAGTCGCCTGGCGCCGCATCGACGACGTGCCCCGCGGCGAAGAAACCCTGCTGTGGCTGTACGGCGTAGCCGCCAACGTGGCGGCCCATCAGCGGCGGAGCATCGCCCGCGGCGCCCGCCTCGATACCAGGCTGCGGTCGGTCCCATTGAACCGGGCCGACGAGCCGGAGCCACTGGTGGTCCGCCGGGCCGAATACGACTCGGTGCTGGCGGCGACCGCCCGGCTGCGGCCGGCCGACCAGGAGATCCTGCGTTTGGCGGCATGGGAGGAGCTTCCTCATGACCAGATATCCCGTCTGTTGGGCTGCTCGGTGGCGGCAGTCGACCAGCGGCTCCATCGCGCCAAGAAACGTTTGGTGAAGGAGTACGGCAGGGTCCACGCCCCGGGTCGCCCGCAGACAGAGGAAGGCGGTAGGCAATGAACGACATTGATCGGATCTACCAGCTGTTCACCGAAGCCAACCCGGCTCCGGCGGACTCGGCCCCGGTAGCCGAGCGTCCCGACGCCGAAACCATCCTCCATGAACAGAGGAAACCCACCATGTTGACCAAAGAACCAAGAACTATCGAATCACAGCCTGCTCCCCCGCGACTACGGAGATGGAGAGGACCCGCGATTGCCCTGGTCTCGTTCGTCGGAGCCGCCGCACTCGGAGTGACCGCCTGGTTGCTGGTGACCAACGACGGTGATGTCGCCGAAGGAGTTCCGCCGGTGACTACCACCCTCCCGCCGGTTACCACCACTCTGCCCGAGGTCGTTGTTCCGCTGGTTGTGTCGGTTCCCGACCTGTCGGGGAAGACCCTGGCGGACGCTCGAGCGCTCCTGGAGCAAGCAGGCCTCGAGATCCTGGCACTGCCGGAGGACAATGACGCCGCGATCGTGATGGCTCAGGAGCCTGCTCCCGGCGTCGAGGTCGACGAGGGCACCGTGGTCACCGTCGACGTGCGGGCGATTGCGACCTGCAACCCACCGGATCCTCTCGCTCCCGGTCCCGGAGAAGTGATCATCAGTGTCTTCTTCGAGTGTGGTAACGACGACGTCTGGCCGACCGCGGGTGCTGGTGTCCCCCGAATCGTCCCCGAACAGGGTGGCGAAGCGATCGATCGCATCGAGTGGACGCTCCGGTCGCTACTGGCCGGCCTGACACCTGATGAACGAGCCGTCGGGTTCACATCGGCTTTCGATGCCGCCACCGCCGACGCACTGAACAGTGCGACGCTGGCGGATGGACGGCTGGTGGTCGACTTCAACGAGGCCATCATCGTCAACAACATGAACACCTCGACCGGCATGGTCCAGTTCCACGCTGAACTGCACCGGAACGTGTTCTTCCACCCCGAGGTGGACAGTGTTGAGTTCCACTTCAACGGCGACTGCGCCGCATGGTCGGCCATGTTCGAGTCGGACGGCTGCCGGGTCACATCCCGGGTCGACTGGGAACAGGACCTCGCCGAGTGGGACCAACAGCGCAACCAGTAATCCCAATCCCACGCACGACCTGCGCCCACCCACGGGTGGGCGCAGGCCTGGCCCACCAGGGCTGCAGTGCCGGGATAGATCAACCAGAGGAGTTGTCATGTCACTGAATCTCATCTTCTTGCTGCTGGGAGCAGCACTCTTATCAGGCGGCTCGGTTGCCTTCCGCGGGAGCGACGCCCTCACCATCCGCAGCCTGTCAGCCGCCGCCGTCGCGGCCGGATATCTCATGTTCCTCATCGGGCTGGTCAACGCCCTCTCCGGAACCATGTGAAAGGACAGAAACGTGAAACCGACCCCGAAGACCGCGCGGAAGCGAGGAACCACAGCTTCCGGCCTCGCCATGCTGCTGGCATTGCTAGTGGTTGCCGCCGCCTGCGGGGAGGGAGACGAAGCAACCGGCGATTCCCTGACCGGTTCGAGCTGGGAAATGACCTCGGTCTGGGAGGGAAACACGATGGTGGCGGCGAATCCCACCGCCATCGGCACGATGGTGTTCGCCGACGGCACCGCCACCGGATTCACCGGATGCAACTCCTACCAAGCCGCCTACACGGCAGGGGGGACCTCCATCTCCTTCGGTGACCCCGTACTCCCCGGCTCCGCATGCGACCCGGCCTACACCGGGCAGGGAGACGCCTTCATCCGAGCTATGCAAGCCTCTGATCGCTTCGTCGTCTCCGACGGAAGCCTGGAGCTGACCGACGCCACCGGCGCCGCACAGCTGCAGTTCCGCCCGGCGGAGGAACTCCCGCTTGCCGGGGTGGCCTGGCGGCTGGCGTGGTACGGAGGAGGATCCTCACCCCTCGACGGCACCCAAATCAGCCTCGCCTTTGGCGCCGACGGAACCCTGACAGGCATCGCCGGATGCAACGATTACTTCGCCGATTACCAGATCGATGGGAACCACCTCGTGATCGGTGACGTGGCCCACACCGAAATGGCGTGCATGGAACCCGACGGCGTGATGGCCCAGGAAACCGACTACCTCGAAGCGATTCGACAAGTCGACGGGTTCGTCACCACCCTCACCGGTCTAGAACTCCTCGACCCCGACGGGAACCCAATCGCCGAGTACCGCTTCGGCGGCCGGATCCGCTGACTCGAGCCGGGCACCATGTGGACCACGCCAATCGGCGATGCCGACGCTCTTCCTCGCGGAGTCTCATCCGGCTAGCTTCGTCGGTTTCCGGCTGGTCGCCTTCGGAGCAAATCAGGGCCTTGCGAACAGGTGCTTGGTGACGAAAGTCCCTGATCCTCTGTCTGGGAAGCCTCCATTCTGGAAAGGACGGATTCACTCCATCGAGGACACCATGCCCCAGGAGGCGACCGAATCACCCAGCGTGATCGGCGCACAGGAGGTCCTCCTCACAGCGAGGACCCGACTAGCAACCTCCTCCACCAACGACGGCGTTTGGCGTTGGGAAACCTGGCCAGACGGCTCGACACAGCCGCCGGCCGTCTCCATCGTCGCCAAGTCGAATACCGGCAAGACCACCCTGCTCGAGGCCCTGCTGCCAATCCTGAAGAGTCGAGGCCTTCAGGTCGGTGTGCTCAAGCATCACAGTCACCAGAGTTCGTTCGATGTTCCCGGGAAGGACACCTATCGATTGGCCGAGGCCGGCGCCGACATCGTGGTGGGGGCCAGTCCGGTGCAAGTGGCCGTGTTCAGACGCGAGAACGGATCGGGCGACTTGGATGCCGTTCTTGGAAGCCACTTCGCCGGGATGGATCTCGTCTTGATCGAGGGCTATAAGCGGGGCCCGTACCCGAAGATCGAGGTCCATCGCGCAGCCCGCAGCAGAGACTTGATCTGTGGGCTTGACGAACTGCTGGCAGTGGTCTCCGATCAGAGCTGGAAGCTGCCCAGTTCGATGCCGCTCTTTCGCCTCGATGATCCCCTCCCACTCGCTCACTTTCTTGCCGCCCGGGTGGCACCCGCTGATCGAGCAACCCGGAATCGGGTGAACCGTGGGTAACCGCAGTCACCGACTCATTGGGGCGTTGATCGCGGTTGTGCTCACCTCGTGCGGCTCGCCGAGGGCAGACCAGGCCAGATTTGTCGATCTCAGCCAGCGCCAGCCGCTACCGGCGGCAGCCGAAACCGACGTAGTGCCGCTTCGCATCGCAGTGGCATCCATCATCTCGCCGGAAGGGACGGTCGACAGCTACCGGGGTTTGGCCGACTACCTGGGAGCCCAGCTGGGACGCTCCACCGAGCTCATACAACGCCGCACCTATGCCGAGGTCAATGAGCTCGTTGCCCAGCAGAGCGTGGATCTGGCTTTCGTGTGTACCAGCGCCTACGTGACGGGCCACGATGAATTCGGGATGGAGCTGCTGGTGGCGCCGGAGATTGCGGGTCAAGCCGTCTACCACTCCCAGCTGATCGTTCCGTCCGACAGCCGCGCAGCGAGCATGGCCGACCTGCACGGCACCGTGTTCGCTTTCACCGATCCGATGAGCAACACCGGGAGGGCCTACCCGACCTACCTGGTTCATCAACTTGGCGAGACTCCCGCGACGTTCTTCCAGCGGACGTTCTTCACTTATGGTCATGATCGGGCGATCGAGGCGGTAGCCAACGGCATTGCCGATGGTGCGGCCGTTGACAGCCTGGTCCTGGACTTCGCGCTCAAACGTGACCCCGCCCTGCGCGAGCGCATTTCCATAGTTCACGAGTCTCCCGCCTTCGGCATACCACCGGTGGTGGTCCCACCCGACTTGCCTCCACGCCGGAAAGTGGAACTGAGGGAGCTGCTGCTGAACATGGCCACCGATCCGTCCGGCGAGGAGGTTCTTGCTCAAATGGGCATCGATCACTTCGTGGAGACCGACGACGGGGAGTACGACGGCGTGCGGTCACTACTAGCGGCAGCTGAGGCTGGGCCGTGACCGCACCAACCCTGCGAGAGGGCCGGGCCCGAGTACCAGCATGGGAGCTGATTTCACTCGAGAATTGGACCGACCGATTCAAGGCGTTCGCCGGCGGCTTCAGTGTTCGCACCAAGATCCTGGGGATCGTGCTAGCCCTCACAACCGTGCTCGGTCTAGCTATCACCTGGCAAGTTCGTTCCGTTATGAGCCAGGTCGTGACCAGCGAGCTCGAGAGCCGCGGTCACTCTGAGGTCAGCGACGTAGCAGCCCGCAGCGTCGACCCAATCCTCCTCAACGACACTTACGCTCTGTTCGAGTTGCTCAACGAAACCGCCACCAACCATCCGGACGTTCTGTATGGTTTCGTCGTCTCGACCGACGGGACCGTCCTGGCCCACACTTACGGTGACGCCGGCTTCCCCTCTGCGCTGCTCTCATTCAATATGTCGATTGGCGGCCAAGTCAACGTCATGGCCTACGACAGTAACGAAGGGCGGGTACACGATTTCGCCGCACCGATCCTCGACGGGACCGCCGGGGTAGCCCGTCTTGGTTTGGCGGAATCGCGCCTCCAAAACGTGGTGGACGGCTTGACGGGACAAATGCTGTTGACCACGCTGTTCGTCGGCTTGCTCGGGGTGCTGGCGGCCAGCCTGCTGACCTGGCTGCTCACTCGTCCAATCCTCGACCTGCGCGACACGACACACAGGGTTGGTGAAGGGGACCTGGCGGCCCGCGCCGAGCACTGGGCGGATGACGAGATCGGCGAACTCGCCACCGCCTTCAACCTCATGGTGAGCGACCTGGAGGCCAGCCGATCAACGATTGCCGCCAATGAGCAGGCTCGCTCGCGTCTCCTCGAGCGGCTGATCGGCGCCCAGGAGGAAGAGCGCAAACGTATCAGCCGCGAGCTGCACGACTCGGTCGGCCAGGCACTCAGCTCCATGATCGTCGGAGTGTCGGTCGTCGCCCGCTTGGATGGCCCCGACGAGATCGAGGCCAAGGTCGCCGAGCTCGACCAGCTGGGAGGCGAAACCCTCCAACTCGTACGCCAGTTGGGCAAGGAGCTGCGCCCGAGCGCGCTGGACGACCTCGGCTTGGCGGCCGCCATCGATCGGTATGCGGCCGAGTTCGCCATTCAGCACCCCAAGATCGCCATCGATGTCCACTGCGACCTTCCAACCCGGCTACCGCCGACGACCGAGACCGCGCTGTACCGCATCATCCAGGAAGCCATGACGAATGTCGCCCGGCATAGCGGCGCCGACACGCTAAGCGTGCTGATTGCCAGCAGGGACGGGCACGTGCGGGCGATCATCGAAGATAACGGTGGGGGCTTCCGGCCGGAGGCCGCCCGGCGCAACGGACAAAGTGTCGGCATTCACGGGATGGCAGAACGAGCCGAGTTGTTGGGCGGTCGTCTCAGCATCGAGAGCGGAACCAATGGAACCACCGTGTATATCGAGGTCCCGACATGACATCGATCCGAGTCCTCATCGCCGACGATCACACCGTCCTGCGGGCGGGACTGCGGGCGCTCCTGGAGGCCGAACCGGACCTGAAGGTGGTCGGAGAAGCCACCGACGGCCACGACTGCGTCGAGCAAGTGCTCGAGCTCACGCCCGACGTAGCCCTGGTGGACATCAACATGCCCGAATGCAACGGGCTGCAAGCCCTGGCGCAGCTGCAGGAGCAAGCGCCAGATACTCGAGTGCTGGTACTCACAATGCACGATGACGCCGGCTATTTGCGGGAGGTACTCGCCTCCGGTGGCGCCGGATACGTCCTGAAGCAGGCGGCCACCTCCGAATTGCTGTCGGCCATCCGCACCGTCTCCGAGGGCGGCATCTATCTACATCCTGACCATGCCAAGTTGCTGGCGGACGACACGGCAGCGGATGGAGCTGCTCCGGAGGATGACGATATGACGGTTCGCTATCTCTCTCTCAGCGCCCGGGAGGCTGAGGTCTTCAAGCTGGTCGCGTTGGGCCATAGCAACGGCGAGATCGCGGAGATGACGTTCTTGAGCGTGAAGACGATCGAAACCTACAAAGCGCGTCTGATGCACAAGCTGGACTGCCACAGCCGGGCAGCCCTGGTGCGATACGCCCTCGAACTTGGGATCCTCTCCTCCCCGTCAGGGAATACCCCTACAAGGACCTGATCAGTAAGCGGGATTCTCCCGCTATACGCCGGTCGTGCTTCATGATGCAATTGACCGTGAGCTTGTGAAGAAAAGCACAAAGGACGACCAAGAGGAGTAAGCATGCCGAAGGTCACCCGGCGCAAATTCGTCCAAGGTTCGGCCGTCGCCATCGGGGGAGGCGTCGTAGCCACCAAGTTTCTGTTCGGACCTCTTGAGACTTTGGCCTCCGCCGGAACCACCGCCCAGGCAGGCCCGGTCGAAGACGTCATCGCAACGACGTGCTGGATAGGCAAACAGGACTGCGGCATGCTGGCCCGCCGCGTAGACGGCCGAGTAGTGAAGTTCGAAGGGAACCCGACCAATCCACGCAACGTAGGGACGCTGTGTCCGAAGGGCCAGGCTCAGATCCAGGCGCTCTACGACCCCAACCGCGTCAAGTGGCCGCTGGTCCGGACCAACGACAAGGGAACAACCGGTGAGTGGCGCCGAGCATCGTGGGATGAGGCGCTGGAGATGGTCGCCGACAGAGTCAAAGAGGTCCGCGACCGAGACCCCAAGCTGGTCCTGTGGCAGAAAGGGCGCAGCAAAGCGAAGGACTTCTACGACGACGCCTTCGTGAAGGCAATCGGCTCCTCCAAGCTGGGCCACGGTGCCTTCTGCTCGGATGCTGGATACCGCGCCCTGGAGTACACGCTCGGCACTCACGCCGTGCTCCATCCCGACTTCCGATACTGCAACTACCTGTTGTCGTGGGGCTGGAACATCACGAACGCCGGCGGCAACAAGTTCTGCTGGCTGACCTGGCCGCGCCACATGGTCAAGGCCCGCGAACGGGGGATGAAGATAACTCATCTCGATCCGCGTCTGCGCAGCGCCGGACCGTTCGCCGACACGTGGCTTCCAATCCGTCCCAGCACCGACCTGGCCATGGCATTGGCCCTGTGCCATCAGCTGATCGAACAGGATTACCTCGACCGTCCGTACCTGAAGGCCTACACGAACGGTCCGTATCTGGTGAGTGCCAACGGGATGACGGTTACCGAGACCGTCGGGGAGGGAGACGAAGCCGAGGAAATCCCCCTCGTCTGGGACGAAGCCTCGGGCCGCGTCACGCGCACGGATGAAGCGACCGATCCCGCCCTTGAGGGGGAATACGAGATCGAAGGCAGGCCAGTCAAGACGGGCTTTCAACTCTTCAAGGAGCACGTCGCCCAATACACGCCCGAATGGGCGGCGGACATCACCGGCCTGTCCGCAGCACAAATCCGTCAGGTAGCGCAAGACTTCGGCTCCAACGCCCAAATCGGATCGACCATCGTCGTCGACGGAGTGGAAGTGCCATACCGCCCGGTCGGCATCATGGCCTACCACATGGCTCAGCAGGAGCTCGGTTTCCAGACGGCCCGGGCCATGACGATGGTGCCGATGCTGGTGGGGGCGGTCGGCGCGGCCGGGGGCCAGCTTTCTGACTTCACCTGGAAGATCCACAAGAACTACCCGAAGTTCGAAAAGCTCACGGTCGAAGATCCCCCGTATGACTTCATGCTCAACAAGAGCAAGTACTTCCCGATCAACACCGGTTTTCCCGGGATCGTCGCCAAGGTCATGCAGGATCCGGGTCGGTATGGAGTCGAGGAGCTTCCCGAGGTCGCCATCCTCCACTACGTCAACCCGTTGAACGCGTTCCCCTCCCAGCAGGACTATCTCGACTCATATGGGATATTCAAGTTCGTGGCCGTGGTCAGCCCCTGGCTATCAGAAACGGCCGACTATTTCGCCGACGTCGTCCTGCCGGCGGCCACGATCGAGAAGTACGAAGGCCCGATCTCGGCCACCGATCAATACACGGACGCCGTGACCCTCAGGATTCCCCCGATGGAACCGCTGTTCGAATCGCGCGGGGAAATCGAAATCTACATGGATTTATGCGAGAAGATTGGCGTCCTGTTCGGCGAAGATGGCTACCTGTCAGTAGTCAACAAAGAGTTGAAGCTCACCGACACCGAGTTCGCCCTTCCGCTCGACCAGAAACCGGACGTGCGTGACATCTTCGATCGGTGGGCGCACTCTCAGGGGATCGACGAGGGCATCGGCTACTTCGAGGATCCCGCCAAGGGTGTGTTCGTCAAGGGCCCGGTGGCACCCACCAAGATGTACGGCTACGTCAACGATCCTCCGTTCCAGGGAGCGGTGCATCGCCTATACGGAGCAAGTCTGCTCGACGCCCAACGACAAATGCAGGAGAAGGGTGCGGAGGAGATCTACTGGCAGGACTACACGGCCCTGCCCACCTGGCGAGCTCCGACCATGGACCACTCCCCACCGGACTACGACCTGATCTTGATCAGCTTCCACCAGATCGAACACAAGCAGTCACGGACGAGTTTCGTTCCCATGCTGGCCGAGCTGGCACCCGGAGCTCGCCTCGACATGAACCCGGAGGCGGCTCGCCAACGCGGTATCGCCGACGGCGACACCGTCATCGTCGAATCACACAACGCCATCACCGGGGAGACCAGGTCGCTGGTGACGACGGCTGCTTTCTGCGATGGCATCCGGCCCGACACCGTGGGCATGCCTCACCACTTCGGAATGTGGACCCATCCGCAGAACAAGGGGCAAGGAGCCTCCGCCAACGAGATCTATTTCACCGGCGAGGGCTACATGACCAACACGGCCGACCAGGCATTCCACGTGAAGGTAAAAGTCACGAAGGGAGGTGATGCGTAATGGCGAAGTACTCGATGGTTGTGGACCTCGACCTGTGTCAAGGATGTCGAGCCTGCACGGAAGCGTGCAAAATCGAGAACAACACCGGCTCCGGCATCTTCTGGATGCACGTCTTTCGCTTTGAAGAGGGGGAGTATCCGGAAACCAAGATGAGCTTCCTCCCCCGGCCCTGTCAGCACTGCGACAACGCCCCGTGCGTGAAGGTGTGTCCGGTTGGCGCCCGCTTCAAGCGAGAAGACGGCCTCGTGCTGACCGATTTCGATCGATGCATCGGCTGTCGCTATTGCGAGTTGGCCTGTCCATACGGCGTCAACTACTTCACATGGCAGAGCCCCGAGAAGTCTCATTACCAGGACGTAGTCGACTGGGAAGATGACGACCTTGCGCTGGTCACCGGTGGCCTGGTTCCCCCGTACAAGAACCCCGATCTTGACCTCAAGTACGGAGAGGAGCAGCGTTACACCGCGGGAGGGAACCACGCCAAGGGGGTAATCGAGAAGTGCACCTTCTGCGTTCAGCGGGTTGAGAAGGGCATGAATCCCGCCTGCGTCGAAACCTGCCCTGTGAATGCACTCATCTTCGGAGATACCGATAGTCCCGACTCGCCGATCAGCCACTACCTCCGGGTACGGCAGCCCTGGCGCTTGCTGGAGGAGGCCGGCACTCACCCCCGCGTCATGTACGTCGGTGGCAAACCACCGAATCCGAGCCTGAAAGAAATCGAACGACCGAAAGCTGAGGTGTGACATGGCTGTCGCTACCCAAACATCCGGATCGCTTCTGCCCCAGGGTGTTGGTCGCATCACACGAACCTGGAGGCTGTTCTTCCTTGGAATGATCCTGATCGCAGGCTTTGGGCTCTACGCCTACCTACGAGAGGTGTCGAGTGGAATGATCGTCACAAACATGCGGGACACAGGAACCATGGGCGGGGCCCCATGGGGCCTCTATGTCGTGATGGTGGAGTATTTCATTGGAGTGAGCTTTGCCGGCATTGTGATCGCAGCCGTCTCCCGAGTGTTCCGAATCCGTGAACTCCAACCGATCTCACGAATCGCAGAGCTGCTCACGGTCGGATCCTTGATGGTGGGTCTGCTGGCAGTGCTCATCGATCTAGGCCACCCGATCCGCGGCGTGGTCAACATGCTGTTGTACGCGCGGCCGCAATCACCGTTCTTCGGCACCTTCATGCTGGTAGCCATGGGCGTGTTGCCTGCGAGCCTCGTCTACTTGTATCTCGGGGCGCGGCAGGACGCTGCGGTGGTCGCGGAACAGCCTTCCCGGCTGCAACGGCTTCACCGTCTCTGGGCGGCCGGCTATTCAGACACCGAGGCGGAACGCCTCCGCCATCGAAAGGTGATGTTCTGGCTGTCGGTTGGCATCGTGCCGCTGATCGTCGTGGCTCTCTCAACTGAGGGCCTCGTCTTTGGCATCCAGGTCGGTCGGCCCGGCTGGTTCGGGTCCCTGCAGGGGCCTGATTTCCTCGTACTGGCAGCCGCCTCCGGACTCGCCAACCTGTTGGTACTGACCGCCATCGTCCGGCGCCTGCTCGGAAACACCGATCGAATCGGGCCTTCGGTGTTCAAGTGGTTGGGCCGATTTCTGCTGGTTGCGGCCGCCGCCGCGCTCTACTTCATGATCGTGGAGCTCATCACGCTGATGTATGCAACGCCGGAGCACGAACGGCTTCTGGCCGATGAGCTCATTCGCGGCTCGTACGCCTGGATCTTCTGGGTGTCGATAGCCCTCATGGCCGCCGGGCTCGTGCTGCTCCTGGTGCAGGCCGGAACACGCAGGTGGCAGATTGGCCCGCTGGTCTTGGCCAGTGTGCTGATCTCGACCGCAGCACTCGCCGAGCGTTATCTGACGGTCATTCCGTCCCAGACCCATGCAACGTTGCTCCCGTACGAGCCGGGGTCGTATTTCCCGAACTGGATCGAGTTTGCCGTTGTGGCGGGTCTCTTTGCTCTTGGGGCATTGTTGATCGGACTGTTCATCAAGGCGTTCCCGATCCTTCCGCTGACCGACGATGAGGAGGTGATCGCCGATGCGTAGAACAATCACGGTGACTCTGGTGGTCGCGGGTCTGGCGTTGATGGTGATCGGTATGCTGGCGGCTGCCCCGTGGGGCGCTGAGTCGGTAGCGGATGGCGATCCGACCTTTACGGGCGCCCCGATTCTGTTCGTGCTCGGCATCGGCTCGGTGATTGGAGCCGCTCTGCTATACGAGCTCTTGCCCGACAGGTTCGAGTGACCAGCTGGGTAGATGTCGCACGCCTGCGACAGGGCCTCTACCGGTTCTTCGGAGGCGCCCTGCTCCCACCCGATGCGAGCCGTCGGGAGTCACTGATTGCCGCCGCCGGTTACCTGGACGGGCTTGGCATCGAAGCGTTCGCTTTCTCGGGTGCCTGGGATGTCCTGGTGGGGACGCTCGAGTGCCTACCTTCGTCGCGCGAGCTGTCGGCCGAGTACACCCGCCTGTTTGCCTCGGGTATGGATGGCGAGCTGTGTCCACCAACCGAGTCCTTCTATACGGGTTCCGCTGAGGGAGGCGACCTGGCTACTGCGGTGGCTGCCGTCCAGCGGGACTACGCCGTCCTCGGCTTGAGCGTGGTTGACGCTTCCCAGCCTCCCGATCACGCCACCTCAGAACTCGAGGCCATGGCCGGTTTGTGCTCGCGGGAGGTCGAGGATTGGGAGAGCAAACAGATCGAGGAGGTCCGTGTCAGGCTCGGCGTCGAGCATGGGTTCCTTCGGCGTCATCTGGCAGCCTGGTTTCCGGCGTTTCGCCTTCGGGTTGAGCGCTCCCACAAGCTGCCGTTCTACTCGGCCACCGTAGACGCCACCGCCGCATTCCTCGTCCACGAAGTGGATTTCATTGCGTGGATGCGCCGAGTGCTCGAAAAGAACAATGAACACTCAAGTCTTGCTGTGTAGCTCACCGCCCGTTCACCCGATCGAGCCCGCCGCCCACGTGAGTGAGATCGACAACCTCTGCAGGCAACCGGAGCTGATTGCCGAATATGCCAACGGAGCCGACCGGCTGGTGCTGGCACTCCACCGCGACGATTACGCGCTGGCGGAGGTCCAGGCCCAGGCCCGGCTGCTCAGGCTGGATCCCTTCGGTGTTCAAATCGTCCACGTCGAGGGCGAACCGAGCGCGACATTCGGTGTCACCCTGAGTGGCTTGATGGCACGGGCCGAAGCGTTCACTGGCAGCAAACCAGACCACGCCAAGGCCGTGTTTCCCAGACGTCTGTCGCGGCGAACCCTGCTGACCGTGCCCAAGCCCGAATACACGGCGGTGCCAGATGTCGACCGCCAAACATGCGTCGCCGCCGACGGTTGTCGGGCCTGCGTCGACGTATGCCCTCAGGACGCCTACCGCTGGAACGCCGGCCGCGTTGTGTTCAACAAGGACGCGTGCGAACCGTGTGGCAGGTGCGTAACGGGGTGTCCGGTGGGTGCCGTCACCAACCCGACCGTCGCACCGGCTCAGGTGAGAGCCCAGCTCGAGGCCATCGTGCTGACATCGGTCGATCCGGTGGGAATCAGCTTTGTGTGCCGGCGCGGCCGAGCAGAGCTGCCAGATTGGTGGCACGCCATCGAGGTCCCGTGCACGGCCATGGTGCCCGGCAGCTGGCTGGTCGCCACCCTGATGCTCGGCGCCGCCGCCGCGACTGCCTTGCCGTGCGGCCCAACCGGATGTCCTCTCGAACAAGACGCCACCTCGGGTGCGGCGGTTGGGTTCGCCAGAGCCCTGCTCACCAAGGTCGGAGAGAATCCCGATCGCGTTCCGAGGGCAGTCGACCATCAGGAATTGCTCTCCCCCATCGAACCCGTATCCCTGGATGATCCCTTCGGGCCGCAGGGACCCGTCGAGGTGGTGTTGGCACTGATGTCGCCGGGCGACCGGCGATCGGTGCTCGAGCTCGATCACCCGGGCGCACCGACCGGAATCGTTGAGATCAACGCCGACACGTGCACCGCGTGCTTGGCCTGCGCCACCACCTGTCCGACCGATGCACTCGGTCAGGACTTCACGGCTGACCGCCTCACCCTCTCGTTTGATGCTGCCCGGTGCTGCGCCTGCGGACAATGCATCTCCCGGTGTCCCGAAATCAAGCGAGACGCCATCTCGATGACCCGGCGGGTCGATACCCGACTCCTCGGGCTCGGCCCGCAGGTGGTCCACGAATCCCCGGTCAGCCGGTGCGTGTCCTGTGGTAGCCCGGTCGCATCTGTCGCCACACTTGATCGCCTCGACACTCTCCTCGGGCCCGAGCATGCAGGCACCATGGAATACCTCTCGACGCGTTGCCTCGATTGCCGCGGCAAATGGTGAGGGGCAGCTGAGAACCAGTCTTGAGGTCATATCCTGGCCTCGATCACTCGAATGGCATAGATCGCATTGCCAAGGGCGGGCGGGAGGCAGCTCCAACCGAAGCCCGCGCGCACGGCTCCCCCCACCTCTCCACCTAACCCTGCCGATGGTGGCGATGCGAGAACCTAGGACAACGACTCATATCACTGTGACCGGGATGACGGGGAAACGGCGCCGACCGCTCGACGACTCGCCCGACTCAACTCACAACCCGAAGGTGCCGGCGACCGGCAGCCAGTGTGATTCGCCAAACACGAGGGTGTCGTCGGCGAAGCCCTGGGTGTTGGTGAAACGGAAGTAGAAGGTCTGGTCGTCGGGCCGGAAGATGGCGACGGTGTCACGGCCGTTCACGCTCCAGTCGGCGGTCACCAGGCGGTCCCGGGGGATGCCGTAGAAGAACTCCGAGTCGGCGAAGGCGGTTTGGTGCCGGTTGATGAAGTACAGGAACCCGCTCGACTCCCGGTGCAACCCAACCGTGTCCACCCCGTCCCCATCGAAGTCGCCGACGAAGGGCTTGTCGCCGGGAATGCCGAAGTAGTAGTCGAAATCGGCCACGAAAACTCCATCGTTGGCGCCCAGGGTGTTGGCAATGAAGACCTGGCCCAGGGACTGGCGATAGATCGAAACCGTGTCACACCCATCTCCGTTGAAGTCGCCGGCGAGTGGAACATCGCCGGGGATTCCGAGGAAGAACCGGATCTCGCCGATCCCGGTCGTGTTCGAATTACGCAGGTAGACAAACCCGTCCGATTGCCGATAGGCCCCCGGCGTGTCGGTCCCGTCGCAGTCCCAGTCGCCGACGATGGGAAAGTCACCGGGTGCCCCGTACCAGAGGGTGGTCTCGTTGCCGAGCGGGTCGAGCAGATGCCATTGCATGCTGTTCGGGTCAACCAGGCCAACCGTATTCGGCTCGTTGGAGGCCGCCTCGAAGGCTCCGATGTCACAGCCGGAGCCCTGCGGTCGGGAAACACCCCGGGCGTCGGTCGCCGGCGGCGGGCAGCCACTGGTGATCGCGTCCCGGGCGGGGCTGCCGATCAGCAGGGCATGGGTTGGAGGTCCGCCGCTATCGAGCAGCGGACCGAGTCTGGCGTCCACGCCCGGCAGGTCGGTGGCTGCCGGAACGAAGGCGCAATCGGTGGCCGCGTTCGCCCCCAGCAGGTTGAATCCACTGCTGATCACGGTGACGGCGCCGAACTGCCCACAATCGGGATTCGGAGCCACCCCTGAGGTGCCGGCGTTGCCGGTCAGGATGGTCGAACTCAGCGTGACGGTCCCGCCCGCCACCCAGAGGCCCCCTCCCCGGAAGGCGTCATTGTCGTAGATGGTGGTGTTGGTAACTGTCAGAGGCGGGTTACGCAGAAACACGCCTCCGCCCAGCCCGTTTTCGGAACCGGCCGAGTTGCCGCTAACGGTCACGTTGCTGAGCTCGACGGTACCGGTTCCGACCGCGTAGAGGCCGCCGCCGTCGTTGCCGGCCGCGTTGTCGCTGAAGGTGCTGCGCGACACGGTGGCGGTGCTCTCAGAAATGTTCATGCCTCCGCCGTGGTCTAGCACGGCCTGATTGCCGGTGAATTCAGAGTCGGTCACTGTGACGGTGCCGGTGGCTCCGATCGCGTGGACACCTCCCCCGCTGACCTGCGCCACGTTCCCGGCGATCAGCGTTTGGTCGAGTGTCAGCGTGCCGCCGTCGTTGAAGATCCCTGCCCCGCGTTCGGTCGCCTCGTTGCCGGTGAGAGTGCTGTCAGCGATGTCGAGCACTCCCTGGTTGAAGATCCCCCCGCCCTGGGTGGCGGCCCCGCCGCGAATCGTCACCCCGGCGATGGAGACGGTTGCTCCGAGGCCGACCGTGACGGTGGTCCCGGCCAGCCCACCGTCGAGGATGGTGGCCCCGGCCCCACTCCCCTGAAGGGTCAAGTTCTTGGTGATAGTGAGGTTCTCCGTGCAGGTCCCCGGCCCGATCTCGATGGTGTCACCCGGTGCCGCACCATCGATGATGCTCTGCAGAGTGGGAGGGCCCGGACAGACAGCAGGGAGCGTTGCGGCTCCCGCCTCGATCATGAGCAGCAGGGCAACGAGGCAGGTCGCCGTGACTACCGTGACGATTCTCGCAAACACGCTCGTAAGACGCATGACGCTCTTCCCCTCGTCGACACCGGGAACAACACCGGGTGAAGCCATGATCCGCCGAGCCCGGAAGCCCGACCAGAGCCCTATTGCCCTTCGCGGGACTTGAGAACTCCTGGAGACGGCCCCCAGATCTCACGACCACTTCGCGTTAGAGGTGAATCGGCTCCAGTGAGAACACATAGCGCTCGTCGGTGGCGGCGTAGTGCTCGGCGAAGGCGGGCCACACGGCGACGAACTCGGGCCACCAGTGCTCGATCTCGGTGCGATCGAACTCCCGGACTGTCACCCGCGTTGCCAGCTTGCCGACTCGGATGCGCCCGTCGCCGGACGATCGAATATTGAGGACCCACGGGTTGGTGCGCTCCCCGGCCGGACGGGCATTGGCTACCAGGTAGGTCTCTCGATCCCGGAGGTAGACGAGCGGAACAGTGCGATCCTCCCCCGTACGCCGCCCGACCGTGGTCAATAGCAGGGTCGGTACCGCCAGGCTGCTTGGGGGCGCCAGCCGCCCCCCCGAGATGCGTACGACCAACCGATCCAGCGGACTCACCAGGTGCTTGACCGCCCATACCGAGACCGGGTGGGAACCCACCCGGCCTCGTAGGGATCTGGTGGCGTGCAGTCCCGACCTCACTCGTAGGCGATGGCGTCGAGCACGTTCATCTTGGCTGCCTTCCTCGCCGGCGTGGTGGCCGCCAGGATTCCGGCCAAGCCGGCGACGAAGAACACAACCACGACCTGGCCGAGCGGCACCGCGAACTGATCGATGCCAATTCCGGCCGAGGCCTGCACCACGAGGAAGCCGAAGAATAGGCCGATACCGACACCCATCACCGCCCCGAAGACCGCCACGATGAGGGCTTCGTACCGGATCATCCGGCGTATCTGCCGCCGAGTCATGCCAACGGCTCGCAGCAGCCCGATCTCGCGGGTTCGCTCGAACACTGACAGTGCCAGGGTGTTGGTGATTCCCATGAGGGCAATCAACAAGGCCAGCACCAACATGACTGTCAGGAAGAGCAGCGCCTGATCGAGCGATTCCTCGAAGCTCACCTTGTAGTCGGCCTGGCTCTGGAAGTCGACGTTGGGATAGGCAGCAACCAGTGGCTCGAGAGCAGCCATCCCCTGCTCCGGTGTAATGCCTTCTGCGAAGTCGGCAAACACCACCCCGTCGGCAGTCCCGGTGAAATTGGCGTCGAAGGTGGCGTAGCCAAGGTTGTAGTTGCCAACAAAAGCTTCCTCCCCCTCGTAGATCCCAACCACCTCAATCGCCTGCGCACCGGTGCGGGTGAACTCGACAGATACGATGTCCCCGACCGCCCAGCCCTTTTCCTCCGCCCGATCGGCACGCACGATCATGGTGCCTTGATCAGCCAATCGGTCGATCCCGCCGGAGGTGAACTCCACGTTGGTGACGCTCATGATCCGGGTCGGGTCGACACCGTTGACCGCGCGGGTCGTACCGTCGATCCGAACCTCCCCGCCTCGGACCCCGGTTGCCAGTGCCACCTCGGGCAGTGACTCGAGATCGACTGCCAGCTGCGGGCTGATGGGAACCGGTGGGTCGGTGGTTCCCCCGACCACCACATCCGCCGAGAGGGCGTTGTCGATGGCACCCAGGAAGGACACCTTGAGCGACTCGTTGAAGATCATGAAGAAACTCACCAGCCCAATCCCGATCATCAGCGCTCCGGCAGTTGCGGCCGTGCGAACCGGCCGGCGTCCGGCGTTTTCCCGCGCCAGCTTGCCGGTCATGCCAAACATGCGGCGAGCCGGGAAACCGATGATGCGGGCCATACGACCTGCGATGAGCGGACTGAGGAGTGCCACTCCGAGGAAGAAGGCAAGTGCACCGGCCCCCACGAAGGCCAGCTCGAAGGGCGGGTCGAAATACAGGCCGTTAATCAAGAGCGCCAGCCCGATGAGGACCACCGAGCCCCCGGATAGCAGCCGTCGCAGACTCACTTTCTCGCCATCGCGTGAGACATCTCGCATCGCCGCCACCGGCGGCACCCGCGAGGCGGTAATGGCAGGGGAAATGGCGGCGAGGGTCGTCACGACGATTCCCACCGTCATCGCAACGATCACCGTGCGCGGCTTGAACACCAGCCCGGCCGCCGGCAACTCGAGGCCGAGAGCGGCAAAGGCCCCCTTGAGGCCCATGGCTACCAGGGCCCCGGCCGCGACTCCGATCGCCGAAGCGATGACGGCGATGATCAGCGTTTCCATCAAGACCATCCTCTGCACCTGGCCCCCGGTGGCGCCCACCGCCCGATACAGGGCCATCTCACGGGTCCGTTGGGCCACGATGATCGAGAACGTGTTGGCGATGGTGAACGCCCCCACGAACAAGGACACGGCCGCGAACACGAGCAAGGCAGTGTTGAAGATGTTGATGGCGCTATCGGTCAGATCGGTTTGCTCCTGGACGAGCGCGTCCTGACCGATGGCCTCGACGTTGCTCGGGAGAATCCGATCGATCGCCGCCAGCAAGGCATCGGCGTCGACGCCGTCGGCGGCGGCGACGTTGATCTCGACGAACCCATCGACCTTCATCACCCGCTGGGCGGTGGCGGTAACCCAGGCAACGTTGGTAGACCCGAGCAGATTGTCCACTTCGTCGAACCCGAAGGTCCCGACGAGCGTGAACTGCTCGGTGCCGGTCTCGGTAATGACCGTTACCAGGTCACCAACCACAAACCCGTTGTCGGTGGCGGTGCCGGCATCCATCGTGATCTCTTCCAGCGTCTGCGGCGCGCGGCCGGTCCGGAGATCGGCGATGTTCAGCTCCTCCGCTTCTCCGTAGCTGAACCCGAGAGTCGGTGCCTGCGGTTGAATCGCGTCTCCGTCCTTATCGACGATGACGGCCCAGCCGTACACCGAACCCTCGGCTGCCGCAACCTCGGGCAAGGCCTGGATTTCAGCCAGCAACTCGGCCGTCACCGGGTCGCGTCCGCTGGTGAACCCCTGCTCGGACGTGAAGGGGGCCTCGGTGCGTACCTGAGCATCGATGCCCTCGTTCAGAATCCCGAACAGATCATCGAAAGACGAGCGGAGCGTGTCGGTGAGGATGAAGGTCCCGGCCACAAATGCCACTCCCGCCACGATCGATAAGGCGGTACGGATGAGGCGGCCCTTGTGGCCGGACAACCCCTTGAATGCAGCCTTGAACATGTCACCCCTCCATCTTCTTCAGATGGTCGAGCACTCTCTCGGCGGTCGGGCCGTGCATCTCGTCGACGGCGCGGCCGTCGGCGAGGAACACGACCCGGTCGGCGTAGGCGGCGTCGAGCGGGTTGTGGGTCACCATGACGATGGTCTGCTTGAGGTCGGTTACCGCCATCCGCATGAACCCGAGCAGTTCGCTACCCGACTTGGAATCGAGGTTGCCGGATGGCTCGTCTGCGAACACGATCTCGGGTCGAGCGACCAGCGCCCGGGCGGCCGCCACCCGTTGTTGCTGTCCGCCGGACAACTCCGAGGGCCGGTGGCGGAGGCGATCGGCCAATCCAAGCGTTTCGATCACCTGCTCGTACCACTCAGAGTCGGGTTTCGTTCCCGCAATCGCCTGAGGAAGGGTGATGTTCTCGTTGGCATTGAGAGTGGGTATGAGATTGAAGGCCTGGAAGATGAATCCGATCTTCTCCCGGCGCAGCAAGGTGAGCTCCTTGTCTTTGAGCGTGGTCAAATCCACCTCGCCGATGAAGGTGCGCCCCTCGGTGAGCTCGTCGAGCCCGGCCAGGCAATGCAGGAGCGTCGATTTTCCGGAACCGGACGGGCCCATGATGGCGGTGAACTCGCCCTCCGGGAACTGGAGAGAAACCCCGTCCAATGCCCGGACGGTGGCCGCCCCCTCCCCATAGACTTTCACCGCCCCGATAGCCCGGGCGGCGATCGCCCCCGAAGGTTGGGTTGCGCTTGGTTGGTCGTGCACTGTCTGGGTCATGCGGCCTCCTCGATCAAGCGGACAACGTCATGGGTTTGGCGCTGCTGCGAAGTCATGCGCGGGTGGTGCGACACTGCCTGCACTTGCGACCCGGGCCGGCCCTCGCACGGCTCCCCCTCCTCGTCAACCAACCGATACACGCCGCCAAACGGACCAACTAGAGGCCAACGTCCCAACCATCGCGTTTCGTCGACCCCCGTGATCCCGGGTCGGCGGCTGATCCGCAATTTCGGTTCCATCGGGGGCAAACCGAAAGCGGTTCCACCACGCTGCGAACCCGATCATCGACCATCCCCGGGCCATGTCGACGCCGACCCGGCAGCGTCGGCCGGGTCCGAGCAGGCCCGCCGGAGTCAGAGCCGCGGTCCGTACACTCGCGTAGATAACGAGCAGGAGGACCGCCATGCCCGAGGATTTCTTCACCGGATTGGAGGGTTCGGTTGAGTTCGCCGGAATCGAATCCACCAATCCGCGGTCGTACAAGGTGTATGACAAGGACCGGAAGGTGCTCGGCACCCGCATGGAGGATCACCTGCGGATCGCCGTGTGCTACTGGCATTCCTTCAACTGGCCGGGGTCGGATGTGTTCGGCTCGGGTACCTTCGATCGCCCGTGGCTGGAGCCGACCGACGATCCGATGGGAGCCGCCCGCTCCAAGATGGACGCCGCCTTCGAGTTCTTTTCCAAGCTGGGCGTGCCGTTCTTCTGCTTCCACGATGTCGACATCGCCCCGGCCGGCGACACCTTTGCCGAGTCGGCGGCCAACCTCGTCGCGATGGTGGATTACGCCGGGGAGAAGATGGCCGAGACCGGAGTCAACCTGCTGTGGGGCACGGCCAACGTGTTCTCGCACCCCCGGTTTGCAGCCGGCGCCGGCACCAACCCGGACCCGGAGGTGTTCGCTTACGCCGCCGCCCAGGTTAAGCACGCCCTCGAGGCCACCCACCGGTTGGGCGGCGCCAACTACGTGTTGTGGGGAGGCCGGGAAGGGTACGAAACGCTGCTCAACACCGACCTGAAGCACGAAGCCGAGCAACTGGGGCGATTCCTCACCCTGGTGGCCGAGCACAAACACAAGATCGGGTTCCAAGGCACCCTGCTGATTGAGCCGAAGCCACAGGAGCCGACCAAGCACCAGTACGACTACGACTCGCAGTCGGTGCACGGTTTCCTGGATCGGTTCGACCTGGTCGACGAGTACAAGCTCAACCTCGAGGTCAACCACGCCACCCTCGCCGGCCATTCGTTCCACCACGAGGTGGCCTATGCGGTAGACAACGAGATTCTCGGGAGCATCGATGCCAACCGGGGCGATTACCAGAACGGCTGGGACACCGACCAGTTCCCCAACTCGGTCGAGGAGCTGTCGCTCGCCCTCCACGAGATCCTGCGGGGAGGCGGCCTCGGGAGCGGAGGCTTCAACTTCGATACCAAGCTGCGGCGCCAATCGATGGACCGGATGGACCTGTTCCACGGCCACATCGGAGGGATCGACACCCTCGCCCGGTCGCTGCTGGTCGCCGCCGACATGATCGAGCAGGAGACTCTGACCGGGGCCCGGGAGGACCGGTATGCCGGCTGGTCGACCGACCTGGGGGCGGGCATTCTGTCGGGAAGGGAGTCGCTGGCGTCGCTGGAGGAGAAGGTCGCCTCCGGTGAGATCGACCCCGACCCGGTGTCCGGACAGCAGGAATACCTGGAGAATCGGGTCAACCAGGTCATCTGGAACCGCACAGGCTGATTCGTGGCCTACGTCCTCGGTATCGACACCTCGACCACGGCCACCAAGGCAATCCTTGTGGCCGACGACGGTTCCGTGGCCGGCGAGGCGTCCTCCGAGTACCCGTACGAAACCCCCCAGGCGCTGTGGGCCGAGCAGGATGCCGGCCTGTGGTGGACGGCCGCCATCGACTCGATCCGAGCCGTGCTCGCCCAAACCGCGGCATCCGGCGACCACGTCAAGGCCGTGGGTCTCACCGGGCAAATGCATGGGTTGGTGCTGCTAGACGAATTCGATCGGCCGCTGCGGCCCGCCATCCTGTGGAACGACCAGCGCACCGCCGCCGAGTGTGAGGAGATCCGGGCCGCCATCGGCCGGGACCGCCTGATTGCCACCACCGGCAACGACGCGCTGGGTGGGTTCACCGCCCCCAAGATCCTGTGGGTCCGCAACCACGAGCCGGACATCTTCGCCCGAGCCCGCCATGTGCTCCTTCCCAAGGACTACCTGCGGCTGCGGCTCACCGGCGAGTACGCCACCGATCGGGCAGGGGCGGCGGGCACCATCCTCTTCGACCTGGCTCAGCGAGATTGGTCCCAGCCGGTGCTGGCCGACCTCGGTCTGGACCCAGCGTGGCTTCCTGAAACGTTCGAGGGTCCTGCCATCACCGGAACTGTGACGGCCGCGGCGGCGGAGGCCACCGGTCTGGTAGCCGGAACTCCGGTGGTGGGCGGCGGCGGCGACCAGGCCGCCAACGCCGTCGGAGCCGGGGCGGTCCGGGAGGGCGTCGCCGCCCTCTCGCTCGGCACCTCCGGCGTGGTGTTCGTCACCACCGACTCGCCGCAAATCGAACCCGAAGGCCGTCTGCACGCCTTCTGCCATGCGGTGCCGGGCAAATGGCACCTGATGGGGGTCATGCTGTCGGCGGCCGGCAGCCTCCGCTGGTTCAACGACGAGCTGGCGCCCGAGGTGCCGGTCGCGGATCTGGTTGCGTCGGCCGCCGAGGTACCGGCCGGCAGCGATGGGGTGCTCTTCCTGCCGTATTTGAGCGGCGAGCGCACCCCCCACCCCGATCCGCTGGCGCGGGGCGCCTTTGTGGGTCTCACCGTCCGCCACACCCGGGCCCACCTGGTGCGGGCCGTCCTCGAAGGAGTGGCCTTCGGACTACGGGATTCTCTCGACCTCATCCGCGAGACCGGGGTGGCGGTTGACCAGGTGCGAGCCTCCGGCGGCGGGACCCGCAGCGGGCTATGGCGACAGATCCTGGCCGACGTCCTCGAGGCCGAGGTGGTGGCGCTCGGCACCGCCGAAGGGGCCGCCTACGGCGCCGCGGTTCTCGCCGGCGTGGGTGCCGGCTGGCATGCCTCAGTCGAAGACGCCACCGAAGCCTGGGTGACACTCAATGATCGGACCGAACCGTCGGGCACCGACTACTCCGAGGCGAACGAGCGGTATCGGGCGCTCTACCCCGCGCTCCGTTCCACGTTCCACGATATCGCCGCCACCACAGACTGACCCGCTTCGCACGCATCCGTGTTATCGTTTCGGCTCCGCACCGGGTGGAGGCCAGCGCATGTCGCTTCCCCGGTGGCTCACGGTTTAGTTACTCACCCGGTTGGACTGCCTCTTCGGCCGACTCTCGATCATCGACGCAATCGGTGCGCGACCGGGAGACCAACCTTCCCCATCCGGGATCAGGAGCATCATGACCACGACATTCGCCGACCTCGGGCTGCCCGACGCATTGATCCGGACGCTTGCCAAGCAGGGCATCACCGAGCCCTTTCCCGTCCAAACCGCCACCATCCCCGACGTACTGTCCGGACGCGACGTGTCCGGCAAGGCGCCGACCGGGTCAGGTAAGACTCTCGCCTTCGGACTTCCGCTGCTGGCTCGGGTTGGCCAGGCCGTCAGCCTCCGACCGCGGGCACTCGTCCTGGCACCCACCCGGGAGCTGGCCGAGCAAATCAAGCAGGAGCTGGCTCCGCTCGCAAAGGCGTCGCGCCGATTCGTGCTCGCCGTGTACGGCGGAGTCGGATACGGTCCTCAGAAGAACGCCCTGCGCAAGGGAGTCGACCTCCTGGTGGCGACACCGGGTCGCCTCGAGGATCTCATGGAGCAGAGGTCGGTCGATCTCAGAGAGGTCGACATCGTGGTAGTGGACGAAGCCGATCGCATGGCCGACATGGGCTTCCTGCCGGCGGTGCGGCGGATCCTCGACCGCACGTCGCAGGACCGCCAGACGCTGCTGTTCTCGGCAACTCTCGACCGTGATGTCGCGTTGTTGAGTCGCGATTACCAGCGCGAACCGGTTCGCCACGAGGCGGGGACCGTCGAGTCCGAAGCCCTCGACGCCCGGCATCATTTCTGGCTCGTCCCGCGTCACGACCGGGTCAAGCACACTGCCGAGATCGTTGAAGCGACCGGGAACTCCATCGTGTTCACCCGCACTCGCCACGGCGCCGATCGGCTGGCTCGCCAGCTGGCCAAGCTCGGGGTCGGGGCAGTCGCCATGCACGGCGGACGGAATCAGAACCAGCGCAACCGCGCCCTCAAGGAGTTCTCTACGGGGCGGGCCCAGGCCCTCATTGCCACAGACGTGGTCGCCCGCGGCATCCACATCGATGCCGTGGGCTCAGTGATTCACTTCGATCCGCCCGCCGATTCCAAGGATTACTTGCACCGGTCGGGCCGGACTGCCCGGGCGGGTGCTACCGGGACCGTGGTGAGCCTGGTGGCCGGCGACCAGAAGCGTGGCGTGCACCGCATGCAGCAGGACTTGCGACTGGAATCACCTATCGAGCGGCCGCGTCTCGAAGACCTCCGCACTGGCGGTCACGAGATGGGCGATCCGGCCCCCGACCGGCGCCACCGGGCCGACCCTCCCAAGCCCTCGAGGCAATCGAAGCGGCCGAACCGGCGTACGGCCGAGCAACCGCCGACCTCGAACGGCGGAAGGCGCCAGAGCCTGTACGTGTCGGGACTGCCGTGGGCAACCACCGCCGACGAAGTCCACCAGTTGTTCGGCCGCTACGGCGAGGTCCACGACGCCACCATCATCACCAACCGGCGCACTGGACGCTCACGCGGCTTCGGGTTCGTCGAAATGACCCGTCCGGCCGCCGACACCGCCCTTGGCGCCTTGCACGGTTCCAAACTGGACGGCCGCGCCCTCACGGTCAAAATGGCCCGGCCCCGGTCGGGGCCCAAACGCGGCTAGCGCCGGCCGGCCACCGACCGGCCGACCGCCGCAGTTGGGGATCAGGAGCTCATCGGTTTCCCCGAAGATCGATTCGCGCCTAGCTCTTGGCCCGGCTGCCCCGCCGACCGCCCCCTCTCCCAAAAAGGCAACCGACCCGCCGCCCTTTGACGAAGTCGTGCACCGCCCGCGCCGGCAGGCAATCGAGCACGTCCGGCGAGCGGGAAGTACACACCTCGGGTTCGGTCACAGCCCACGCGGTGGACTGGCTGCCACCTCACGTCAAATCCGCCCGGACACGCCGAAACGCCGACACCGCCAGCGGGCCTCTAGTGTCGGAACATGCCGGCCGAACGGTTCGTCCTCGCCATCGACCTTGGAACATCAGGCCCCAAAGTCGGGCTGGTTTCGACACTGGGCAGGGTGGCGGCCTGGACCTCGGAACCGGTACCGCTGATCTTCCCTCCGGGTGGCGGCGTCGAACAGGATCCCGGGGCCTGGTGGCAGGCAATCGTCGCCGCCACCCGGAGGGTTAACGAAAGCGAAGCGACCGCCGGCGCCGAAGTCGTCGCCGTCGCCGTCACCGCCCAATGGTCGGGCACCGTCCCGGTTGCCGGCTCCTGCCACATTGGCAATGCCCTCATCTGGATGGACTCGCGCGGCGCCCCCGAAATCGACCAACTCACCAGCGGCCTGGTGCGGATCTCCGGGTACGCGGTTCACAAATTGCTCCGCTGGATTCGTCTCACCGGCGGAGCCCCCGGTCATTCCGGCAAGGATTCGATTGCCCACATCCTCTATCTCAAACACCAGCGGCCAGAGGTCTATGCGGCGGCGACGGTGTTCCTCGAGCCCAAGGACTACCTGAACCTGCGGCTCACCGGCGTGGCGGCGGCCGGATATGACTCGATCACTCTGCACTGGGTGACCGACAACCGGGATCCCAACCGGGTTCAGTACGACCGGGCCCTCATCCGGCTCTCCGGCATCGATCCCACCAAGCTCCCGCCCCTGCGGCCACCCGACGATGTGCTCGCTCCCCTCTCGAGGGAGGCGGCCGGTCAGCTCGGGCTCGCCGAGGGACTCCCGGTAATGATGGGCACCCCCGACACTCATTCGGCCGGCATCGGGGCAGGCGCAGTCGCCGACTTCCAAGGTCACCTCTATCTGGGCACCTCATCCTGGATCAGCTGCCACGTCCCCTTCAAGAAGACCGACTTGTTCCACGGCATTGCATCGCTTCCCTCGGCAATCCCCGGCCGTTACTTCGCCGCCAACGAACAGGAGAGCGCCGGAGCCTGCCTCACCTATCTGATCGACAACCTCGGCCTGCGGGGTGACCCGGAGGCAGACAACGCCTACCAGGGGCTCGACCGGGTGGCGGAGCGGGTCCCGCCCGGCAACCGCGGTGTGATCTTCACTCCCTGGCTGAACGGCGAGCGCAGCCCGGTCGATGACCGCCACGTCCGGGCCGGATTCTTCAACCAATCGCTCGACACCACCGGTGACGATTTGATCCGGGCGGTGTTTGAGGGTGTGGCCTACAACTCCCGCTGGCTGCTCGGGTACGTCGAGAAGTTCGCCGGCCGGCCGATGAAGGAACTGCGGGCGGTCGGTGGCGGTGCCACCTCGCAGGTGTGGTGCCAGATCCACGCCGACGTGCTGGACCGCACCATCCTCCAGGTGAAAGACCCGATCCTGGCCGGACTGCGGGGGGTGGCGCTCCTGGCCGCAGCCAAGCTCGACGATCTCGGCTACCGCCGGTTACCCGACCATGTCGAGATCGGCGCCACCTACCGGCCGGACCCGGAACGCCGCGCGCGGTACGACCGCATCTACCGGGAGTATCACAAGCTGTACCAAGCCAACCGCAAGATCCATGCCCGGCTCAACCGGGCCGAGTGAGCGAGGAACTATGAACCTCGAGAAGCTGCTGTCCGGACCGCTCAAGCGAGTCAACCCACGCCTGGCCGGGTGGGCGTACTCGGGCCTGCGGCGCATCCCGCGGGTGCGGCGCCGCCTGGAGGCCGAATACGACGGCCTGGTGGCAGGCATGGAGGCGACGGTCAAGCCCTACCGAGAGGAGCTGACCACTTACCGCCGGCTGCCGGATACCGGAGTCGACCGCATCGAGTTGCTGGACCTACTCGCCGACCTGGCCGCCCGGGAGGAGCCCGGTTGGAAAGAGGGCTTTGCCTCCGGTGCCGTCTACCACGGGCAGCACGAGCACATCGCATTCCTGAGCCGGGTGGCCGCACTGCACTCGCAGGCCAATCCGCTCCACGCCGACCTGTGGCCGTCGGCCACCAAGTTCGAGGCCGAGATCGTCGCCATGACTGCCTCCATGCTGGGGGCCGGTGGGTCCGACGACGAGATCGTCGGCACCGTTACCTCAGGCGGGACCGAAGCGATCCTGCTGGCCATGAAGGCGTACCGTGACCGGGCCCTCAGCCGGGGAATCAAGCACCCCGAGATCGTGGCTGCGGTCACTGCTCACCCGGCCTTCGGCAAAGCAGCCCACTACTTCGGGATGAAGCTGGTGCGGATCCCGGTCGACGCGAACTACCGTGCCGACGCGACGGCGGCCGCCGCCGCAATCAACCGCCGCACCGCGGTGCTGGTGGGGTCGGCGCCCGCCTTCCCGCATGGCACCATCGACCCCATCCAGGAACTGTCGGCTCTGGCCGCCACCCGCGGGGTGGGATTCCACACCGATGCCTGCCTGGGCGGGTTCGTGCTGCCGTGGGCCGAGCGGCTCGGATACCCGGTGCCGCCGTTCGACTTTCGCCTGCCCGGCGTGACATCGATGTCGGCCGATACCCACAAGTACGGGTATGCCCCCAAGGGAAACTCAGTGGTCATGTATCGCGGGCGAGAGCTGCGGCGCCACCAATACTTCACGAGCTCAGACTGGCCGGGTGGACTGTATTACTCACCGACCCTGGCCGGGAGCCGGCCCGGCGCTCTAAGCGCCGCCTGCTGGGCAGCGATGGTCTCCATCGGGGAACAGGGCTACCTGGACGCAACCACCCGGATTCTCGAGACGGCAGCGGTGATTCGTTCGGGCATTGCCGAGATTCCCGAGCTCTCCGTGCTCGGTGACCCGATGTTCGTGATTGCCTTCGGCTCGGACGTGGTCGACATCTATCGGGTGATGGAGCGTCTGAGCGAGCGCGGTTGGAACCTCAACGGGCTGCACCGGCCGCCGGCTCTCCACCTGGCGGTGACGCTGCGCCACGTCGCCGACGGCGTCGCCCAACGATTCGTGAGTGATCTCCACCGGGCGGTCGAGGAAGTGAAGGTCAACCCGGGTGGGGTGGGCGGATCAGCCCCGGTGTACGGGATGGCGGCAACTGTGCCGGCCCGGGCAGTGGTCGATGAGCTGCTGGAGCGCTACATCGACCTCCTGTATGAGGTCTGAGGACGGAGGGTGTGGTGTCTAGTCGTAAGCAATCGAAACCACTCGACGTTTCATCGTAGGCACCGCCCAACCGAGGACCGCCCACCACCCACGTAGTCATCCCGGTGGGCGGCTGGCGGTCGGCGGTCTACGCCTGGACGGTGGGCTCTTTCGAGCTCGCCTCCTTGAGCTTGCGGATGCGTTCGGCAACGTCGGCCGTCTCTTGCTCGAGGTCGCGCTGGTATTCCTCGAGGTATGCCAGCCGATCTTCGGCCGACGGCTCCTCGTGGGGTCCACAGCATCCGCCGTGCATCCACATGCGGCGGGCCATCATCCGACGGCCTCGCATTCCATATCCCCTTCTCATGATGGGTTCCTTTCGTCGTAGCGCCGCAGAAAGGCGGCGATTCGTTTGTCCGTTTGCCGGAGACTGTCCACCCACGCCTCGAGGAGCAGCTCGCCGTTCTCGGTGAGCTCGTACTCCCGCTTCGACCTGCCCTCGGTCTGGTCGTCCCATTCGGACGAGACGATCCCCTCTTGCTCGAGGGATCGAAGCAGGCGGTAGAGGTTGCCGTAGTCGACCGACTCCACGCCGATGACGTCGGCGAGACGTTCGGCCAACTCGTAGCCGTGTGACCGGCCGGCTCGCAAGCCGAGCAACAGGGCTGGTTCGACGAATCGCTCGATCCGGGCGGTTACCTCCCACTCCCCCGGCGCGACTTCGCGTCGGTTGCGCGATCGACGCCCGGGATGGGGTCGGCGGTGGCGGCCTCCTGGCATGGTGGAAACATACATGT
>CAMYMH010000009.1 GCA_947259275.1 uncultured Acidimicrobiaceae bacterium | reverse complement strand
CGATCCCGGCGACCCAACCGACCCCGGCGACCCCAGCGATCCAACCGAGCCCGGAGACCCCGGAGACCCCGGCGATCCCGGCGACCCAACCGACCCCGGCGACCCCAGCGATCCAACCGAGCCCGGAGACCCCGGAGACCCCGGCGATCCCGGAGACCCCGGAGACCCCGGAGACCCAACCGACCCCGGAGACCCCGGAGACCCCGGAGACCCAACTGACCCGAGCATCGAGGTCACAGCATGCAAAGCGGGCACCACCGGGCTTGGCCATGTCGCTCGGGTCACCGTCAGGAACGAGACGGCAGAGCCCTCAGCTGCGACCGAGGTGGTCGTGGCCGTCCGGCCGGGACTCGCCTACGAATCCCACGCCGGGGACGGCGACTACATCCCCTCGTCCGGAGCATGGCACGTACCGGCGTTGCCGGCCGGCCAATCGGCCGAGCTTGGCATTCGCCTGACTGGTCAAGCGCAAGGACTGCTCGTGAGGGTCGAGGGCGGGGGACTCTCACCCGCTACAAGCGAGAAGGAGGTTGTGGCCTGCCAAACCGACGCCTCGATCACAGGCATCGTGTGGTTCGATGACGATGCAAGCGCGAGCCGCCAGTCGGGCGAAGACGGCCTCGGGGGCCTTCGGGTAGAACTGCTCAACTCAGCCGGCGAGCTGTTGGAGCACACCACAACCGATGACTCCGGCACGTATCGCTTCGACGACCTGGAGGCTGGGATCCTACGCGTCGAGCTGGCGACCGGGGAAGAGGGTGACTACGACATCACCACCCGCCACCCAGTAACCGTGGTTGTGGCTGCCGCCGGGGAGCGCTCCCTCGGAGCCAACATTGGTCTGACCGGCAACCCCAACCAAGACCGTGCCTTCTCTTGGCTCTGGCTCTTGCTTATCGGCGGAGTCGGCGCCACCGGCCTTGGCTTCTTTGCCCTGTTCGGAGCACCCTGGCGCTACTCGCGGCCGGCGGTAGTTGTTGCGTTGCCGGAGAGCCTGCAGGCACAGGCAGCTGGGATCACCATCACACTTTCGAATCCGGTCCTCTCTGGGCGGGACGAACATAGGAGGGAAACATGACAGAGCAAGGAACAGAGCCGGAGAAGATCGTCTACTTCGAGGTTCCCAAAGGCACGAGGTGGCGACGCGGAATGAACGCGGCCCCGGCCGTGATCGAAGTCCGGATCGACATCAATCGAAACGACGCCGAGCCGGAGGAGGTCGCCAAAGTCGCACCACTGGCCGCCCCACTCAGGCAGGCGATCGAGACCGCGGTTGAGGCCGAGCCGGATCCGGGTGAGCCGGGTCTACCAGGACTTCTCGGACGGCTCGGTCAGGGTGTGCGAGATCGCTTCGATGAGATCATCGACACCGCGGGAGGCATCATCGGACAAAGAATCGATGACACCATTGACCGTGCCAATGCTCAGATCGACGAGTTGGTGAACGAGAAGGTGAACGCGGCGATGGACGCCGTGGTCCACAACCTGATCGAGCAGCGCATTGGCGACATGCTGGGAGTCGAGATCGACCTGACCGACGACTCGCCGCTGGTCGCAACCGGCCAGCCGACCCCGTCGGATGAGGAAGTTGCCCCGGCCGGTACCCAGCCGACCGACGACGCCACAGGCTGAAGTGGCTGCGGCGGCCGACTGGTTACTGAACCCGGCCGTCC
Source organism: uncultured Acidimicrobiaceae bacterium (assembly GCA_947259275.1). Lineage (GTDB taxonomy): Bacteria > Actinomycetota > Acidimicrobiia > Spongiisociales > SHLN01 > SHLN01. The sequence continues at coordinate 104,632 of CAMYMH010000009.1, read as the reverse complement.
ACCGTCTCGATCACGATGGTGACCGGACCGTCGTTGACGAGGTCGATCTCCATGTGCGCACCGAACTCGCCGCTCGCGACGCCGACGCCGTGGCCGGCGATCCGTTCGGCAACCTGGCGCACCAGCGGATCGGCCATCTCAGGATCAGCGGCACGGATAAACGATGGCCGGCGGCCCTTGCGGAGGTCGGCCAGCAGAGTGAATTGGCTGATCACGAGAACCTCGCCCTCGATGTCAACCACCGACCGGTTCATCTTCCCCTCTTCGTCGGCGAAAATCCGGAGTCCCACCAACTTGTCGGCGATGGTGTCGGCGTCGGCTCCGGCGTCACCGTCACCCACACCGACCAGTGCCGCCAGACCCCACCCGACCTCGCCGACCACCTCGCCTCCGACCGAGACCGATGCCCTCGAAACCCGCTGGACGACGGCTCGCATCAGTCGACCGACAGCTCAGACTTGGCGCTGAGGCGGGTGATGACGTAGACGAGGCCGGCCCCGACCACGGCCAGCAGAAACGGGGCCGCAAACTGGTCGGCGATCGGGCCCGAAAGCTCCGGCCCGTCGATGCCGTTTGGCCACGGCCACAGCACCCGCAACGAGCCGAGGAGCAGCCCGGTAATGGCCGCCATCACCAAGTCGTGATGTGATTCCAGTGCCCAATGCAGGGCCGAGGAGAACAGGGCGAGACCGATGACGGCACCGACTACGAACACCACCAGTACCAGCAAGTCGCGATCGTTTACTGCCCCGAGAACGGCTTCGTACATGCCGAGCATCAGGAGGAGGAATGAGCCGGAGACCCCGGGAAGGATCATGGCGCAGATGGCGACGGCGCCTGCCACGAAGAAGATCCAGCCGGCCGGGCTCTCCGCCTCACCGGATCGAAGGCCAAGCACGAAGAAGGCCGCTACTGCCACCAACCCGAACGTGGCCAGCCGCAACGGGTCCCACCGGGAGACCATGTTCCAGGCCACAAACACCGAGGCGGTGACCAATCCAAAGAACAACGCCGACATCTCCACCGGATACTCCTCGAGCAAGTGCTCGATGATGCGAGCCAGCGAGACGAGCGCGACCCCGATACCAGCCAGGAGCGGAAGCACGAACGACCACTCGATGCTCCGGAGCCTCTCGAATCCGTCAGAGAACCGGAGCCGGACGAAGGAGCCGAGAACTCCTGCACCCGTGCGGACGTTGTCGATGAGCCGCGGGTAGATGCCGACGATGAGAGCGACGGTTCCCCCGGAAACACCGGGGACCACATCGGCCGATCCCATGAGAAACCCTCGAATGAAGTGAAGCATCGAGCGATCAGCGTAGTTGCGGCGAGTGAGTCAGTTGCGGCGCCCCGACCTTCCTCGCCAGGTGAGAATGGACTCTGCCACCCACTCGGCCGGGATGTGGTAGGTACCGGCCGCGATCTGACGGGCAAGATCCTGAATGCGATCTCTCCGCGTCATGGGCCGGGTGGCCTGTCGTTTCTGAGGTGGTCGGTCCATACATAAGGTTTCGACCACTCTCCGTGGTGGTTTGAGGGCTATTGGCTAATAGCACGTTGTAGCTAGACAGTTCACAGTTTGTGGGCCCACCACCACCCGTGGTGTACACGTTACCCGTCGCCCGTTCCCCGTTGCCCGACAGAGCAGCGCGGCTTCCTCAAAGGGTGGAGCTGCATCCGCCGTTCCTATCGAGCCCACCCCCCTCTCAGCCGCTTGGCGCTAGGAGCCGATAGCCGATTAGCCGGTGGGCGGTGGGCGGTGGGCGGTGGGCGGTGGGCCCCTCCTAGACGTTGAAACGGAAGAGGATGATATCCCCTTCTTGGACGATGTAGTCCTTGCCTTCCAGACGCCAGCGACCCGCCTCCTTGGCTCCGGCCTCACCTCCGAACTCGACGAAGTCGTCGTACCCGATGACCTCCGCCCGAATGAACCCCTTCTCGAAGTCGGTGTGAACACTGCCGGCAGCCTGTGGTGCGGTCGCACCATGACGAAACGGCCAAGCCCGCACTTGCTTTTCCCCCGTCGTGAAGAAGGTATTGAGACCGAGCAGCTCATACCCGGCCCGGACGACCCGATTGAGTCCGGGCTCGGTCTGTCCGAGGTCGGCGAGGAATTCTTCCCGGTCGTGGGGGTCCAGGACTGCGATTTCCCCTTCGACGGCCGCGCAGATGACGACCACCGTCGAGTGCTGGGCGGTGGCGTATTCGCGGACAAGGTCGACGTATTTGTTTCCGAGTGCGCCCGCCTCGTCAACGTTGGCGACGTATTCCACCGGCTTCATTGTGAGCAGGAACAGATCCCGTACCACCAGGTCATCCTCGGGTGTGAGCCTCATCGTTCGGGCCGGCTTTCCCTCGTCGAGGTGAGCAGCCAGCCGCTCCAGCACCTGGACGGCAAGCCGGGCTTCCTTGTCGCCCGACTTGGCCTTGCGACCGAAGCGCTCCAACGAGCGAGTCACGCTGGCGGCGTCGGCGTATATGAGCTCGAGGTTGATCGTCTCGATATCGCGGATGGGATCGACGCTGCCGTCGACGTGCACCACGTCGTCGTCATCGAAGCACCGAACCACATGAACGATGGCATCCGTCTCTCTGATGTGCGCCAGGAACTTGTTTCCAAGGCCTTCACCCTGGGAGGCCCCTTCAACCAGGCCGGCGATGTCGACAAATTCGATGGCAGTCGGAACGATCTCGCCCGGTTGCACGATGTCGCCAATGGCCTCGAGTCGCGGGTCGGGGACCTGGGCAACGCCGAGATTCGGTTCGATGGTGGTGAACGGGTAGTTCTCGGCCGAGATCCCGGCGGCAGTGAGCGCGTTGAAGAGCGTTGACTTCCCAACGTTGGGGAGGCCGACGATGCCGCACTTGATTCCCATTCGAAGACTCGCCAATCGGTGGATGAGCGCCGGAACAGTAGCCCAGGTGGCCGACTCAGCAGTGTGCTTTTTCGGCGGACCGCCGATAACCGACCTATGGAGGTGTTCGAGGGTACGGTACGGCTCGCCGATGACACCGTCGCGTTGCCGGCAGTGTTGTTAGTTGGCGACGACCGCCTCAGGGTCACCTCCGAGAAGCACGAGCTCGGCGATTGGAGGCTGACCGACATCTCGGCAACCGTTCAGCCAGACGGATGCCACGTGGTGGTCGAGGGAGAGGAGCTGGTCGTCTCCGTCCCCGAAACCATCGCATTCGCCGAGGCCATCGGAAGACGCTGGACGAACCCCGGCAATGGGTCGCTCCTCAATGCCGGCCGACCGGCCGAGGCCGACAAGGCCCCGAGCCGAATCCGCCATCGGCTGGTCAGCATCTGGAGCCGGGTGCCCGCCCCGGCCCGAGCGCTGGCGGTGGGTGCTGCCCTCGTGATCGCCCTGGCCGTGCTGGCTCCGCTCGTCTTGATCGCCCTGGTTCTGGTCGGGGCGCTGGCCAGTCTGCTGGTGGGCTCATTCGCGCTCATGGACCCCTTCCTGGCAGTACGACTCCCGGACCCGCTGACGCCACAGTTCCTCATCAAGGCTGGACTTGCCGGCGTAGCCCTCGCCATCGTTATGGCGGTGGTCTTGTAGCCCGGCTTCACCGCAGCACAATCACGACCGCCAGCGCCAACACCACCAGGTTGCCGATGACCACGGTGCCGACCCGCACGCGGGCCGGAAGATTGCGACCGGCGAAGGCACCGATGCCGGCGAGCACCGACTGCCAGGAGACCGACGCCAGGAAAGCCCCAATCACAAACACCACTCCCCCGAGAACGCTGAGTCCGTCGGCAAGTCCCAGGCCGACGACGAACGCTGCGAAGTACGCGACGGTAAGGGGATTGATGATGGTGAGTCCGAGGAATTTGGCGTAGGTAGCGAGCAGTTCCGAGCGATCGGGGAATACCACATCAACCGGAGCATCTCTCCGGCCGGGCCGAAGGCCAAGGAGACCGGCCACTGCGATGACGGCGAGCACCACTGCGCTGGCGTACTTGAGGGGCGTTTCGATCGATTCGACGGTTGAGGCCAGGGCCGCCCCACCAGCCACCGCGGCCGCCGCGTAGAGCAGGTCGGCGGTGGCGGCACCGGCACCGGCGCTGGCGGCGCACCGGAAACCACAGCGCATGCCAACCTCCACGATCAGCACTGCAATCGCGCCAACCGGAATCGCAATGCCGTACCCGGCCAGCATGCCGCTGAGGAACGCTTCCATTCTCCCAACCTGTGTGACGGGCTCATTCTGAACCCTCGAGCGGCAGGACCGTAGGCTGCCCCCATGGAGAATGTATTCGCCGACGACTTCGACCAGAGACAAGATCAGCCCGGATACAGCTGGGATCGCATCCGCCTCGGCAAACGGCTTGGCTCAAAGATGCTCGGCGCCAGCGTGTACGTCCTGCCACCCGGGGAAAAGAGCTTTCCCTACCACCTCCACCACGCCAACGAGGAGCTGCTGCTGATACTCGACGGAAACGTGATCGTCCGGACCCCCGCAGGCGAGCAGACGGCGACCACCGGCGACGCGCTGGTGTTCCGGCGAGGGCCAGAAGGGGCCCACCAGGTGATCAACAACTCGGCCGATCCGGCCCGGTTCGTGATGTTCTCTACCATGGTCGAGCCCGAGATCGCCGAGTATCCGGACAACGGCAACATCGGCGTTTTCGCCGGCCGGGCCCCGGGAGCCGGGGGCCCTGCTCACCTCGAGAGGTTCATCGACGGATCAGCCGAACGGGACTACTTCGCCGAGGGTCACGAGACGTCTCCCAAGTAGATGGGCCTCAGCACGGTCCGGTCCTTCAAGAATGCCTGGAGAGCGGGTGTGAGGGCGCCGGGAGCAAGCCGGAGGTGGGCGAGGCGTTCGCCGTCCACCCACTCCACCCCTACCTGATAGTTGTCGGCCTCGTGGGGTTCAGCCACCGCCGGGCCGGCCAGCGTGCAGCGGAACAACAGGTCGACGGCATGGAAACCGGGCGGGTTCAGATCGGCGAAGGCGTGGTTGGCGGCAATGTAGTCGCGCACCCACAGGAGTTCATGGACGTCAACGGCGTAGCCGGTCTCTTCTCTCGTCTCGCGCTTGACGGCCTCTCTGAGCCCCTCTCCGGGACGGATTCCCCCACCCGGGAACTCATAGAAGTCGCCGACTCGTTCATGGCGAAGGTGATTGAGCAGGACCCGATCCTCGTCGACGAGGACTGCCCTGGCCGAGGGCCGAACCCGGCGGCTCATGCCCGCGCCACTACGGTGTCACCCGTCATTGGGTCGGTGTCGAGCTCGATGAGGTCTTCCACCCGCTCACGAAGCTGGGGGACGTGACTGACCACCGCCACCAGGCGGTTCCCGCCCACCAGGGCTTCGATGCCCTCCATTGCCAGGTCGAGATGCTCCGGATCGAGGCTTCCGAACCCTTCGTCGAGGAAGAAGGCATCGAGACGGCCCCCGGTGCGAGCCACCATCTCTGCCAGTGCGAGCGCCAGTGACAACGACGCCAGGAACGTCTCACCACCCGAAAGCGATTCGGCCCGGCGTTCGGTTTCGGCTGCGGCCAGGTCGGCAACGTCGAACTCGCCATCACTGGTGAACCGATACCGGCCCCGGGTCATCCGTTCGAAGTGCTCACTGCCGAGTGCCGCCAGGGCCCGCCGTTCCTCATCGAGAATGAACTTGAGGAAGCGGGACGGCAGCAGGTCGTCGGCAAGGGTGGTGTACGTCTTGAGCCGGGCAACGGTGGCGGCAGAAGCTGCCTCGAGCTCGTCAAAGCGGGCCACCCGGGCGGTGAGCGACTCGACCCGCTCGGCCAGCTTGCCGTGATCGGTGGCTGCCTGCTGCCTGGCGTCACCGAGCGACTCGGATTCGGCAATCCCCAGCCGGCCAAGCAGCTCGGTGAGCTCCGCCGCCGAGCCCGTCACCCGGGCCTGGGCGGCCGCCTGCTGCTCGCTGGTGTGCGCCTGGGCTTCCTCCCATAGTTTCCGGAGTTGCATCAGTGACTCGCCCAGTTCGCCCGCTTCGGCCTGGGGGCGGAGATCGCCGCCGAGCTGGCCGGCCAGGGTCGCCACCGTGGTCGCAAGCGCAACCAGTTCGGTTGTAACCAGACTCTGCCGGGAACGCACCTGGTCGAGGTTGGCCCGGCGCGCCGCCTGGCGTCCACCGGCAGCTTCTAGAAGGGCGGCAGATTCGGCCAGGCGCCGCCGGCGATTCTCGATTTCGACGGCCGGATTGTCGCCCGGCACCAGCCCACTCAGCTCGGCGAGCAGGGCAGCGTGCGCCCGGCGCGCCTCGGCCAGCTCCTCTTCAGCCGCCGCCTGCAGTTGTCCGGCGGCTTCGACGGCCGACTTGAGGGCCTCGATCTCCGCTTGTGCCGCCGCCACGGCGGCGGCTGTGTCCGTGTGCGCGGTCTGAGCGCTCTCGCGGGACGCGCGAGCCGCCTGCGCCCGCTTCTCGGCCCGGTCGAGAGCCGCGGCTTTGCCGGTTGGTGGCAGCGTGCCGACCGGCTGGGCACAAACGGGACAGCTGTCACCGGCCACCAGCTCCTTGCGGAGGGCCACGGCCATGGAGTCGTGTCTCGCCTGGTGCAACCCAGCATCGGCCTGCTCGGCTGTTTCGATGGCTGCCACCAGAGCCACCTGGGCGGCCAGCTCGGCATCGTGAAGCTTGGACAACCTGGCCGCGGCCTGCTCGTGCTCGCGACCGGCGACATTCGCAGCCTCGGTCGTATTGGCCAAGTGCCGGTCGAGGGTGATCACCCGGTTGGCGAGATCCTCGCTCCGATCGACCAGCGCGGCGGCCTGGGCGATGACCTCGGGCCCTCCGGTGACCGCCTCGGCTTCCGAGTGGTGACGGCGAGCGGTCTCGAGTTCCTCGGAGGCGGAAGCCAGCTCCTGCTCGGCGGCCTCCAGCAGCTGGTCGCCGGCAGTCGCCCGCTCGAGTAGCTCGGCGCTCTGGTCGCGGGCGGGTAGCTGGGCGGCGATATCGCCAAGCTCGCCGAGCCTGCGTTCGGCTCGCTCGAGGTCTCCCCGAGCCGATTCTTGGGCCGTCGCCAGGGCGGAGGCTTGCTGATGGCCGGCATCGAGCTGGGCCAGCCGGGCCGCGGCCGCCTCCAACGCCAGACCACTCTCGCCAAGCGCCACCCGGTCGGCCTCGACTTCGGTGCGAAGCCGCTCCAGGTCGGCGAGTTGGCTACGGAGCTCGTCACGGGTCGCCTTGGCCACCTCTGCCATTCGGTCGAGGCGATCGAATCCAAACACGCCCTTGAGGACTGCATCTCGCTGGGCGGCCGTGGCCTGGAGGAACTCGGCGAAGCGATTCTGCGCCAGGAAGACCGAGCGATTGAAGGCATCGAAGTCGAGGCCGAGCAGTTCCTCGATCCGGGCGGTCATCGCTCGCTCGCCGGTCACCTCCTCTTTGCGCTCGGACTCGGCGTCGGCCTCAACATGGCGGTAGAGGTTGTGGGCACTCTGTCCTTTGCGGCGCAGCGCCCGCACGGCCCGCCAGATCTCGCCTTCTACCTCGAACCAGAGCTCGACGTGGGCCGAGGCGGCCCGCTGGTTGATGAGATCCTTGGTCCCCCGGCCTGCCCGCGGCGTCTTGCCGTAGAGGGCGAAGGCGACGCCATCGAGCAGGGACGACTTGCCGGAACCGATCGGGCCGACCACACCCAGCAACCTCCGATCCCGGAAGTCGAAGTTCTGCTCGGCGGCGTAAGACTGGAAGCCGCGCAGCGTCAATTCAAGGGGCCGCATGGCTCACCTCATCCTCGACTTCCCGGAAGGCCGCCAGGAGCTCCTCGGGGGCCGGCTCACCTCGCTCCTGCTCGTAGTAGGCGCGGTAGATGTCCTCCCACGGCAGGTGGCTGTAGGAGACCGGCTCGACGGCCTCCCGGTCGTACACTGCCGCCACCTTCACCAGGTATGGGAACACGTCGCGCGCGAGCGCGTCCAAGCCCGGCTCGGGACCGTCGGTGTCGACTTTGAGATCGAGATAGCGTTCGACGAGGTCGGTACGAGAGCCGATTTCCTCCCAGGTCCCCGACACCTGCTGCAAGCGCCGGCCCGATGAGAGCCTCACGCTCCGCACCACCGCACGCTTTCCCGGCTCGAGGTCGGCGATGACGACGCGCTTCTCTTCGCCGGACTCGCCGAAGTCGAGCTCGAGCAGCGATCCGGCGTACTCGGCGGGCACGTTGGCCCCGGGCACCGGCTGGGGGGCATGGATGTGACCCATGGCAACGTAGCCGAGCGACGGAGGAATCGCGCCCTCGCCCACCGCGTAGGCCTCGCCCATGTGCAGTTCGCGCTCCCCGCGCGGGGCGCCGTGGCCCCCCACCCGAGCGCCGGTGACCATGAAGTGGGCGACCAGGAGCGATACCGCCTCGGTGCCGGCTTCGGCGATGACGTATTCCGAATAGGCCTCGGTGAGCCGTCGGACTCGTTCAGCGTATTGGCCGTACCAGCGGTCGGTTTCGGCCATGAAGTCGACGACCCTTCCTTCCCGCAGGAACGGGAGGCAGGCCACCAGGGCGTCTCCGGCCCCGGTTTCCAGGCGGAGCACGCCGCCTTCGGCCGGGGCTTTGATGGAGCCGACGAGATGAATGCCCCATCCGGCCAGGAACGGCGCCAGCGCATCGAACAGCTCAGAAGAGTCGTGGTTGCCGGCGACGACCACGACCGGCCGGGTGCCCCCGCCGGTGAGGCGAACCAGGCCACCCAGCCCAACTTGCAGCGCCTCCATGGGAGGTACCGGCCGGTCGAACAAGTCGCCGGAGTGGCACACGAGGTCGACCGCCTCCTGGTCGGCGATCGTCGCCAGCTCCTCGATGGCTCGGCGGGTCTCTTCGATTCGCGAGAAGCGGCCGAGCCGCTTACCCACGTGCCAGTCGGACGTGTGGAGGATCCGCACTAGTGCCCCGGCGGGCGACGATGTGGTCGGCGGGAGACCATCACAGCCCCTCGAAAGGGTCACCGTCGGCGACCACTTCCTCCTTGCGGGTCGCCCACGGCGGGAACGGAAAGTCGACGACGAGCGGAATGGGAATGGCCGGCTGGCTCACCACCATGGTTCCGGGTTTGAGGAGGCGAGCGCGGGCTCGGGTTGAGGGAAGCATCCAACCGTATTCGGCCCGCTCCGCCTCGGCAGCGTCGAGGCGACCGGCCACCTTGAGGGCGGCGTTCTCCATGACCTCCTGCGCCACCCGTGAGGCGGTTTGCTGGGCACCGACCAGCAACACGCCCAGCGAACGCCCTCGCTGGGCGATGTCGATGAGCATGTCCTTGATGGGGCTCTGCCCCTCGCGCGGCGCATACTTGTTGAGTTCGTCGAGCACTATGACCGAAAGCGGAAAGCGCTGGCCGCTCCGCTCTTTCTCGGCGAAGGTCTCCGCCAGCAGAGCCCCGACCACGAACCGCTGTCCGGGATCGTGAAGCGACTGGATGCCCACCACCGTCACCTGCGCAGCCGATCGGTCGATGCGGCGGCTCTCGCCTGCCTGGATGAGCCGGCCGAGCCGGTTGGCTCCGGCGTGGACGCGCCGCATGAAAGCCGAAACGGTTCCCGCCTGGACCCGGCCGGTCCAGCGGACCTCCGGCTCACCGTCTGGCGGATCAACGAACTCTTCGATCGCCTCCGACAGCGACTTCAGATCGCGGATGACCGTCTCGCCCTTGCCGGCGGTCACCACGTCACCCGGCTTGTGGCCCTCGATGGGATCGCGCAGCACGACGGCACCGGGCTCACCTGCCACATCGACCGCGTATCGCTTGAGCTGGGCTTCGACCCGCTCTTCGATAAACGGGATCTGATTGCGGGTATCTGAAGCATCGGTGAAAAGGAATCGGAGCAGACCCTCGTCGATGAACTCGCGGGGCGTCCAGGCAAACGCCTCAACCCCCTCCTGACGGCCCCCGATGTCGGGGACCACCACATCGCCCGAGTGTGCCCGGGGCGGGGCCCAAAAGGCGACCGAATCGAAGGGTGTCGGTTTTACTCCCAGCACGTCCCATCCGGCGGCGGCCCCTTCCGTGAATTCCTTGTTGTGCTTATCGAGCCACAGCAAATCCTCGCCCTTCACGTTGAACACCAGGATCCGCAGGTTGGCGGCACCCTCCCCAACCACCTCCGGCTTGGCGGTGAGCATCCGGAGGAAGAACAGGGCAAAGCTGGTCTTGGTTGCGACCCCGCTGATGCCCGAGATGGACATGTGGCCACCCTTGCGGCCATCGAAGAAGTCGAGATCGACGAACATCGGCTGCCCATCGCGCCCGAGCCCGACTGCCAGCGGGCGCCCCATCTCGTCGGTGTAGAGCGCCTTGTGCCGCTCGAGGCCGCTGGCACGCCGAACCACCTCACCCGGATCGGGCGAAACCCACAGTTCGGGATCGACCCGGGTGATAGCTACCTGCGCAGAACGCACCTTGGCGCCCGGCAGGATCCCATCGGCGGCGATGCGGTGGGTGTCGGATTCGAAGGTGGCTCCTTCGTATACCGCTTGCGCCTCGGTGACCACGCCGTAGGTCTTCACCTCACCGTGAGCCGGCACATCGGTGGAAACGACCACCAGGTCGTCGAGCTGGAGGTAATCGTCGGCTTCGAGAACAACGCGGAATTGGCGAGTCGAGGTGTGCTCGGTGCCCAGTACCCGCCCGACGCCTCTCTCCGGCATCGCTTCATTCGTCATTCTTCCTCCAGCGCTCCGGACATTATGGCCGTCACGCCGGCAGCCGCATGGTTGCTTCTCGCAATGCCCGGTAGATGAGGTGGCGGTCGCCGAGCCGGGCCCGGAGCTGCTTCTCGAGTGCACCGATAGGAACCAGGTTTTGCGGGGCCCGCGGGTCGATGTGGGGCTCGGAGGCGAAGCGGGGCAGCAGAGCGGCGGTGCGGTCGGCGAGGACCTTGACCTTGGCAAGCGACAGGGACCCGGGAGCCTCGCAGCGCACGATGCCCGCCCAGCTGTGCCCACCGCGGGGGCGAGTCAGGCGCAAATACCACGAATACCGCTTGTAGCTCGGCATACCGAAAAGGGGGGTGCGCTGGCCGGGGTCGAGTTTCCCCATGATCGCCGCCACGTCGGGTGGAAGATACGAGACCCGGTGACTCTTGATGTAGCCAACCACCGACTCGGCCGCCAGCTCGGAGATGGGACCGTCTGCGACAACGAAGTACCCGGACCGGGCAAGGTCGAGGGCAATCTCGGCCTCGGCCCGGCGCATTTGGGTATGGAAATGGGAGATGAGCATGCCGGGGTCTGAGCTCCCAACCGACTCGGTCAGGTAGGCCAAACCGTGACCGAGGGAGGGAATCGGAGCTGCGGCCCCCTCGGTGAAGATTGCCAGGCGGTCGACGCGGACAGCTTCGATTTCCGACCGCGGCGGATCACGCTTCCACAGGGTGGCACCGGCCGCAAACGATCCGCAGATGCCGGGGACCGGCCCAGCCTGGGGATCGTCGATGGTGAGTCGGGCGTCGACTCGCCGAATGCCGTCGACGAAGGCGACGACCGGGAAGTTGTCGTCGTGGCCGTCGATCGGTTCCCACCCGCCCTCCACCTCGACGGTGGTATCGATCTGACCGGCAGAGGGCGCCAGCGACTCATCGGTATCGACGGACGCCCCATATTCGGGCGACCATTCCTCGACATAGAGGCGAGCCATTGCGAGCGATGGTACAGCGGGCTGGTGACACAAAATCGCATCGTCGAGGCCGGTGGCCATGGAAATCGCCGGAGAGGGCCGCCTACGATTGCCCATGACCAAAGGGCTTCCGGTGATCATTCAGGGCGGCATGGGGGTAGCCGTCTCCGGTTGGCAACTGGCGAGAGCCGTGTCCTCGGAGGGCCAGCTCGGCGTGGTTTCCGGGACCGCCCTCGACGCGGTGCTCGCCCGCCGCCTCCAGCGGGGTGATCCCGGTGGTCATGTGCGGCGGGCGCTGGCGGCGTTCCCGGTGCCCGGTGTGGCCGAGCGTATCGTCGACCGGTATTTCGTACCGGACGGGACGCCGGCGGGCGTGCGTCTCGGCACCAAGCCAATGCACAAAATGCAGCAGTCCCGCCATGTCGAGGATTTGCTGGTCGCTTCCAACTTCGTCGAGGTGTACCTGGCCAAAGAGGGCCATGGCAACCCGGTGGGGATCAACTACCTCGAGAAGGTTCAGATTCCCACCCTCCCATCTCTGTACGGAGCCATGCTGGCCGGGGTGGACTACGTCCTGATGGGGGCGGGTATTCCCCGGGCGATTCCCGGCATCCTCGACCGCCTGTCGGTCGGCCTGGCGGTGGAGCTGAAGATCGATGTGAAGGGAGCCACCGACGAGGACGACCCGTACACCCGTTTCGACCCGGGCGAGTTCACCGATGGAGTGCTGCCGCCCGTGGAAAGACCTGCCTTCCTGGCGATCGTGTCGTCCCACATCCTTGCGACCATGCTGGCCAAGAAGGTCGAAGCGCGAGTGGACGGATTTGTGGTGGAAGCTCCCACCGCCGGCGGACATAACGCCCCGCCCCGGGGACGCGGTCAGCTCACGGAGGACGGCGAGCCGCTCTACGGCGAGCGGGATGTACCCGACCTCGAGGTGATCCGTCAGCTGGGCCTGCCGTTTTGGCTGGCCGGGTCATACGCCGAGCCTGAACGGGTGGCCGAGGCGCGTGAGCTGGGAGCGGCCGGAGTTCAGGTTGGGACCGCCTTCGCCTTTTGTGAAGAGTCGGGGTTTGAGGGCAGCGTCAAGCGCACTGTTCTCGATCTGAGCTCCCGAGGGGAGGCCCGGGTGTTCACCGACCCGGTGGCCTCACCAACCGGCTTCCCGTTCAAGGTCGCCCAGCTGGATAACACCATTGCTACCGATGAGGCCTACCGGGCACGGCCTCGCACCTGCGATCTCGGGTACCTCCGCACCGCCTACCGGCGTGACGACGGATCCATCGGATGGCGGTGCGCGTCGGAACCGGTCGAGGACTTCGTCGCCAAGGGCGGAGCGGAGAAGGAGACGGTTGGCCGCAAGTGCCTGTGCAACGCGCTCCTGGCCAACATCGGTCTCGGCCAGACCCAGCGGGACGGCTACGTCGAGGCCCGCCTCGTCACCTCGGGTGATGACATCGCCGGAGTTGCCCGCTTCCTCCCCCCCGGCGCCGAGACGTACCGGGCCGTCGACGTGCTCAACTACCTGCTCCCGGATCGGGCTCGTCCTGGGCCAAGCGAACCGAACCTGGAGCGGTAGGATCGCGCCGCACAGGCCGGGAGGGCGGATTTGATGTCAAACGAAGTGGAAGTCGGGCCGGTTTCTGAGCTGACGGTGGGCGACGTCAAAGGGGCCGGTGCGTACGCGGTCGGCAACGCCGACGGTGAGTTGTTTGCGGTCACCCGGCGGTGCCGGCACCTCATGGCCGACCTGGCCGATGGGACCATTGACGAGAGCGGATGCCTGACGTGTCCCTGGCACGGCTCCAAGTACGACGTCAAGACCGGGCGGATGGTGCTCGGCCCTCAGGGTCTGTTTGCCAGGATCCCCGGCCTCGGCACCGCCTTCAAGGCCCTCACACTCGTACTTCCGCTTGGGCGCCGCCAAGTCGTCGAACGCGACAAGACCCTGTACCTCGAATAGAGAGCCAACCGGATCCTCGAGGGGTGAGCTCCCAAAGCGTTGTCCGAAACCTCGTAGAGCCGGACGACCCTAGGCAACCGACGCGTCGATCTGGTGTGATTGCTCTGATGTCGCTACCGGAGGAGGTTGCCGCATGGAGACCATTACCACCACGCCCCTGGTAGACGCCCGGGGCAAGACCATTAGCACCTATGTCGTTTTCGACACTGCCGCCGAAATGCTCACCCTGAAGGAGGGTGCGGTCCTCGAGCTGCTAACCGACGACTACGAGCCGATCGAACGAGATGTCACCGCCTGGTGCCAGTCGACCGGCCATCAACTGATCTCCTCAGAGGTCACCCCTTCGGGACGAAGCTTCGCGATCAGGAAAGGACCGGCCAAGGAGGCGGGCACCAGCCTGGCGATGGTGATCTCCGCAGACGGACTCGAGGAGCTGCTTTCGCCGCTGGGGTTTGCGCTCGCCGCGGCGCTGAATGGTATGGAGGTTCATCTCTACTTCCAGGGACCAGCAGTGCGGGTGCTGACCCGTGGGTTCCGGCCCAAGTTGAGCGGTTGGTCGCGCCCATTCAGTCGATTGGCGGCCGCCGGCATGAGCAAAACCGGACATCTGCCCCCCCAACAGAAGCTGCGCCAGCTCCGGAGCCTCGGCGCCAAGATCTACGTTTGCGGAGCCTCGATGCCCCATTTCAAGGTCAAGCGAGAAGATCTGTTGTTCGACGACTTGCCACTCGTCGAGTACTTCACATTCATAGCCGTCCTGGAGCAGGCGGACGTCAACCTGTATCTATGAACGGACCGCTCGACTAGTCGGAGGATTCAGACGTCAGTCTTGGGGGAAGGTTTCTCGGGTTTCGGAGGAGACTTCTCCGACTCTGGAGCCTCGGCAGCTCCGGAGCGGCCGCCCGGGTCGCCCACGCCGCGGTAGACGTTGGTCTGTTTCTTGGAAAGCTTGTCGTGACGGGGGCAAGATCCGACCGATCCCGACCGCCACTTCCCGTGGCAGTAGTGACTGGTAGCCAACTCGGTACTCCTTGATACGCGCTTCGGTGGGTCATTCAACCAGACTCACCGTGGCTCTGTTCCGGCCGGCTTAGCGCCGGTAGGGGATCACTTGCACTGCGCCCGAGGGATCGGGCACCACCAGCAGGTCGTCAAAGGCCGCCTCACGGATGGCGGCTGCAATCGTCTCGGGGTCGACGGCTTCGCCGTTGGCGTCCAGGCGGTGGAGCACCGTCACCCGGGCCCCGGTAATCTCATGCAACTTGCCCGCGAGGGTGTCACTGGTGGTGACCAGGACGACCTGCTTGGGATGCTCGACGGCCGGAACGTCTTCCCGCTCCTCTCTCAAGACCAGGATGTGATAGACGGCGACGGCCCCGACGGTGAACAGCAGGGCCACCGGCACCTGGAGGTCGTTGCGAAGCTGCCCGCCATCCTCACCAAGCAGTCCGTTGAACACGGTGACCAGCAGCGTTATGAGGGAGACGGCGGCAACCACCCCGGCGATGCCGATGATGCCGAACAAATAGCTGCGCCGGGTCGGCGATGCCGCCTCCACCGCAGGGGCGGTTCGCAGAAACCCATTGATGCGTCGCCAGGCCTGAGCCCACAGGGGGATGCCCACCGCCAGCGTGGTGGCGGCCCCGAGGAGGGTGTTGGCGTCCGAAGCCATACTGTTGTCGTTGGGGAACACCGCCTCGAAGAATCCGATTATCAGAATGACAACCCCGACCATGGCGGTCACCAGCCCCACCGCCGCCACCACATGGTCGTAGACCCGCTGGACCTCGGTGCGATCTCCCGTCAGGGGGCCAACCACCCGCCGATGATAGAACCAGATGATCCCCCCGACGACCAGCACCGATAGTGCGGGAATGAAGTCTTGGAAGTGACGGACGGCCGAGGCCGATTCGGGGTCGCCGAGCCACCATTGGAGAATGGCGAACAGGCTGATACCGGCACCCACCACCGCGGCGATGAGGCCTCCAAGCACACCGACGAGAACCACATACGAATGCCACAGGACATCCCGCTGCTCCCGCATGCCGGTCGCGACCCAGTGCCATCCGAACACCGTCGCGCCGACCGCGAATGCCACCACCCAGCTGGCAACATCCGCATCGGTTTCGGCCGTCAGCTGCACTCGTGTCCCCGAGTCCAGCAGTAGATCGAAGATGCGTCCCAGCAGGGCACCGCCGTAGCCGGCCATCACCCCGAGACCGGCAATCGCGCCGACGTAGACGTGCAGGTTGGAGACCTGGGAGCGGAATCGGCGCCACAACCACCAGTGGCCGATCCCGATCGGCGTCCACACCAACAGCGAGGCGAGCGACATGCTGGAGAAATCTCCGTCGCCGACCAGCCAATCTCCGGACATGATGGCGTTGATCATCACCACCGCCAGCGCGGTAGTCAGGGTCAGGTTCAAATAGATGTTGAAGGCCGCTCCCCGCTCGGCCGGATCGGCCAGCGTGCGCCAGACCCAGCGGCCGAGCAAGAACAGCACGGGCGCGGCGACGATGGTCATCGCCAGCGGTTCGGGTGCCCGCTCGGCCCGATCACCGGAACCGTCGCTCACCAATGCCACCAGGCCGGCCACCCCCCAGGCAGCAACGTGCAGGGCCGCGTACAGGGACCCGAAAACCAGCAGGCGTTTCACGGTTGCCGGCGCGGTATCGGACGATCGTCCACCCCTGCGGCCCGAGACCGCCTTGACGATGAACACGACGATCGCGCCGAGAATCAGCAGCTGGACGAGCGAGGCAAGCAGTCCAAAGACGACAAACATGGCTACCTCCCGGTGGTTGATCTCACCCCTACAGCATGCGCCGACCGGCGGTGCTTCACAATGAGGGAGACCCCTGATTCGGTGTCGGGGTGCTATTGGGCGTGGGCCGCCACGTATAGCCCGCGTCCAATGAGCCCGTCCGGGTCGTACTCGGCGGAAAGCCCGGTCGCCGCGAAGGCTTCGAGATGCTCCTCGACGGTGAATTGGCCGGTGATGTGCTCCTCGACGAACGTCTCGACCTCGCCGTTTGAGTGTGCCACTGCGAACGCAAACGTCATCGTGACAAGTTGGCCCTCCCGGCGTGAGGTCGAGGCGCGACTCACCGCGATTTCGTCGGTGCGGGCGCTCAGGGTGGCAACGTAGCCTTCCTGCCATCGGTCGGGTGGATACCAGGGTTCGAGGATCGCAACGCCCCCGGGGGCAAGATGCCGAGCGAAGCAGGCGATGGTCGATCGCAGGGCGGCGCGGGTTTGGATGTAGGCGATCGACGAGAAGAGACAGACCACAACATCGAAGGTCGCAGCCAGATCGAAGTCCGACATATCGCCCTCGATGAGTTCGACATTCGGCAGCCGGCTCCGGGCGCGAGCGAGCATGGCCGGCGACAGATCGAGGCCGGTAACGTCGTAGTGAGCCGCCAGTGGCTCGAGGTAGGCGCCGGTCCCGCATGCCACCTCGAGCAGCGTGGCGGCCGCCGGGTTTCTCTCCGCCACCAGCTGCCGGATGCGCTCGGCATTGGCGCGGTAATCCACCATCGGGGAATAGAGAACGTCGTAGATCTCCGCCGACCGTTCATACGCCCCATACCAGCCCGCCCCTGTCACGACACCCGCTGCCCGACAACGGCCATCAATCCATCCGGCAGAGTCTCCTGGCCAAACGAGGCAGCGACCTCGGCCGTGAGTCCATGGTCCGCCAACAACCCCGGCACTCGGGAGGTATCGATGAGGACGTTCTCGTGCACTTCGTCGTCGCGGCGCCAACTGCCGTCGTCGTTGGGAAGAAACGTCGCCACCGCCCGCACCAGCCGGTCCGACGCGGGAACCGAGATGTCGAGCACGATCGCCCAGTCATCACTCATCCGACCGAGCATGGAGCCGGGTTCACGTCGCCCGTATTCGAGGTCACACAGGTCGATGGCGAGCACGCCACCGGGCCGAAGGGCACCGGCGGCTGCCACCAGGCCCCGCTCGACGGCAGCCTCATCCGGTAGATAGCTGAGGACGTGCCCGACCGAGACCACCGCGTCGGCTTCAGGCAAGGGATCGTCGGGAAGCGTGATTCGGCGAATCTCCGCGGCTTCGGGAACATACCCGGCCGCCAGCTCCAACATGGCGGGAGATGCGTCGGTGGCGACGACCCGGTGGCCGGCGTCAACCAGGTGGCGGGTCAGCAACCCGCTGCCACATCCGAGCTCGAGGACCACGCCCCGCCGCGCCAGCACGGGCTCCAGCAGCTGAAGAATCCCCGAGGCGCACCGGTCGGCATGGAATCGGAAGCCGAGATGGTGGACGCGGGCCAGATCGGCACGGTAGTAGGGATCGGACACTGCCGCATGGTGCCACACCCGGGGCCCCGACGTAGGCTGGCGGCATGCACGAGCTGGCCGACCTTCTCGAACAAACCGGCGAGGCCCACCATCAGGTGTTCCGTGCCACCGACGGATTCGATCCCGAATGGGCTCTGTGGTACGCCGAGCATCTCGAGGACCGGCTCCCAACTCACGTGGGCCGCGAGCTCACTCGCAGCGAGATCGTCTACCTGCTGTGGGGCGCCATGAAGTCCCAGGCCGAAGAGGAGAGCCTGGAGCCGTGGCCGGAGTATTACGCCCGCTTTCTTGGCGGCAACTAGCCATCAGTCGCCGCCGAGGTCGAGTTCATTTCCAGAGGCGACGCCGGTCTCGAAAGCCGTCAGGTTCAGCATCGTGGTCTCGGCGATCGCAGTGATCGCTTCGGCCGTGAAGAACGCCTGATGCCCGGTGATGATGACATTGGGGAAGGTGAGCAGCCGGGAGAAGACGTCGTCGGTGATAATGCGATCCGAGAGATTCTCGAAGAACAGATCCCCCTCTTCCTCGTACACGTCGAGGCCGAGATACCCGATCTTCCTCGACTTGAGCCCGTCGATCACGGCCTGAGTGTCGACCAGGGCACCCCGGCTGGTGTTTACGATCATCACCCCCTCCTTCATCATCGAGATCGAGTCGCCATCGATGAGGTGGTGGGTCTCGGGTGTGAGCGGCGTATGGAGGGTCACGATGTCTGACTGGCCAAACAGGGTGAGCAGCTCGACGTACTCGACGCCGAGCTCGACGCAGGCGGGGTTTGGATAGGGGTCGTAGGCGAGGATGCGGCACCCGAACCCGGACATGATGATGGCGACCCGCTCGCCGATCTTGCCGGTCCCAATGATGCCCACGTTGCGTCCAAACAGGTCGAAGCCGAGCAGCCCGTCGAGCGCGAAGTTACCGTCCCTCACCCGGGTATAGGCCTTGTGGATCTGCCGGTTGAGGGCCAGCATCATCGCCACGGTGTGTTCGGCTACGGCGTGTGGCGAATAGGCGGGAACGCGGGCGACAGTGAACCCGAGCCGGGCGGCGGCTGCCAGGTCGACATGATTGAAGCCGGCGCTGCGGAGTGCAATGTGGCTGATGCCCAGGTCGTTGAGCGCTTCCAGCACCGGCGCTCCCAGATCGTCGTTGACAAAGGCGCAGACGGCGTCGAACCCATCGGCCAGCTTGACGGTTTCGGGCCGCAGGCGTGCTTCGAGGAACACGAGCTCGTGCCCGGCGGCCTGGTTCGCCCGGCTCAGATATCGCTCATCGTGGGGACGACTGCTGTAGACGGCGACGCGCATCCAGGGACCCTAGGCCTGCAAACCGCCGACTAGGACGTCGAGTGCCATCATAAGTCCTTCGCCCCTAGTGTCTGGGAACCGGCGTGGACAGAATGGAGTCCTTGATTCCCCCCGAGAGTGATCTGATGGAAGGCAAGACGGTCCTGATCTTGGGAGGCGGGTGGGGCGGCTTGACGGTGGCCCACCATCTGCGAGGTCTCCTCCCGTCGGAACACAGGATCGTGGTGTTCGAGCGCCGTGACAGTTTCTCGCTTTACGTTTCGTACCTGTGGCTGATGACGGGAGAAAGAGACAATCCCGAGCAGATCGAACGCCGGATGGAGACCCTGAAACGTGAGGGAATCGAGGTTCTTCACGGCGAAGTCCAGGAGTTCGATCCGGCTGCCAGATCGGTGGTCACCGATGCCGGCGAGATGTCCGGCGACTACGTGGTGATTGCCCTGGGAGCCGAGTTGGCGCCCGGATCGGTCCCCGGCTTCGACGACGGAGCCCACAACCTGTATGAGGCCGCCGGTGCCGCCCGTCTGCAGGCCGCCCTCCGAGCATTCGACGGCGGCAGGATCGTGGTCCTGGTTGCGGGAGCTCCATTCCGCTGCCCGGCCGCGCCCTACGAGGCCGCCATGCTCATCGAATCCTCGATCCGCGCCGGCGGGATTCGGGACCGGACCGAGCTTTCTCTGTATACGCCCGAGGCCCAGCCGATGGCGGTTGCCGGCCAGGCGGTGGGGGATGCGCTCGAGGCGATGCTCGAGGAACGCGGCATCGGCTACTTCCCACAACGTGCGATTACCCGCGTGGATGCGGGCTCCGGAGCCATTTACTTCGGCGACGAGGCGGTGCCATACGATCTTCTGGTCGGCATTCCCCCGCATCGGGCTCCCTCGGTTGTCACCGATTGCGGCCTGACCGACGCCACCGGGTACGTGCCGGTGCACCCCCAAACCCTCGAGATCCTCTCGGACGTCGATACCCTCGAGACCGGCTACCCGGACGTGTTCGCGATCGGTGATGTGACGTCGGTCAGGTTGCTCAATTCGATGCTGCTGCCCAAGGCAGGGGTGTTCGCCGAGGGCCAGGCCCAGGTGGTGGCTGCCGCCATCGCAGCCGACATTGCGAACCAGCCGAAGCCGCGCGGATTCGACGGCGCCGGCTTCTGCTATGTCGAGGTGGGGGAAGGCATGGCCGCCTACGGTTCGGGAGACTTTTTCGCGTTTCCCGGCCCTCGGGTCACCCTCGAAATGCCGACCAGCAAGTCGCGACAAGCCAAGGAGGAATACGAGCAGCTCCTCGATACTTGGTTCGACGCCCGCTAGGTCGTATCCGGCCCGCTCCGGCCGATTGGATCAGTCCGGCGGGGAGGGCGAGGCTTTGCCATAGACCTCGGGGTTGGCGCAGGCCGGGAGCCGGTCTCCCCGGAGGCCTGCCAGCAGGTTGGCCGTCGCCAGGTCGGCCATTGCCTCCCGGGTTCGACGGCTCGAGCTTCCCAGGTGGGGAATGATGAAGCAGTTGGGGAGGCCGACCAGCGGGTGGTCGGCCGGGATTGGTTCGGGGTCGGTGACATCGAGGGCGGCGGCCGCGATCTGGCCGGACTGCAAGGCATCGACCAGTGCCTCAGAGTCGACCGTGCCGCCCCGTGAGATGTTGACGAGAGTCGCGGTCGGTTTCATTCGAGCGAGGGCGGCGGCGTCGATGAGGTGTTCGGTTTCGGTCGTGAGGGGGGTGGCAACCACGACGTGGTCACTCTCGGAAAGCAGGGCATTGAGGTCGCGGTGGATGACACCGAGATCTGCTTCGATGGCCGGCTGCCGATGACGGCCGCAATAGAGCACCCGCATGCCGAAGCCGAGGCCCCGGCGAGCGATGGCCCGCCCCACCCGGCCGAGGCCGATGATCCCGAGCGTTGAGTCGTTCACATCGTGGCCGAGCAATAGCTCTGGCTCCCACTGATCCCACTTGCCGGCGCGAACATAATCACGCCCTTCGCCGAGCCGACGGGCGGCGGCCATCAGGAGGGCAAACGCCGTATCGGCGGTGGTTTCGTTCAACACGTCCGGCGTGTGGCCAACGGGAATCTGGCGGGCAGTGCAGGCGGCCAGATCGATGTTGTCTACGCCGACCGCCATCGTGCTCACGACCCGCAGGCTCGGAGCCGCCTGCAACAGGCCCGCGCCGACGGCGTCGGTGAGCATGCAATAGAGGCCGTCTGCGTCGGCGATTGCCTCGACCAGCCGGTCGGTTGGGATCGGCCGGTTCTCGTCCCACAGCCACACTGCGGCCTCGGATTCAATCGACTCGAGTGCAGAACCGGGCGGACGCCGGGTCACGACGGCTCGCGGTTTCGCCATGGCGCCATTCTCTCATCACGGGCGGCGGGGTGGCGGCTCTCCTATCGCAGGGGAACGATGCGCCAAATGGATCCGCTCAAGGTGACCACGAGAACGCTGCCGTCGGTATCCACCCCGAAACTGCTGATGGAGCCGACACCCGTGAGGAGCTCGGACTGGCCGGTGCCCGCCGGACCGAAGAAGCCGCGCACAAACCCGGTACAGAAGTCGCCGTAGACGTAGAAGCCATCCAACTCGGGAATGGTCGGATCGTGCATTACGACACCGCCGGTAATGGAACATCCCTCCGCATGGGAGTACTCGACCACCGGCTGGATCATGTCAACGGGGGACCCATCGGCCGTGGTACCGGCCGATCGGTCACAGCTGCTGGCCATGAAGCAATTCGAGCCTTCCAGCACCGGCCACCCGAAGTTGTCGGCGAAGAAGGGATCCGCCGGGACCACGCTTACCTCCTCCCAGTCTCCCTGGCCGACATCGGCGACGTACAGCGCCGCCCCGTCGAAGGTGAAGCGCCAGGGATTGCGGAGCCCGATGGCGTACACCAGCGGATCGCCGTCCTCTCCGCCGGCGAGCGGATTGTCGGCGGGGACCGTGTAGGGAAGGTCACCGGACGGGGCCGGATCGAGGCGCAACATGGAGCCAAGCCGGGTAAAGGGGTCCTGGCCGTTTCCGAACCGGTCGTTGGAGGCCCCGCCGTCGCCCATGCCCACGTACAGCATGCCGTCCGGCCCGAACTCCAGGTTGCCGCCGTTGTGATTCGACGCCGGCTGAGCGACCTCGAACAGCACGCGTTCGGTGCTCGGGTCCATCACCCCGTCGACCCGCCGAAACTCCGATACCACCGTGTCCCCGCCGGTGTCGGTGTAGTTGACATAGAACTTATCTGCATCGTCGGGATGAAACGCCAGACCGAGCAAGCCCTGTTCGCTGCTTCCCGAGCCCACCCGGGCATCGATATCAAACCGCACGCCGCCGTCGATGCCGAGAATCCGGCCCCGGCGCTCGAGGACCAGAAGCCCGCCCGTTCCCGGGTCGGGGCCAACCCAGACCGCCGAGTCGAACCCATCGGCGACCAGTTCCACATCGACGCCCTGGAGCGGCGCCAGGGTCGTGGTAGTCGTCGTGGCCGCGGGAGGAGAGGAACTAGATGTCGTACTCACCGAGGTGGTTGTGGTGGTGGCCGGCAACGATGGGAGGTCGGTGGTGGCGGTGCCGTCGTCACCGCCACACGCCACCATCACGAGGGCCAGGCCGAGCCCGAAAACAAACACTGGTCTCATCAGGAGCGAGGCTATCGGTCAGGCGAGCGTATCGACACTGCCGGGACTCTCCGGGGGGAGAAACCGACCTGTGCTACCAAGCGGCTCCCACGGACGCGACGCGTTCTCATCGCCTACCCTCTCACTTCGTGACCTATAAGCCGGCGTACGAAGGCATCGACGAAGCCGAGTATCAGAGACGGATCCGTGCCTGGACGCTGTACGACTGGGCCAACTCGGCCTTCGCCACCACCATTCTGGCGGCGGTTCTTCCCATCTATTACAGCCAGGTAGCGGGCGACACGCTGCCGAGCGCGGCGGTGGCCACCGCTTACTGGACCGCCGGGCTGAGCATCGCGCTGTTCATCGTCGCCATCATCTCGCCCATTCTCGGCACCATCTCCGATATCCGGCGAGGCAAGAAGAAATTCCTCTCGATCGCGGTCGGCTTCGGGGTGGTGTCCACCGGCTTGCTCGTGTTCGTCGGTTCGGGCGACTGGTTGCTCGCCTCCATCCTGTTCATCGTCGGGCGGGTCGGATTCGGGGCCGCCAACGTCCTCTACGACGCCCTCCTCCCCCATGTCGCCCGCGAGGAAGACCAGGACAGGGTCTCCACCCGCGGTTACGCCACCGGATATCTCGGTGGGGGGCTGCTCCTTGCCGTCAACGCCGCCATGATCTTCATCATCGGTCCCGAAGGGGGCGCCCGCTTGTCGTTCCTGTCGGTGGCGGTGTGGTGGGCAGTGTTCTCGATACCCATCATCCGGCGGGTACCAGAGCCTCCTTCCGACACCGAAGAACTGGCGGAGGGTGAATCAATCCTGTCGGTGAGCTTCGGCCGACTCAAAGCCACCCTCTCCGATATCCGGCGCTTCAAGCAGCTGTTTCGCTTCCTCATCGCCTTCCTCATCTACAACGACGGGATCGGCACCATTATCGGCGTGGCCGCCATCTATGGCGCCGAGCTCGGCTTCGGCGCCACCGAACTCATCCTGGCGCTCCTCCTGGTGCAGTTCGTCGGCATCCCCTTCGCGCTCATCTTCGGCCGGATCCCGGACCGGGACGAGCCGCGCCGGAGGACCTACCTGGCGTTCATCGTGTTCAACCTCGTCGCCCTCCCCCTGGTCGGGATCATCGGCGCCCGGGGCCTCGATGCCGACACGGTCGGCCGCCCCGGCGCCGCGTTCGAGACCGCCGGCGAATTCGTCGGTGAGGGTGAATACGGCGTTGACTCTTTCGGCGTGCTCCCCGCCGGTGCCTGGGAGCTGAGAACCCAAGCTGAGCTGGGAACCGGCGCTCGCCGCGACTACGGGTTCGTCGAAGCCACCGGCAGTCAGCTGCGGTTCACGTTCACCGGCCGGGAGGTGGAGGTCACCTACCGGGCCGGACCCGACGGCGGCAGCTTCTCGGTTCTCGTCGACGGGCTCGAGCCCACTGAGATCGACGGCTTCACCATCGACGGCTTTGAACCAGACCTGACCGAACCTACCGGCGAAGACGGGCTCACCATCGACGGCTACAACAGCAAAGAACGCTTCGAAGAAGTCGCCCGCATCGACGTCGGCGCCCCCGGTGAGCATGAGCTGGTCCTTGTCAACTTCCGCAATCTCGGCCGGGACCGGAGCGGCTCGGTCATGGGCATCGGACAGATCGAAGTGCTCGACCCGACTCGCACGTCCAACCTCGGCGCCATCCTCGGCCTGCTGGTAATCGTCGAAGCCATCGGATTGGCCTTCGCCTTCGGACCCGGCCGGCGGCTGATGGGCGGAATCATCGACCGGTTCGACACCAAGCACACGATCCTGCTGTCGCTGGTGGTGTACTCGGTCATCGCGGTGTGGGGCTTCATCCTCGACGTTGTCATCGAGTTCTGGTTCCTGGCCTTCATGGTTGCGACCGTCCAGGGTGGCAGCCAGGCACTCAGTCGCAGCCTGTATGCCGCCATGTCGCCTACCTCCCAAAGCGGCGAGTTCTTCGGGTTCTTCTCGATCATGTCGAAGTTCTCCGCTCTCATCGGCCCCCTCGTGTTCTTCGGCGCAGTGCAGGCGTTCGGATCCAGCCGGCCCGCCGTCCTGGCCATCATCGTGTTCTTCATCGCCGGGGGCCTGCTGCTGCGAAGGGTCGACGTCGAAGAGGGACGCCGGGTGGCGCGAGCAGCCGACGCCGGTACCCACGACTGACGGTCGCGTCCCGGGGACGAGTCGGCCCGGCGGCGAACCACCCTGCGTGACCGTCTACCATGGCCACCGGAGTAGCTGAGAGGGCGACCGCGTGGGGCGGAGAACTGCCGGGCTCAAACGGGCCGAATACAACCAACGAGTGCACGCCTGGTCGCTTTACGACTGGGCAAACTCGGCGTTCGCGGTGGTGGTGCTGGCGGCAGTGCTTCCGACGTACTTCGTCGACGTAGCCGGCACCAGCCTCGCCAGCCCGGCCACCGCTGCCGCCTACTGGGCCATCATCATCGCCATCAGCCTGGCCTTGGTAGCCGTGCTCGCTCCCATCGTCGGGACGATGAGCGACGTGATGCGGGGTAAGAAATACCTGCTCGCCTTCTTCACCCTGGTGGGCGTGGCCGCCACCGGCAGCCTGTTTTTGGTGAGCACGGGTGATTGGCAGCTCGCCGGAGGCCTGTTCATCGTTGGTCGACTCGGCTTCGGATTGGCCAACGTGTTCTACGACAGCCTGCTGCCCCACGTGGCCGTGGAAGAGGACCAGGACCGGGTATCCACCCGCGGCTACGCCTACGGCTATCTCGGCGGTGGGCTGCTCCTGGTGATTGCGGTTGGACTGATATTGACCCTGCCAGACGAAGACAACCTCGGCGTCCGCTTGTCATTCGTTGCTGTCGCCGTGTGGTGGGCCCTGTTCTCCATCCCGCTGCTTCGCCGGCTCCCCGAGCCTCCCGCCGCCGCCGCCAAGCTCGCCCGCGGGACATCGGTGATTGGAACCAGCTTTGGACGGCTCCGCACCACCTTTGGAAACATCCAGAGCTACCGGGAGCTCACCAAGTTCTTGTTCGCCTTCTTGCTGTACGACAACGGCATCGGAACCGTCATCGCGCTGGCGGTTGTGTACGGCGCCGAGCTCGGGTTCGGGACACTCGAGCTGGTGGGGGCCCTGGTGCTCGTCCAGTTTGTCGGCATCCCTTTCACGCTCATGTTCGGTGCGGTGACCGACGGGACGTCACCACGGCGCGGGCACCTCCTCACGCTGCTCATGGTCAACATCGTCGCCGTTCCCGCACTCGGCATCGCGGCCGCGTACTCGCTCGACCGGGACGTCGTTGGACGGCCCGACCCTGCCTTCGCGCCGGCTGGGGCATTTGTCGGCGAAGGCGAGTACAACTCGACCATCGATGCCTTCATCACGACAGGAGACTGGCAGGTGATCGGCAAGGACGATCTCCCGGCGGGGGCCCGCTCCGACTATGTCGCCGCTGCCGCCGCCGGGTCACGAATCGACATACCCTTCAACGGCCAGCGGATAACCCTCAACCACTCCGAGGGCGCCGACCACGGAACCTGGGATGTGCTCATGGACGGGACTGCGCTGCTCGAGGACGGTGAGCCGGTCGTCATCGACGCTTACCGGCCGACGGTGCGCTTCGAGGTTCCCGAAGAGTTCGAGGCCGAAACCGAGGGGACCCACACACTGAGCCTGGTGAGCCGGTCGACCTCGAACCCGGAGGCCAGCGGGTCGGTCATCGCGATCGGCCAGATCGAGGTACTGCCGCCGGTGCGCACTGCTGAGCTCGGGACCATCCTCGGCCTGCTGGGCGCGGTCGTGGCCGCCTCCCTGCTTGCGGCCGCCATCTTCGGCCGCCGAGTGCAGGGCCTGGCCGAGCGACTCGACACCAAGCGCACCATCCTGCTGACCCTGATCGTCTACACCGGGATTGTCATCTGGGGCTACTTCCTGGACACCGTCATCGAGTTCTGGTTCCTGGCGTGGGCGGTCGCCATCGTGCAGGGCGGTAGCCAGGCACTCAGCCGCAGCCTCTACTCCAACCTGGCCCCGGCATCACAGAGCGGAGAGTTCTTCGGGTTCTTCACTGCGGTTGCCCGGTTGGGAGCAATCATCGGACCTCTGCTATTCGCCGGGGCAGTGGCTGCGTTCGGCAGCAGCCGTCCGGCGGTGGCCAGCCTGGCAGTGCTGTTCATCCTCGGCGGCGTCCTGCTGGCCAGGGTCGACGTTCAGCAGGGCCGGTACATGGCTGCCTACCACGACCTGACCGCTCTCAGCTATCCGCGCCACGTCGAGGGTGGACTCGCCAACTACGGACGACCCGAGTCACTCCCAGAAGCCGCGCAGGGCTTCCGTAAACGCATCCGGGCGCTCGATGGGACTGAGGTGACCGGCCCCGGGGATGACGAAGAACTCTGATTCCGGGATCGCCGAGGACATCTCATGGGAGTCGAGCGGCGGAATGAGAGCATCCTCTTCGCCGGAGATCACCAGGGTTGGTACCGAGATAGTGGCGAGTAGCTCGGTCCGGTCGGGCCGGACGGCCATCCCGCGTAATGAGCCAACGATCGTCTCGACCGGTGCCGACTCCACCATGGTGCGCAACCGGGCAGCAGCCGTCAGGTCGTGAGCCGGAGCCAGCAACGCCCCGACCAGCTTGGCAGCCAGCGGAGCCCGACCCTCGGCGACCACCGCCTGCGCTTGTGCCTCGCGGCCCCCCTTACCCTCCTCGGAGTCCGCGCCCGCCCTCGTATTGGCGAGCACCAGCGAACGGATGGCGGCCGGATACATCTCCCACAATGCGAGCGCCACGTACCCGCCCATAGACAGGCCGACGATGTCGGCCTGTTCGTACTCGAGGGCTTCGATGAGTCCGGCCACGTCGTCGGCGAGCCCGTCCATGGTGAGAGGAGCACCGGTCACCCGCTCCGATATGCCATAGCCGGGTAGATCGACCGCTACCACCCGTCGAATGTCCGCCAGCCCGACCAGCTGGTCGAGCCACAAGGTGTGGTCGAGCGGGTAGCCGTGGATGAGAACAGCCAATGGACCTGCGCCGGCTTCGGCGTAGTGGAGCTCTCTTCCATTCACTTGGACGGTTGGCATGTCTGTGAGGTTAGGACGCGCCGGGCATGCTCAGCAGTTTGCGAGCAAACTGCCAAGGAACGCCGCAGGCGTTCCCAGGATGGCAGCAGGCGTTCCCAGGATGGCGTCATCTACCAGCAGTTAGCGAAGCAAACTGCCCAGGCGCCCTACGGGCGCCCCTCATCGTGCTCTAATGGCCGGGGACGAAGCTGACGATCATGAGCAGTATGAACCAAGCCCGCATCCTGGTGGTGGACGACGACGAACTGATCGCGGCCTCCGTCCGCCGGTCACTCACGTACGACGGCTACGACGTGACCGTCACCCACGATGGGGCAAGCGCTATCGAGCTCGTCCGCTCCCAGCCTCCGGATCTGATCGTCCTCGACCTCATGCTGCCGGGTGTCGACGGGATCGAGGTCTGCCGGCGGCTGCGGGCGGCCGGAGACGACGTGTCGGTCCTCATGCTCACCGCCCGCAGCACCGTGCCCGACCGGGTGACCGGCCTCGACGCCGGAGCCGACGATTACCTCGTCAAACCGTTCGCTCACGAAGAGCTGCTGGCCAGAGTCAGGACGCTGCTGCGCCGTTCCCGGCCAGAGAATCGCCCGATGCTCCAGTACGCCGATCTCGTCATGGACGTGGATGCGATGGAGGTCCACCGGGGAAACCGCGCCATCGAGTTGACGGCACTCGAGTTCTCCCTGCTCGAGTACTTCTTACGCAACAATCGCATCGTGCTGTCGCGTTCGCGAATCCGCCAGGCGGTCTGGGACCTCGACACCGACACCACCAGCAACGTGGTCGATGTCTATGTGCGATACCTCCGTCAGAAGATCGAGACCGACGACGCTCCGGCGCTACTGCACACCGTGCGCGGCGCCGGCTACGTGCTCAAGTAATGCGTATTCGGGCCCGCCTGGCTCTCTATGGGGCCACCGTGACGGCCGTCGCCATGCTCGGGTTTGGGATCCTGCTGGGGATTCTCGTCGGCCAGAGCGCCCCGACCGATCAGCAAAAAGACCTGCAGGTCCTTGCCGAACAAACCGTTGCCGGGCTCGGAGGCCTTTCCCGCCAGGATGTGGCAGCCGCCCAGCCACTAGGCCTGGTCGACCCCCGGCAGAGCACAGAGGTCTTCGTCGAAGTCGTGGATTCCGATGGCACCGTCTTGTATGCCACCGGCGGGTTGACGGGAACGCCCGTACGCATCCCCGCGTCGGTCATCATCGAGGCGGAGCAGACCGGCGCCTCCACCGCGGTACTCACACTGGGTGAGGGAGCGCAGGTGCGAATCCATGCCAGTCCCTGGCTGGCCGAGGACGATGAACCGATGGGCGTGGTGGTGGCTCTTCAATCGACGGCGTTCGTCGACGAGCAGGTCACCGGCCTGCGAGCGGTGTTGTGGATAACCGGCATCATCACCCTCATCGCCGCCTCGATCGTGGCCTGGCTGGTGAGCGGTCGGGCGCTGCGGCCGCTCCAAGATCTCGTAGAGACAACCGACCGGATCGGAGAAACGGGTGACCTGAGCCGCCGACTCCCCCCCAACCGGAGCCGGGATGAGGTCGGGCGTCTCACGACCAGCTTCAACGCCATGCTCACCGAACTCGAGCGATCGCAGGCGCGCCTCGCCCAGTCGCTCGAAGCTCAGCGCCAGTTCGTGGCCGACGCCTCCCACGAGCTGCGGAGCCCGCTCACCACGATTCGCAACAACGCCGGGTTCCTCGTCGATCGGCCGGACGCCGATGAGGATGATCGCCGGGAGGCCCTGCACGACATCACCACCGAGGCCGACCGCATGACCCGCCTGGTCGACGACATGCTCGCACTCGCCCTGGCGGATGCGGCCGCGCCGGTACCGCGGGCCCCGGTCGACCTGTCCGTGGTTCTGCACGACGCCGTGCGCCGGGCCGAACGTTCCGGGATTCCGGTCACTATCGCAGCGCCCGAGCCCGCCGTCGTGTTCGGCG
Source organism: uncultured Acidimicrobiaceae bacterium (assembly GCA_947259275.1). Taxonomy (GTDB): domain Bacteria; phylum Actinomycetota; class Acidimicrobiia; order Spongiisociales; family SHLN01; genus SHLN01. The sequence continues at coordinate 74,803 of CAMYMH010000009.1, read as the reverse complement.
ATGACGAGGCGCTCGGCCGCCTTGCCTGGATCCTGCTGGATAACGGCGCCAAGCACGGCGACGGCACCATCTCGATGTCTCTGTCGACTCAGGAGGGCCGAGCCACAATCGCAGTGTCGGACGAAGGCGGCGGCATACCCGACGAACACCTCCCCAGGGTCTTCGATCGCTTCCATCGGGTCGATCCCGCTCGCAGCCCGGCCGGAGCCGGGCTCGGCCTCGCCATCGCCCGAGAAATCGTGCTCAGCCACGGCGGCTCGATCTCGGCCGAAACTCATGACCCTGGTGTCACGTTTCGGGTAGAGCTCCCGCTGGCTCGCTGAACCGGCAGTCTCATCGTCGGCTAATCCAGGCCCAATGGACGCCTCATGCGGCTCGCCGATGCTGTTGGCATGGAAACGACGTACCGAGCTCCACAGATCGATACCAGCATTGTTGGCGTGGTCCGCACCCTCTTGCTCGTGCAAGGCGGAATCGCCGTCATGTCGACCGTCGAGGCAATCATTGCCGGCGTTGCTCTCGGAGGGCTGGCGTTCCCGATCGTCCTGCTCACCGCCGGCGCGGCAGTGTTCACCCTCCTGGCGGCCCGGGGCGTGGTGCGCCGTTCTCGCCGGGCCCGCAAGACGGTCATCTGGCTGGAGGGCTTCGTGCTCTTCTTCGCAGCCATCGACCTGCTACTCGCCATGGCGCTGGCCAAGCGCGGCCTTGAACTCGTGCCAACGCTCACGCGAATTGTGGTGCCGATCGTCATCATCCGTCTTCTGCGACGGCAAGAGGTCCGGGCCGAGTTCGGCCTCGGGCCGACGCGCCGTCAGCGCCGTAAGGAGCGCCGCTCGTGATCCTCTTCCACTCCGAAGGCCTGGTTGATCGGTCGATCGCCGTCGACGAGTACATCGGCAGCCCGCTCTACTACGTCATCCCCGAGCACGAAGCCGGCGTGGTGACCGCCGTGTTGCTGGTGGTGGGGGCGTGGTGGCTGCGCCGGGGTGCTCGCGGCGGCAAGCCCAAGGCGGTCGCGACCATCGATGCGTATCGCTCGCTCAGCCCACTCCACCGGCTGCTGGCGTGGATGTTGTTGCTGTCGAGCGCCATTCATGCCGGGCTGGTTCTCGGCCACGAATTGTCGGTCTACACGGCCCTCTACGGCACTGGTGCCGCCGCCCTCTTCCTCGTGGCTCGAAGGCTGATGAATGGCCGGCCGTGGCGGCGGTGGACCAGGCTCGTGCTGCTCGGATCGATCATCGGGTACGCGGTCTCCTCCGTGGCCGGGTCGGCCCCCGATCAGCTCGGGATCACCACCAAGCTCATCGAGCTCACCGCCCTCACCATCGCCTTCATGCCGTCGCAGCCGGGACGGTTCCGCCAGCTGGCGGCTACCACCGGTGCCATCGCACTGGTCGTGCTCACCGGACTGGCCGGCTGGATCGGCGCCTTCGTGGCGGGCGCCGGTGGACACCACCTCGGTGAGTCGCCCCCACCCGGCGTGCTCCTGCCGCCCGGCGAGGATCGGGAGCCGACCGCGGCCGAACAGGCGAGCGCCGACACTCTCTATGCAGCGACCGTCGCCGCCGTCGCCAAATACCAGGACCCCGCCGTGGCGGCCATCGACGGATACGACGTCGACGGCATCGTCGGCCGGGATTTCCATGCACAGAACGCCGCCTACAAGAACGACGGCCACATCTTCGACCCGCAGCGACCCGAGAACCTCATCTACGCGGTCGGCCCGACCGGCCCGGTCTTGATCGGCGTCATGTACGAGATGGACGACGTCGGGGTGGCCGGACCGGCCGTGGGAGGACCTCTCACCGTGTGGCACGCCCACGATCACGTATGCTTCGGGCTCACGCCCCCAGCCTTGACCGGCCTCACTTCGCCGTTCGGCTACTGCCCGGCGGGTTCGATCACCATCCCAATCACCAACGAGATGATTCATCTCTGGACCCTGCCGGGCGTTCCCGAGCAATTCGGAGACCTCGAGGACGGCTGGCTCAGTGGGTACCTGGAGGCGCTGGCCAAGTCGTAGGGCACCCCGATGCCGCTCTATGTGCGTTGCGGCTGGCTAGAGGTCCGATATGTGCCTGCGGACGGTGAGGGGTGAGTTCTCGCGCAACGGCTGGGTGTCGGTTGTGGGTTGGAAACCCGATCGCCGATAAAACAACGTAGCCCTCGAGTTCCCCTCGGTGACCCACAGTTCGGCCTCCTTCGCGCCCTTTCCACGAGCCCATTCAAGGGCGGCGTCGAGCAATCCTTGCCCGATCCCAAGGCGACGGGCCTCGGGTACCACCCACATAGCACCGATGCTCAGCAGGTCCTGGTCCAGGTTGAGCCGGCCGAACAACATCCCGACTGCCTCACCGTCGTTCTCGGCTATCCACAAGCCACCACGCGGATCGTCAACGGTGTGTCCGATGAGATGGGCCCACCATGAGTCGGACTGTCGCTGTTCCTCGTCGAGGGTGGCTCGGAAAGCCTCCGGTGCCTCCGCCAGCGCACGGAGACGGAGATCTCGCCACGCCGGCCACTCATCTCCACCAACGGCCCGAATCGTCGTCGCACTCATACGCCCAGTCTGGCCACCCCAATCACCCATCGCACTCCTCCCATGGGCCAGGCGACTCATTGAGAAAATCCCGTTTGGTCCGAGATGACCACTATGCGTAGTCTCTCCCGCATGCTTCGCCTTGTCACGGCCGTTGCCGTGCTCGCCGCAGTGCTGGCGGCCCCTCCCCCCGCGGCCACCGCCGCCGATCTGCCCCCTCCCGCCGTCAACGGGATCTACCCGCTCGTCTTCCCGGTGGACGGCGCCAACCACTACACCAACACCTTCGGCGCACCCCGTTCGGGCGGCCGCACCCACGAAGGCACCGACATCATCGCCGACAAGATGGTCCCGGTGGTGGCTGCCGCCTCCGGCACGATCGGATGGGTCTCGAGCACCTGTTGCGCCCTGGAGATCGAGCACGACGACGGCTGGTCGAGCATGTACATCCACCTCAACAACGACACCCCCGGAACCGACGACGGGCGCGGCTGGGGCATCATGCCCGGGCTGGACCGAGGCGTTCATGTCGAGGCAGGCCAGCTGATCGGCTGGGTGGGCGACTCCGGCAACGCCGAATGGACCAGCTCGCACCTGCATTTCGAGCTCCACACCCCAGACGGTGCCGCCATCAGCTCATACGAGCACCTCATGGTTGCCCGAGGAGCCGCCGAGGGCCGCGAAGTGGTTGCGTTCGTCGATGCCGGTTCCCAGTTCCATCGGCCGACGGTTCTGGGTGGTGGCGTCTCCGATGCGTTCTATTTCGGCATCCCCGGCGACGTTGCGCTCATGGGCGATTGGGACTGCGACGGGATCAAGACCCCGGCCATGTTCCGGCCCTCCAACGGGTTCGTATACCTCACGAACAGCAACCGGACTGACTTCGCCGAATCGGAGTTCTTCTACGGCATCGGCGGCGACATCCCCCTCGCCGGCGATTGGGATGGTGATGGGTGCGACACGCTTGCCATCTACCGGCCGAGCGACGGCAAGGTGTATGTCCGCAACTCGCTCGGCACCGGATTCGCCGACTACAGCTATGCCTTCGGGGTGGCTACCGACGCACCCTTCGCCGGCGACTTCGATGGTGACGGGATCGATACGGTCGGCATGCACCGGCCTACCACTGCCCTCGTGTATTACCGGAATTCTCTCGACTCAGGCCCGGCGGACGCCCAGTTCTACTACGGCATGCCCGGTGATCGGATCGTGGCCGGCGACTGGGATGGCGACGGAGACGACACCGTCGCGGTTTATCGGCGTGCCGATCGCTACTTGTTCGTCAACCTGGAGAACGACTCCGGGCCGAGCGAGTATTCGATGTGGGTGGGCCGGTTCGAGGCTGCGGTGGCATCGACCGGGTCCTAGCCCGGCCCGATGACTCCCCGGCGCAAAGCCCCGGCAACAACCGACCATTGGCCCTGGACATTCTCACCATCTTGCCCGCAAGCTGGTGGCAGAGACGACGGAGGGTACCGTGCATGTTCTCGTGGCATATGGGTCGAAGATGGGTGGAACGAAGGGCATCGCCGAGATGGTTGGCGCCGAGCTCGAGAGCAGCGGCGCCCATGTCGATGTGATGCCGGCCCGGACGGTGCGCGAAATCGCTTCCTACGACGCAATCGTCGTCGGCGGTGCCCTCTACTCGACCCGCTGGCACAAGGATGCCCGGTGGTTCGTCAAGCGGTACAAGCGGGCTCTGGCATCGATGCCGGTGTGGTTGTTCAGCAGCGGGCCGCTGGACGACTCAGCATCCAAGCAGGACATCCCACCGGTCCGCCTCGTCAAGAACGTCATGCGGCAGTCTCACGCCCGGGGCCACGTGACCTTCGGTGGGCGGATATCTGCCGATGCCAAGGGTTTCCCCGCCGCGGCAATGGCAAAGGAGAAAGCCGGCGACTGGCGAGATCCCGACCGCGTGCGTATGTGGGCCAAGCAGGTAGCCGAGGACCTTCACGCCGGTTGAGGCTGGCGGCTGACCGAGCTCAGGCTCCATTGAAGTCCGGGAAGGCGAGGACCATGATGGTCACCGGGATCAGGATCGAGGCGGTCAGTATCAGCCAACCGGCCACCAGCCTCCCGTCATTGGCCGAGGCCTTGAGACGTCCATCGCCGGCCACGGTCTCCGTTGCCCTCCACAATCCGAACGCGGCCAGGGCCCCAAGGAGCGCCAGATAGCCCAGCCCCACCCGGCTCGCACCCACCGTGCTGGCAGAACACTCGGTTACCCGAACCGATGAGGGCAGGCACAATGGCGAAGATCCACCGCAGCACGACGATCCAGGCGACGCCCGAGGCGATCTGGGAGTACCTCGCCGAGCCGACGCACCGGCCGGACCTTGTGCGGGCCTCCCGCACACGTCGGCGGTGGTGACTAGCCAGGGTGGCACCGTCCCATTCCCTTCTCGGGATATCGTGGGCCGAGCCGACCACACGGGAATGAGGATGCGCAAGGTATCAACCGTCTCAGCGATGGTTCTCGCCGGACTGCTCTTCGTCGCCCCGGGTGCTCTGGCGGCAGACGACTACGGCGCCGATCCGAACGGCCTGATCAACCACTACGACGACGTCTCCCGCTACAGCACGGGCACCGACGTTTGGCGGGTATGGGTGTGTGACACCGCGCTCGACGGCTCGGTGGGTGACGTCGCCGGCGCGGTCGAAATCCTCAATGACGAGATCGCAGCGGTATTCAGCTGGATGTCGACCGGGCAATACGACCTCTATTTCGAGGCCGGCGGCACCGTGACGATTGCCGGCGAAGACGGCGACGACTGCGTGCAAGCGGTGCTGGATGCGTCAACACCCTCGGGTGCGAACGGCGTGTTCATCATCACCGACGAACCGGGCTGGAGCGGGGCCGGAAGCCCCGGCTACAGCACTCAGAGCCTCTCCCCCGCCAATCGACGTTATGCCCTCGTCACGTACAACGGCGTGTTCAGCTACTCGATCGCGGTTTCCGCTCACGAGCTCGGCCACGCCATCTACTGGCCCCACTCGTTCACCGGGCCCTCCGAGTACGACAACCCGATCGACCTCATGAGCGGCGGCTTCGGGACATACGCCACCCTCGGCATCAACCGCTACGCGGCCGGCTGGGTGGATCCCGACCAAGTGGCTTTCTACGACGGCACCGCCACCTCCATCGACCTGCGGCCGGTCGGCGACCCCGGAATTCAGCTGTTCGCCATCCCCGGGGAGGAAACGGGCGACTACTTCGTGCTCGACGCCCGGGTCGACCACGAATACGACGGGCGGCCGTCGGCCCATGGAGTAACCGTCCACGAAGTCCGCCACGAGTGCGAATCGACGTACTTCTGCGCCGGCACACTTCGTGAGCAGATCCCCGAGCGTGACGACGGCAACAGCTACGGGCATGTTCTCACGGTGGGAGAGACCGACATTGTCGCCGGTGTCAGTCTGGAAGTGGTCGGCGACGCCGACGGGGGATACCAGCTGGCCATCGAACCGGTCAGGGCGGACCGCTTCGCCATGCAGGACCCGGGCTCGGGTTATTGGACACTCGACGACGGGCGTGGGTTCTACTACGGAATCCCGGCCGACATCCCAATGGCTTGCGACTGGAACGGCAACGGGATCTCCACCCCCGGGCTGTACCGGGAAACGAGCGGCTTCCTGTACTTGCGCCAGACCAACACGTTCGGGACCGCCGACATCTCCATCTATTACGGCATCCCAGGCGACCTTCCGGTGTGCGGCGATTGGAACGGCGATGGCATCGAAACCATCGGAATCTATCGGCCGTCAGATGCGACCTTCTACCTCCGCAACAGCAACACGTTTGGCATCGCCGATGTCTTCTTTCCTTTCGGTACCGCCGGCGATGTCCCGCTGTCGGGTGACTGGAACGGAGACGGCATCGACACCCCGGCCGTATTCCGGCCCGGGACCGGTGAGCTGATCACCCGTGCCAGCAACGACCCCGGGTGGTCACCGGCCACCCTCATCCTCGAGCCCGCCATTCCGGCCGGAGCCGCGGTGTTCGCCGGTGATTGGGACGGAGACGGCAGCTCCACGATCGGGTACCACCTGGACGGCGTGAGCTGGTACTCGGACACCCTCGGCGGACCAAAAGGCTCCTCTTACGTATGGGGCAACAACCACAACCCCGTGATGGGGGTCTGGTCCCTCTAAGGCCGGAGCGCGGCCGGGACCTGGTGTTCTCGCGTCCGTCGGATGGCCTGCTCCGCTCGACCGGGACGATATCGTCCCGACTATGCAATGGACCGTGCTGGTTGTCGCCCTCGCGTTGATTTTGCTGGCGTGTGACGGGACAACCGCTCCCACCCCGCCGGATCCGGCCCACTCGGTGCCGGTGATCCGAGTGCTAGACGGAGACTCACTGGTGGTCGAACTCGACTCGGAGGAGATCGAAGTGCGATTACTCGGTATCAATACCCCGGAACGCCACGAGTGTTTCGACTCCCAGGCGAAAACGCGCGCCGCCGAATTGGCCGGAAACCGGGTTCGGCTGGCGGGCAGCGACGAGGATCGGTTCGGCCGCCTGTTGCGCTACGTATACGCCGAGGACGGCACCCTCATCAACCAGCAACTCGTGACCGAAGGAATGGCCCTTGCACTCAGCTCCGGGCACTCACTGCGGGCCGAGTTCAAGGCTGCCGAGGCAACCGCCTTCCAGCAGCGGATCGGCCGATGGCAGCCCGACGCTTGCGGACCGACCATGCGCACCGGCGCGCGCATCAGTGGGCTCGAGTATGACGCCCCCGGCGATGACGCCCGCAACCGCAACGGCGAATGGGTGGACATCGCAAATTCCGGAAGCGAGCCGATCGCACTGGATGGCTGGGGCATCCAAGACGAATCGTCCTCACATCGCTTCCAGTTCCCAGCTGGTTTCCTGCTCGCCCCGGGGACCGAGGTGAGGGTCTCCAGTGGCTGTGGCATGGGCTCCACTGACCACCTCTTCTGGTGTGACCAGGATCCGGTGTGGAGCAACGGAGGCGACACCGCCTACCTGCTCGATCCGGCCGGCAACGTCGTCGACCGTTTCGCCTTTTAGCTACAGGCGGCGACCGCGAGTGCCGACACCTCAGGCAGGTACCTAGGGAGCGTGGATGGACGCCACCGTCCTCATCGTCGAAGACAGCCCGAGCGTACGCCGACTGATAGAAGTAAGCGTGCGCCCGCTCGGCGTGAGAATAATCTCGGCCGAGGACGGTATCCGCGGCCTGGCCATGGCCCGCCGCGAATCACCCGATGTGATCCTCCTGGACATCGGGCTTCCCGGCATCGACGGGTGGGAGGTCCTGCGCGAACTGCGCGCCGATGCCGCCACCGCCGACATATCGGTCATCATCGTGACCGCCCACGCCCAGCCCGAGGTGGCCGCGGCCGCCGAGCGGAGAGGCGCCGACGGCTTCATCACCAAGCCATTTCGACCGGGCCACTTGCGGGAAGAAATCGTCGCCCAGCTGGACCAAGATGCGGAAATCCGCAGAACCGGATAACGTGATATCAACGGCTAAGGCGGGAACACGCTACCTCTCGAGCTCCTCGATAGTGCCACTCGTGACGAGTGGTCGGACCCCATCGCCCTGGCGCGCCTGGCGGCCGAGGGGCTGCTCGAGCTAACTCGCGGCAATTGGGTGGGAGAGGGCCTCGACGCCACCCGCCAGATCCGCCGCCGTCGGCCCGATTCACCCCTCATGCTGGCGGTAACCGAACCCGCGCTCGACCCCGACCCCTTCCGGGCTTCAATCGGTTTGGCTTCTGTGCTGGCAACCCTGAGTGACCAGTCGTGGGCCAGCGAGATTGGAATGGGGATCTCCGATGCCATCACCGTTGGGGTCATGTCGCTGCATCATGAGTCGCTGTGGGCACTGGAGGGCGCCGCCCTGCTGGGTGCCACCGGGGCGGTCCTGGTGACCGATCGACGCGCCGTCGCCCGCGGCCTCGGCTACTTGCGCCTGCCGATCAAACTGGCCGACCCGGCTGCCGCCGAGGTGCTGCTACTGCCCGGCCTCGCACGCGATGCCGCCACCATGTGGACCTACCGTCGTTTTGCGGCCCTGAGCTGGAAGGCGAGCGGGCGGGTGGTCCCGGTCATTCACCCGGGTGCTCATCTGTCGCCGATGAATCGCACCGTCTTCCGTCCTCCAGCCGGCGTCTACGCAATCGAGCTTCCGTAGGGAACCGGTCGACATGCAGCGCGTGGCCGGCCGGCACCCCCTAGCACGCCACCTGGGCGGAACGCCCGTCGGTTTTCTCCCCCGGAGGGGGAGGTGGCCCGGAAGGTCGGAGGGGGCGGGGACGCTTTCGCGTTCCTTAGGAGCCACTTCGTGGCTCCAGCCTGATGCTGTTGCGGAGCAACTGCCTAGCAATCCGAAGGGTTGCCCTCCCCCCTTCGGAGGGAGACGCGCCGCGTTTTGACCTGGCAGCCCCAGCGGCGCAGCGTCGTAGCTTGGGCAACCTACGACCTCGCCAACACCGTGTTCGCATTGGGAGTTGCCGGGCTCTACTTCCCGGAATGGCTCATCGACATCGAGGGGTATCGGGACCGCGACCTCGCCTTCGCCATCAATGCCGCCATGATCGTGATCATCGTGCTGGCGCCGTGGCTAGGCGCTCGTAGCGATCACTTGGGCCGGCGCCGTCCCTACCTGATCGGGGCCACAGTTGTCTCGGTCACCGCCACCATGTTCATGGGATCGTCTGGGCCCGGGCCCTCGCTGGCGTTGTTCTCTCTCGCCCTGGTCGGCTTTCACATCGGATCGCTCTTTTACGATTCGATGCTCGTCGACGTCTCCACCGAGGCGAACCGGGGACGGATCTCAGGCCTCGGGGTCGGGGTCGGGTACATCGGCTCGTTCATTGCCGTCATCGTCGGACGGCTCCTCATCGACGACTACGGCCATGGGGTTGTGTTCCGCGCCCTGGCGCTCCTGTTCCTGGTGTTTGCCGTTCCGGCTTTCTTCCTGGTGCGGGAACGGCCTCGGGACCGGCGAGCCGGCCCACCCCCTTCCGTCAATCAATCACTGGCCCAGGTCCGCAAGTCGTGGAAGCAGGCCGCAGATTACCGGGGCGTTATCCCTTTCCTGATTGGCCGCTTTTTCTACAGCGACGCCATCAACACGGTCATCGGCGGGTTCCTGACCATCTTTGCGTTAGAAGAAGTTGGCTTCACCCGCGCCGAGCTCGAGATCGTCCTCGCCTTCGGGATTCTCGCCTCGGTGTTCGGCGGACTTGGCGGAGGACGCCTGACCGAACGAATCGGACCCCGCCGCGCCCTGCACTTCGCTCTGTACATCTGGATGACGGCATGGATCTTCGGACTGGCGGCGGCCGCCGCCGACGCCAAGCCGCTTGGAGTGGTGCTGGTGATCATGGGCGGGTTCGCCCTCGGCACCACCTGGAGCGCCGACCGAACCTACATGGCCCGCATCACGCCGCCCGATCGGTACGCGGAGTTCTACGGCCTCTACGCCACGGTCGGCAGGTTTGCCACCATCCTCGGCCCGCTGATCTGGGCGCTCATCGTCGACTACGCCGGCTGGGGCCGCATCACCGCCATGTCCACCCTGTTCGGGTTCCTGATCGTGGCGCGGATCGTGCTGCAGGGGGTCGACGACTCCGAGCGCAATTGGACCACCGCCTGAGATCACCGATCATCGCGGGAGAGCGCAATCCGGAACGGGTGCAAGCTGGCGCCGAAGAGGCCGCTCGCCACGAAGGGGTCGGATTCCATGAACCGGCGCGCTTCTCCTTCCGACTCCACCTCCAGGATCACGATGGCGGGACCGATGCCATCTTGGCTTCGCCCCGCCATGACGACCGTGCCCTGCTGCGATCCTGTCCTGAGGTAGGCGAAGTGGTCTGACATGATTTGCTCGTCGTCCTCGGTCCATGCCTGCGGGTCGGTGGCCAGTTCAGGACGGTGGCCGGGAAGGAAGACGTAGAGAAACTGGAGCACCTCATCACGGGCCATGACCAGCAGCGTAGACCCCGCGCCCTCCACTTCTTCAACCGGTCGACGGCTCCCGGAGTTGGGCAGGAACCGCCACTAACCTCGCCGGGAATGCCACGCCTCCTCCTGATTGCGAATCCCCTTGCCTCGGGTTTCACCGGCGCCACTCATCGCGAGGTCATGACCATCCTTTCGGGGACATACGACGCCGAGTCGATTTGGCCGAACAGCCCAACCGAGTCACAGGAAGCGAGCGCCAAAGCGGCTGCCGACGGTTTCGAGGTGGTGGTGGGAATGGGGGGCGACGGTGTCCTCCACCACATCGCCAACGGGATCGCCCACTCCGACACCGCCCTCGGGATCATCCCATCGGGTACGACGAATGTGCTCGGACGGATTCTCGGAATTCCCACCAAGCCGATCCCGGCCGCCCGGTTCCTCGCTGCCAACCCGCCCCAGCACCGAATCGCACTCGCCCGCATCGACGCCACCGGACCCAAGGGCCGGCTCTCGGGATACGCGGTATTCGCCGCCGGGCTGGGACTCGATGCCGAAGTCGTACGCCAGGCAGAAACCACCCCGCACAAAAAAGTGTGGTTCGGCGGCATCCACTATGCCCGCTCCGCCGGTTGGATGTTCCTGAGCAAGTTCCGCACGCGGAGTCCCAGCCTGCGAGCCACCAGTGGAGACCAGCGGGCGGACGCGGTCGCCGTCATCACCCAGGTCCACTGGCCCTACACGTACTTCGGCCGCACCCCTTTGCGTATCACCCCCCACCCGGTGACCGGGCTGAGCTCCCTGATCGTTGAGAGGGTCCCGCCCACCCGGGCGGTTGGATTGGCCGCGACCGCGATTGTGGGGCGCGGCCTGGAACGGGTCCCGGGCATGACCGTATGGGCGGGAATCGACGAGATAACCGTGAGCGCCGATCCACCCGGCTGGTTCCAGGCCGACGGCGAACTGCTCGGCGAGCTGAGCGAGCTCCACCTCCGTTTCGCGCCCGACGCGCTGGCGGTTGTCGCCCCGCGCTAGCACCCAGCGCCCCTCCAGCAGCTGGTCACGGTCGACAACGCCCGGCCGCCTAGTCCCAGGACCTAGGGTTCGGTACGATGAATCGCATCGCCCGCATCATCGTTGGGCATTCACGCCGCATTCTCGGCCTTACCGCCCTCGTGAGCCTGGCCGCTGCCCTGATGCTGTTTCGCATGGACTTCAACGCCGACATCGCCTCCGTGGTCCTCGAGGGAAATGAGCAGGGGGAGGCGTTCAAGGCGCTTCAGGCCGAGTACACAACCGCGGACCCCATCAATGTGCTCGCCACTGTTGAGGGGGAAGGCAGCTTCTTGGATCGGGACTCACTGGCCGCGCTCGTGGAGTTGCGCGATCGCCTGCAGGGCGTCGACGGCGTTGGACAGGTGGCCTCACTGATCCCGGATGTGAACCCTTTGACCGGACAGCCGATCACCGTCGAGACCATCCGCTCACTCCCAGATGGCGCCACCGCCGCGCTCCTGGCCCAGAGCCCGGTCGCCGACCTGCTGCTCGACGACGAGATGAGGAACACGCTCATCCTGGTGGTGCCGGCCGCCGACGGCTTGTCCGTCGCCCGCAGCATCGACGATGTGACGGCACCGGCCGGATTGGAGCTCACGCTGTCCGGCAATCCGGTGGTGTTCGCCACCGTGATCGACGTGCTGTCGTTGTTTCTCATCCTGATCCCACCGGTCGTGATCGGATTACTGATCGCCACCTTCTTCGCCACCATCGGAGACCGGCGGCTGAGCGCGCTGGCCATCTTTCCGGCGGTTCTGGGATCCCTGTGGACTTTTGGCCTCATCTTTGGCCTGGGCCGTGAAGTCGACATCGTCACGGTGATCGTGCCGATCTTCGTAATCGTCATGGGCTCCGCCGACGGCCTTCACTTCGTTACCCATTTCCAGGAGGAGGCCGAGGTCACGACCGATCCGATCGCCCGGGTAAGTTCGGCGCTCACCCAAGTCGGGGTCCCGATGATCCTCACCACCATCTCCACAGCCGCCGGGTTTCTATCGCTGGTGGCAACCGACGTCCAGCCGATCCGACAGCTGGGACTGTTCGCTGCCATCGGCATCACCTTCGCCGGGATCATCTCGTTCTTCTCACTACCCGCGCTCCTGAGCCGACTCACCATCCAGCCTCGTCATCACCGCGCGCTGCTCGGGCCCCGGGTGACGGCCGGGATCAAGCGACTGGTGCGAACCCGGCGGCCTGCTGCCGTCCTCACGGTGGGCTTGCTGGCCTTTGCGGTCGTCTTCATCCCGCAGCTGGACGTCAACAGCGACCAGCTGTTCTTCTTCAAGGACAACGATCCGGTGCGCCTGGCCTTTCAACGCACTGAAGACTTGTTCGGCGGCGCCACACCGCTGGCGGGCGAGTTCGCCTTCGACCCATCAACCGGACTCGATGGACTGAACGACGTACAGGCAGCGGCGGCGGTTCTCGAGAACCAGACCGGTGTACGGGAGGTGTTCTCGGTTGCCGACCTGAGCGAGTCGCTGCCACCGGAGCAACTGGAGGCGGTCCTCGCAGAGCGGGTCACCCTGCCCCTCGGCGATCTGGTCAGTGACGACGGCCTCCGGTTCGTGCTGTTCCCGGCCGACTTCGACGCCGATGACCTCCAGAGCTGGCTCGACGTTGTGGAGACCGATGATCGCATCAACGTGCTGACCGGACTTCCGGTGGTGTGGGACGAGGTGGCCCGACTGGTCTTGCGGGCGCAGTTCGTTTCTCTGGGCGTGGCATTTGCGCTGGTTACTGCCATGCTGCTCGCCTCCTACCGGCGGGTGCGCGAGACGCTCGCATCACTGGTGCCGATCGCGCTCACGGTATCGACCCTGCTCGGGTTCCTGGCGGTTTCAGGTATTCACCTCAACCTGCTGACGGCCGTGATTTCCAGCATCGTGATTGGAGTAGGCATCGACTACGCCATCCACTTCGTTGCCGCCATCGACCACGCCCGGCCCAACGGAGATGGGTACGTACTCCGGGCCCTCGACCGGGCGGGACGCCCGATCGTCGCCAACGCCCTCGGCATCGCAGTTGCCCTGTCCGCCCTCTGGCTGTCACCCCTCCAGATACACCTGCAGGTGTCCATGATCATGTGGGTGGCGATGACCGTGGCGGCGTTGAGCGCGCTGCTGGTCATCCCGGCCTTGCTGGAGCCGGCCGGAGTTCGCGACCGCTACGACTGAACACCGGGCGGGCTCGTCACCGGTTCTCAGCCAGACGGGCCTCGATCTCTACTTCGGCGAGGGTGGCACCGAGCACCCCGCGCTTCCACAGCATTTCGAACAGCGCATGACCGAACCGGACCTCCAATTGGCGGGCGAAGGCCGGCACCGCTTCGGGATTCTCGGGTCCCCCACCTCCAAACCAGAAGGTGTGCAGCAAGGCCCCCATCCTGCCGCGCTCCACCTGAGGAGTCGGCTTCAACTTCGACTCATCGAGCGCGGCGGACAGCTCTTTCTCTATGCGGGGATACGAGAATTCATCGCGCACCTGGGCCCCAAAACGGCCCCCGGTCTCCACCGAAAGCGCGGTGACAAAATCACCGATCCGACAGACGGCGTCATCAAAACCGAGCCCATCGGTTATCGCCTGCACCACGGATGCGCGCACCGATGGCCAGCGTCCTTCGAACCCCACCCCCGCCCCGGCGTCGAGGCCGGCATGAACCCGCAATTGCTTACCGCCCCGGCGGATGTCCCCAAGCAGCTTGCCGGCCGCAGCCGCTTTGGCGTCGAGCTGATCGCGCAAGTACTCGCGGAGCGGCTCGATGTTGAGAGGCTCGACTCCCGGCGGATCGGCCGCCAGATCGAACACCCGCGGCGTAGTCACTCCGTCCTCCTCGAGCGACCTGATGAGGTCGGAACGCAGCTCCGACAGGTCGTGCTGGCCGAGGAGGTCGATCTGGTTGAGGACAAACAGAAACTGCTCCTGGTATTCGAGCAGCCGGGAAATGTACTCCTCGTGGATCAGCGGGTCGCGGTACTTCTGCGGGTCGAACACCCAAACGATCGCGTCGACCTCGGGGAGGAGACGCCCGACGATCTGCTGGTGCTGCAGCACGATGCTGTCATGGTCCGGCAGATCGATGATGGCCAGCTTCGGCAGCACGTCCTGTTCGTAGCGGGCGTCGATTTCCAGCCGGTCGAGCAACTCGACCAGGCCGGGCTCGGGATCGGTTGGGAGCCAGGCAAGGGCCCGTTCGGTGGTGGGCCGCAACACTCCCGTCTCGGCGATGCGACGTCCGGCAATGGCATTGAGCAGGCTTGACTTACCCGAGCCCGTGCCTCCGGCTAGGGCGATCACGAGCGTGTCACCGAGAAACCCCCGCCGCTCCCTCACCCGGGCGGCCAGGTCGGTGGCGGCCTTGATCTCAGCATCAGACACGATGCCGCCCGCCCGACCAATCGCCAGGTCGAGCATGTCGAGGGCGCTGACCACATCGCTCATCGGTAGAACTCTCCGGCGCGTTCAGACACTTGTGCCGCCAGGCTGCGAATGGTCGCGGCGAGCCCGTCGCTGATGTCCACCCGCTGCGTCAGGGCCAGGAACCGATCGGCGTCCAGGGCCAGCACGGTGGCGATCCGATCCGTCAGGTCGGCGAGGATGCGGTCCCGCCATGCCTCATCGTTAACCAGTTCGGCGACGGCACCACCGACGGCCGCTCCTTCCCCGGTGAGCAGGGTTCTCGTCAGTTTGACGGCAGCACGCCGGCGGGCGCGGGGGCGACGCACGGCCGGCGCCAGGCTGTTCTCAACCACGTCGAGCCAGGCGGCGGACTCCTTCTCTGCCACCTCCGGCGTTTCGGCGCCGTGACGCCACAGCGTCTCGGCCACCCCCAGCAACGCATGGCCTTCGGTCATGTCGTCCCAGGCACCGGCGGCGTCTCGAGCCGCCACCCCTGCCCGTCGCGACATGGCCGAGGCCAGCTCGCGCTCAACGGATGATCGATCGCCGACCGGGCCGGGCGCTACCAGCCTGCGGGTGGCAATTAGTTGCTTGGAGGTGGACAGTTCATTTGCGTACGCCTCTTCCGCCAGGGTGTGGAGCGCAGTGACGACCGACCGGTCGGCCCCGATCCCCTGGGCGATGCCGCCGACCTTGTCGATCACCTCGGCTACCGCCCCCTCGGTCGATTGCCGGACCACCGCCCGCCGCAGGGCCGGATCCGAGATGAGTGCCAACTCTTGGCGAATCGAGGCCACGGCGTCGGCATGGAGGCCGCCATGGCGAGGGTAGATGACCTGCTCGGAAACGTCGAAGATGAGCGAAGCGTCGGCTTCCAACAGCAGGTCACGATCCTTCAGCAGGGCGGCGAAGTCGGCGAGAATCAGCTTGCGGGTTTCCGGATCTGGCCCCAGGCGGTTCAAGACGAACAGGATTGGCAGGCCCCGCATCCGGATCTGGTCGAGGAACCGCCAGGCGGCGGCGTCGGCGTATCGAAGGGCGCTGGCGATGAAGATGCATAAGTCGGCGACCGCCAGCACCTGTTCACCGATGATCCGGCTATCGGCATACACCGAATCGAAGTCGGGCGCGTCGATGACCGTGAGCTGCTCGGTTATCGGATCGTCTCCGGCCACTATGCCGGCGTCGCCTCGCCCGATGAGGCCGCCGAGCAGCTTCTGGTAGCGGCGGACGTGGCGCCGGTTGGCCCACACCACCGGCGAGCGGGTGGTGGGGCGGAGCGCGCCCGGCTCGCTGGCACGCTCGCCGGCAAAGGAATTCAGCATGATGGATTTGCCACTCCCGGTCGGACCAACCAGGACCGCCACCACCGGTGCATCCGGGTCTTCCAGGCGCGGCAATAGGTACTCACGGATCGAACGCACCAGCTCGGTACGGGCCCGTTCCTTGGCGGCCTGGTCGGGTCCGGGCACCCTGAACTGGAAGCTCTCCAGGGCACCGGAGAGATCTTCTAGAGAAGATCGGAGGGCGTCGGCAGCAGTCATATGAGGGCCGATTGTCGCACCCGTTGCGGTTTCTGTCACAGTCGATCCGTACATTCGTTGATATGACCCACGTCAGTAGCGACGGACACATCACCAAGATCGACGGTCTCGTCACCGAAGACCGGTCGGTGGCCACTCTTCTATCCGCTCACGAGCAGGGGGAATGGGTCACGGTCGTCGACCGGGCTCTCTCGGTCGGCGCCCACGGTTTGATGACCATGGGCCTCGATGTCGGCCTCGACACAGTCCGCGATGAGGTTCGACAAGAGGTAGAACGCGTTACCGGGCTGGCCGAGGCCCGGGTGGCCGAGATGCTCACGGCTGCTCAGCACGCCTATCGCGAGCAACTCGATCCCGAGGTCCGGTCGTCACTCCTGTCCAAATCATTGCGAGAGTTCCACCGCTGGCAAGACAGCTTCTTCACCACCATGGACATCGACCAGGCCGGGAGCATCGGGGGAAGGCTCGTCGAGCGCCTCGAGCACCTGGTCGGCTCCGGCGGAACTCTCGAGGCTCAGCTGACCGCGGCGCTCGACCCCTCCGCCGACGGCTCGGCCCTCGCCCGGCTGCGCGACGAGGTGCTGGCCGAGATCCGGGGCGTGCGCGACGCGGTCCACTCGGACCGAGGCCGCCGGACCGAGGCCGAGCGTGGGACCCAGAAGGGATTCGTATTCGAGGACGTCGTCGAGGACCGCTGTCGGGCGTGGGCGGCCGGGGTGGGGGGCTGCGTGGTGGAGCGCACCTCAACCGAAGGGGGAGCGCTCGGCCGCGAAGCCCTGGTCGGGGATCTCGTCGTCCGCCTCCCGGAGGGGGGCCGCGTGGTGATCGAGGCCAAGCACACGGCCCGGGTAACGCTCACCGGCGTCGACGGCATTCTTGCCGAGCTCGATCGGGCAATGGCAAACCGCAACGCCGATGTCGCCATCGGCGTCAGCGCCCAGGATGCCTTTCCAGCCGAAGTCGGCAGCTTCGGCCTCTACGGCAATCGGGTCCTGGTCGTCGACGATGGAACCGACTCGCTGTTCGATGTCGCCCTGCGGGTAGCCGCGCTCCTCGTGACCTCGGCTCGCCCCCGCCACGGCGAGACGATCGACCGGGTCGCCCTGCTCGACCAGCTCGACCGTGTTCACAAGCTCTCCAAGCGGTTCTCCTCGTCGAAGCGCACCCTGACCGAAGCCCAGAACAGCATCGACCTCGCTAAGGAAGGCCTCGATTCCATGCGGTCCGAGCTCATCGAGATCGCCGAAGCCGCCGCCCGCGAGGCCCGAGTCGGCGTCGATCGCTAGATCCCGCCAAACAGGTCGTGCGGATGCTCACCACCACCGTCCCGGCTGGCCAGCAGGTGGAAGTCCTCCCACGGGTAGGCGTCGACGACGACCGCTTCGGGGATCTGGAACCAGAATCCGTCCGGGTCCACCTGGGTGGCGTGAGCCCGCAACGCGTCACGGGCGCGGCTGAGCGTTGACTCGATTGGCACGCGAACGTCTACCGGTGAGTCTTCGCCTTCGGGGATCCGGTCGAGCCACCGGGCAAGCGGAGACTCCAAATCACGGTCCAGCATCGCCTGATGGAGGGTCTCGAGCCGACGCCGCGAGAATACGGGAGCGTACAGGCGAGCCGGTGCCCACGCCGGGCCGCCATCCGGAAAGCGTTCCTGATCTGCGGCCGCCCAGAAGGCTTTGAGGGCGAGGTCGTGAACGCGGATATGGTCCGGATGTGGGTAATACTCGTGGTCATCGTATCCGAGCATTACTTGCGGCCGCTCGCGCCGGATCACCGCCACCATGGCGTCCAACACCGACTCCTCCTCGGCATTCGTGAAAGCATCGAGCCGCTGGTTGGCCTCAGAATCTGGCATACCCGAGTCCCGGTATCCGAGCCGATAGATCTTGCTGTAGCCGAGGATGGCGGCGGCCGCCTCCAGCTCCTGGTGGCGAATCGCGGCCAGATTCTCGACCACCTCCGGGCGATCCATCGCCGGGTTGAGGATGTCGCCTTCCTCGCCACCCGTTGCCACCATCAGCGTGCACCGCGCCCCGAGGTCGGAGTAGTGGATAACGGTACCCGCCCCTTTGGAGCTCTCGTCGTCGGGGTGGGCGTGAATGGCAAGCAGGCGGCGATCCATGGTCGGGAAGTATCCCACGGCTCGGAACCGGTGACGGCCCGATCGGCGTCTCAGAGGCAGCCCAGACAAGGAGTGACGGGCGCTCGGGTCAACCCTGGGCGATTAACGCGGTGGCGGCCCGGCCCTCCGAGCATCCATCGAGGAGCGGACAATACCTGCACCACGGACCACCCACCCTGGCCAGCTCGTCGCCGGTCTCCCACCCGGCGCGAATGGTGGCCACCATGGTGGCCACCCGCTCGGCCAGCTCGGTGGTCGTTTCGAGGGTTGGTTCCGAACGCTGCCGTTCCCCGGTCTTGACCGAAACCGCCTCGACCCCGCCGGGGAGCTCACCCCGGTCGAGTGCCCACAGGAGGGCGTAGAAGCCCAATTGGTCGTGAACTTCGCCTATGCGGCCCGTCTTCCAATCGACGAGCCGCACCCCGCCCGCCTCGTCGAAAACCGCGTCGACTCGGCCCCGCAGCACCACGTCCGCCTGTGGCTCGGCTTCCAATGCGACTTCGGCGCCCTGGAATCCGTCGGCCGGGAATTTCACGAACCGTTCGTACAGCGCTTTGGTCTCGGCCACGATCGCCGGGATCTGGCTTGGCTTCAGGCCCAGCTCCCCCATTCTCAGATTGAGCGACGGAGTCGACCCGATCTCTTCCTTGCATACCTGGTCGAAGCCGTCACCGTCGATGGGACCTTGCTGGAGATGGCGGGCGAATATCCGATGGGCGAGCCCGCCGACGAAGCTCGGTCGTGACGGTGGGCCGTACTCACCGCGCAACCTGGCGTTGGCGCTCTCCGGGCAGTGTTCGAACGTCACGAACGCCGATGCCGAAACCACAATCAGCTCGCCGGGTGGCACGGCTGGAAACGCAATCACCCAACCATCGTATTGGAAACAGATGACGGGACTAAGCACCTTCAACCGGTACGCTCACCGCGCATGAGCTGGTCGCGAAAACTTCTCTTAGGCTTATTCGGGATCACAGTCATTGTCGCCGTCGCCTTCACCGTGCGGTCGATCGTGCGCCATGGTGAGGTGCTGCCGGGCGTGTCGGTGGGCGGCGTCGACGTCGGGAGACTCGGCCGGGAGGACACCGCGGCCGCCATCCTTGCCATCGAAGACGACCTCGTCACATCGCCTGCGGTAGTCGTGATCGAAGGAACCAGCTTCCCGCTCGACCCCGCCCAGGTCGAATTCAACCTCGACTCCGAAGGCATCGCCACCACCGCGCTCGACGCCGGGCGCCGCTCCGGCTTCAAGCAGTTCGCCGATTGGGTCACCGCTCGTCAGTACCAGGTAGAGCTGGTCGGATCACTCAGTGCCAGCGCCGTCGTGCAGCTGATTGAGGGTTGGGAGCAAGAAGCGATTACGCAGCCGGCGTTCAACGGAGCCATTCTCTATGAGAACGGGCAGGTGGTGCTCGAAGCACCTCGCACCGGGCTGCAGGTGAAGCGAGAGTCTGCCGCCGAGATCATCCTGGCGGCACTTCTGCGTGATGCGGACCGGAAGGCGATTCTCGAGGTGGTCGAAGCAGAACCGGCTCTCAATCTGGGTGACGTCGACCGTGCCCTGCGCACGGCCGAAGAGCTCGTGTCAGAACCGATTGTGCTGGCAGGGGGAGACCCACTCGTCCGGATCACGTTCTCGGCTGAAGACCTGGGACGCGCCCTCACGTCAACATTTGTGCCCGCGCCCGAGCCCGCAATCTCGCTCGGGTTCGACCCGGAGTGGATAGCAAACAAGGTGGCCCCGCTCAGGGCGTTGCTCGAGGCTCCACCCCGGGATGCCGAGTTCGCGATCAGCGAAGACGATGCCGTGACCATCGTTCCCGGGCGAGCCGGAACCCTGGTCGACCCCGAGCTGATTGCGGCCGAGCTGCTGGTGGCTGCCTACCTTCCCGGCCGGACCGCGCCCCTACCGTTCGCACGCGGCGTTGAGCCCGAATTCACCACCGAAGATGCGGAGATGCTCGGTATCGCCCGCAAGGTATCCGAGTTCACGACCTTCCACCCGTGCTGTCAGCCGCGGGTAACGAACATCCAGCGAATGGCCGACCTCGTCGACGGCGTCATCGTGCTGCCCGGCGAGGAGTTCTCCCTCAACGAGCAGGTTGGTTTTCGGACCGAGGAGAACGGCTTCGTGGAGGCGCCCATGATCCTGCGAGGTGAGTTCGTGCCCTCGGTGGGCGGCGGCGTTAGCCAATTCGCCACCACGCTGTTCAATGCCATCTTCTACGGCGGATACGAGGACGTTTACCACCAGCCTCACAGCTACTACTTCAGCCGTTACCCGGAAGCGCGCGAAGCCACCGTGTCCTTCCCCAACCCCGAGCTCATCTTCCGCAACAACACCGCCGCCGCCGTCCTCATCCGCACCGAATACACCGACGATTCCATCACGGTGAAGTTCTTCGGTGACAACGAGGGCCGACAGGTCAGCGACAGCCTCTCCCCCCGCCGCAGCTTCCGAAACCCCGCCATCGAGTACGAAACCAGCTCGGGAGTCACTCCCGGCACGGAGGTGGTGCTCGATGGCGGAACCACCGGGTGGACCGTGACCCTGACCAGGATCATCACCTACCCCGACGGGACCGAGACCATCGAGGAGTGGGACTGGACCTATCGCCCTCAGCCACGCCGGGTGCGGGTACACCCCTGCGACGTTCCGGATGCCGGCATCAGCTGCCCAACCACGACCACTCTCCCCCCGCCGACAACCACAACCTCGACCACATCAACGACGTCATCCACCACCACGACCACCACGATGCCGTGACGTCCTAGTCGCGATAGAAGACGAAGAACTCTTCGATCACCGATCCGATACGGGCCAGATCTGTCTCCGACCAGCCGCCGGTGCGCCGGACTACCACGCCATTCGAGCCGGAAAACACCCGGGTGACTGCCGCGTCCTGCTCGAACACCCGGGCCGCCAGTTGGGCGGGGAAGGTGCTGTCGTCGGCGGTCGCCTCGATTGATTCGAAGGCGCCGCCGTCCTGACCGGACAAGCTGCGATCGGCTTCGAAGATGGCCGAATCACCTGCCACCGTCCCGGTTACCTTGATGATCTGTCCCATGGCCGGTCAGCCTACCGGGGCTCGGGCGCGGGCCGGCGGTACGCTGACACAATGAACCCGAACGACCCGTACCGCCGTATCGCCGGGGTTTACGATCGGCTCATCGAGCCATTGCAGGCGGGAGTGCGCCGGGTGGCGCTCGGGGTGGTTCCGCCCCAGCCGAACTGGCAGGTGCTCGATGTCGGCTGTGGCACCGGGACCGGTTTGGTTCACTATGTCGAGGAAGGGTGCACGGCCGTCGGTGTCGACGTGTCGGCGGCGATGCTCGAAAAAGCCAGAACTCGCTTGGGCGATCGGGCCGAGCTTCATCTCACCGACGGCGACACCTTGCCCTTCGATGATGCCCGCTTCGACCTGGTAACCACATCGATGGTCCTCCACGAGGTCTCGGCGGACGCCAGAAGCCCCCTGGTGGGGGAGATGGCCCGCGTCGCAAAACCGGATGGTCGTTTGCTCATCATCGATTTCCGTTTCGGATCGCTGCGGGGCTGGCGGGGGCCGACATTTCGCGTGGTGAATGCGGTGATCGAGCGATTCGCAGGCCACTACTCGGGATACCAGAGCTTCAAGGCCTCAGGTGGTGTTCCCAGCTTGGTGGGCGAGGCCGGGCTCGACATCGCGCGCGAGAAGATCGTCGCCGGAGGCAACGTGGCGCTCTACGTGGTAGCGCCGACGCGCTAGCGCAACTCAGGTCGGTTTCATGTGGGGGTTTGATCGATGACTCGACGCCCGACCGGAACCGTGACCTTCCTCTTTACCGATGTCGAGGGTTCCACCAGCCTGTGGCACGAGCATCCCGACGCGATGAAGGATTCGCTCGCCACCCACCGTCGGCTCGACTGGCCGAGCAGTTCGCTTTCGAAGCCGCGCTTGATGCTGCCTGCGAGAGTCTCGAGCCAGACAGCTTCGAGGACGCATGGGCGGAAGGCACCGACATGACCCGAGACCAAGCCGTCCAACGCGCCGGCAGCATCATCGGCGCCACCGCCGGCTAGTCGGCGGCTAGGTCCGCTTGAGGCCCGACCCCACCCGGTGGATCTGTACGAGGTTGGTTTGGGCGCCCTGGTTGGGCGGGATGCCGGCCACCATCACCACATGCTCGCCCGGCTCGACGACACCCTCGGCAATAAGGGCCTCACCAGCCGCGACGATGAGGTCGTCGGTAGTGTCGTGGCGGCCGATCAGGCGAGGCCGCACTCCCCAGAAACCGGCCATGCGCCGGAAGGTCGGCTCGTTGTTGGTGAAGGCAATGATGTCCGCTTGTGGCCGGTATTTGGACAGCAGCCGGGCGGTGCTGCCGCTTTCGGTGAAGCAGGCGAGGTTGGGGATGCCGAGGTTGTGAGTCACCTCGACGGCGGCCTTGGCGATGGCTGACGGGAAACGAGCCGCGTGGGCAATGAACATGTCCTCCTTCAAGAGATGAAGCTCGGGACTCCTCTCCGCCTCCTGGCAGATGACGTCCATGACCTCGACCGATCGGATCGGGTATTTCCCAATCGCGGTCTCGGCGCTGAGCATGACCGCATCGGTGCCATCGAAGACCGCATTGGCGACGTCGGTGACCTCGGCCCGGGTGGGGCGGTGGCTCTCCTTCATCGACTCGAGCATCTCGGTGGCGGTGATGGAGAGCTTTCCGCCGGCATTGGTGCGAGCGATGATGTCCTTCTGGACCCGCGGGAGTGCCGCCCACGACAACTCAACCCCGAGGTCACCGCGTGCCACCATCACCCCATCGGCCTCACGAATGATCTCGTCGAGGGCCCGATAGGCCACCGTCCTTTCTAGCTTGGCGATCACGGGGATATCGCCGGCCAACTCACGGACGTCGCGAATATCGTCGGCACCACTAACGAACGATGCCGCCACCATGTCGACTCCCATTTCGACCCCTGCCAGCAGGTCGGTCCGGTCCTTGTCGGTGACGGCCGGGAGATTCACCGCCAGCCCTGGGAATGCGGCCCCCTGCCGGTCCCGCAGCTTCCCGCCCTGGATGACAGTGGCCCGAATGCCGGCGTCGGTGGACGACACCTCCAGGCTGATGCGGCCATCGAGCAACTCGATGATGTCGCCGGGGCCGAGGTTCTCGACGCAGTCCAGATACTTGATGAAGATCTCGCCCCTCGCCGCCTCTTGCTCTCCCGGCAGCAGGGTCACATCGTCCCCCGCCTCCAGCGTGATGGAAGAGCCGGGGAACGTTCCGACGCGGATCTTCGGGCCCTGGATGTCCTGGAGCACGGCCACCGAACGCCCGTGCTTGTCGCAGGCGGCGTGGACCCACTCCAGATGCTGGGCATGGTCGGAATGGGCGCCGTGCGAAAAGTTGAGGCGGGCCACGTCCATCCCCGCCTCGACCAGCCGCGAGATGCCGTCGAAGCTGGCAACGGCCGGCCCGAGGGTGGCGATGATCTTGGTCTTGCGCCTCACGGGGGAACCCTAACGGCCGAGCCGTCCGCCTCCGGCCACGAACCTCAGGCCAGAGCGGGGATCACTTCACGGGCAAACAGCTCGAGGCCGGTGGTGTCATGGGCGGCCTCGGCGAAATACATGATGGCATAGCCCGTGCCGGCCTCGGCGCGGGAGCGGAGCTTGGCGACCAGCTGCTCGGGAGTGCCCGCCATCCCCCGATACATCGCCTCGATCCCATCCAGCCGGTCTTCACTCACGAACGGCCGGTAGTGGTCCCTGATCCAGGCCAGCCGATCCTCGACCGCCGGCTCGGTCTCCTCACACACGGTGTTGAAGTTGGTCGATCTGACGATGCTGTCGAAGTCCCGCCCCACTTCGGCGCAGTGGCCGCGCAAGACCTCGGACTTGTGGACGAACTCCTCCAGTGACTGACCGAAGTTGGTGTAGGCGGCATAGCGGGCCGCCACGTTCAGGGTCAGCTTCTCGCCCCCACCGGCCACCCAGAAGGGGATATGCGGCTGCTGGACCGGCCGGGGCCGGCAGATGGCCCCCTTGAGCGTGTAGTACTCGCCGTCGTATGTGACCTCGTCCTCGGTCCACATGCGCTGCATGATTTCGACTCCCTCGCGCAGCATGCCGATGCGAACGGAAGGCTTGGGGAACGGATACCCGTAGCCGTCGTACTCATGCTCGTACCAGCCCGCCCCGATGCCCATCTCGACCCGGCCGCCGCTGATGGCATCGATGGAGGCGGCTACCTTGGCCAGGTACGACGGCGGTCGATAGGAGTTGCAGGTACACATCTGGCCGAGCCGCACCGTGCTGGTCACCGTAGCGAGCGCCGCCATCAGCGTCCACGCCTCATAGGTGACTTCCTGGGTAGGCACTGGAACGGTGTGGAAATGGTCATACACCCACAGCGACTCGTATCCGGCCGCTTCGATGGTCCCGGCCACCGATCGCATCGTTTCCCAATGGTCGGTCTCGGAAATCCCGACCAGGTCCAGCCGCCACCCCTGCGGCACGAAGGCGCCAAATCTCATCATCTCTCCGTGGTTGGCTACGAACAACCTACCGCCACTGCGACCGACCGCGGTCCGGTATCCTCGCAGTCTCGTGAGCCTGCTCATCGCCATACCGGTCAAGCCGTTCGGCGTCGCCAAAGCCCGCCTGCGGCCGGCACTCGACGCCGGCAGCCGCTCGCAGCTCGGCAGGTCGATCGCGGCCCGCACGACGGGCGAGGCGCGAGCGACCGGAGCTCGCGTGGCGATCGTAACTGGCGACCAGGGGGTGGCTCGCTGGGCCCGGCAGCTCGGCGCCGAGGTAGTGAGGGAATCACCCGACTACGGGCCCGGCCTCAACGGTGCGGCCGCCGCCGCCGCCGCCTCCGCCGATCGGGACGGCTCTGACTGGCTCATCCTGCATGCCGACCTACCGCTGATCTCGCGCTCCGATCTCGAGACCGCCATCGGACGCCACCGGCCCGGATGCTACGTCATTGCACCTTCGTACGACGGCGGGACCGCATTGTTGATGGGGACGGGGACATTTGCCTTCTCGTATGGGCCGGGCAGTTTTCATCGCCACTTGAAGACGGCCGGCACCGCCGGAGACGTCGTAGTTCGCACCGGCCTGGCGCTCGACCTCGACACCCCCCGCGACCTCGAGGCGGCCCGGGCGCACGGAATGACGGACAGCTGGCACGAGATCCCGGTATGACGGATCTCCCTGCCGACCCCGGGCCCGACTTCGAACCTATCCCCGTCCCTGAGCGGGCGCTCGCCATCGGGGCACACCCGGATGACATCGAGTTTGGCGCCGGTGGCACGCTGGCCGCCTGGGCACAATCCGGATGCCACGTGGTCATGGCGGTAATGACCGACGGATCGAAAGGTTCATGGGACCCGGAGGAAGATCCGGCCGCACTGGTTGAGGCCCGGGCGGATGAACAGGGCGAGGCCGCAGCCGCCCTGGGAGCCGCCCAAGTGGTCTTGCTGGGGAACGTGGACGGCGAGCTCGAGTACTCGATGGGACTCAGGGCCCAGGTGGCAAGCCTCGTCCGAACCCACCGGCCCGACATCCTGATTTCCCACGACCCGTGGGCCCGCTATGAGATTCACCCCGACCATCGGGCGACCGGCTGGGCGGTGGTCGACGGCGCGGTGGCCGCCCGCGACCACTTGTTCTTCCCCGATCAGGACCTCGAGCACCACCGGCCCGATTCGTTGCTCTTGTGGCGGGCAGCCGAGCCCGACCATTGGGAGGACATTTCTCCAACGTTCGATGCCAAGCTGACCGCGCTGCTGTGCCACACATCACAGCACCAGACCACCATGGGAAACGCCGGCTCGGGCGAGACCGAACGTGAGGCCTTCGAACGGCGTCTGCGGGAATACGCCCGCGGCCAGGGTGCGGGTGTAGGCCTCGACCTGGCCGAGGCCTTCAAGCGAGTTCGGCTCTAGTAGATGCGGAGGTTGGTGGCCGGATCGAAGAAGTGGAGCTTGCTGTTGTCCACCACAATGTTGATCCGTTCACCGGCCCTGACCATCACGTCGGAGCTGATCCGGGCGGTGACCCGGGTGGTATCACCCAACGAAGCGGCATCCGCCCCCGAATCCGAAAGCAGTTCCTCGATATCGGGAGTGATAACCGGCCGGACCGGAAGATCGAAGTGAGCGAAGGTCTCCGAACCCAGCACCTCAACCACCTGCAGCTCAATCTCGAAACTATGACCCACAATGTCAGAGGTGATCCGAGCATCCTCAAACGAAGCCGGCCGCACCCCCATCACCACTTCCTTACCCGAGTAATTGGCGATCGACTTGTTGTTGGCCAGCAGCTCCCGGCCCAGCGCCAACGTCTGACCACCAAACGACGCCGACATGCCACCGGCTCCGTCACTCTCGAGCACCGCATACACGAAATTCATAGCCGGGCTGCCAATGAACCCGGCAATAAACATGTTGTCGGGAGCCTGAAACAGATTGAACGGCGTATCCACCTGCTGAAGGATCCCTTTGCGCATAACCGCCACCCGGTGGCCGAGGGTCATGGCTTCGACCTGATCGTGGGTCACATACATCGTGGTGGTGCCAAGACGGGTGTGAAGCCGACCCAACTCGGTGCGCATCTGCACCCGCAGCTTGGCATCGAGGTTGGAGAGTGGCTCATCCATCAGGAAAGCAGCCGGCTCCCGTACAATCGCCCGACCCATCGCCACCCGCTGGCGCTGACCACCCGACAGGGCCTTGGGCTTACGGTCCAGGTATTCAGTGATCTCGAGGACGCGAGCGGCTTCGTCCACCCGGGTCTTGATCTCATCCTTCGGCATCTTGCGAAGTTTGAGGCCAAAAGCCATATTGTCGAACACCGACATGTGGGGGTAGAGGGCATAGTTTTGGAACACCATCGCGATATCCCGGTCCTTGGGCTGCACATCATTGACCACCCGGTCACCAATAATGATCTTGCCCTCAGTGATCTCCTCGAGACCGGCCACCATCCGCAACAACGTCGACTTCCCACACCCAGAAGGACCCACCACCACCAGGAACTCGGCATCAGCGATCTCGAAATTGACCCCCTCAATCGCCCGAGTACCCCCCGGATAGATCTTCCCAACATCCTCAAACGCGATGGTCGCCACTTAGCCTCCCGGGGTTATTTCCCGCTGACTGTATCACTTGCGCGATAATCGTGTCTAATGAAAACCGCAATCATCACCGGCGGAACCGGCGGCCTGGGCCGCGCCTTGGTGCCGCGTCTCATCACCAGCAAATACCGGCTCGGAATCTCCTATCTCATCCCCGAAGAGGCCGAATCGCTCGAGGCCGATGTGCACCCCGACCCCGACCAGGTCTTTCTCCGCCGGGTCGACTCCTCGGACCCTGAAGCCGTGTCTGCCTTTGTCAAGGACGCCGCCGAGCGCTTCGGCGGCATCGACGCCCTGGTGGCATTAGTGGGAGGCTGGGCCGGCGGTACCGACGTCGAGGACACCGACGACGTCCGCTTCGAACGGATGCTCGACCTCAACCTCCGCTCGGCGTTCAACTCGGTGCGGGCGGTGCTCCCGTTTCTCCGCCAGGCGGGCTCGGGTCGCATCATCACCGTCGGTAGCCGCGCCGCCGTCGACAACCCGTCCGGCCAGGCCGCCTTCAACCTCGCCAAGGCGGGCGTGGTGAGCCTGACCAAGTCGGTGGCCAACGAGCTGCGAGGAACTGAGATCACGGCCACGGTGCTGTTGCCATCGGTCATCGACACCGCCGCCACCCGCCAGGCCATGCCATACGGGGACTACGTCGATTGGCCGACCCCCGATGAGATCGCCGGAGTGATCGAATTCCTGCTTTCCGATGACGCGGCCGTGATGAACGGAGCCACGGTTCCCGTGTACGGGAACACCTAAGCCCCAGCCCTCAGAAGCCGCAGGTCAACTCGCGTCACGTCTCCCGTGGGTTCGGTCGTCAGTGCGACTTTTCCGGGTAAGGCCGGGGCGCGAGCTACCGAGATCTGCGGCCGGGGCCGTCCGGCCTGCGGCGGGCCTGTTCCGGCTCGCGTGGGGCGTCTCCGGCAGGTCGAATACGGCCCCGTCGGGAGCTCGCATGTAGAGCACGGGTGTGGCCCATTCAGTGTCTATGCCGAGCCCGAACATGGCACGGCGCGACTCTCCGATCGCAGTATCAACGCCGTGGCCATGGGCAATTGCACCGTAGAACTCGCTGGCAAAAGAGACGGCCGCAGAGTCAGAAATGGGGGATTGCATGGCAACGACCGCCGGGATTCCGGCCAAGACCAGACTCTGAGCGGATCCGGTAAAGGGGTCATCCCGGGACGTGGTCGCTCCGCTACACGAATTGAGGACCACAAGCCCCAACGACCTCTGGTCTCGCAGGAAAGCCCCCAGGTCGCGCCCGCTCACCAGACGTTCAACACCCTCACGGTCCTCGAGGGCAAGGATGCCATCCTCGTGCTCCGGGTCGTAGGTTCCGTGGCCGACGAAGTGAAAGATGTGAAACTCGTTGTCGCGGAGCGCCCGCTGCAGGCCCAAC
Source organism: uncultured Acidimicrobiaceae bacterium (assembly GCA_947259275.1). Lineage (GTDB taxonomy): Bacteria > Actinomycetota > Acidimicrobiia > Spongiisociales > SHLN01 > SHLN01. The sequence goes on along the minus strand of CAMYMH010000009.1, from coordinate 45,673 downwards.
AGCGTCGCGTCAGGCAGCCTTGTCACCGAAACGACACCGTCGGCCTCCAACTCCGCCACTGCGTCCTGCAGCCTGCTCCACTCCTCCTCGACCTCGAGCGGTGCCATGGTGCTTGGCTGAGAGATCATGACGAGGATCCGCAGGGGCGGGACCGCACCGATGGGATTTGTCGGGACGGGTAGTTCGAGGTAGCGCACAATGGGGGTCCACACGGAGAGCGCCAGAAACGCGTCCGAAACGGGGTCATGAAGAAGCTCCCACGGCACATCGACCAGCTCTGGTGTGTCGGAAAGGCGCAAGCGAATGCGTAGACCCTCTCCGCGACGCTCCGTCTCATCGACACTGGCGCGGTAGCACCGACCGACATCTCCGGTAAACAGGCCTTGGAAGAGCCCGTCGCCCAATTGACGGGCCGCCCGGCGCCGGCCCGATTCGAGTCGGCGTCGCCGGATGCCTGAATCTGCGATGCGTCGCAGCAACCTCGCGAGCTCAGCCTCCGTGAAGGGCGGAACGAACGTTCCGATCGCCTCACCGGCTGGCGACCCAACGACCCGCACCGGATACCCTTCGTCTGACACGGTTTCGAACAGAAGATCGAAATTGGCGTAGATTCGTTGCTCCACGAGACCCTCCCCAATTCTGCCAATGGTAACCCACTCCACTACTTAAAGTAATCACTACTTTCTGTGATATGCAGATGTTGAAATAGGAGGGCCCAAGGAGGTCCGAATATTGCTGGGGGAGATGTGATGGGTTTCTACCTGGTGGATAATCTCAATCCGACGGCAAGAACCACACCGCCCTACTCACAATGGGGGTACTGGGGCTTCCCCAATGCACTCCCCCAGTCCCCGAAAGTAATCACCGTCCACACCGCTCCGTGGGGAGCCTTTCTGACCATGATCCAATCCGAGGAGGACGACATGCTGAGCCTGGGAGACAAGAACAACGATGTGCGCATCCTCCAGAGTCTGCTCACCCAGTACCACCAACTGTTGCCAGCGGACGACCAGGCGAAGCCACCCATCCCCGGAGCGCTCGACGGGGTGTTTGGCCCCCTAACGGAAAAGGCCGTTCTCGGATTTCAGCGGTACATCGGGCTCGAGCCCACCGGGGTGGCCAACGGCATGACCGTCGGGGTCGTGTCTGCCCAGGTCGCATCCCACCTCGAGCGGCCGGTCGACCAATCCGCCAGGTCGGCGGCCGATCGGGCCGAGCAAGAGGCCAAAGCTGCCCACCGACGCCTCGACAAACTTCGCAGCGTGTAATTCTGGCCCTGATTGGAGATCAGCCGGTTTGCCGCAGATCCCGGCGCTGAAACAGCCAGACCGACAGCGCCACCAACCCCACGATGAGAGCCGCCAGCACGGCGCCATGGCCCCAGTTCATCCCGTTGAGAAGTGGATCGCTGCCGAGGTAGTAGTAGAACGGCGACAGTCTCGCCCATCCGGAAATACCCTCGTTGATCTCGGTCAATGCGTTCAAGACATGGAGCATGAGGGCGACCCCGATCGGGACGAAGATTGCGGCTCGCATTCGCCCCGTCCCCGCGCTGACCGCCAGGGAGAGCGCCCCGAACACCATCCCCACGAGCATCGCCAACAGGCTGGTGGCGGCGATGTTGCCGATGTTCATTCCCAGCCCACCGAGCACCGACCCGAGCGCCACCCCGGCGAACACGGCAAACCCGACCGCAACGGCGTAGACCGTCATCGCGCCTGCCTTCTCAACTACGACCTTGGAACGCTTGATGGGGTTGGCGAGCAATAGGCCCATCGTGCGATTCGCCTCCTCACCCGCCAGGGCCCGGGCTGCGATGGTCAAGGTCACCACCATGACTGCGATCGGGGCCATGAGACCGAAAGTCTCGATCTGGTAGAAGCCCTCCGGCGTGCTCATGTCCCCGCCCCCGAACAGGGCAAGCATGGTCTCAGGAAACTGATCCGCCAGGTCGAGGAGCGAGTCATCGATGAGGGCGTACATGGGGCCGATAATCACGCCCATGACCAGGAACATGATGTAGGCAGTCACGATCAGCAGACCCTGGTGCTCAGAGGCGGTCTTCACCCAGATGCGCGATACTCGGGTCGAGCCCGCCAGCCGATCCACCACCTTGTTGGTGAGGGGGCTGCTGCGAAGCCGGTCGACCAGCGTGACCCCGATCTCCTGGTTGCGGAGGTCGCGCCGGTTGACGCCCACCAGAGCGGCGCCGGCAAAGAAGGCGATCCCGGCCAGGAGCACCGCCAGATGGCCCCAGTCCACACCGTTGACAACCGGCTGACTTCCCTGGAAGTAGTACCAGGGGAAGGCCTTGACCACGCTTTCGAAGCCCTCGACCAGCGGCAGGAGACCGGCGGCAAAGAACGACACAAAGATGACCCCGGCGCTCACCCCGGAGGCAATGGCGGTCTTGCCCGTCCAGGCGCTCAGGGCCAGGGCGAGGAAACCGTAGAAGAGAGCGTTGATGAACATGTGGATCATGAGTGAGCCAACCCGCATGCCCGACACATCGACGTCCAGAATCTCCGGAACCATGACGCCGGCGGCCCACATGATCGCCGTGGCGAGTGCGACGAGGACGATCGTGGAGCCGGCCTTCGAGGCGAGGATGTGCGTGCGGCTCTTCGGGTTCCCCAGCAGCAGGCCGAGGGTCCCAAACCGCTCTTCGCGTGCCACGGCGGCCGAGCCCGAGGACACGGCCAGGCCGGCCAGTGTGAGGGCGCCGTATGAGCCGTACATCGCCCCGTAGGCGAGGCCGCCGATGTCGGTGTTGTCGGGGATGTTCACCAGCGACCGGTACGCGTCCGGCAGCTCCTGATAGAAGGTGATATCGACGTCCTGGTATACGGCCATGCCGAGCAGCAGCATGAGTGCGAGGGTCACCCCGCCGATGGTTGCCCCCTTCCAACGGTCACGCAGCGTCTTGGTGAGCACCGTTGCCAGCATCAGTCATCCTCGTCCCGGTAGTAGGTGAGGAAGATCTCCTCGAGATCCGCCTCCTCGGTCGTGATGTCCAGGAGGTGAAAGCGATCGGTGACCGCTTTGAGCAGGGTCTCCATCTGACCGTCGAACGACAGCATCACCTGGTGGTCCTCGACCGCAACTTCCCGTACCCCCGGCAGTGCCGCGAAGATGGCGCCGTCTACCGGCGACTCGAAAGTCAGGTTGACGGTACGGATCGCCTTCGAGCGCAGGCTGGACACCCCTTCGACGGCGATGAGCAACCCGTGGCGGATGATGCCCACCCGGTCGGCGACCCGTTGAACCTCTGAGAGGGTGTGGCTGGACAGGAACACCGTCCGTCCCTCCGCAGCCACTTCCCGCATCATGGCCTGGAACTCGCGCTGCACGAGCGGGTCGAGGCCAGAGCTCGGCTCGTCCATGATGAGGACCTCGGGCCGGTTCATGAAAGCCTGGATCAGGCCCACCTTCTGCCGGTTTCCGGAGGACAGGTCGCCCACCTTCTTGGAGAGGTCGGCACCGAGCCGTGCCTCCAGCTGGTCGACGTAGTCCCAGTCCACTCCCCCGCGCAGGTTGGCGAAGTAGGTGAGGGTGTCCTTGCCGGTGAGGTTGGGGTAGAGCGCCAGATCGCCCGGGACGTAGCCGATGTGGTTCCGGATCTCGACGGCCCGCTCGTGACTGTCCATACCAAGGATGGAGGCCCGCCCGGAGGTGGGCCGGATCTCGTCGAGGATGGTTCGGATCATCGTGGTCTTGCCGGCCCCGTTCGGGCCCAGGAAACCGAAGATCTCCCCCGACCCGATATCGAGATCCAGGTCGACGAGCGCTCGGACATCGCCGTAGTGCTTGGTCAGCTTGGCAGTGTGGATTGCCATCTGGTCGGTCACGCGGTGTCCTCTTCTGGGTAACCCGAAGGCTAGGGAGCCGGGAGGGCTCCGAGACGGAATCACAAGCGTCCCGGAGCAATGACCAGACTTCGACATCGAGCATGACACTTATCGGCGAGTGGTCAAGCTCGTAGACGAACGCCCAACTCATTGGGCCTCTGAGACAACAAGAACACAGGAACGCGCGCTCACCCCACCCCTGGCCCCTCCCAAAGGGAGGGGTAGAAGAAGATTTGAACTGGCTTCATGCATCGCAGCGAGCGAAGCGAGCGTCGGCGATGCAAAGGCAAGCACTGTTGCCTTGAGATGGCCGGCTCGGCCGTCCCTCGAATTGTGGTGACTCACCGCTGGCTCAAACCTGTCCGGAGTTGCTAAACCAAGAATTGACCGCCCGGAGGGCGGTCAATTCTTGGTTCTCGTAGCCCCGACCAGATTTGAACTGGCGTTACTGCCTTGAGAGGGCAGCGTCCTAGGCCTCTAGACGACGGGGCCGCACGAGCAGCTCAGTGCCGCTTCGCTCGGGGGGAAGGACTCGAACCCTCAACGACAGGACCAGAACCTGCTGTGTTACCGATTACACCACCCCCGAATGGGTGGCGGTCAGGATACAAACCCGTCAGGCGTCCGCAACCTTCCAGCCGGGATCATCGAATCGCTGCACCTCGAAGCGGTTGCCGTCAGGATCCTCGGCAAAGAAGTTGTAGATCTGATACTCCTCGCTGTGCATGAGCTCCCGGACGATGGTGGCGCCCGCCTGCACAACCCGGGCGTGCCAACCGTCGACGTCGTCGGTAACGAACGTGACGAGTGCGCCCGCCAACCCGATCTTCTCCGGCCGGGAGCTGCAAACGCCGAGAAACGAAGTTGGAGTCACCCGGTAGATGAGGCAGCTCCCCTGGTCGAGAACCTGCTCGAAACCGAGTCCCTCCCCGTAGAAGGCGGCGGAGCGGGCAAGGTCCCCCACATAGATGAAAGTGATCTGATCATTGACCGTCATAGCCATCGAGTACCTCCTGTAGTCGGACGAGAGTCCGTTCTGGGCCGAGCGCCTCGAGCGACTCGAAGAGCGGCGGACTGACGGACGAGCCCGTGACGGCCACCCGCACCGGTTGCAGGCCCTTGCGGGCATTGAGTTCGAGCTCCTCGAGCATGGCTCGAAGGGCCTGCTCGATTGCATCGGTGGTCCACTCCCCGAGGTCGCCGAGGCGGGCCTTGGCAGCCTCGAGGGCGGCGCGCGAATCCGGCTTGACGATCACCTTGTGCCAGGAGGCCGGGTCGTATTCGAGCTCTTCGACGAACAGAAACCTCACCTGGGCGGGCGCCTCGGTCAGCAGTTTCATGCGCTCCTGCACAAGTGGGGCGATCGCCCGGTAGGTCGCTCGTTCGTCCTCGTCGAGCGGGCGGCCGAGGTCGGCCTCGACCAGTGGGAGAGTCCTGGCGATGAACTCATCCGCCCCGAGGTCTCTGATGTAGACGCCGTTCATCCAGATGAGCTTCTCGTTGTCGAAGACGGCTGGATTCTTCTGGATGTCGCTCAAATCGAAGCGCTCGACCATCTCGGCGCGGGTGAAGACCGTCTCGTCGTCGCCGAAGTTCCAGCCAAGGAGGGCAACGTAGTTGACGAACGCCTCGGGCAGGAAGCCTCCTTCTCGGTAGGCGTTGAGGGCGGTGTCGCCATGGCGCTTGGAGAGTTTCTTTCCGTCCGGCCCCATCAGCAGCGACAGATGGGCGTAGATGGGCGGCTCGGCACCCATCGCCAGGGTGATCAGGATGTGCTTGGGCGTCGAGGACAACAGGTCCTCGCCCCGGACGACATGGGTTATTCCGTAGTCGACGTCGTCAACCGTACTGGCAAGGTGATAGGTCGGCGTGCCGTCTGATCGGAGCAAGACGAAATCCTCAACGTGGTCGTGCCCAAACCGCACTTCACCGCGCACGACATCGTCGAACACCGTCTCCCCCGGCCGCGGCACCGCCAAGCGGAGCACCGCCGCTTCGCCGGCTGCCCGGCGCGCCTGAGACTCGGCGCCGGCGAGCGTGCGGCAGCGGCCGTCATAGCCGGGGGGCCGGCCTTCGGCTTGCGCCTGGCGGCGGCGATCGTCCAGCTCCTCCGGCGAGCAGAAGCACAGGTAGGCCGCAGTCCGGTCCCGCAGCTGTTCCGCCACCTCCTGATAGCGCTCCAGCCGCTCGCTCTGACGGTACGATCCGTGGGGCCCACCCTCTTCGACGCCCTCGTCCCAGTCGAGCCCGAGCCACCGGAGCCCGTCGAGCACGTCGCGGTAGTACTCATCGGACCCGCGGGCTTGATCGGTATCGTCGCTCCGCAGTATGAACTCGCCACCGGCATGACGCGCGGCCAGCCAGTTGAACAATGCGGTGCGGGCGCTGCCGACGTGGAGATAGCCGGTCGGCGAGGGAGCGAACCTCACCCTCATGCCGACACCGGGTTGCGGAGAATGCCGAGCCCCTCGATTTCGGTTTCGAGCAGGTCGCCGTCGACCAGTGGGCCTACCCCTTCGGGCGTGCCGGTCAAGATGACATCCCCCGGCAGCAGGGTCATGACCCCGCTTGTGAACGCCACCAACTCGGCCGGGCCGAACACCATGTCGGACAGCACGCCCTCCTGGCGGACCTCATCGTTCACCCGACATGAGATTCGTTGGCCTTCCCGGGGGTCGAACTCGGTTTCGATGGCGGGTCCGAGCGGACAGAAGGTGTCGAAACCCTTTCCCCGAGTCCACTGGCCGTCGCGTCGCTGCAAATCACGGGCAGTGACGTCTTGTCCGACGGTGTATCCGAGGACATAGGAAGCAGCATCTTCGACCGCCACATGACGTGCCACCCGGCCGATCACCATGGCCAGCTCGGCCTCGTGTTCGACTCGCTGTGAATGAGGCGGGAGGCGAATGGCTGCCGCCGGTCCAATCACCGCCGTCGACGGCTTGATGAACAAGACCGGCTCGTCGGGCACCGGCACCTCATGCTCGGCAGCATGAGCGGCGTAGTTGCGGCCGATGGCAACCACCTTGGTCGGAATGGTCGGCGAGAGCAGCCGAGCCTCTTCGAAATTGACAACGACCTCGGTCGGTTCCCAGGCCACAAACGGGCTGCCGCGATAGATGCGAATGCCCTCGGCCTCGACGCCGCCGTACGAGATCTCGTCGCTATGCAAGCGGGTTCGAACGATCTTCATGAGACCCACCGGTGGGAATAGTCATCGGTCCGCCCCGTCGATCGGCGGGGCTTCATGGGGAGAGCGGCACCTCTCCGAGCGATACCCGGTGTCGAAGGTCCTCGAGCGACCGACTGAGGAGCTCGGGGGTGAGCCTGGCGGCAAGCGCTCGCCCGGCCGATTTGTTGTGAGCGACCCGAGGGGCCCAGTGCCGGCGGCTCTCCGCCAGCCGGGCCATGACGGCCTCCGGGATCTCTTCGCGCGAGTCGAGCCCCAGCAGCATCAGGCCGAAGCTGAGGTCGTCGGCGCTGGGCGCCTTTCCGAACCGCGAGGCGCGGGCACCCATGATGAGCAGCAGCATCGACTCTACGTTGTGGCGGCTCTCGTCTGCATCGAGCTCATAGGCAGCATTTGCAGCCAGCTTGAGAGCGAATCCGGTATCGGGACCGGGGGTTCCGAAGGCTCCGCCCCAAGGAACCTCGGAAGGGGCATGAAGATCCCCGGGCCGTGACGCCTTCCAACGCCGGGCGGGGGCCGGCTCGGCGCTGGCCCGCGGCCGGTCGCCGAGCGGGATTTCATACCTCGGTTCCTGGCCCATCAGACGAAGTCGAGCCAGTCACGGTAGGCGTCGAGCTTGCCGGTGACGGCCGCCATGAACAGCTCCTGGGCTCGCAGCGTGATCGGCCCCGGCTGGCCGGTGCCGATGGTGCGATGATCCACCTCTCGGATCGGAGTCACTTCAGCGGCGGTACCGGTGAACCAGGCCTCGTCGGCGTAGTACACATCGGAGCGGGTGAGATTCGCCTCCTCGACCGTTACGCCTTCATCGCGCAGCAGCTGAATGACGGACCGACGAGTGAGCCCGTCGAGGGCTCCCGCCTGGGTGGGCGGAGTCCGCACCGTCCCCTCGCGAACCAAGAAGAGGTTCTCACCGCTGCCCTCGGCGATGTAGCCGTCCAGGTTGAGCAGCAATGCCTCGTCGAACCCGCTGGCGTTGGCTTCGAGCCGGGCGAGGACACTGTTGATGTAGCCACCGGTGCCTTTGGCGTCGGGGATGAACATCGACTGATGGATGCGACGCCAGGAAGAGACGCCAACCCGGATCCCGTTCTGGAGCCCGTCGTCACCCAGATAGGCCCCCCAATTCCAGGCGGCGATCGCCACGTGGGGGATGGCACCGGTCGGGTTGAGCCCCATGCTGCCGGTGCCGAGAAACACGATCGGGCGGATGTAGCAGGCCCGCAACTCGTTGGTCGCAATCACTTCGCGGGCGGCCTTCGACAGTTCATCGACTCCGTAAGGCAGCGGGAGTTGATAGGCCGCCGCTCCCCGAACCAGCCGGTCCATATGCTCGGTTAGCCGGAATACGGCCGGGCCTGAATCAGTCTCGTAGGCACGGATGCCCTCAAAGACTCCCGTGCCGTAATGCAGCGCATGGGAGAGGACGTGGACGGTGGCGTCCTCCCATGCAACCAGCTCGCCGTCCATCCAGATGTAAGTGACCGGTTCCATGGCCCCATGTTGCCACGTTCTCACGGCATCCGGAACTGCGTCCGACTGGTGCACCGCTAGCGTGGCCGCATGCGTCGAATCCTGGCCAGCTCCCTGGGGCTCGGACTCATCCTGCGCCGGTTGCGAGGATCCGATGACGGGGCCGGCACCCTCGGCGCCGCCCTTGCGATTCCGCTTGCACTGGCAGTGGAAAACGGCCGGTTGGAAGTGGCGCTCGTCATTGCCGTCACTGCGATCGGCGTGTGGGCGGCCCATCCCTTCGCAGCCGGGGACCCGGGCTGGGTGGTGATTGACGAAACTGCGGGAGCCTGGCTGGGTGTGATCGGCCTGGGCGGTTGGCCGTTCGTGATCGGCTGGGTGGTGGCCCGGGCGGCCGACATCACGAAGTGGCCGCCAGGGGTGAGGGCGGCCGAGCGCCTTCCGGGAGCCTGGGGAGTCATGGCCGACGACCTGCTGGCCGGCCTCTACGGGCTGGCGGCGGGATGGCTGGTGGCAAGCCTGTGACCCGCGAAAACTTTGTTATATCAGGGTTCCAGGCGGCGTGAAGGGCAGTGCTATCGTCCCGCGCACGGGAGCAGGGGAAGAAAGACTCGATGCGAAAGCTCGCAGCGGTCACGACGATATTCGTGATCGCGTCATTCGCAGTGCCGCTGGCCGCCGCCGCCACCGGTGGTACCAGTACCGCGTCAGTTACGTGCCCACTACCCAGCGGCCCGGGTTCGCTGGTCGTGGAGATCAGCGATGAGCTGATGCTGGCGTGGGATGCCGGCCGGTCGATGGCTGGTCCGGTTTCAGTTGCGCTTGCGGCCGGGTCGTGGGACGTTTACCTCGCCTCCTACGACGACCACAGCAACAAGACCCATCAGGCCCAAAAACACGAGCAGTGGTATCTGGAGGGATGGTCGGCGCAGGCGGTGGTGTTCAGGACTGCGACGACGCCCGACCTCCCGGAGTCCACCGACATCGAGTCATTCTTCGTCGGCTCCGTCACCAATGCGCAACCGATCGACCAGGTGCTTGCCGTTCATGCCGCCTACCCAAGTGATGAGCCGCATTCGGTGGCGCCGCTCTGCGCTGCGTTCTACCCAACGGGAACGACGCCCATCGCCCCGGCGGCTTGCCCGCTGCCCACCGGACCCGGGGTGGTGAACATCAGCACCGAGCTGATGCTGGCCTGGGACGCGGACACCGCCACGGCCGGCCCGGTCGATTTCGCCCTTCCGGCCGGCACCTGGGACGTCTATCTGGTCTCTTACGACAACCACAGCGCCAAAACTCATCAAGCCCAAACCCAGGAGCAGTGGTACCTGCAGGGCTGGCTGGCCGGCTCGGTCGTGTTCACTACCCCGGCCACGGCAGATCTTCCAGAGGACGCCGACTACGCCACCTTCTTTGTCGGGTCACTCACCACCAACCTGGCGGTGGACCAGGTGAAGGCGTTCCATGCGGCTTACCCGAGTGACCAGCCGCATTCCGTCGCGCCAGTTTGTGCCGCGTTCATGGCACCGGGGACGACTCCAGACAGCACCACCCCCGCCACCACCCCAGGAGGCGGAGGCACCACCCCCGCCACCACCCCGGGAGGTGGAGGCACCACACCGGGAGGCGGAGGCACCACGCCTGCCACCACCCCGGGAGGCGGAGGCACCACGCCCGCCACCACCCCGGGAGGCGGAGGCGGCGACTCCTCGAGCACGAGCGAGACCTCCGTCGCCGCCGGCCTGGAGGGAAACACCGCCCAGTCGCTCCAGCAGCTCCCACTCACCGGCATCGAGCTCGAGACGGCCTTCGCCGCCATCGTGGCCCTCATGTTCGGGGTACTGATGCTTCGCCGGGCCCGCCTGTGGCAGGGGCGCCTCGAGCGCCGGGCGGCCCGCGTTTGGAGACGCCAACTCTCCTGACTCTCCGACTAACGTCGAACCCAACAAAGGAGAAGCGATGGCGATCTGGTCTTTGAATGTGCTCAGCGAGGCAACTGTTTCGGCAGGACTCGAAGGCAACACCGCCCAGTCGCTCCAGCAGCTCCCGCTCACCGGCATCGAGCTCGAGACGGCATTCGCCGCCATCGTGGCGGTGATCTTCGGGGTTCTCATGCTTCGCCGGGCCCGCCTGTGGCAGGGGCGCCTCGAGCGGCGGGCCGCACGCGTCTGGAGACGTCCCATCTCCTGACGCGGGGTACTAGCGTCGGAAGTGACGGCCCAAGAGAGGAGAGGCTATGGAACACTGGTCTCCGAATGTGATCGTGGCGGCAACCGACGGATCCGACCAGAGCCTGCGGGCGGCCAACGTGGCGGCTTCGCTTGCCCGCAGCAACGACGCTCAGTTGTTCATCGTTACCGTGGTCAGGCCACCCGAGGGCTGGTGGGGAATCGTCGGAGCTCCCCCGCCGGCCGAGTCGCTGGGTAACGCCCTGACAGACGCCCAGCGAGTGGTGCTCGAAAAGACCGTCGAGGGCATCGACCTGAGCGGCGTCCGGTACGAAACTGTCGAAGAGGTTGGTGATCCTGCTAATCAGTTGGCGAACTTCGCAGACACAAACAACGCCGATTTGCTGGTCATTGGCCAACGCGGCGCAGGCCTAGTCGAACGGATCATGGTCGGATCGGTGGCCGACAGGCTCGTACACATCTCAAAGACGCCCGTCCTGGTTGTCCCTTAGGCCTCGATGCGGATACTCGTTGCCGACAAGTTCCCTGAGACTGGCCTCGATCATCTGCGCTCAGAAGGCCACGACGTCACATTCGATCCCGACCTGAGTGGTCCCGATTTCGCCGGTGCGCTGGCGAGCCAGGATGTCCTGATTGTCCGTTCGACCAAGGTAACGGCCCAGGCAATCGAAGGGGCGCACGACCTGTCGCTGATCGTTCGGGCCGGAGCCGGTACCAACACCATCGACAAACAAGCGGCTGCCGCCAGAGCCATCCACGTTTCCAACGTGCCGGGACGGAACGCAGTGGCGGTGGCGGAACTGACGCTCGGCCTCATGCTTGCGATCGATCGGCGGATCCCGGACAACGTGAGCGATATTCGTGCCAACACCTGGAACAAGCAGGCGTACTCAGAGGGGCTGGGCCTGATGGGGCGCCACCTCGGCGTGGTGGGAATGGGTGCCATCGGCCAGGCCGTAGCCACCCGAGCCGCGTCGTTCGGCCTGCACCTCCACGCTCTCGACAAGAGGCGGGACATCCAAAGCACACAACGGATGGAGAACCTCGGATTCGAACTTCACGCCGACCTGAAGACAATGGCCGCGGCAGTCGACATCCTGAGTTTTCACGTTCCGGCCACCCCCGATACCAGGCATCTGGTGGACGCCGAGCTCCTGGCAGCGGTGCGACCCGGCACGGTGCTGATAAACACCTCCCGGTCAGACGTGGTCGACGAGCCGGCCCTCCTGGCCGTCATCGAAGAGAAGGACTTGTGGGTCGGAATCGATGTCCTGGCCGACGAACCCTCTTCCGGTGCGGGTGCGGTGAGCTCGACTCTCGCAGAGCATCCCCGGGTATACGCGACTCACCACATCGGCGCCTCCACCGCCCAGGCACAAGCGGCCGTGGCGGCCGGAGTGCTCGAGGTGGTGGATGCTTTCGCCACCGGCTCAATCGTCAACTGCGTGAATCTGCAACCGCCCATGTCGGACACCACCACAGTCACGGTACGCCACCGCGATCGGGTGGGCGTGCTGGCAAACCTCCTGGGCCTGATTCGCGACGCGGGCATCAACGTCGAGACCATGAATAACCTCGTCTTCCAGGGGCAAGAGGCCGCCACCGCCACCCTCGATCTGAGAGGTAAGGTCACCAAAGAACTCCTGGGACAGATGGAAGCTCTCCCGAACGTGTTTCACATCAGAGTGAACGCATGAGAGCCGTCAATTTCTGCGCCGGTCCTTGCACCCTTCCGGTTGCGGTCCTGGAGGAGGCTCAGGCCGAGTTCGTGGATTTCGCCGGCAGTGGCATGTCCCTCATTGAAATGAGCCACCGCTCACCGGAATATGACGCGGTCCACACCCAGGCCCTCGACAACATGCGCTCACTGTTCGAGGTACCGGCAGAGTTCGAGATCCTGTTCTTGCAGGGTGGAGCCACCTTGCAGTTCGCCATGGTCCCACTCAACCTTCTGGCCGATGGGGGCTCGGCCGGATATGTGGTGTCGGGCTCCTGGGGGAAGCGCGCCATCGAAGATGCCATGCATCACGGGGATGCCTACGCAGCCTGGAGCGGACAGGAGGACAAGTTCACCCGCATGCCGAGCTCCGGTGAGCTGCAGCTGCGACCCGAGTCCCGCTACCTGCACGTGACTTCGAACGAGACCATCCACGGAGTACGCATGACCGAGTGGCCCGACACCGACCTGCGTCTCGTCGGCGACATGTCATCGGACTATCTCTCCCGCCCCATCCCGTGGAACCGCTTCGATGTGGTGTACGGCGGAGCCCAGAAGAACCTCGGGCCGGCCGGACTCACAATTGTGTTCGTGCGAAGGTCGACATTGGCCGAAACCAACCGGGATCTCGCCGCCTACCTCCGATGGGACGTGCACGCCGACACGAACTCGCTGTACAACACGCCTCCGGTGTTTGCCATCTACCTGATGGGCAAGATGCTTCGATGGATGGCATCGGTCGGCGGCCTCAAGGCGATGGAGGCTGCCGCCATCGATCGAGCCCGGCTCATCTACGACGCCATCGACACCAGTGATGGCTATTACCGGAGCCCGGTCGATCCGGCCGCCCGCTCGCTCATGAACGTGGTGTTCCGGCTCCCAGACGAGGACGCCGAAGCCCGATTCCTGGCTGAGGCCGAGCGGCGTCAGCTGCTCAACCTCAAGGGACATCGATCGGTAGGCGGCATCCGGGCCAGCCTGTACAACGCCATGCCGATGTCGGGAGTGGAAGCACTCGCTTCCTTCATGGAATCGTTTCGGTGATCCGTCCGCTCGACGGTTACATCGTTGACGCGGCGGCGGCGGACCGGGTGGTCGCTCCGGTAGCCGAAGACCTGAGTTCCGCCGAGCGAGAACGAATCCTCACCACCAATCCGGACTCGAGCCTCTTCTTGCTCACCGAGTCTGCCGGGGGACACGAGCTTGGCCGCCGCTACCTCGAGCGAGTAATCAAAGACGGCACGTTCCAGCCGACGACCGGGTGGTGGGTGTATCGCATCACCGAGGCAGGGCGGGCCCAGACGGGGGTGGTGGCCGAAGTGGCTGTCAGCGCCTACGAGTCCAACCGCATCCGGCGGCACGAGCACACTGTGGCCGAGGTGGCCGATCGGGTCGCAGATGCACTGGAGAGAATCGGTGGATCCACCCATCCGGTATCCCTGGTGTACCGCGCCGACTCAACGATCGACGCGATCGTGGCAAATGCGGTCGCAAGCCCGCCGGCGATCCGCGTCGAGCGGGGCAACCGGGCTCAAGAGGCCTGGCGCGTGGCAGGCGATCTCGGCCTTGGTCTGGCGCTCGACGCCATTCCGGTGCTCTATATCGCCGATGGCCACCACCGCTCGGCCGGCGCGGCCGCATTGGCCCATCGCTCGCCATCTGAGCTCCAAGATGCCCGATCCCACTTCCTGGCCGTCTTGTTTCCCGATGACCAGATGGAAACGCTCAGCTACCACCGCTGCCTTCAGCTTCCCGATCACTCCCCCGCCGAGCTCCTGGCCGCCATCGGCCGTCACTTCCCGATCCAGCCGCTGACAGAACTGGGCGAGGTGCCCGACCCCGGAGAGATATGGCTGTGCTCGGAAGGCTCGTGGTATTCACTTCACCTACCCCACGGCGCCGAGGAGGGACCGACCGCAGCCCTCGAGGCCGCCCGGCTACAACACCAGATTCTCGGGCCCATCTGCGATGTGGCCGACCCGCGGACCGACCCGCGCCTCAACTACGTCCCGGGCAGCGTGCCGCCGAGCACATTGGCGGAGGAATGTGGCACTCAGGCCGGCCTTTCGTTCGTAACCCGGCCGCCGACCGTTCACGATGTGATCGCGGTTTCGGATGCGGGCGGGGTCATGCCGCCAAAATCAACCTGGTTCACTCCCAAGATCGGAGCCGGCATCTTCCTGCGGCGCCTTGGCTAGCCGGCTGCGAAAATGCGGGACGCCAGCGCCCGCTCCTGGCGGTCGATGACCTCGACGAGAAGCCGCTCCAGCTGGGGAGGCCCTTCGATGGCTGCCAGGACGGCCCGGGCAAGTCCGATTGAGGCTTCGTCCACTCGGTAGCGCGGAAAGAGGCCATTGAAGTATGCCTTGGCAGCCTCGTGCTCGCGGGTGTCGAACACCGACTCGATCCCGTCGAAGAAACGCGCCACGTAGGTTTCGAGCAGCGACGACTGGCTCGCCCAGTTGAAGCCGGCCATCGCCGCCCGATCGAGGTGCAGCGACCCGTATCCGTCGCCGTGGATCCGTCCCCATGCCTGCTCCTTGACCTCTGCGTCCGGCACCGCCGTTTCAACGCTCAGCGTCGCCTGGCGCCCGCGGTTGCTCGGATCCCGTTCCAACTCACTGGCGGCTCTGGCAGGGGCGCCCTCCATCCCGGCTGCCGACCAGCGAATCGCCAACGCCCACCGCATCTCTTGATCGATCGACAGGCCGCCAACCGCATTGTCTCCGTCGACGATCCGGCCCACCATGGAAAGGTCCTCCGATGTTTCGACGACGCGCAGCATGGCCCGCAGCCACAGCACCCTGGGGTCACCGGGCGGCGCGGCTTCGAGAGCCCGGCGGCCGGCGGCGGCAAAACGGGAGGTCTCGGCAACCCGCTCGGCCTCGGGAACGTAGCGGCTGATGGCAGCAGTGGCGGTGCCGGTGACAACCTTGATGATGTGCAGGCTCGAGTCGGAAACGAGCTTGTCCTCGACCAGGCGCAGGTACTCGAGTGAGGAGAACCGCTGATCGCGCACCATGTCCCAGAGGGAGGTCCACAGCTGCTGTCGGAGAAGTGGATCGGAGACCTCATCGAGACGTCCCTTGGCGAAATCCAGTGAGATGGGATCGAGCATGACCTTGGCATAGGTGTGGTCACCATGATTGGGGAACACGAGGACGGGTGACGACCCGCCGATGGCGGAGGGGATCGGCGACGACTGATCCGAGATCTCGACTCGGTGGGAGTCGATATCCAAGGCGCCTGCCTCTTCGCGCACCACCGCCACCTCAACCACATGGGGCCGGATGGTGGAGCTCTCGGCCGGGGCCTCTTGCACCAGGCGCATATCTGAGATTTCACCGTCGAGGGCCGACCACTCAACGGCAAGGGTGTTGAGGGAGGGCGTTTCCAGCCAGGCAGCCGACCAGCTGTGCAGGTCGGTGCCCGAACCATCCGCCACCGCGGTGAGGAAGTCAGACAGGGTGGCATTGCCGAAGGCAAAACGGGCGAAGTAGGCCACCATCCCCTCCCGGAACACGTCCTCGCCGACCGACGCGACGAGTTGCTTGAGGGCTGAGGCTCCCTTGCCATAGGTGATTCCATCGAAATTGAGGAAGGTCTCGTCGGTGCTGGGAATGACGTCGGCAATCCGATGCGTGGTGGGAAGCTGATCCTCCTCCATGGCCCACAGCTTCATGTCGGCCTGGAAGTCCTGCCAACCGTGTTCGAACTCGGTCACCCGCTCGAGCCCGAGATACGCCATGTAGGTGGCAAAACTCTCATTCAGCCACACGTCGTTCCACCACTCCATGGTGACGAGGTCGCCAAACCACTGGTGGGCCAGCTCGTGGAGGAACACTTCCGCTCTTCCGAGCCGCTGGGTGTCCGTAGGTGGATCGCGGAATATCAACGTGTCGGAGTAGGTCACATTGCCGACGTTCTCCATGCCCCCCCAGTTGAACTCGGGTACGAAGATCTGGTCGTACTTGGTGAATGGGTAAGGATGGCCGAAGAACTCACTGAAGAAGTCGATCCCGGCGGTGGTGACTGAGAACAGCTCGTCGGTATCGAGGTGCTCTATGAGGGATGCGCGGCAGTAGAGGCCGAGGGGGATGCCATCGTGGTCCGCCGTCACGTACCGGTAGGGGCCGGCGACTACCGACAGGAGATAGGTGCTGAAGGGCACGGTGGCCTCATACACCCGACGGGTGCGGCCGTCGGATTCCGTCTCCTCTCCCACCACCCGCGAGGCCGACAGCACAACCCATTCGGCAGGTGCGGTGATGGACAACTCGTAGGTCGCCTTGAGATCCGGCTGATCGAAGCAGGGGAACATCCGGTGGGCCGAAAAAGGCTCGAACTGGGTGTAGAGGTATTCGGCGTCGTCCTCGGGGTCGACAAACTGGTGGAATCCCTCACCGGTGTGGTCGTAGCTGTTGACGTAACGGATCCGGATCTCGTTGTCGGCCGCCATCCACTCGGGCAGCAACTGGACACGGTTCTCATGCCAGGCCGGCTCACGGTCGATCCCGTTGACCGTGAACTTCTCGATGACCGAACCGGTGAAGTCGAGAAACGTCGCGGTCTCTCCCACGAACTCGAAGCGGATCGTGCAATCCCCGGCGTAGGTCTTGGCCCCCGCCTCGAGGTCGAGATCGAGCTGGTAGCGAGGTTGAGAGATCATCACCGCCCGGGCCTGGGCCTCGTCCTGGGTTAGCCGGTCGGGTTCCAGTGCCGCCACCATCTCAGCCGGCCTTCGAGCGGATTAGCTCGGTGACGGCGCCCGGGTCGGCCTTGCCCCCGGTGGCCCGCATGACCTGGCCGATGAGAAACCCGATGACCTTGTCGTCCCCGTCGCGCAGCTTCTGGATGGCATCGGTATTAGCGGCCAGAACCTCATCAACCACCGGTTCGAGGGCGGCGGTGTCAGATACCTGGATCAAGTCGCGCTGCTCGGCCACCGCGGCCGGCGGGCCCTCACCGGCGGCGACACCGGCCAGCACATCCTTGGCCGCCGAGGCGGACAGGCGGCCGTCGCTCACCATGGCGGAAAGCTCCGCCAGCGAAGCTCCATCGATCGGACCGGCCGCCAGCGAAAGGTCGGTCCGGCGCACGAGGGCGGTTACCTCGCCGGTGAGCCAATTGGCGACGGTCTGCGGGTCGCCGCCCGCCGCCACGGCAGCTTCGAACACCGACCCGTATTCGATGTCTCGTGAAATCACCGTCGCCACCGGCCCATCGAGGCCCATCTCGATATACCTGCCGCGAGCCTGCGCCGGGAGCTCGGGAAGTGAATCCGCCACCCGGGCGCGCCACTGGTGGTCGACTGCCACCGGGACCAGGTCGGGCTCGGGAAAGTACCGGTAGTCGAAAGCTTCTTCCTTCGAGCGCATGCCGCTGGTGGTTCCCGCCTCTTCGTCCCAGTGCCGGGTCTCCTGCACAACCGGCTCACCTGCCTCCAACAAGGCAGTTTGCCGTTCGATCTCATACTCGAGCGCCCGCTGCAGCGAGCGGATGGAATTCATGTTCTTGACCTCCACCTTGGTGCCAAAGGCCTCGCTGCCCTCGAGCCGCAGCGAGATGTTGCCGTCGAACCGCATGCTGCCCTCCTCGAGCTTGGCGTCCGAGACGCCGAGACGGAGGACGGCCGCCCGCAGTTCGGTCACAAAGGCCCGGGCTTGTTCGGCTGAGCGGATGTCCGGTTCGGAGACGATCTCCATGAGGGGGACCCCCGCCCGGTTGAAGTCGATGAGTGAGTGGCTGGCGGCCTGGATGCGTCCCCCTTCGCCGACGTGGGTGCTCTTGCCGGTGTCCTCCTCCATGTGCACCCGGGTGATCCCGATTCGGTGGGTGCCCGCTCCGGTCTCGACGTCGAGATGGCCGTTCACGCACAGAGGCTGGTCGTACTGTGATATTTGGTAGTTCTTGGGCATATCGGGGTAGAAGTAGTTCTTGCGGGCGAATATCGAGCGGGGGGCAACCTCGCAGTTGAGGCCGAGCCCGATGATCATGGCGTACTCCACTGCGGTGCCATTCACCACCGGCAGCGCCCCCGGCAGGCCGAGACACACCGGGCAGGTGTTGGTGTTGGGCGGGGCACCGAAGTCGGCCGGGCATCCGCAGAACATCTTCGAGTTGGTCGTGAGCTCGACGTGGGTCTCGATTCCGATGACCGGCTCGTAGCCCATTACCCAACCTCCGAGCTGGCCAGCGGAGCACGGACACCGAAGGCGGCCAGGCGCTCGACCTCGGCGGCCACTCGGAACATGACCGGTTCGCCGAGGGCAGGGGCCATTACCTGAAACCCGATCGGCAGGCCGGCGTCATCGAGGCCGACCGGCACCGAAATGGCGGGATCGCCCGACAGGTTGGATGGAATGGTGCAAACGTCGGACATGTACATGGAGAGTGGGTCGTCGGTGCGGGCACCGATCGGAAAGGCGGTGGTTGGGCTGGTGGGCGAAACCAGAACATCAGCCTGCTCGTAGGCGGCTTGGAAATCGCGAATGATGAGGGTGCGGACCCGCTGGGCCTGGCCGTAGAAGGCGTCGTAGTACCCGGCCGACAATGCATAGGTGCCCAGCAGGATGCGGCGGGTGACCTCGGGGCCGAAGCCTTCGGCCCGGGTGTTCGACATCATCTCCTCGACGTTCTCGCCCAGCCGACGCAGGCCGTAGCGCACTCCATCGAAGCGGGCCAGGTTGGCCGAGCACTCGGCGGGGGCAATCAAGTAATAGGCGGAGAGTGCGTATTCCACGGATGGCAGCGACAGCTGAACGATGGTGGCACCGGCGTTCTCCAGCTGATCGAGCGTGCGGTTCACCGCCGCCTGTACGGCGGGCTCGATTCCCGCTCCGTTGAGCTCGGTGACCACGCCGATTCGCAGGCCGGACACCCCCGACTCGAGACCAGAGCGATAGTCGGGCACTGCGCCCGGATAGCTGGTGGAGTCGGCGGGATCGTACCCACCCACCACCTCGAGCGCGGCGACGGCGTCCTCGACGCTGCGCGCCAGCGGGCCGATTTGGTCGAGCGACGATGCAAAGGCGATCAACCCGTAGCGGCTCACGAGGCCGTAGGTGGGCTTCATACCCACGATGCCACACAAGGCGGCCGGCTGGCGAATGGATCCGCCGGTGTCACTCCCGAAGGCAACCATCGCCGACCCGGCCGCTACCGCCGCGGCCGAACCTCCCGAGCTGCCGCCCGGGACCCGGTCGGGGTCCCATGGGTTGCGGCTCGTCCCGTAGGCAGAGTTCTCGGTAGAAGACCCCATGGCGAACTCGTCGAGGTTGGTCTTGCCAAGGATCACGGCTCCACCCGCTCGCAGCCGGGTGGTGGCAGTGCCGTCGTAAGGGGGCAGGTACCCCGCCAGGATCTTGGACGAGCAGGTGGTCTCCAGCCCTCGCGTCACCATGTTGTCCTTGAGAGCAACCGGGATCCCCTGTAGCGGGCCGAGGTCGGCTCCTCGCTTGAACCCGGCATCGGCACCGACCGCGGCCCGGGCGGCGCCCTCGCGGTCGAGGGTCAGGTAGGCGTGCAAGTTCGCTTCGGTCATGGCGGCTCGCCGATGGACCGCCTCCAGCAGCTCAACTGCGCTCAAGTCTCCGCTCCGCAGCCCGCCGGCGGCGGCGGCAAGTGTGAGATCGGCGAGGTCGCTCACGGTTCGTCGAGAATGCGAGGTACCAGAAAGTAGTCCCCGTCCCGCTCCGGTGCCTGGGCGAGAACTTCCTCGCGGTCGAGGCACTCGGTGATGACGTCCTCCCGGAAGGCGTTGGTGCGCGGGAGCGGGTGTGAGGTCGGGGTCACGCCCTCAGTTGGCAGAGTTTGGACGAGGGCGGCGTGCTCGAGAATCACCTCGCATTGTTGGCGGTAGCCGGCCAGCTCTTCGTCGTTGAGGGCCAGGCGGGCCAGACGGGCGACCTTGGCAATGTCGATGTCGACGGGCATTGCCCGGAATGGTAGTAGCGCCCGCCTGAACGGATTCAAGCCGCCGCTTGCCGCATCCGATATCGACGGGACATCATGCGAATCCCAACGCTCCCCTGGCGACGGCTGCTGGTGGCGCTGGTTGCCGTCTCACTTGCCGCCGTCCCGGCCGCGGTCCGGGCGGCCACAGCCACCAACAACTACCTCCGAGCCGACGTTTCGGCTGCGGCAGGCCTGGTTGACATGTATGCGTATGGCACCGGCACCGCATACTCGACCACAACCCAGGCCGACTTTGCAGCCGGCACCCTCGTCGATACTTCGGCCACCATCGTGGCCGATTCTCTCACCCTCGATCGTGCGGTCTCGGTAGACCCCGACCTCGGACTGGCAGGCTGGTGGGACACCGATTGGATTACCCGGCAGTGCTTCGTCGTCGATCACACCGCCGCCGGGGCCTCCAACCTGGTTGACTATCCGATCCGGCTCACCCCCGCCCTCACCCCCACCAGCCAGTTGCGGGCGGTGGCGGATGACGACCTGACGGTTCTTCCTCATTGGGTGAACGGGCCCGAGGTATGGGTGAAGGTCGACCTGATCACTGCTGGGTCCAGCACCCACTTATGCCTGTACCAGGACAACCCGGCCGCCACCGACACCTCCGATGTAACGGCCGCCGTCCTGAGCGCCCTGCGGCCTGCCTATGTAACCGTCAACGAGCAGGCCACCGGCCGGTCGGTGGCGGTAGTGAGCTACACGGACGGAAACGTGGTGAGCACCGGCACCGAGACGGTCTACGGCCTCGACGCCGGCGAGAGTTATACGTTCGCGACCGGCATCACCGACGCCACGACCATATCTACCCTCGGGCCGATCGCGTCGCGAGTGATCGGTCAGGCCGCCGACACCCTCGTCCCCCTATCGTGGGCGGGAACCGAGTTCATCTTCCCGACGACGCGCGGCGCCCAGCGCTTCTCGGTTCATGCCCCGGGCGGGGACGCCTCGGTGACCTTCTACCGCGGAAGCATCGGGTCGACCGTCGCACTGTTGGTGCCGGCCGGCACCACTCAGTCGGTGAATGCCGACGGAGGCGGTCGGGCAGTTGTGGTCACCTCGGACCAGCCGGTTCTAGTGTCCCACGTCGGGATCAGCAACCGGGATGCCTATGCCGCCTATCCCGCCACCACCGACGATCTCTTCGGGGTGCCCTCTACCCGCCACTACCTGTCGACCAATACCGACGGCACCGGGATCTCGGTCTACCGCTCAAACGGAACCTCCCCCACCTATACGATCAACCAGTTCCAACGCCTCACCGTCGCCCCCAACAGCGCCACCTACGGCAACGGCCCGGCGGTTCGGGTGGCTGGGACCTCCCCCATCGGCAGCATCCAGCAGGCCGACGGGAACGGCATCGAATCGAGCACGTTCTTACCGGCAGCTGGGCTCTCCGACCGGTACTACCTGCCCACCCAGGCCACCTACGTGGCGTTTGCCTGCCCCACCCCGGGCACGGTCATTGACGTGATCCCGCCGAGCGGCGCTCCCACCGCACTGACCTGCGCCGGCCCGGCCCTCCCGTTTCCCGGCAAAGCACGGGCCGGGGTGACGCCTACCGGAACCCTGTTTCGGTCACAAGGTGGTGAGGCGTTCTACGCCTACTACCAGGACAACGCCACCGTCGACGAGACCAACCTGCTCGGTCCGGTCGCGGGGGCACTGGCCTGGCCCGCCCCCGCAACCCCCGCAGCCCGGCCGGTGAGCGGGGTGTATCGCTCGTCGGGTCAGTGGACCAGCCCGACCTTCGATACCACCGTCTCCGGTGTCTTCGGACTCCTCGACTGGTCGGCAGTGGCGCCGCCCTCGACCGCGCTCAGTTTCCAGATCGCCACCGCCGCGGACGCGGTCGGGCCCTTCACCTTTGTCGGTCCGGACGGAACTCCCGCCACCTACTACACCCACCCCGGACCGGGGTCGGACATCCTCGACTACAGCCACGACGGCAACCGCTACGGGCGCGTGCAAGCCGTCCTGTCCACCGCCGACCCCCTGGCAACGCCCCGGGTGGACGACATAGCGGTCGAGGCCGACCTGGCGGCGCTGGCTATGCCGATCGGCGGGTCGAGCGCAGTGTCGGTGCTGGCCGATGCCGACGGCTTCCATCACCTCGTGCGGGTTCGCACCGCCGGTTTGGATCATGACCCATCCATGGCCAATCTCACCCACGTCGCCGACTCCAATCTCGCCAACCTGGCCGCCGCCGAAATCGCCATCGACGCCTACCCGGGACCTCAGCTCGAGTACGCCGGCGGCGCGGTGATAACGCCGTCCGGACCACCGCAACCCTTTAGTCCCCCGGCCGCCTATTCGATAACACTGTCTGAGAGCACGGTGACCGCCGGACAGGCCACCGTCCTCGATGTGACCTGGAGGCTCCTGGTCTCGGGAACCGCCGGCACCTATATCGACCGTCCGCTGGAGGTGACTGTCAACTCATGAAGCAACCACGTACTTACGGAATGCTGGTCGATTCGGCGGTCCGCGCCGCGCTTTGGGTGCTGGCGGCCAAGCTGATGTCGGTGATTGTGATCGCCAATCTGGAAGGAGCCACCGTCCAGCTCCGTACCTTCGGCACCGTGATTCCGTACCTGTCGCTGACGGCCGGACCCTCTTTGTTCCTGGACATCTCGACCCAGTCGACTCTGGTGATGGCGTTGGTGGCGGCTGCCTATCTGATTCCCGCCGCCATCCGGCGGTCCTTTCCATCTCAGCGAACCTGGGGCAGGCTGATCGGCGTCATCATCGCCGCCGAGACCCTGACCCTCCAGGTCATCATGCATTACTTGGGCGTGCCGAACATCCGTGCCGAGCGCGTCTGGTGGGTGGTGATGGTGCTGCTGGCCGGTCTGCTGCTAGGCGCGGCCGGGCTCGGCTTCACTGCTC
Organism: uncultured Acidimicrobiaceae bacterium; assembly: GCA_947259275.1. GTDB lineage: Bacteria > Actinomycetota > Acidimicrobiia > Spongiisociales > SHLN01 > SHLN01. The sequence goes on along the minus strand of CAMYMH010000009.1, from coordinate 22,399 downwards.
GTGCCCCGGTCGCCGACCCCGAGCGCTCGACCAATACCGGCGCACCCGGCAGGTTGATCGAGGTCACCTAAGAGCGCCGGGCAACCGGCAGGTAACTAGTTACCGGGCGAATCCTCGAATTCCCGCTCAAGAATCCTCCTCTTCTGAACGATCTACAAGGTTGGAACGGACCAATGGAACGATCCAATTACTGGAACAGCTCAAACTGAGAGGCGACGAGGAATGACTGAACGACGAAACCTACGTGCATCCGGCCGAGTGGCCGTACTGATCCTGGCGCTACTGATGTCGGCGATACCGGCTCTGGCGGCGGTCATCACCCAGAACTTCCTGCGGGCAGATGTCAGCTCGGACGCGGCCTGTTTCACCAAGGTGGCGGGTGCCGACGCCCTGGCGTTCAACAACCCGTCGCTCGACCCCTACATCGAGTTCGATAACACGGTGGCCGTCGTCGACACCGGCTCGGGCCTCAGCTTGCTGCAAGAACGACTGACGGTTGAGGGATACGCAGGCGAGCGCATCACCTACACCGACTACGTGCACTATGAGAACAACTGCGATACGCCACTGGCGGTCCAACTGGTGGCCGAGCCCGATTTCAACGGCGCGGCGGCCAAGGCAGGCAGCTGGGCCGATCTCCAGGCCACCATCTACCTGTCGGTGGCGGCCAACGGGGCCGCCAGCAGCAACCTGAGCGGGCCCGACTGGGACGGCAGCCCGATCGTGGTGAACGCGACTGCGGTTCCCGGTTCGACCGGAACGGTGACGATCCTCCCCGGCGATTACGTCCAGGGGGCCATCGTCATCGATGCCGACGTCGCCAGTGCCGGGTCCGGCCCCTATACGCTGCGCTACACCGCCCGGGCGGCCCACAGCTGACCCTCAGCGGGAAGAGTCGCATCGAAGCCGCCGCCCGATGCCGGCGGCTTCGGCGTTTCAGGTCTCGACGAAGAACCGCCTGAGGAATCCAAAGGCGGCCTCGAGGCTGTCGAGCGGCACCGACTCGTCCCGCTGGTGGGCCTGGGCCACCTCGCCCGGCCCGTAGTTGATTGCCGGAATGTTGCGCTCGGACAGCCGGGCGGCGTCGGTCCATCCTTGCTTCGGGTGCTCTTCGGCACCGGTGAGAGCGGCCAGGCGCTCGACGTGGTGGTTGGCGGCCTCAACCCGGCCGGCCGGGGCAGAGTCAACGATCACGTATTCGTCAACCCCGGCCAGGGCTTCGGCCAGCCTGTCCTCGGCCTCGGCCACCGTCTTGTCCGGGGCGAAGCGGTAGTTGACGTTGCATTCGAACAAGGCGGGAATGATGTTGTTGGCAATGCCTCCGTCGGCGCGAGTGACGGTCATCACCTCCTTGAACTCCAGGCCACCCACCACGATCGGTTCCGGCTCCCGTTCGCCCATCGATTGCAGCCAGGCACCGGCCTTGGTCACCGCATTCTCTCCCAGCCAGGGCCGGGCGCTGTGGGCAGACCTCCCCAGGAAGGAGACCCGGGCATTGATGACCCCCTGGCACCCGAGCTCTAGATTGCCATTGGTCGGCTCGAGGATGATCCCCAGCTCGGACTCGTCCAGCCACCCGGCGTGCTCGAAAACGGCCGCCAGCTCGTTGCCCTCCTGCGGACCCTCCTCGGCCGCATAGAACACGCCGACCACGTCGAAGTCCGCCGACACCACTTCCTCGTCCTCGAGCAGGTGCAGCATGACGGCGAGCCCGGCCTTCATGTCGGAAGCCCCCAGCCCGTGCAGACGGCCGTCCGAAATCGAGGCCGGGCCCTGACCCTGGGAGGGAACAGTGTCGGTGTGCCCGTAAAGGGAGATGAGCGGGCTGCCGCCCCGGTGCCCGACCACCAGGGAATTGCCGATCCGCTCGACTCCCTGATGCCCGTAGCGAGGAAGCAGGCGCTCGGCGATGGCGGTGGCAATACGGCCCTCCTGGCCGGTTTCGGAGGGTATGTCGACCAGCCAGGCGAGGGTCTCGACCAGGGTCACACCGGGACCTCAAAAGTCCGCAGGGCGTCGTTGAGCGAGGTCTTCCGGTCGGTCGAGGCCGACCGGCTGCCAACGATGAGGGCACATTGCAGGTCGTAGGTTCCGGCCGGAAATTCCTTGGGTCGAGTCCCGGGCAGCACGACCGCTCCGGCGGGTACCCGGCTCCGCATTTCAACCGGCGTCTCACCGGTGACGTCGATGATGGGCGTGCTCGCGGTGATGGTGGTATTGGCACCCAGCACCGCACCCTCCTCGACGACCACCCCCTCGACGACGATGGAGCGGCTGCCGATGAAGGCGCCGTCCTCGATGATTACCGGTCGGGCGCCGGGAGGTTCGAGCACGCCGCCGATGCCGACGCCCCCGGAGAGGTGGACGTCCCGGCCGATCTGGGCGCACGAGCCGACGGTGGCCCAGGTATCGACCATGGTTCCTGCTCCAACGTAAGCACCGATGTTGACGTAGCCGGGCATCACAACGACACCGGGCTCACAGAACGCCCCGTACCGGACGGTCCCGGGCGGAACCACCCGCACTCCCGCCTCCGGGAGATCGTGCTTGGTGGGGATCTTGTCGAAGTATTGGAAGGGGCCGGCTTCCATCGGTTGCAGGTCCGAGAGACGGAAGTACAGGAAGATCGCCTCCTTGACCCAGGCATTCACCATCCATTCGCCTTCGATCTTCTCTGCCACCCGCAGCCGGCCGGCATCGAGGGCTGCGATGGTGCGATCGACCGCAGCCTTGGCGTCGCCGAGCCGGTCGAGGTCGGCATAGGCGGCTTCGATCAGTTCGCGATCGGTCATGAGCCGAGGCACTCCACCAGAACATCCACTGCGTGCTCACATTCGTCGATTGTCGGAACCAGGGCAAGGCGAATATACCCCTCTCCCCCGGCACCAAACACCCGACCGGGCGAGACCACCACTCCCCGCTCGAGCAGTTGCATCGTGACGGCGACGTCGTCATCGACCGCCACCCACAGGTAGAGGGCGGCGGTGCTGCCCACCACCGGCAATTCCAACGCCTCGAAGGCCTTGCGCAGCACGGCCCGCTTGTTGGCGAAGATCGCCCGGCGCTCGGCCGCATGGTCATCGTCCGACCAGGCGGCCACCGCCGCCGACTGCACGAACTCGGGCGGCGCCACCCCGGCACCGGCGCGCAGGTTCACCAAGGCAGCAATCGCCTCGGCGTCGCCGATAATGGCTCCGCTCCGGTAGCCGGTCATGCCCGACCGCTTGGAGCAGCTATAGAACGCCAGCGTCCCGGTGAGATCCGGCCCGGCGACTTGCAGGACGGATCCAGGCGCGTCGTCCTCGTACAAATCCACATAACACTCATCGGACAGGAACCAGGCACCCTCGGCTCGCGACCGTTTCAGCAGATCGGCCAGCTCGTTGCCCGAGGTGATGGCACCGGTTGGATTGTGTGGGGAGCACGACCACACCAGTCGTGCCCGCTCCCAGGACTCTTCGCTGATGTCGGCGGCCCGCAGCACGAAGTCCCCGCCCAGGCGAACGGGATCGACGACCGCTCCCGCAAACCGCGCCCCTCGTTCGTAGACCGGGTAGCCGGGAGTGCCGTACACAACCCCCTGTCCGGCCCCGGGCTCAACGAAGGCGAACGGGGTGTGGAAGATCCCCTCCTTCGACCCGGTGGTGGGTATGACCTGAGACCCCGAATCAACCGATACGTCAAACCGGCGGTGCAAATAGCCGGCAATCGCCTCCCGCAACTCCGCCAGACCGACGGTAGTTGGGTACTGCGAGACGGTGGGGACCGCCTGTTTGAGGGCCGCCCGGATGAACTCCGGAGTCGGCTCGCGGGGGTCGCCGATCGAGAAGTCGATCAGGGGCCGCCCTGCTTGCCGCAGGCTGCGGGCTCGCATCTGGATTTCCGCCAACGGATAGCCGCCCATGGCAGCCAATATCGGGTTCAGGTGCATGAAGAGACGTTACCTGCCGGTCACAACCACGCCACCCTCGTATCATCGTCGGCGATGAAAGAAACCACCTACCGCCTGGTGTATGCGGGGCTGGGGCTCGCGCTGGTGGCAGTGATCGGTTTGGCGATTGCGTTCAATCCGAGCGGGGCTGAGCCCCGGCTGCCGGATCCTGTCGAACGGGTGTTTCCGCCTCCGAACGACTCGGTCATTCGACAAACCGTCCTCGAGATCGACCTGGTCGTCGGCTACGAGCTCGTACTGTTTGTCGACGGCTTCCGCATCTCTCCCGCCGAGATCAGAGTGCAAGCCGGCACCAACCGATACTCGTGGCAGCCGGCACCGGGACGGTTTCTGGAGGCGTGGGAGCCGGGTAGCCATGAAATCCGCATCGAGTGGGACCGGGTGAGCGGATTGCCCGATCCCGGCTCATACAGCTGGACGTTCCGGGTCCAGTGAGCGTTGCCTTCGGGATCTCGACGTTGCCGGCCGGGGCCGAAGACGCCGTCTTCCTCGACCGGCTAATCGAACAGGGCCACACCGCCCTCGAGCTGGCATTCACCAAGGGGTTCCCGTGGAAGGAAGATCGATGCACCTCGTTCGGGCGGTTGGCCGCCGAGCGCGGCCTGAACCTGTCGGTGCATGCCCCCTACTTCGCCATGCTCACTCTCGACGACCCCGCCCGCTACCAGAAGACCCGGGCGGCGGTCGAACACACCATGAAGCTGGCCCGCCGCCTCGGCGCCTCCGTGGTGGTGGTTCACCCCGGACACGATCGCGAACGCTCTTCCGAGGAGTTATTGACAACCGCCCTCGAGGCGCTCGAATCCATCGAGCCGAAGATACGCGACCTGGGAGTCAGCCTCGGGCTCGAAACCACCGGAACCACCAATGCTTTCGGCAACCTCGGCGACATTGCGCTGATGGCGGCCGAATTCTCGTGGGTCCGCCCGGTGGTCGACTGGGCACACGTGCACGCCACCACCGACGGGCGCCTCACCGACCTCGACGCGGTCCGGTCGGTGTACGCCTTCCTGCTCGACCAATTCCCGGCCTGGAAGCTCCAGCCACTCCACACCCACTACAGCCACAACTCGTTTGGCCCCGGCGGAGAGATCAAACACATCCCGTATGGAGAGGGGTCAAATCCGGTCGAACCGGTAGTCGAGGCTGCCGCCGAGCTCGACCTCGACCTCACCATCGTCTCAGAATCACGTGATTACTCGAGCCATGCTGCCGTGTGGGCAGATGTGGAGTCGGCAGCCGCGTCTACCCGCCAGACCGTCCCCGGCGCCCGGCCGCTGGCGTCTGGGGCGATCGCATTTCCCGAGCCGCTCGCGATCGTCGCCGAGGCCGGCGGCTATCGCGCCACCCGGCTGCGACGCTCTTTGCGAATCACCAACCCGGACAAACCGTTCTTCCCCGACGGCTACACCAAGGGCGACCTGATTCAGTACTACGCCTCGATCGCCCCGGTCCTATTGCCACATCTGGCCGGACGGGCCATCGTCATGGCCCGGTTCCCCGACGGCGCCGAGGGAGACTTCTTCTACGAGAAACAGGCGCCGTCGCACAAGCCGGACTGGATGCCGGTAGCTCCCATCCACTCGGACGTCCGCGGGGGCGCCATCGAGTTCTGCACCGCTCCCGACCGGCCGTCGCTGATGTGGTTTGCCAACATGGGATGCATCGAGATCCACCCGTGGCTTTCACGCACCGAGACGGTCGGTCAACCCGACTTCGCCATCTTCGACCTCGATCCCGCCGACGGTGCCGGCTGGGAACAAGTGGTCGACACCGCCGCGCACATCAAGGTTGCACTCGACAACCTGGGGCTGCGGGGGTACCCGAAGACGTCCGGAGCCACCGGCATCCACGTCTACGTGCCGCTCGATCCGGTTCACACCTATGCCCGGGTGCGCCGGTTCGTCGAGGCCGTCGGCCGCCTGATCGTGGCCGCCGACCCCGCCAACGTAACCATGGAGTGGGACATCCCCGCTCGGGCCGGGAAGGTCTTTGTCGACCACAACCAGAACGTCGGCGGCAAGACCATCGCCTCGGTCTACGCGGTCCGACCACTTCCCGGAGCGCCGGTCTCAACCCCCTTGACGTGGGATGAGGTGGCGGAGCTGACGCCCGACCTCTTCACCATCGAAACCATCTGGGACCGCCTCGACCATGCGGGTGACCGCTTCGCCCCGGTGCTGGCCGGCGGGCAAGCCCTCGACGACGCCGAGCAGGCGCTGGGATTGGAGAGTGCACTATGACCCGGCGGATTGCCAGCAACGGAATCGACCTGGCCGTGACCGAAGCCGGAACCGGCTACCCGGTGCTGCTGCTGCACGGCTTTCCCGAGCTTGCCTACTCATGGCGGCACCAGTTGCCGTACCTGGCCGAGGCAGGATTCCACGCCATCGCCCCCGACCTGCGCGGATACGGCGGTTCCGACAAGCCGACCGCAATCGAGGACTACGGCCTCCTCACCCTGGTGGACGATGCCATCGGTCTCATCGACGCGCTTGGCTACGAAAAGGTAGCCATGGTTGCTCACGATTGGGGCGCCATCATCGCCTGGACGGCGGCGCTCACTCACCCCGACCGCATCGAACGGCTGGTGTCACTCAACGTGCCCTATCGGGGCTGGTGCTCGGCCTTCCCAACCACCGGCTACATACGGGAGCATCTCAGCGACCGCTTCGGCTACGTCCTCATGCTCCAGGAACCCGGGGTCGCCGAGGCGTGGTTCGCGTCGAACCCCGCCGGCAAGTTGAGCGGCTTCTACCGCGCCGCCGCCGCCAATCCGGATTTCTTGCCGGATGAGGACTTCCGGGTGTTTCTCGATGCCTTCACCGCCGGAACCCTCACCGGGCCTGCCAACTACTACCGCAACATCGACGCCAACCACGCCGCCACCGCCCACCTCGCCAACGCCCCGATCTCGATGCCGACGATGATGGTGGCGGCCGACGCCGACCCGGTGCTGCCCGTCGGCCTAACCGATGGCATGGAGCGCTGGGTGCCCGACCTGCGGGTCGAGGTGGTCGAGGACTGCGGGCACTGGACACAGCAAGAACGCCCGGTGCATGTAAACCAGCTGCTCGTAGACTTCCTCCGAGACCTGTCCGGGGCATAACGACAGGAATTGCTAACAGCGTGTGGGGTTCGCGTGACCGCTCAAACCATCGAGACAATCCGGGCCCTGGCTCGCACCCGGGTACCAAGCTCGGACGGGCTGTTGCGCGCCATCGTATGGGCTGGCACCGGCGCGTTTGCTGCCATCCATTCCGCCCTCATCGTCGGGCGCTACCACCGTTTCGGGGTCTACACGTTCGATTTCGGCATCTTCGACCAGGGCTTGTGGCTGCTGAGCCGTTTCGAAAACCCATTCGTGACGCTGCGGGGCCTCAATCTGTTCGCCGATCACTCGTCGTACGTGATGGTGTTCCTCACCCCCCTGTATTGGATCTGGGCCGACCCCCGGGTGTTGCTGGTGGTCACCGTGGTAGCCATCGCGGTCTCGGCACCGCTGTTGTTTGCCATCGGCCGTCGGATCGGCGTCCGGCCCGAACTGGCGGCCGCGATTGCCCTCGCATTCCTGGTGCATCCGGCGGTTCGCTGGGCCACCTGGGACAATTTCCATCCCGAGGTGTTGGTGCTCCCCCTGTTGCTCGGCGCCGTCGTACTCCTCCTCGACCAGCGTCCATGGCTGGCGGTTGGGGTGATTGGTATCGCCCTCCTCGCCAAAGAAGACGTGGCCCTGGTGGTCGTGCCGTTCGGCTTGTGGGTGGCGTGGCGCCTCGACCAGCGGAAGGTCGGCCTGACCATGGCCGGCCTGGGTGCCGCCGCGTTTGCGCTCAACTTCCTGGTGCTGCTCCCCCACTTCTCTCCAACCGGCGAAGTGCTCTACACCGGCCGCTACACCGAGTACGGCACCAGCGCTTTCGGAATCATCAGCGGAGTGACCACCAGTCCGGGCAGCGTGCTGGAGGACGTCCTCCGGGCGGATTCGCTCACCTACTTGCGCGAGATGCTGCTGCCCTTCCCCACCAGCCTGGCGGCGCCGTTAGTCCTGCTGCTGGGGGTGCCCATCACCCTCGCCAACATGCTCTCCACTCACTTCTATCAGATCGATATCCGGTACCACTACACGGTGTACTTGCTGGCCGTGGCCGGGATTGCCTCGCTCTACGGTGCCCGGTGGCTGCAAGCCAGGGCCGGCCGGGTCGGATACTGGGCGGTGGTGGCGGTGGTTGCCATCGCAGCCTTCGTCGGGCTCGGCCCCGGCCCGTCGCGGGGTGCCTGGGGCGGCATCAATGACGCCCGGGACATCGAGGCGGCGATCGACCTCATCGGCCCGGATGACGTGGTGTCGGCCAACAGCACCCTGGCGGTCCATCTCGGGCACCGGCAGGTGGTCTACCGCTTCCCCAACCCGTTCCGGGAGCTCGATTACGGCACCTCCGGCGTCCCCTTCGATCCACCGGCCGAGGAGGTGGAATGGGTGGTGGTCGATCCCACCCGGGTCGTCAACTTCGCCTATGCGGCAGAAGCGCTCGCCGAGCTCACTTCCGATCAGTGGCAGACGGTCATCTCCACCGATCAGGTGTTGCTACTGCACCGGAGGTAGCAGATCGAGGAGACCGAACAAGGACTCGACCCGCAGATGGATCCCGTCCGGTCGGCGTCCCCGATGGTCGGCGTGAATCGGAGTGATCCCGGCCCCTTCGGCGCCGAGGACATCGGCTTCGAAGCTGTCACCTACGTACACCACATCACCCGGCCCGGCCCCGATGCGCTCCAATGCCAGCTCGAAAATCCGCCGATCCGGCTTCTCGAAGCCCATTTCCTCGGACCACGAGATGGTGTCGAAGTAATCGGTGGTTTCGATCAATTCGAGTTGAAGAGGCAGAATCGAGCTGTTGTTGGATACCACGTGGAGCCGATACCCCCGATTCTTCAATTCGCCGAGTACCTCATGCAGGCCATCGAAGGGACGGAACAACCGGGCCGCGATCGGATAGGCGAGCTTTCGCACTTGGCGCTGGAGGAAATGCGGCCGCTTGACATGTCCGGTGCCGATGGCGGTTGTGGGCGAGAACCGCCGGAACACCGTGAACGGGAACACGAGGTCGGCCAGGGTGCCTCCGTAGTCGAAGATGACATGGCGCACCCCCGCCGGCACGGCCTTCATCCCGCCAGCGCTCCCGGCCCCTCGGCCAGCAATCGATCAAATGCGGCCTCGTCGAGCACCGGGATTCCGAGGTCGGTGGCCTTGGCCAGCTTGGAGCCGGCGTTGGCACCTGCCACCACCGCAGTCGTGTTCTTCGAAACCGAGCCGGTCACTCTCGCCCCCTTGTGTTCGGCGGCCGACTTTGCCTGATCGCGGCTGTACCCGTCGAGCGTGCCGGTGATCACCAGTGTCATCCCGGCCAGTGAATCGTCGACACCCCCCTCCGGCTCGGGATCCTCCAGCCGGACGCCGGCGGACCGTAGCTTCTGGATGAGCGAGCGGGTCTCCCGGTCGGCTCCCCAGGCCTGCAACGATGCGACGATCTCGGGGCCGACCCCGTCGATCGCTTCCAGCTCTGCGGGCCGGGCCGCCAGCAGCCGGTCGATGGACCGAAACCGCCGGGTGAGCAACTTGGCGACGCTCGGTCCAACCAGCGGGATTCCGAGGGCGGTCAATAGGCGGGCCAGCGGGCGATCTTTTGCCTGCTCGATCTGGGTGAGAAGATTGTTGATCGACACCTCGCCCCACCCTTCGAACCCGGCCAGCACCTCTGAGCTGAGCGTGAAGATGTCCGCCGGATCCTCGATCACCCCATTGCTCATGAGCAGATCAACCGTCTGGTACCCGAGACCCTCGATATCCATGCCACTGCGGGACGCGAAATAGAACAGGTACTCGCGCAGACGGCTCGGACATTCGAACCCGCCGGTGCACTTGGCCCGTGCCTCGCCGGGAACGGTGACGATCGGGTTGCCGCAGAACGGGCAGGTCTTGGGCATGTTCCATTTCCGCAAGCGTTTGCCTTTTCGAGCCGACAGCACCGGACCGACCACCTCGGGAATCACGTCACCCGCCCGCCGCACCGTCACCACATCGCCCGGCCTGATGTCCTTGCGGTGGAGCTCTCCCTCGTTGTGGAGCGTGGCGTGGGTAACCGTTGCGCCTCCTACGAACACCGGCTCGAGCACCGCGTATGGCGTCACCGCGCCGGTCCGACCCACGTTGATGCGGATCTCCTCGAGCACCGTGGTCCGCTCTTCGGCGGGAAACTTGAACGCCACCGCCCAGCGGGGGCTGCGAGCCGTGAATCCCAGCTCATCTTGTTCGGTCAGGGCATCGACTTTTACCACTACTCCATCGGTCTGGTAGTCGTGGCCGTGGCGCTGATCGAGCGCCCCCCGAACGTACTGCTCAACTTCCGCTCGCGAGTCGACCCGCTCTGAGGCCGGATTCACCGGCAGCCCCAGCTGGCGCAGCCAGCCGAGGGTTTCGGATTGTGACGCCAGCGGAGGACCACCCTCCAGGAAGCCGACCTGGTAGCACCAGATGGCGAGGTTGCGCCCGGCGGTGACGGCCGGATCCTTCTGCCGTACCGACCCGGCCGCCGCGTTGCGGGGGTTAACGAAAACCGGCCCGCCTTCCTCGGCCTGGCGCCGGTTGAGCTCCTCGAAGGCCGACCGCGGCATGTAGATCTCACCCCGCACCTCCATGAGCTCCGGAGCCTGACCACGTAACACCAGCGGGATGGCGTTCACCGTGCGGACGTTGTGGGTGATGTCCTCTCCTACCGTTCCGTTGCCCCGGGTGGCTCCCAGCACCAGGCGACCCGATTCATAGGTGAGTGACACTGCCAGCCCATCGATCTTGAGCTCACACACATAGCCACTCGCTTCCCGCTCCAGTCCGCGCACCACCCGCTGCTCCCAGGCCTCGAGGGTCTCCAACGAGTCGACGTTGTCGAGCGAGAAGAGCGGCTGGCGGTGCGTTACCGGCTCGAACGCCGACGAGGGGGCCTCTCCGACCCGCTGGGTTGGGGAGTCCGGGTTCACCAGCTCAGGGTGCTCGGCCTCCAACTTCTCGAGCTTCCGGAACAGATCGTCGTACTCGGCGTCGGAGATCACCGGATCGTCGAGTACGTGGTAGCGGTGGAGATGATGGCGGATCGCCTCGCGTAGCGCTTCGACCTCGGCCTCGACGGTCATGGGATAGATCGTTCAATCGTTCCGCCGCCCAGCACGAGGTCTCCGCGATAGAACACGGCCGCCTGACCGGGGGCCACCGCCGCCTGGGGGTCGTCGAAGCGCACCAGCCAGCTCCCGTTATCCACCTCGAGCCGGGCCGGCACCGGCCGGCTCCGATACCGAACCTTCACCTCGATCGGCTGGCCGTCGATCGGATGCCCGGCGACGAACGAGACGTCCCGGACCACGCACCCATCGGCAAGCAGATCGTGACGGTCCCCGATCACCACGGTGGAGGTAGCTGAGTCGATGTCGATCACGAACCTCGGCTCCTGCAGGGCCACTCCCAGGCCGCGCCGCTGTCCGATAGTGAACCCGGCGGTGCCTCGGTGGGAGCCGACCTCGGTTCCGGCGGTGTCGACGATCGGGCCGGGGCGGGCCGTCTCGGGGAAGTGCTGCGCCAGGAAATCGCGGTAGTCGCCTCCCCCGACGAAACAGATCTCCTGACTGTCTGGCTTGTCGGCGGTCCGCAAGCTGAGCCGGGCGGCGTATTCCCGCACCGCCGGCTTGGTTAGCTCGCCGATCGGAAGTCGGATGTGCGACAACTGCTGCTGGGTGAGCATGTAGAGCACATAGGACTGGTCCTTGCCGGGATCGATGCCCCGTTTGAGCTGATAGCCGCTCGGATGCCACGCCACCCGGGCGTAGTGCCCGGTGGCGAGCACATCCCCGCCCAGCTCGGCGGTGCGCTCCAGCAGCGCCTTGAATCGCACCGTGCGGTTGCACTCGACACACGGGTTCGGTGTCTGACCCGACAGGTAGCCGCTTCCGAAAGGCTCGACGACGGCCCGGCGGAACTCCTCGACGTAGTCGAGGACGTAGTACGGGATGTCGAGCTGGGCAGCCACCCGGCGGGCGTCCTCGGCGTCCCCGACGGTGCAGCAGCCGGCGGTCGGCAGGTTCCCGTCGGCATCCTCCCACTGCTTGAGGGTGACTCCGATGACGTCGTGGCCTGCTTCCACCATCAGGGCGGCGGCCACCGAGGAGTCGACGCCGCCGCTCATGGCCACGACCACCCTCATTGGAGATCCTCGATCACGCCGGTGACCAGCTTGGCCGCCAGCTCGGCATCGCCGGGAGCCGTGGTCCAGCCGAACGAGAAACGCACCGCCTCGGCGGCTTCTGTCTCCCCCATCCCCATGGCGGCCAGGACGTGGGAGACCTCGACGGCGCCGCTCTGACACGCCGAACCGGCCGCGGCGGCCAGGCCGGCTTGGTCAAAGCGGATCAGCAGCGTCTCCGACCTATGCCCGGGGAACCCGAGATGGGAATGCTGGACCAGCCGCCGGTCGAGTGGACCGTTGACTCGCAGCCGGGGGATCACCTCGGCGAGCCGAGCTTCGAATCCGTCACGAGCGGCCTGCACCCGCCGGCGGAAGTCGGTCCGGTCGGCAACCGTGGCCGCCATGGCGGCCACCATCCCGGCTGCTCCCATCGGGTTCTGGGTCCCGGCCCGTCTGCCCAGTTCCTGGCTGCCGCCGTGCACGACCGGCTCGAGCCGGACACCCTCGCGAACGTAGAGGAGGCCAACCCCCTTGGGCCCGCCGAACTTGTGGGCGGCCAGTGACAGCAGGTCGACCCCGAGCGAACCGACGTCGACCTCTTCGGAGATGAAGGCCTGGACCGCGTCGGTGTGGACCCGCGTGTTCGGGTTGGCGGCGTGGACGGCCTCCGCGACCTCGGTCACCGGCTGGAGGGCGCCGGTCTCGTTGTTGGCCAGCATGACCGAAACCACAGCCGTGGCGCCCTCGACGGCCCCGGCCGCCGCAGCCGGGTCGATCAGCCCATCGGCGTCGACGGGAAGCCGGGTCACCCTGCCGCCCAGCCGCTCGAGAAAGGCGGCCGATTCCAGCACGGCCTTGTGCTCGACGGCAGTCACCACCACCGAGCCGGGATCGCCATCGGCCAGCGCCGCCCCCGTCACTGCCAGGTTGTCGGCCTCGGTCCCCCCTGCGGTGAAGACGATCTCGGTGGGACGAGCCGCTCCCAGCAGTTCGGCGGCCTGTTCACGAGCCGCCTCGAGGCCGTGCTTGGCGGCCCGGGACACCGTGTGTACGCCGGCAGGGTTGCCGAATGCCGAGCGGAATTCCTCCATGGCCTCCCAGGCCTCGGGTCGCATCGGGGCAGTCGCCGCATGATCCAGGTAGAGCATCGGATGATCTTATTGAAGGACGGCCGCCTCGGTGGCGCCTTACCCGCCCTCGTCACCAGCCGACAGTGCGGCCTGGGCGGCTCGCTGCCCGGCCGAACCGGCCGCCAGCACCCACCCGACCATCCACGCCAGACCGGCGAATGCGATGGTGGCACCAACTCCGTTGCTGGGCCCGGGTAGCAGGAGCAGGCCGGCGGCGACCGGTCCGTATCCGCTGAGCGACAGCCGCCGGCCGCCGGCCCGGTGGGCGGCATCCCAGGCGATCTCAGAGTTGAGGGTGAGGGTGGTTCGAATTCCGACGAAGTGGTTCTGACGGAGACGGCCGTCGCCGGCACGTTTCCCAACCACGATCAGCACGATGCCGCCGGCGATGAGGAACAGTCCAAGGCCGAGCGCGGCCCCGGCCGGCATCGGGTCTCCGGCGCCGCCGCTCCTGAACATCAGTCATCCTCGATGCGCATCAGCAACAGTTTGCCACCGACCGCTTGCGCGGGCAGCTCTCGGCGAATCCCACCTTTGCCGTCATCGCCAGCCGGTGGTGATACCACCAGGCCGACAGTGCAGCCGGCCCATCGGGGTGGCTCTCCCCGCCGGCTGATCGGTTCGCCGGAGAATCACGTCTTCAACCACCTCGGTGTGCCTCGCCGGTTCATCCAGTTGGCTCGACACCGGCCACCACCTTCCGGTCATGGAGACGTCCGATCTCGGCTTCGTCCAGGCCCAGCACCGAGGCCAGAATCTCGTCCGTGTGTTGTCCGAGGCGCGGGGCGGGCCGGGCGCTGAGGCGGTGGTGACCGCTGTCGAGCGGAGATCCCGGCATCAGGTAGGACCCGATGCCCGGCTGCTCCATGTGTGTGAGCATCGGGTTGGCGGCACTGGCGCGTGGATCGCTCTCGAGCAGCTCTCGCATGCTCTGATAGGGCCCCCATAGCACCCGGTGGGCGTCGAACAGTGCCGCCACCTCAGACAGCGTCTGGGTGGCGAGCCACGCTTCGAGGACCGCGGCGATCGGCTCACGGGCCGCGAACAGATCTCCGTCGCTGCGGAATTCGAAACCGACTCGCCCCTCAGCGGCGGCGATCTCGGGTTGGAGCCCGGCCGCCTCTACCAGGCCGCGGAACTGGCGGGCGGTGATGGCCACCACCATCACCCGCCGCCCGTCGGCAGTCACGAAGTCTCGTCCAAAGGCTCCGTAGAGGTAATTGCCGTAGCGGCCCCGCTGGTTCCCGTTGACCTGGACCTCGGCGAGATATCCGAGATGACCAAGCACCGCCAGGGCAACATCGAACAGCGGCAGCCTAAACAGGCCGCCCTCGCCGGTGCGGGCGCGGTGCCGGTCGGCTGCCAGCAAACCGGTGGCGGCGGTCATGCCGGCAACCAGATCCCAGGTCGGAAGCACCGAATTGACCACTCCGTCCAGGTCTTCGGGCCCGGTAATCGAGGGGAATCCGACGGCGGCGTTCACGGTGTAGTCCACCGCGGTGCTCCCATCGGCGTTGCCGAGGATGTGGCACATGATGAGGTCGGGCCGGCGGCCGACGAGATGCTGGTAATCGATCCATCCACCCGCCGGGTAGTTGGTGAGAAACATCCCGGCGTCGGAACCGGGGGCGGTGATGAGTGAGCGGGCCAGGTCCCGCCCCTCCTCGGAACGCAGGTCGAGAGCGATCGAGCGCTTCCCCTTATTGAGACCCGCCCAATACAGGCTCAGGCCGTCCCGGTGGATCGGCCAGCGGCGATAGTCGAGCCCTCCCCCGATCGGATCGAAGCGGATGACATCTGCACCCAGCTGGGCGAGAGTCATTCCCCCAAGGGGGGCGGCCACGAAGGCCGACCCCTCGACAACTCTCATACCGCTCAGCAGCCCGGACGTCACCGGCTCCTCTTCCGAGTTTCGGCCGGATTGTACCGGCACGGTCTGACCGGCCAGATCGTGCTACAAAGTAGGCCGGTGGGGAGAAGGAGACATCGGCATGGGCTCAGCTCGCAGCTTCCTGTTCGTCCCGGGCGATCGAACCGACATGCTGGCCAAAGCCGCCTCCCGGGGCGCCGACGCTTTGATTCTGGATCTCGAGGATGCGGTGGCCCCCTCCGCCAAGGCACACGCACGCCAAACCGCCGCCGAGTGGACGGCCCGAATCGCGCCGCCTTCCCCGGATGTGTGGGTTCGGGTCAACCATCCCGGCCCCCTGTTCGAGGACGATGTGCGGGCAGTGGCCGGCCCCGGGATAACCGGAATCATGCTTCCCAAGGTCTCTGCCGCCCAGGAGCTGGAGCGGGCGGCCGACCTATTGGACGCCCGCGAGGACGGTGGTCGGATCGCCATCCTGCCCATCATCGAGACCGCCTCCGGCCTGCTCACAGTCGGTGAGCTGGCCGCATGCCGGAGAGTGCGTCAGCTCATGATCGGCGAGCTCGACCTCAGCGCCGAGCTCGGCATCGACCCGAGCGATGCCACCGCCCTCCTTCCCCTCCGCATGCAGGTGGTGGTGGCATCGGCGGCAGCCGGACTCGAGCCCCCGCTCGGCCCGGTTTCGCCGAACTTCCAGGATCTCGAGGCGCTCACCAACGAGACCGGGGCACTGGCGGCACTCGGGTTCGGGAGCAGGCCGGCAATTCACCCCGCCCAGGTGCCGGTTTTCAATCACGTCTTCAGCCCCTCCCCGGAGGCGGTGGCCCGGGCGCAGCGACTGGTCGATTTGTACGATGCTGCGCTGGCGAAGGGTCGGGGCGCCGTCACCGACGAAGCCGGGCACATGGTCGATGAGGCCGTGGTGCGGGTGGCTCGCCGGCTGCTGGAGAAGGCGGATGCGGGGGGAGCGAGCGGCCAGTGAGCTGGGGCCACGACGCGACGGAGTCAACCGCTCGGATGGCCGGCGCGGTTGCGGCCGCCACCCGGCACATCGCCCGGCAGGACAGGCGCGACGGTCGAGTTTCAACCGATCTGCTCGACCGGGACCAGGAGGCTACCTACCACCTCGCATTCCTGGCGGCCGAAGCATCGGCAGCATCCCGCATCGTGGAGTACGCCGCCGCCGGACCGACCGAGGAGCTGCTGGGCCGGATGGCACTCGCCGACCTGCTCCGCTCCGCCCGGACCCGAATCGACGGGCGGCTCGACCGGCTCGGCCTCGACGACGACCTCAGGGGCGGTGGGTGCGACCGGGCCCTGCAATCCGGATCGGACCCAGCGGTGATCGACGAGGTGGTTGCATCCTTTGGCGTCACCGGCACCGGCCCCCGCCACCTCGACGACGAGGTGGCATTGGTGGCCGACACCTTCAGGAGGTTTGCCGACGAGAAGGTGTTTCCCCACGCCGCCGAGGTGCACCGCCACGACTTCGACGTTCCGGAGGAGGTGATCACCGGCATGGCGGAATTGGGTGCCTTCGGGATGTCGATACCGGCGGAGCACGGCGGGTTTCTCCAAGCCCGGATCGGCAGCCTGGCTATGGCGGTCGCCACCGAGGAGCTGTCCCGGGCATCGCTGATGGCCGGCTCGTTGTTGACCCGGCCGGAGATTCTGGTTACCGCGCTCTTGGAGGGTGGCACCCCAGACCAGAAGGCGCGCTGGCTCCCCTCGATAGCGGCCGGCGAACAGATGGTGGCGGTGTCGGTCACCGAGCCGGACCACGGCTCGGACGTGGCCGGGCTGCGCATGTCGGCCCGCCGGGATGGAGATCACTTCGTCCTCACGGGGACCAAGACGTGGGCGACTTTTGCCGGGCGGGCGGAGTTGCTGATGACCCTGGCCCGGACCGATCCCGACCCAGCGGCCGGAGCGCGGGGCCTTTCGCTGTTCGTGATCGAGAAGCCGGCTTTCAGCGGCCACGAGTTCACGATCACCCAGCCGGGAGGCGGCACCCTCAGTGGCCGGGCTATCGCCACCATCGGGTATCGGGGACTCCACAGCTTCGAGCTCGTCTTCGAGGACTACGCGGTATCGGTCGACGCCCTCATCGGAGGGAACGGCGGCCTCAACCGGGGCTTCTACCTGCAAATGGGTGCGTTCGCGTCGGGGCGGCTGCAAACCGCCGCCCGGGCGGTCGGCGTCATGCAGGCCGCCTTCGACGACGCGCTCGCCTACAGCCGGTCGCGGAGGGTCTTCTCGCGCCCGCTGCTGGAATTTGGCCTCACCCGGGCATCGCTGGCCCGAATGGCTGCCCGGATCCAGGCCAACCGTCAACTCACCTACCACTCCGCCGGTTTGCTCTCAGCGGGCCGCGGAGAGGTCGAGGCGGCGATGGCCAAGGCACTAGCGTCGCGCGCCGCCGAGGAGATCACCCGCGACGCCATGCAGCTGCACGGGGGCTACGGCTACGCCGAGGAGTACCCGATTAGCCGCCTCTTCGTCGACGCCCGGGTCCTCTCCATCTTCGAAGGAACCGAGGAAGTCCTGGCGCTGCGGGTGATCGCCCGGGGACTGCTCAACCAAGTGGACTAGACCTGGAGCACATGATCGAAGAGACCGGATACACGATCGCCTTCCTCGATTGGCTGGCTTGCGCCTATGGCGGCCGGGCCGAACCAGCCGCCGTCGCCGCCCGGACGGTCGGCGACACCCGGCGGGCGGCCTGGCTCGGCACCGCCGGCCATGTACTGGACTTCGATGACACCTATGCCCCCGGCCTCTCCCACCTCAGTGCTCCGACTGCCCCTGCCGCCCTCTCGGTTGGAGCCGAAGTCGGCGCCACCATCGGCGACGTGCTCGACGCCTACGCCGCCGGCTTCGAGGCGATGGCGGCGCTGGCCAGGGCAGGCCACCCGCAGCTCTACGAGCGAGGCTGGCACCCGACCGCGGTCACCGGAACGGTAGGAGCGGCCACCGCGGCGGCGTTTCTGCTCGACCTCAACCAAGCCGAAACCGCCACCGCCCAGCTGCTGGCCGTTCTCGGCGCCGGCGGCCTGCGGGCCGCCTTCGGCACCGCCGGCAAGTCACTCCAGGTCGGCATGGCCGCCGCCCAGGGAGTGGAGGGGGCTCGGCTCTCATCCAGGGGCGCCACCACCAGCGGTGCGATCCGTCGGGGATATTCGGATGCCTATGGCGCTGGCTGGGCCCAACCGGATCCTGATGATCCCGCCGTAACGTCGAACTGGATCAAAGCCTTCCCGTGCTGCCTACAGACGCACTCCGCCATCGAGGCCGCCGAGCAGGCCTCGAAATCCGGCGATTTCGACCCGTCGGCACCGGCGAAGATCGTGGTGCACCCGCGTTCTCGCCAGGCGGCTCCGCTCGACGACGTCGCCACCGGACTCGAAGCCAAGTTCTCGATTCCCTACACAACCGCCTTCACGCTGCTCTACGGGTCACCGGGCGTGAACGATTTCCTCACGGTCGACGCGGCGGCCCGATCCCTAGCCCGCCGCATCACGGTGCAACTGGATGATCGGCTCGGCGAATCCGCGGCAGTCTTCTCGAGTGAATCCGCTTCGTTCGAGGTGGCGGCCGCCCTCGGCTCGCCTCAGCACCCGATGACAGCCGCCCAGCTCGCGGCCAAGGTGCAGCAGTTGTCCGACGGTGTCGTGGAAGGAGTACTCGCCGATCCCGCTCGCCCCGCCTCCGAAGTCCTGCAACTGCTGGAGCGGACATGAGCGGCCTGCTGGAAGGAGTCCGGGTGGTCGATCTCTCCCGAGTCCTGGCCGGGCCATACGCAGCCCAGGTGCTGGCCGAGATGGGGGCGGACGTCATCAAGGTCGAGCCACCCGACGGCGATGTCGGCCGCGGCATCGGACCGTTCGTCAACGGCCGCTCGCTGTACTTCTCATCGCTCAACACGGATAAACGGGGCATCGTGCTTGACCTCAAGACCGAGAGTGGGACCAGGTCGCTTCATGCCCTGCTCGACACGGCCGACATCGTGATCGAGAACTACCGGCCGGCGGCGGCCCGCAAGCTCGGGCTGGAGCCCGACGAGCTGCTGGCCCGTCATCCCCGACTGGTCATCGTCACCATCTCCGGGTACGCCAGGAGCAGTTCCCGGGCCGCCGACGGCTCCTTCGACCTGATCGCCCAGGCCGAGAGCGGAATCATGTCGATTACGGGAGAAGCGCACGGTGCACCGGCCCGGGCGGGGGTGGCCATCACCGACCTGGCGGCCGGCCTGTGGGGAGCCATCGGCGGCGTGGCCGCCTATTCGGCCCGATTGCGGGATGGCCAGGGACGCCACGTTGAGGCCCCGCTGTTGGATTCGGCGATGTCACTGCTCGTGTACATGGCGACCGGGCCGGCGGCCACCGGCGTCGATCCGGTGGCGGTCGGATCCGGGCACCCGAACATCGTCCCCTATCGTGCCTTCGCCACCCGGGACGGTTGGGTGGTGATCGCTGCGCTCGGCGATAAGTTCTGGCCGCCTCTTTGCGAGGCGATCGGCCTGGAACACCTGGCGGGTGATGAGCGGTTGGCGACCAACCACCAGCGCACCGAGTCCCGCTCCCAGGTCGACGAGGCCGTCGAGGCCGCGGTGGCCGGCTTCACAACCGAGGAGGTGGTGGCCCGCCTGCAAGCCACCGGCGTGCCTCACGCACGTCTCAACACCGTCCTGCAAGCGATGGGATCGCCCTACGCTCAGGAAACCGGGTTGGTGACTGAGGTCGATGCTCCGGAAGGGAGCTACCGGATCGTCCACGGGCCACTGCACGCCGGCCACATACCGCGCCCGGCCCCCGCTCTCGGCGAGCACACCGACGAGGTCCTCGGCGAGGTCATGGGCGAACAAGCCCCGACCGAACCGGGCTAGGCAGGTACGCACCGCAGACTATGAAGCGTGGCTTTCCGTGCGAGCGCCGATTGAAGCTCTTATGTGTCAACCCCTTTCTTGGGTTGGCCGGTTGCGGGACCGGCGGACATGACAGGGTGGGGCCACTGGAGAGTCCGAGGGCATGCTTCGATGCACTTGTTGCGTTGCATGCTGCGCTCATGGCGGGGAGGGTCGGCACAGCAACGCCGAGCCGAAGGAATGCCCCAAGTTCTGATCGTCACAGCAGGTCGTGACCGACGGGCGCACTACTCGGACGTCTACGCGCCAGACGGCCAGCACAGATCATCCTGATCTCGCGCCATAACGAGCAGTTCGAGGAATGTCCGATAACGGCACCTCCTGCTCGGTTCTCCGAGCACTGGCCGACCACCGGGCGTGAGGGCATATACGTCACGTTTGCGATGCCGCCCAACCGCGGGATCGGTTTGGATCTGGCTGAGCGCCCAACTCGCCGTAACGAGAAAGGCTGCGCTGCTGGCGTTCGTTTCGGCCTCGACAACGGCACAGCTAGAGCCGATTGCGGGATCTGCCTGGCCACTCGTCCATTGCATCCAGGACCTCGGGATCGTCGACCAGGCCGCCGCCACGAACCGATGCCCCGATCGTGAGTGCGGCCGACACCAGCACGATGTTCTTGAGGATGTACTGGCCTTCGAGCGTCGGCACAAACAGGTGCGACCAGGTCAACTCCGGAAACAGAATCAACGGTGTCACGGTTCCGAGCATCTGCCCGATCAGCAGCAGCAAGGTGAAGCGCATGAACTTCCCGGTAACGAGCCCGATCCCGATCGCCGTTTCGAGAACTGCCAGCAGGAAACGGGCGAGGCCTTCAGGTATCAGGCCAAAGGAGAGCCGGTCAACCGTCTCCGTGGCAAGCTGATCGGCCGGGCTAAGACCGGGCCAAAACTTCAGCACCCCGAACCAAATGAAGATGACGCCAATGCTGATGCGCAAGAGCATCAGCCCGTGCTCTGCGAGCCAGTGGGTCACCCGGCGATCGATCGCCTGGAACGCGGTTCGATCCATGGTGGGCAACGCTATCGCTGCCAGCGACCTATCAGAGGCCGACTCTCGGAAACTGGCAGTGCGGCCGCTCCTGGCCGCACCCACCGCCCCAGAACGCCCCGATCTCGCTCAATAACGATCATCTCGAGGAGTGAGCGAGACCGGCACCTCGGCGGGCGGCAATCGAGATACTCTGGCCGCAAGGAGTTCCATGACCCGCAACGCCCCCGATCACTCAACCCTCGTCCGCTGGTGCGGAGGATCAGTCTTGGGAGCAACCATGATCCTGCTGTTGTTGCCAGGTGCAGCATTCGGTCAGGTCGTAATCGAAGATCCGGCTCCTCAGTCCGGCGTTACCGAGAATGTCGCCATCACCGTCACCGGCACCGGGTGCTCGGCTGGTGCCGAGGTGGTCGCCGCCTTCAACAACGAAGATATCGCAACGGCGACCGCCGACACCGACGGTTCGTTCGCTGTGACATTCACGGTGCCGCCATGCCGTCGGGAGCGAGCGAGGTCAGGAAGGCTCGGAAGCCTCGATCCGGGTCACATGCTCGGGCGATTCTGCCGGGGTGGTAGTAGCGGTGAATGCAGCGACGCTTCCCCTCACGGGCCTCGACGTCACCCCGGTCGCTTTGGTTGCTGGTCGGGCGCTGGCGATCGGTATCTCGATGCTCTTCGCGTCGAGCCAGGGAAAGACAGCGGCGAGTAGAGAACATTGAGCCTGCGGGCGGTCAGAGTTGGGCACGCGGATCACTCGCTATGAGTGATAACACGCCGATGCCGAAACCACGCATACCGGCACGTCTTGATCGGTCAACACCTAGTTCGGCTCGTCCGTGGTCGCCCGCGGCAAACCATGAGGCTGTGTTCCGGGCGACGTGGAACTCTCTCATCAAACGGCGCTTGGCTCGCCTGAACTGTCGCTCGCCGTATCGGGACCTCGGTTCCGGGAACTCCGCATCGAGTTCTCGTAGCCGCTCCTCCAACTTCTCGCGGAGTAGCGGGTCGGGATCAACGAACTCACGATGTGGCATGAAGACCATTATCGCCTCCCCGGACCGCCCAGTGAGCGCCGATCACCAAATACGAGCGATATCGCCCCAAGATCACCGTGCGCGAGAGCGGCACTTATGTGCTCGCCTGTCGATCTCCACCCCTGACGCAGAGTAGCTGGCAATCGACGCGGCCGGCAAGATGCAGCCACCCAGGGACTCCGAGGGACATCTCCCGACCTCCAGCGGCCTCGTCGGGTCAGGCTCCGGAGAAATCGGCCTCGCGTTTCTCGATGAAGGCTTGCACGCC
>CAMYMH010000008.1 GCA_947259275.1 uncultured Acidimicrobiaceae bacterium | reverse complement strand
TCGAACCAGAGGGTCCGTCGGTCGACGTACTCCAAGTCGTAGCGGATACGATCATCCATGGTGATGTCCCCGCGACCCTCGACTTGAGCCACTCCGGTAATGCCCGGCTTGGCGTCGAGACGTCGCATCTGTCCGGCCGCATACAGATCGAGTTCGTAGGGAACAATCGGCCGTGGTCCCACCAGGCTCCTGTCGCCCCGGAGCACGTTCCACAGATTGGGTAACTCATCTAGCGACCAGCCGCGTAGGAACTTGCCAATCCGGGTGATCCGCGGATCGTGTTCCAGTTGCATCTCCTTGGGGCCGTCGCTGATCGCCAGTGCCTCGTAGTGGGTGCGATGCAGCTCTTCGGACGCGTCCTCCACCATCGTGCGGAACTTGGTGATCCGGAACAGGTGGCCTTTGTGGCCGACCCGCAATTGACGAAAGACTACCGGACCGGGTGAGTCCAGCTTGATTGCCGCTGCGACCAGTAGAAACACAGGGCCGAGCGTGGCGAGCAGAAGTGCGGATAGACCGAGGTCGATGAGCCGCTTGACGGCGAGGTAGCCTACTTCGCGCCAGGTTCGCTTCGGCAGGGCCAGGGTGTCCACCACCCCGGGTATCACCGTCGGTTTTTCGCGGCGGCGAAGCAGAACCGCGATCGTCTTGGCGAGGATTCGCAGGTCGTAGAGGAGCGACAACTGATCGATATAGCGCAGGTCGACCTCGACATGCTGGTGCATATGGCGGCCGTCGCCGCGGGCCGTGACCTGCCAGAGGCCCGTCGCGCCCGGCCGAACCTGATGGCGTCGGTGCTGCCACGGAGCGTACTCGCTGACGACGTACGTTCTTTCGGGCCGAGGCCCGACAAGGCTCATGTCACCCATCAGCAGGTTCCACACTTGCGGAAGTTCGTCCAAGCTCCAGCGGCGTAGGAAGCGGCCGGCGGGTAGGATACGACTCTCGAAATCCTCGTCTGGCTCGTTTGCCACTCGCATGGTGCGGAATCGGTTCATCTTGAAAACTCTTCCATTCTTGCCCACTCGATCCTCGCGGTAGAGAATCGGGCGACCGAGCCGCATGAGCACATATCCGGCCAGCAATGCCAACACCGGCAGAGTAAGGATGCTGAGGACCAGGCCGGCCGTTCTGTCGAGGAACGATTTCAGGTAACGCTCGTAGGGCCCCCGCTGCCTTGGCGATTGGAGTACGTCGGCGCGAGGCTCATAACTCTGAGCGTTCCCCCGAAAGACGCTTGCTGTCTGGGTCAGGTCACCCATTGTGGTTTCTCTTGTGGTCGGCTATGGCAACCATCGTGGTCGATTTCAATGTAGCGCCCATTAAGTGTCATCGCTCGGGGTTAGGTGATGAAGTTGTTGGCTTCAACGATGGTCCAGGTGGTCCCGGGGTTGGCGACTACGGTGCCTGCCACGTAGCCACCGGAAGTGTTGAGTTCCCATAGTGCTACTAACCCGGTGGTGGTGTTCTGCAACAGCACATCTACTCCTCCTCCGGTGATGAACTCACCCGAGGCCACTACTACCCAGGCACTCCCCGGATTGGCTACCACTGTGCCGGCCACATAGCCTCCCGAGGTAGTCAGCTCCCATAGGGCCACCACTCCGCTGGTGGTGTTCTGTAATAGGACATCTACCCCGCCACCGATAATGAAATCACCCGCCGCTACCACCACCCAGGCGTTACTCCCCGGATTGGCTACCACCGACCCAGCCACAAACCCACCAGCCGCATTCAACTCCCACACTGCCACCACCCCACTGGTGGTGTTCTGTAATAGGACATCTACCCCGCCACCGGTAATGAAATCACCCGCCGCTACCACCACCCAGGCGTTACTTCCCGGATCAGCCACCAACGAAGAACCCACAAACCCACCTGAGGTAGTCAACTCCCACACCTCCACCACCCCACTAGTGGAGTTCTGCGCCAACACATCCACCCCACCACCCGCAACAAAATCACCCGAAGCCACCACCACCCAGTCCACCGACCCCGGATCAGTCAACACCGAACCCCCCACAAACCCACCCGAGCTATCCAACTCCCACAGGGCCACCACCCCGCTGGTGGTGTTCTGTAACAGGACATCCACCCCCCCACCGGCAATGAAATCACCCGACGCCACCACCACCCAAGCGTTACTCCCCGGATCCGCCACCACCGACCCCCCCACGAACCCACCACTGCTGTTCAGCTCCCACAACGCCACCAAACCAGTGACCGAGTTCTGCAACAACACATCCACCCCACCAGCTGGTGGCCCAGTAACGGTCACCGTGACTTCGCCGAAGTGGGTGGCGCTGCCCCAGGTGTTGTTCCCGAAGTCGGTTGCCGAGTAGCGGAACGTGTACTCCCCGCCTGCCAATCCGCTTGCATCGAAGCTGCCCAAGGCGCAGTCCGAGCCAACCGACGCACGGCCGGCCTCGCCGAGGTTCGGGACGATGGCGCACGACAGCGCTCGCCCATTCCAGACGGCATCAGATGGCGTCCAACCGATGGAGCCGGTCCCGGAGACGGCGACTGGCTCGGCCAGGTTGATTCCGAACGTCTCCAGGCCCAGTGCCCAATTGTCGGCCATCTTCGACGCACCGGCGGCGTTGGGATGAACGTTGTCAATCTTCAAGTCGCTCACCTTGGAGAAGCCCCTGGTGTGGTCAATGAGGACGATCGGAGACGCGGGGGTGGAGAGCTCGGCTGCCACCTCCTCGAAGCGTTCGTTCATATCGGCGTGAGTGATATCGCAGCCGAGGAACCCGCCGCCGGGAGGGAAGTCGCAGGGGATGATCTTTGAGACATAGATGGTGGCGTTGGGGTTCTCCCTCAAACCGGCCCGGTCGTCTTGCGTTCCGGGCAGATCGATTCCATCGATGAGGTTTCGCAACTCGGCTTCGATGCCGTCGACGTAGGCGGCGTTCCAGGCAGCATTCACGCCGTTCTTGTCGTTGGTGCCTAAGTGAACGAGGACCGCGTCGTACGGGCTGGTGAGGATTCCACTGGTATCCATGAGATCAATCAGCCGGGAATGCTCAAAACCGGGAAAGCCGGAGGTCAGACCTTGACCGCCGTAGCCCTCGTGGTCGTCATCGAATGTGACGACGCCGGAGCACGGCTCGGAGGGCGTCAGCGAGCTCTTGCTACCCACGAAATCAACGGGTGCGCCCCCGCCGGTCAGCTGATGCCACAGGTCGCAGCGGTAGGAGTGATCGAATCTGTTCGGAGGCGCGTCGGTGGGGGTTCCTTCGGTGATCGAGTCGCCGACCAGCAGAACATCGGCGTCGATGGCCGTTATCGTGCAGGCGGCGTTGCTGGGCGGGGAGGAGCCGTCGCCGTTGGTTGCCAGCACCCGGTAGCAGTACTCGGTGTCGGTGCTCAGGCTGCCGTGGAGAAATGTCTCCACACCCGCTCCCACCGATCCCGCCGGCATCCAGGGCCCGTCGATGCCGGTGGACGAATACTCGATGTCAAAACCGGTTTCATCCGACGAATTGTCGCTCCACGTAACCTGGATCGACCAGGCGCTCATCGCACTGGCGGCCAGGCTGCTCGGCGATACCGGTGGAGCAAGACCCCCGTCGCAGGCAACCCCCACCGAGTTCGAGTCGACCAGAACGTCGAGCTCCTGCACGTCGTCGTAAGCGTGGAACTCGAAGGCCATGCCGACGTTGCAGGCCCCGACGATCATCGAGCCGTTGAAGGCGTTGTACCGAACCACGGAACCCTGCTCGATCGTCCCAAACGTCCTCGGGTTCTGGCCCCCAAGCCCGGAGACGAAGTAGGGGATCCCGTCGACCGACAATCGCTCATAGGTGTGATCATGCCCGGCAAACACCGCGTCGGCTCCCCAGGCCGCGTACGGCCACTGCACGGCCGGCTCGGATCCGTGATCACTGGCGGACGAATAGGGCGGGTGGTGCAACGCCACCACCTGCCAGGGGGCGGTCGAAGCCGCCAGTTGTGCTTGCAGCCACGCTTGCTGGGCGGCGCTCTCGATCGGGTCGGTGAGGAGCGGGTCCGAGTCGATGAGGAACACATGGACCGGGCCCTCGACCACGTCGTAGTAACGCTCATTGCCCGAGGTGTTAGAGCTGGTCGTCCCTGCCCCGGGCAGATCGAAATAGGAGAGGTAGTCGGTGATCCCGTTGGTGGGATCGGTGTAGTCGTGATTACCCGGGGAGGGGAAGAACCGATTCCTGATACCTCCGATGTAGCTGCCGTAGTAATCCCCGACTCCGGTCTGGTAGGTGCCGCCCGAGGTGTAGAGGTTGTCTCCGGTGGTAACGATGAATTCCGGGGCGAAGCTGTCTACCAGGTTGGCCACATCCTCCTCGGCAGGGAGGAGACTCCCGAAGTCCCCAAAGACGGCGAAGCTGGTGTCGAACTCGGGTCCGCGCGGTGTGACGCCTGCGGTGATTTCTATGACCTCCGAAGTGGTGGTACGCGTCAGGTCATTGACCTCGAGCCGGGCAAGATAGGTCCCGGGGGCGGTGTAGGTGTGGTTGGCGATGGCGCCGGTTGCCTGGTTGCCATCGCCGAAGATCCAGGTGTAGGTGACCTCGGCCGGCAGCGAGTCGGTATCGGTCGCCGCGCCCGTGAAAGTGACGGCCAACGGATCGTCGCCGATCGTCACATTGGCATCCGCCTGGGTGATAACCGGTGGATTGTCGGGGTCGTCGTAGTAAGTGCGGGTCACATAGCCGGTGGTCCCGTAGTCGCCTCCATCCACGTGGAGGGATAGGTGATAAAGCGCCCCATCGGGCCCCTCCACCAGATCGACGATCGGCCCGACGTGCTGGGCGAAGTGGAACGTCGTGTCGTCGCCGGCGGGCGGAGGGCCGGCCTGGGGATCGGCAATGTTGTAGTCGTCGTCCAGGTCGAAGTAGCGAATTCGGCGGTTGGCGAAGTCTCCGAAGAAGTAACGGCCCACCCACTCGCTGGGAAACATGTTGCCGCGATAGACGGGACCGCCGGTGATCGACCCTCCGGTGCCCGTCCACGGCAGATTGTCGTGGTTATAGGAGAAGAGGGGATCGGTAAAGGCGGGATCCGTACATTGTCCTTCGCACTCGGGCCACCCGAAATCCTCGCCACCGCCATCGGCCGGGTCGACGACGTTCACGTCCTCCCAGGTGTCCTGACCGACTTCTCCGAAAACTAGCCGCTGAGTGGCCCGGTCCCAGGAGCCCTTCCACGGGTTCCGTAGCCCGACCGACCAGATGCCGTCCAGATGCGGGCCGTCGCCGTCGTAGTGCGGATTACCTGCCGGGATCGTGCCGTCCCGATGCAAGCGCAGCAGCTTGCCCTTGGCGAGCTCAGGGTCCTGAGTCTCACCGGGGGCAGGAGAGGTCTTGTCTCCCACCGCCAGCCACACTGTGTTGTCGGGTCCCCACTCGACCACCCCCCCGAGATGACAGCAGCTCGTGAGCGGGAAGCCGTCGGGATCCTGGAAGAGCACCAGGCCGGAGGCGGGATCGGCCACCGAGCCGGTGTGGGTGTAGCGCTCGAGCGTGAGGATGTCGGGTACTGCCGGATCGGGGTCGACTTCCCGGGCGTACCAGACGTAGATGTAGGGATGGGAAGCGAACTCGCCGTCGACGGCGATGCCGACGAGCCCACGCTCCTCTTGGCTGACCGACACATCTGGAATCGTCAGGTACGAGGCATACCCGGTGTCGGTAGTGCCATCGCTCACATCGGCGATGGCGACCGTGCCGTCTTTCTGGGCGATGAGCAGCCGCCCGTCGGGCAAGAACGCCATTGCGGTCGGCAGGCTCAACCCCTCGACGACCGGTTCGGTCGCGAACCCGACCGGCTCGTCGGCGGCCGCCGCCGGGGTGGGGCCGGCAGGGTCCGCCACCGCCGCCAGCGTGCCGGCAACCAGCAAGAAGACGGACGCGACTACGCGTCGGCGCGCTTGTGAAATGAGGATCCTCCCAGCGACTACACCTCTCGGTCAGTATAAAGCGCTTAGAGTGGTGGCACACCCGCGGTGGGCGGCCGTCGCTCTCGAGACGATCCTCCACCCAAGCGGCCAAGCGGCCGCTAGTTCGAACCCACGAAGACAATGACCTGCGTCGAGTCGGTGACGGTCCCCGAGGCAGTGGTCAGGGTCGCGGTGATCACATGCGAGGCCGTGTCCACCAGGTCGGTGGAAAGTGCGGCCGTGAGGCTGGCGCCGGTCCCAAGTGGGCCTTCCCGGTCCGATTCCCAGCTCACCGAAAACGGCGCGCCGCCCGGCACATCGACCATCGCCTCGAGGTTAACCTCGGCCACGAAGTCGTTGGCACCGGCATCGAATGTTGCCTCGAATGACAGGTTGTCAGTCGGCGGCACGGTTATCTCGAGGGAGGCGAACTCGCCGGCCACCGGCAGCCAACCCGGCTCGCCAAAGTCGAATTCGGTATCCGCCACCACCGTGTCATTCACATTGGAGAGGAAGAACCGCCCCAGCGGGGGCCGGAAGATACCGACGGTCTCATCGCCATCGTCGTCCCAGTCACCGGCCACGATCCGATCCGACGGAATCCCGTAGAAGAACTCCTGCTCGGCGAAACCGGTTACGAAGTCGTTGCGCAGGTAGACGAATCCCGATGACTCCCGGTACACGCCAACTGTCGTCACGCCGTCCCCGTCGAAGTCGGCGGTGAAAGGCCGATCACCGGGCACCCCGAAGAAGTAGGAGAATTCGGCGACCACGGTGCCGAGCGTGTTGGAGACAAAGATCTCACCGTTGCGGGCCACGGCCAGCGTGTCGCATCCGTCTTGGTTCCAATCACCCACCAGTGGTATGTCGCCGGGGATCCCAAAGAAGAACTCGAGATCGGCAGTGCCGAAATCGTTGGAATTCCGCAAGTACACGAATCCCTGGCTGGGCCGGTACATGCCGACGGTGTCAACTCCGTCGCAGTCCCAGTCACCGAACAACGGAACATCGCCGGGTATCCCGTAATAGAAGGTGGTGGCGTCGGCGCCGCCGGTTCGCAGGTGCCATTGGCCCGAGGTCGGATCGAAGAGGGCGACCCCGGCTTCCGAAGCGGCCGCGCGAGTCACGCCGGCCAGCAGCAGGAACCCGACCATCGCAAAGATCCAGCGTGAACGGCTCATCTGATACCTCCGTCTGCCAACACCCTCCGTGACAGGCAACTCTAGGCTTGCTTGCAGCGTGCGAAGAAAAATCCTATTGGGATCGGTACTGGTGCTCATCTTCCTGGTGGGCTGGATCTGGTTCGGCCCGCTCCGAGCGTGGCGATCGATCGACCGCGTCGCATTCAATCCGACCGCCGCCCGTGAGGTCCTCGCACAGATCCAACTGGACCGACCGGTAGTGGATTCCGGTTCCGATCTCGACGGCCCACCCCAACCCACCGACATCGAACCCCGTCCCCCAGCGGTTACGCCGTCAGCCGTCGAGCAGACGCCGTCCCCGTCCGCGCCCTCAACCGTTCCCGAGCAGAGTCCGGCGCCCCTGGAAGCGCAAGCCACTGGAGCGTCCACCGAAGCCCTCGATGTGTTTCTCATCCTGGGAAGCGACGAGAAGCCGGATGATCCGGACATCCGGGCCGATGCCATCCTGTTGCTGCTGGTCCCCCATGACCGGACCTCCTCCATGCTCGTGTCCATACCGAGACTGCTGATGGTTACCAGCCCCTGCCGCGGGGAACCGGCTCCCATCAACATCAACCTCGAGGGCTGTGGAACCGTTTCCGGCCTCGACCTCATGGGGGTGGCAGTCGAGGATTACACAGGTCTCGCCATCGACCATCTGGTGCTGTTCGATTTTGCCGGCTTCCAGACCATCATCGACCGAATTGGTGGGCTCGAGGTTTGCGTCGAGCATCCGGTGAAGCTCCGCCGGGACCTGCCGGTGTTCCTCGAACCGGGTTGCTCGCTTCTCGACGGAGGGCAGTCGCTCATGTGGGTGCGCTCCCGGCAGACGCTGGAGAGCGTCAACGGTGAGTGGCAGCTGATGGCGGGTGCGGGCGATGCCGGCCGTACCAAACGACAGCGCAACATGGTCCGCCAGGTAATCGGCAAAGCGCATCTGTTCGAATCACCGGCGGCGTTGTCGGGCCTCGTCTCAGAGCTCTCCGAATCCTTTGCCCTCGATGCCGGCTTCGGCCTGGGTGAGGCACTCGACCTCGCCTGGGAGCTGCGATCGCTTGGGCGCAAGCCGGCCCACGACGTGAGCATCGCCACGACCGGCGCGGTATCCCCCGGCGGTGACTTGGTGCTCATACCCGACGAGCCGTTCTCGGTATACCTGGAACCGTTGGGGTCTTAGTTAGACGGTACCCGGACGATTACGTCGAGGGAGTCGCTCCCCTCGCTTCCTCCTGAGGACGTCACCGTCACGGTGATCCGATGCGACACGATGTCGCGGCGATCGTTGCTCAGCTCGGCATCGATCACCGAGCCGGTGCCGAGCTCGCCGTCGATATCGGAGCTCCAGGTGACCTCGACGGTCTCTCCCCTCGGTATCTGCACCTCGGCTGTCAGCCGCACCGGGGCGGCGAGGGTGCCGTCGCCAACGTCAATCGTGGCCACGTGGGTGGAGAGCGGTGGCGGTGCAACGATGTTGACGGTCAGCTCGCTCCCGGCCGGAAGCGACGTCGTCGTGGTAGGGCCGGCGGCCGAGGTCGTGGACTGGACACTTGCCGTGGTTGGCGGTAGCCCCACCGTTGAGGTGGGGTCGGAACCGGAGGAGCAACTGGCCGCGACCAGGCTCAAACCCACCCAAGACAGCAATGCTTTGGCCCGTCCACCGATCATCGCGCCATTCTGCCAGGATTTCAGGCGGCGCCGTTGCGACCCGCCAAGACCCTCTCGCCAACGTTTGGCGGAGTACTCGGAGAGGCACCGTCAATCAACCGTGCTGGCCGCCGAGGGGACGCACTGCTCTCGGGAGGCCATTCTCACTTCCACTCACCAATGACCGCGACGGTGATGGAGCCTTTGACGTCGCCGCCGACACCACAGTTTCGTTCACATTCACCGAGCCATCGCTGGAACCGTCTGTTCGAAGTCAGCCTCCTCCGGCCCCGAGCACGAGTCCCCTCGCACCTGACGGCCCGACTGACCGGGATTGACTTCATCTCCGCGGTGTGAGCCGGCCACCATCCCGTGTCGCCCGCGCTCAGCACCGAGCTCCTCCCACTGGGAGCGCGAAAACTTTCTTCGATCCGCCCGGCACAAGGGTTGCCCGTTGGCGTAGTGTCGGCTACGGAGAGTGGGGGGTCTGAGACGCGGTCTCGGCCCTCGAAGGAACACGAGGGGATGGACCAATGTTCGTAGGCAAGTTCCGTGTACGCACGCATAGCATTTTTCTTACCGTCGCCATGTTGGCGGCGCTTCTTATTGCACCCCCGGCGGCGCTAGGCGCCGATCCGGTGCCGGGAGCAGATTTCACGCTGACGATCCTGCACAACAACGATGGTGAGTCTCAGCTCATCAACGCCGGAAGCGGGCTCGAGGACTTCGGCGGAGTCGCCCGCTTCAAGACGCTGGTCGACGGACTGCGAGCCGACGCCACCGCCAGCGGCAACGGCGTGCTCATGCTGTCCTCGGGCGACAATTTCCTGGCCGGACCGGAGTTCAACGCCAGCGTCGAAAACGGCGTACCGTTCTACGACACCATCGCCATCGAGGCGATCGGCTACGACGCCATCTCCCTCGGCAACCACGACTTCGACTTCGGTCCCGACATCCTGACCGATTTCCTCACCGGCTACGTCGACGCCCCCCAGTATCTCTCCTCCAATCTCGACTTCACCGGTGAGCCCAGCCTGCAAGCGTTCGTCGATTCCGGGGTCATCGCCCCCAGCACAGTGGTCAACACCGGCGGGCAGGACATCGGCATCGTCGGCGCCGTCACTCCGGCTCTCCGCTCCATCTCCAGCCCCCGCAACGTCGTCATCGACTTCGATGTCGCCGGGGCCATTCAGACCCAGGTAGATGCCCTCATCGCCGGCGGCGTCAACAAGATCGTCCTGATCAGCCACCTGCAAGACATCGACGAGGACATCGCGCTGGCCGCCGAATTGACCGGCGTCGACGTCATGATCGCCGGCGGCGGCGACGAGCTGCTCGCCAACCCAGGCGATCCGCTGGTTCCCGGCGAAGAAGACGACGTGTTCGGCGCCTACCCGCTCACCGCCACCGGCGGCGACGGAGCGCAGATCCCGGTGGTCACGACCCCGGGTGAGTACAAGTACCTCGGCCAGCTCTCGGTGGGATTCGATGCCACCGGCAATGTCATCGGGGTCGGCGCCGACAGCGGCCCCAAGGTCGTCGACGGCACCATTACCCCGGACGCCGCCCTCCAGGCCTCGGTGGTCGACCCCGTGGTGGCCGCCATCGCCACCCTCGACGCCACCGTCATCGGCACCAGCGAGGTTGCACTCGACGGCACCCGCACCAGCGTTCGCAGCGTCGAGAGCAACGAGGGCAACCTGCTGGCCGACGCCCTCCTTTGGCAGGCCGCCGAGCTGGCCGCCGGCTTCGGGGTGAACGCTCCCGACGTCGCCATCCAGAATGGTGGGGGCATCCGCAACAACACAGTCATCGACGCCGGGGACGTCACCGTGCTCGACACGTTCGACATCGCGCCGTTCCCCAACTTCGTGTCGGTCATCGAAGACATCCCCCGCGAGCAATTCAAGGACATCCTCGAGAACGCCATCTCGGAGGTGCCGGGAGGCGGACGCTTCGCCCAGATCGCCGGGTTCTCGTTCGTCTACGACGAGTACGGCATACCCATGGTCATCGACGACGAGACCGGGGCCGTCACCCAGGTCGGCAACCGCATCGTCACCGCCACCCTGGACGACGGAACCACCATCGTCGACGGCGGCCTGGTGGTGCCCGGTGACCCGGTCACCATCGCCACCATCGACTTCCTCGCCCGCGGCGGCGACGAGTACCCGTACGGTGGCGCGCCCTTCACCACCATCGGCGTCTCGTACCAGCAGGCTCTCGCCAACTACATCACCGACGGGCTGGGCGGCACCATAACCGCCGCCGACTATCCGGAAGGCGGAGAGGGCCGCATCACAACTCTGCCCGCCCCCACCGACTTCGGGCTGGTCATCCACCACAACAACGACGGCGAGAGCCAGCTCATCGACGCCGGCAGCGGGCTGGAAGGCTACGGCGGAGTGGCCCGCTTCGCCCGCCAGCTGGAAATCAGGCGCCGGGTGTCGTCCGACGCCCGCTTCGGCGACATCTTGTTGTCCTCGGGCGACAACTTCCTGGCCGGCCCCGAGTTCAATGCCAGCCTCGAGAAGGGGCTGCCGTTCTACGACACCATCGCCATGGACAAGTTCGGCTATGACGCTATCGCCATCGGCAACCACGACTTCGACTTCGGCCCCGACGTGCTGGCCGACTTCATCGACGGCTACACCGAGACCACGCCGCCCTACGTGTCGGCCAACCTCGACTTCACGGGTGAGCCGCGCCTGCAGGCGCTGGTCGACGCCGGCCGCATCGTGTCGAGCACCGTCATCAACGAGCGGGGCATGGACATCGGCATCGTCGGGGCCACCACCCCGCGGATCGACTTCATCTCCAGCCCCCGCAACGTCGAGGTCATGGAAGACGTCGCAGGCGTCGTCCAGGCCGAGGTCGACGCCCTGACCGCGGCCGGCGTCAAGATCGTCATCCTCATCAGCCACCTGCAGGACATCGACGAGGACATCGCACTCGCTGCCATGCTCTCCGACGTCGATGTGATGATCGCCGGAGGCGGCGATGAGCTGCTCGCCAATCCGGGCAATCCGCTCCTCCCCGGCGATGAAGAGAACGTGTTCGGTTCCTACCCGATCGTGGCCACCGACGCCGACGGCACCGAGGTGCCGGTCGTCACCACGCCCGGCGAGTACAAGTACATCGGCGAGCTGTGGATCGGCTTCGATCCTGACGGCAACACCACCCTCTGGGGTGGACGTCCTGTCCCCGTGCGCGGCGCCCCGAACGGCGAGGTCTTCGATGCGGTGACCGCACCGGTCATCGACGCCCTGGCGACGCTCGATGCCACCGTCATCGGCACCAGCGAGGTTGCGCTCGACGGCACCCGCACCAGCGTGCGCGGGATTGAGAGCAATGAGGGCAATCTGATCGCCGACGCCCTCCGCTGGCAGGCCACCGAGCTGGCCGATTCCTTCGGGGTCGGCGTTCCCGACGTCGCCCTCCAGAACGGCGGCGGCATCCGTAACAACACGGTCATTGCCGCCGGCGACATCACCTTGCTTGACACATTCGACATGGTGCCGTTCCCGAACTTTGTGACGGTGCTCGAGGGCATTCCCCGTGACCAGTTCAAGGAGATCCTCGAGAACGCCTACTCGGCAGTTCCGGGAGACGGGCGCTTCGCCCAGATCTCCGGCTTCACCGTCTCCTACGATGCCGGCAAGACGGCCCAGGTCCTCAACGAAGACGGCACAGTCGACGTGCCGGGCGAGCGCATCCTGACAGCTGCGCTCGACGACGGCACGGTCCTGGTCGAGGATGGCGCGGTGGTGGCGGGTGATCCCATCACCATCGCCACCATCGACTTCCTGGCGCGGGGCGGGGACCAATACCCCTACCGGGGCGCCCCGTTCACCAGCGTGGGCGTCAGCTACCAGCAGGCGCTGGCCGACTACATCGTCGATGGTCTCGGCGGAGTCATCTCCGCCGCCGACTATCCGGAGGGCGGCGAGGGCCGCATCAGCGCGGCCGACATCGTCCCGATCGAGGGGCCGTTCACACCTATCTACGAGATCCAGGGCAGCGGAGACGCCAGCCCGCTCGACGGTACCGCGGTCGAGGTGACCGGCACCGTCACCGGGGTGTTCCCGGACCTGGGCGGCTTCTACCTTCAGGACGGCCCCGGTGACGGGGATGCCACCACCAGCGACGGGATATTCGTCGCGGCCGAGAACGGCGTGGCGGTCGGCGATCGCGCCGAGGTGCGCGGCGTCGTCACCGAGTTCTTCGATGAAACGCAGATCACCGACGTCACCGCCATCGAGGTTGAGGACACCGGCGGAGCCGTCACCGCCACTGCCGTGACTCTGCCACTGGCCGACGGCGCCTCGCTCGAAGCCTTTGAAGGCATGCTCGTGACCTTCCCCGAATACCTGTTCGTTTCCGACACGTTCAACCTGCACCGCTTCGGCGAAACGTTGCTGGCGTCCGGCGGTGTGCTGGTCAACCCGACCGACGTTGCCGAGCCGGGCGACGCCGCCAACGCGGTGGCGGCCGCCAACGCGGCCCGCTCGATCGTGCTGGACGACGGCTCGGGCTCGCAGTTCCCCGATGAGGTTCCGTACACGGTAAACGGCCAGCGCCGACGCGGTGATGCCGCCAAGGACATCACCGGGGCGGTCTCGTTCAGCTTCGGGGCCTACAAGATCCAGCCGACCGCCGCGGTTGAGTTCGTCGAGATGAACCCGCGTCCTGAGACGCCCGACGACGTCGGCGGCAACCTGCAGGTGGCGTCGTTCAATGTCTTGAACTTCTTCTCCACCATCGACGACGGCGAAAACGGTGCTCGCGGAGCCGACTCCGAGGCCGAGAAGGCGGCCCAGCTCACCAAGCTGGTGGCGGCCATCAACGGCCTGGGGGCCGACATCGTCGCCCTCCAGGAGATCGAGAACAACGGCCCGGTCGCCATCGGTGAGCTGGTCGACGGTCTCAACGCCGCATACGGCGCCGGCACCTGGGCGGCGGCGGCCGACCCGGATTATCCAGGCGGCCTGGAGTCGACCAACGCCATCAAGGTAGGGATCATCTTCAAGACGGCCTCGGTCACACCCGTGGGCGGCACCGAGGTGTCTGAAGACCCCGTCTTCGGCGCCGATCGGCCGCCGATCGCCCACTCGTTCAGCGCGTTCGGCGACACCTTCACGGTTATCAACAACCACTTCAAGTCGAAGAGCTCGCGCGACGCCGAGGGGCCCGACCTGGATCAGGGAGACGGCCAGGGCGCCTACAACGCCCGTCGCACCGCCCAGGCAGGCGCGCTGCTCGACTTCACGCTCGAGCTGGTGGGTGCCACCGGTGACGGTGACGTGCTGGTGATTGGCGACTTCAACAGCTACTCGAATGAGGACCCGATCGCCGTTCTCGAAGGATCGGGCTTCCTCGCCAACCTGGTCAAAGAGCGGCTGGCTCCCGAGGACAGCTACTCACTGGTGTTCTTCGGGGCACAGGGACTGTTGGACGGAGCGTTCGCAACCAGCACCCTCGACCCCAAAGTGACCGGGATCGACATTTGGCACATCAATGCCGACGAGCCGCGGGTGCTCCAGTACAACGACGACATCGTCGACCCGGCTGAGCGTTCGAGTGACTTCAACCAGCCCGTGTCACAGCCCGACGAGTTCTCGTCGTCCGACCACGATCCCATCCTGGTTGGGCTCCAGCTCGGGGGTGGCGAGCAGGTGGCATCCGGCTTGTACGGCCCGCGCCACATCGGCATGGGCCCCGACGGCACGCTATACGTGGCCGAATCGGGCGCCGGTGGAGCCGATCCGTGCGTGATCGGCGGGGCAGGTGACGAGGAGTGCTTCGGCCTGACGGGCGCCGTGACCGCCATCACCGACGGCACCCAGTCGCGCATCGCCACCGGCCTCCCGTCCCTGGCGGCCGAAGGCTTCGCCGCCTTGGGGACAAGCGATGTTGCGGTGGCGGCCGACGGGACGATCCGAGCCCTCATCGGGCTCGGTCAGGACCCTGCCGTCCGAGACGAGGTGCTTACCCCGGCCGGCGGCGGCGCCTTCGGCCAGGTGGTCAACATCGGGGCCGACGGCAGCGCCACCCCGATCCTCGACGTGGCGGCCTTCGAGGCCGCCAACAATCCGGACGGTGGAGTCATCGACTCCAACCCGAACGCGCTCATCCGTACCGACGACGGGTACCTGATCGTCGACTCCGGAGGCAATGCGCTCTTGAAGTTCGACGGCACGTCGCTGAGCACGCTGGCGGTGTTCCCGACCCGGCTGGTGCCGGCCCCACCGTTCATCCCGGATCCCGAGATCCCCATGGATGCGGTCCCGACTTCGGTGACCATGGGACCGGACGGGTACGCCTACGTCGGTCAGCTAACCGGGTTCCCATTCCCGGTGGGCGGCGCCAACGTGTACCGGGTCGACCCGGCGACCGGTGAGATGAGCGTGTTTGCCGGTGGCTTCACGAACATCATCGATCTCGAGTTCGGCCCGACCGGCGATCTATTCGTCGTGCAGATCTCGTCGAGCAGCCTGCTGTTCAACGAGCTGGACGGCGCCGTCATCAAGGTGGCACCGGACGGGAGCCGTGAGGTGTTCTTCGATGAGCTCTTCGCTCCGACCGGCATCGCCATCGATCAGACGACCGGCGACGTGTACGTGTCCAACTGCGGCATCTGCCCCGGTTTCGGAGAGGTCTTGCGCCTCGACGGTGAGGCCCCCGGGCCTATCAGCCTCGGCTACAGCGCCAGCAACGACCGGGCGGCACCCCAGCGGCTCGACGGCGCCACGGTGGCGGGCAAGATCTACCCGTTCGTGCTGCCGCTGGATCCGGGACTCGGGTTCACCACCGTGGACTTCTACCTGAACGGCGTGAAAGCCCGCACCGAGTACCTGGCTCCTTACGACTTCGCCGGTGGGTTGCTCACCATGGCGACGGCGTGGGACTCGACTTCGGTGGGCGATGGTGAGCACACCATCAAGGCGGTTGGGAACCTGCCGGACGGCGGGACCATCGAGACCAGCGCCACCTTCACAGTAGACAACGGTCCAGCCGCGGCCGACTTCACGATGGCATTCTCGGAGAGCGCCTACCGGACGGACCCGGTGATGCTGGAGGGAGCCCACGTGCGCGGGGTGGTGTACCCGTTCGTGTATCCCCTGTTCCCGGAGGGCTACGAGTCGTTCGGAACGGTGAGCTTCTACCTGGATGGCGAGTTTTTCCACACCGAGTATCTGGTTCCGTACGACTTCGTGTCCGGCGGCACCGAAAGGGCGAATGAGTCGTGGGACAGCACGACCGTGGCCGATGGTGTGCACACCATCATGGTGAAGGCAAACCGGCGGGGGGCTCCTCCGCTCGTGACGACGGTGACGTTCAACGTGTCAAACGACACGCCACCGCCACCGCCACCTCCGCCACCGCCCCCACAGGCGATTCGGTTCGCGACGTTCAACGCCTCGCTCAACCGGTCCAATACCGGCGATCTGGTCGCCGACCTGTCGACGCCGGACAACGCTCAGGCGAAGGTGATTGCCGAGATCATCCAGCGGACCCGACCCGAGGTGCTGCTGCTGAACGAGTTCGACTACGACGCCGGCGGCGAAGGCGCCCGATTGTTCCAGGAGAACTATCTCTCGGTTTCGCAGAACGGGGCCGAGCCGATCGTGTACGACTACGCCTTCAGCGCGCCGTCCAACACGGGCATCCCGTCGGGTCTCGACCTCGACAACAGCGGGGACGTTGGTGGGCCGGGCGATGCCTTCGGTTTCGGCTTCTTCGAAGGCCAGTTCGGGATGCAGGTGTACAGCCAGCATCCGATCGATTTCGCCAACGTGCGGACGTTCCAGAACTTCCTGTGGGCCGACATGCCCGGGGCGCTGCTGCCGGTGGATCCGGCCACCGGTGAAGGCTGGTATTCGGACGAGGAGTTGGAAAGCGTCCGATTGTCATCGAAGAGCCACTGGGACGTCCCGATCGTCGTCGGCGATGGCGTCGTCAACTTCCTCGTGAGCCATCCGACGCCGCCGGTGTTCGATGGCCTGGAGGATCGCAACGGCACCCGCAACTCAGACGAGATCCGCTTTTGGCGCGATTACGCCGACGGAGCCCCCTATTTCTACGACGACAACGGCGGAACCGGCGGCTGGAGTGGTGACTACTTCGTGATCGCAGGTGACCTGAACTCGGATCCGAACGACGGCGACAGCCTGTTCGGATCGATCCAGCAGCTGCTGGATCTCCCCCGGGTAAACACCTCGGTTACTCCGTCGAGTGCCGGCGCGGTCGAACAGGACGGCCTCCAGGGTGGAGCCAACCTGGCCCACACCGGTGACCCGGCCCACGACACGGCCGATTTCAACGACAACCCGGCCCCCGGCAACCTGCGAGCCGACTACGTGCTGCCCAGCAACAACCTGGCGATCGCCGATTCCGGCGTTTTCTGGCCGGAGAGCACCGACCCGTTGTTCTCGTTGGTCGGGACATTCCCTTTCCCGGGCTCGGATCACCGGATGGTGTGGGTGGATCTGCTGCCGGGGGATGAGGAACTGGCCGACTCCGTCGGGCCACCCGACGACGAGTTCTGGCATTTCGACGTAACGGTCGAGAACCTGACCGATGGCCAGCCGCTCACGCCCCCGATTGTGATAGTCCACGATCCGGCCATCTCGGCGTTCACGGTAGGAGGGGCTGCCCCAATCGGCGTGCAGGAGCTGGCTGAGAACGGCAACGGCGTACCCTTCGGCGGGTTCTTCACCAGCCGGCTGAGCCAGGTGAGCGATGGGACCGCCGGCACCGCGCCGCTGGTGCCGGCGGCCGATCCCGGCGGAAGCGGCTTTGCCGCCAGTGAGACGTTCGGGCTGCACGGGAGAGCGACCGACGTGATCACGCTCGGTTCAATGCTCATCTGCACCAACGATGGATTCGTCGCCCTCAACGGGGCCGCGCTTCCGGGTGACGGTGAAACCTTGGTCTACGACCTGGTCGCCTACGACGCCGGCACCGAGACCAACACCGAGGACTTCGCCGACATGGTGCCGCCCTGCCAGGGCCTGATCGGGGTGTCATCCGACGACCCGGGCACCGGCGCGACCAACCCGGACCTGGCCGAGGGTGGCGTCATCGGGGCCCACGCAGGCATCGTGGGTGGAAACGACCTCGACCCGGCCGTCCACGGCTGGACCGATCCGGTAGCCCGGGTGACGATCACCCACAGCGAGCCGCCGCCGTTCGAGTTGACCGGCGAGATCGACGGCGCCCCCTATCGGATCCTGGCACCGGCCAATCCGGACGATTGGAATGGCGTGCTGCTGGCCTACGCCCACGGTTATCAGGATGCCCTCGACCACCCGTCGGAAGGGACCGACCGCGGTCGGGTGGATGCGGCTCCCGGAGGCGAGGCCGCCGAGGCCGCATTGCTAGCAGAAGGCTTCGCCCTGGCCGGCTCTGAGTACAAGACCGACGGCTGGGCGGTGGAAGACGGCATCGTCGATACCGAAGCCCTCATCGACTATTTCGGTGACAACGTGGCACCGCCCGAGGCAACCGTTCTCTGGGGCTTCTCGATGGGATCGGTGATCGCCGCTCATGCCGCCGAGAACAGCGATTCGGTCGACGGCGTGATCGCCGCCTGCTTCGTGGGTGCCGGTGCGCCCCGGGCGGCAGACGGTGGATTGGCACTGTTGATCGCCTACGACGCCGCCTTCGGCTTCCCCGCAGCCTGGGGCACGCCCGGAGACGTACGGGACGACCTCGATTTCGACACCGAGGTACTGCCGGTGGTGGGCTCACAGCTATTCGCCAATCCGCTCGACCCGAGCGCCGGACTCAACCCGGCCAACGTTGGGCTGTTTACCTTCATTCAGATGGTGAGCGGAATCCCCGCCGAGGATTTCTTCACCGAGTGGCTGCTCACCGACATGTTCTTCGCCACCGAAGCGCGTGCCGAGATCGAGCGCCGGGCAGGCGGCTCGCCGGTCGGCAACGTCGACCACGTGTACTCGGTTACCGCCGAGGATCGGACCGCCTTGGCAGCGCTCGGCCTGGATGATGCGGCCGTCGACGGGTTGCTGGCTGCGATGAACGCAATGAGCTACACGCCGGACGCGGCCGCCCGGGCCTATCTGGAAGCCAATTACGAGTACACCGGGGCGATTGACAAGCCGGTGCTGACCATCCACACCACCGTAGACGGCCTGGTGGTAGTGGAGAACGAGTCGGCTTACGCCGAGACGGTAACCGCAGCCGGGGCCTCGGATCTGCTGGTGCAGACCTACACCGACACGTACCCACCGGGTACGTCGTCGGGCCACTGCACGTTCACGCCCGAGCAATTGGAAGCGGCCGTTAGGGGCATGCTTGGTTGGCTCTTCACCGGCACTGCGCCCGGACCCGAGGCCTTCCCCGAGGCGGTCGGCTTTGTGCCCGGCTTCATGCCGGGACCGTGGCCGCAGCCGCCGCCTTCGCCGCCGGCGGTGGCGCCCGACATCATCGCGCTGCCGAACGGATTCCAGCCGGAAGGCGTCGCCATTGGGCAGGGCACCGACCTGTTCGTTGGCTCACTGGGCCGGCTCGGTGATGACGGCGTCAGTGTCACCGGCGGGGCCATCTACAAGGCCGACCTCCTGACCGGCCTAGGAGCCGAGCTGGTACCGGCGGCACCGGGCAAAGTCGCCGTTGGCATGGATGTAGATCCTCGATCCAACTACCTGTGGGTAGCGGGGGGACCATTCGGCAACGCGTTCGTATACGATGCCGACACGGGAGCCGCGCTCGCCGAGGTCAACTTGAACGGCTTGGCACCCTTCGAGACATTGGTGAACGACGTGGCCGTGACTGAAGACGCGGTATACCTCACCGACTCGTTCAGGCCGTATTTCTATCGCGTGGACCTGGAACCCGATGGAGCGATTCCCGATCCGGTGATCGTGACAGAGATCCCGCTCGGGGACGGCTTCCCATTCATCCCGGGCGGAATCAACTCCAACGGCATCGTGGAAGCCAACGGCAGTCTCATCATCAACCATACGGACGAGGGCAAACTGTTCCGGGTCGACCACACGACCGGGGACGCGACGGAGATCGACCTGGGCGGGGCGTCTGTGCCGAGCGGCGACGGACTGGTGCTTGACGGCTCCACGTTGTATGTCGTGCAGAACTTCCTGAACCAGATAGGCGTGGTCGAGTTAGACGCCGGTTTTGGATCGGGCACCCTGATCGGAACGATCACGTCGCCGAACTTCCGGATACCGACGACGGCCGCCCAATCCAACGGTTATCTCTATGCGGTCAATGCCCGCTTCGACGTGGCTCCACCACCGTTCCCGGGTTCGCCCCCAGCGGATCCAACGACCGAATTTGATGTGGTGCGGGTGAGCAAGGACAGCGTGACGCCGATCCCGCCGATCGGACCGAATATTGTCGATTCGATCGTCAAGGCGCCGATCGTTCCCGACGGGGATGTTGCGGGAGCGGTGACGGATTTTGTGATCAATCTGGATCGGTCGATGGATCCGAGCGTTGACGGGAGGTCGCTGGCCGCCGGCGACTACATCAAGATCACCCTGCCAGAGGACTTCATCAACAACGGGTTCGACACCGGGGCGCCGGGCGCGGCGAATTGCATGCCGGGGCCATGCAACCTTGGCGTGCTCTTGCAGGGGTGGCCGCAGCATCCGATCGCCCCCCCGGCGGCGAAATACTCGCTCACGATGGAAGGCACTCACACTTTCGTCTATACGGCGCTGGAGGACCTCGGTCCGGCCGGCGCGGACAATCCGGGCATCAAGCAGATGCACCTGATCTTGCTCGGGTTCACCAACCCCGAAGCAGGTGACTACGAGATAACGGTCGAGGCCCAGACCGGCTCGGACGGGGGGGTGGAGACGGGGACCGGTATCTTGACGATCCGGCCCGCCATCGTGCCGTCGATCAACGTGACGAGCGTCTTCAATGAGGGAACTCCCAACACGATCTACCAGACAAACGGAACCGGCCAAGCAGCTCCCTTCGCGTATGACTTCTTGCTATGGGACGCCACCGGTAGCCCGATGACGGGCGTCAGCCTCGAGGACGGGATCTTGATGCGGGACGGGGCCCGGGTTGGCGAGGTGAGTATCGCCGCCCCAGACGGCGCGACGGGTCAAGCTGTTGGTGTCGCAGCGCCGTCGGCCGAAATCACCGGACCGGTGCTCATGGTGCCCACGGCCCGGTTGACGGCCCAGTTCACGGCCGGCGACCTGCCCGGGTTGTACACCGCAACCTTCAGCTTGGACGGGGGAACATCCGTGACCATGTTCGTGGCGGCAACGGCGATACCTGAGCCGCCGGCCAGTGCTTCATTGGCGGCGACCCTGGACGGAGCCTCCGAGGTACCGGGGCCGGGAGACGCCGATGGAACGGGATCGGCGATGGTGGCCATCGACGGGACGACCGTGACCTGGTCGATCACGGTCTCCGCAATTACGATGCCGACCGCCGCCCATATCCACGTCGGAGCATCCGACGCAAGCGGTGGGGTGGTTGTGAACCTGCTGGGCGACGGAGCGTTCATGGACAACGGTGACGGATCGTTCACGGCCAGTGGGGCCGTGGAGACCGACGCCGACACCGCCTCCGCGATAGCCGCTGATC
Organism: uncultured Acidimicrobiaceae bacterium; assembly: GCA_947259275.1. Classification (GTDB taxonomy): domain Bacteria; phylum Actinomycetota; class Acidimicrobiia; order Spongiisociales; family SHLN01; genus SHLN01. The sequence continues at coordinate 63,742 of CAMYMH010000008.1, read as the reverse complement.
CAGGCGGCTACTACGTGAACGTTCACAACGCCGAATTCGCGCCGGGTGCAGTTCGCGGTCAGCTGGCCGCGGTGGTTCCCGGATAGCGGGAGGCGAATCTCAGCCCTTGCCGCCCGCCAGAGCGGCAGAGGCCGGTGACCGTTTGAGGGCCACCATGGCGGCGATGCCGGCGGCCGGGCCGACGGCCAGGATCGGGAACGCCCACTGCCAGCCCCAAGCGTCGGCGAGCAGCGGAACTCCCCGGATGGTCACGAGCGTGAGCAGGAACCCGAGCGCAGTCTGGAGGGCGAGGGCGGTGCCCCGGGTCTCGTGGTCGCTGGTCTCGGTGACCATGGTGGAGAACTGGGCGCTGTCGGCGACGACGGCGTATCCCCACACCAGGAACAGGGCCACCACGATGACCGGGGACCGCCCGTACACGAGCGGGGTCGCCAGACCTGCCAAACCGGAAATGAGCATCGAGAGGCCGGCCAGCCGGGTGCGCCCGTAGCGGTCGGCCCAGCGGCCGAACGACCAGGCGCCGAGGCCGCCGACGGCGATGATGAAGAAGGTGGCGGTCGGCACGAAGCCGTCGCTGCGGCCCGCCTCCTCGGCCGCGGCAGCCAGGAAGGCGGCGGTCCAGGTCCACATGGCGTACAGCTCCCACATGTGGCCGAGGTAGCCGTAGGTGGAGAGACGGAATCCCCGGTTGCCGACCACGGCGCCGACCTGCTTGAAGCTGAAGCGCTGCCGGGCCGTCTCGTACGGCCCATCCTCGAGCCGCGTCCACATGAGCAGAGCGCTGATCAACGCCAGCAGCGACGCGCCACCGACGACACCCCGCCACTCAAACCCGAGACCGCGGATGAGGTGCGGCCCGGCGCTGCCGACCGTGAGCGCGCCCACCAGCACCCCGAGCGCCAATCCTCTCCCCTCCCGGAACCAGCCGGCCATGACCTTGAGGCCGGCGGGGTACACGCCGGCCAGCGCGGCCCCGGTCAGGAAACGCAGGACCAGTGCCCAGAGGAAGTCACCTTCACCGAGCGCCAGCAGCCCGAGGTTGACGCCGGCGCCAATCACCGCCGCAGCCGTGAATAGGGTGCGGCTGGCGAGAGTGTCTGCCAGGTTGGAAACGGCCAAGGCGAGGGCACCGACCACGAAGCCGACCTGTACCGCCAGGGTGAGGCCGGCGGTCTGCCCGCGGGACAGCATCCACAGCTCCTCGAGCTGGGGCGCAACGGCTGAGGCTGAGAACCACAGCGTGAGCGCCAGCAGCTGGCTGCCGGCGATGTAGATGAGAGCCCGGCGTTGGTCGGTTGTCACCTAGCGGACAACGTCGGATCCGTCAGCTTTGTTTCGGGCTCGGACCCACGAGGGGGCTCGGCATACAGGCGGGCGAGCGACCACCGATATCCGAGCAAGCGGACCATACCGAAGCCCAGCATGGAGAACGGAATCGCGAACGACTGGGTGATGGGAGCCGTGAAAGCTATGGCAATTTGCACAATGCTTCCTGCTACGTAGATCTTGAAGATGTCCACCTCACGGCCGCCGCCGATGAGCTGGGATTCCTCGGCAAAAAGCATGCCCCACAAGATGTTGTACACGATGGTGGCGGCGGTGAGGAACTCGACGGTGTAGGCCTCTTCCACCAACCACGCCATCGGGTTGCCGGCCCAATCAAAGCCCATCCAAACCAGGAACAGCACGCCCGATCCCACCACCACCTGATAGGCGATGCGGGCGAGCCGGGCTCCCTCGGCCCGCATCCGGTCACGCCCCGCCACCAGGGCTCGGGGGTTGAGGACCGCCGACACCCCGGTGACGAATACCAGCAGCGGCCGACCGGCAACCCGGGCGGCCTCGGCCGAGCCGAGGATGTCGTTTCCGGCGATGACGGCCACGATGGCGGCGGCCACGAAGTTGGCCCCGACCGGCAGCAGGCCGAAGCCGGTGAGCCAGCGTCCCGATATCCCGAGTGAGCGCAGCCGATACGCCTTGCCCGGGGCTGGAACCGAGCTTCGGCGCGCCAGCAATAGTCCGACGCCGATGGACAATGTGTTGGCGACAACCAGGGCTCCGAAGGGGACCCAGGCTTCCTCCATGTCAACCACGATCGCCAACGTGATGAACGCCAGCGCGGCGGTCAGTTGCACCACCGAGGTTGTCGCCGCCAGCCATGACCGTCCTGCTTGATGCATCACACGGCGGACATGATCTTGAACCGGAGACAGGAAGCCGGTGATCACGGTGGTGATGGCAATCGGAACCAACAGCGACAATTCGGCGTCGGCGGCAGGAATCAGAGCGAACAGCACAACCAGACTCCCGGCCAGCGCCACCGGCACACCCACCGGCATCGTCAGGCGAAAGCCTCCCAGCTGCTGCTCCTTGGGCAGGCTCAGCAACCGTACCTCGCCCGGGAGGAATGCCAGCTTGAAAGGAACGATGGCGGCGACGAGGAAGATCGCAAAAAACAGCCCGTAGACCCCCAGTTCGCCGGACTCGCGGTCGAAATAGTTGGCCGCATAAACACCGGTGGCAAACGAAGCGAGGGCGGCAGAACCGGCGTCGAGCAGACCGGCCGGAATCGACTTGGAAAGGCGCATTGGGACGTATTTATCGGTTGGGAACGGCCGTCAGAGTAGTGATCCCGCCGTCCCGCGGTGGCCGACGACCGGACGCACTACTCCAATAGCCGGGCGGGGATGAACTCGGCCCGGCCGGCCGCCTCAACCGACTGCTCCCCGAACAGCACGACCCGAAAACTGGTCCGGACGGTGACCACCACGGTGCGCGCATCCCACGACGGGTCGGCCGCACACACGCAGCCGATCAGCAAGCTGTCGTTGGCCGCCGCGAAGATGGCCGCTTCCCGGCGGGCGGACCCGGTGGCTCCGAACGGACGAAAGGTGACCGGCGCCGCCGCCAGTGCCGCCGCATCGGCCGCCGCCTGCGCCCGGGCGAACCCAACCAGGTATTGCCCGGTCGCCACTATCGCCAGCGACAGCATCAGCGAGACGGCGGCAACCGCCAGCAGCAAGATACCGACGGAGCCCGCCTCGCGCCCCCCGGAGGGGGGAGTCCCGGCGCAGCCGGGGAGGGCGGCGCCCCCTCCCGCCCTTCGGGCCACCTCCCCCTCCGGGGGAGGAAAACCACTATCCACTATTGCTCGACTCGCATGACGGCCCGGGCAGACAGCTCAACCGCCAGCCCTCCGAATAGGGCTGATGCGAAGCGGTACGGCAGCCGAACCCGGACTTCGGCCTGAGCACCCACCCGGTGGGGCCGGGTAACACTGACGCGGGCGTCGGCCTGGAGCGAGGGTGGAAGTGCCGCCCTCACCGCCTCAACGGCCGTGGCCGGGTCGACGTTGGTGGCGGCTTGCCGGGCGCCTTCTCGGGCCGCCTGGGTCACCTCGAGCTGAGTGCGGGCTACGGAGACGAGTTCGAGCGACGTCACCAGCACCACCAGCACCAGCGGCAGAACTATGGCGAACTCGGCCACCGCCGAGCCACCGTCGCGGCGGATCACCGTCCGGCAATGTCGAGCACCCGGCGGGCCACCGTGTCGAAGATTTCCTCGAGCACACCGGTTGAGGTGGCCCACACGATGAGGGCGAGCGCAATCAGAGCCGCGGCCACGATCACAAGGGCGTATTCGGCCGTCGCCTGGCCAGAGTCGAGATTAAGCATGAGTTTCCTTTCTTATGGAAGTACGAACCGTTCCAGGGCCGCCAGAACCGTGGGACCGACGGTCAGCAGCACGAAGCCGGGGAGGATGAGGAGGGCAAGCGGCAGCATGAGCCGCACCGGGAGGCGGCGGGCCGCTTCGAGCCGTTCTGCGCGCCGCTCGGACACGACCTCCTGAACAAACGAGTCGACGGCTTGCGCCAGCGGGGCTCCGGTCACAACCGCCCGGGCTACCACCACATAGAACCTGCGACCGTGGCCGGCGGCGGCTGCCAGGGCACTGCCGAGCCCTCCACGTGTCGCCTCACGGAGGACGGAATCCACCTCGTGCCCGAGATCCGGATGGACGATGGGGCTGGCCGCCCGCAAGGCACCGGACAGGGTCAGGCCGGCCGACAGCGCCAGGCTCACCATCTCGGCAAGAACCGCAACGTCGTGGCGGGCCGCATCAACCCGCCGCCGTCGGGACCGCAGCCGTCGACGGCCGGCGAGGAGACCGGCCGCCAGCGCGGCCGCCACCGCGGCAAGCGGCTCGAGCAGCGCGGCGGCAGCAGCCGCTGCCCATCCTTTCCGCCATCGAACCGCCACCAACCAGACTGCGCCCGCGACCAGCAGAGCGGACAGCCGGCTCACGAGTCACGCACCAGCAGCGCCACCACCGCACCCCCGGTCACGATGAGGGCAACACCCAGCACCGTGACCACCGCTCCGGCACCAGCCAAAGTCGGCCCGCGCCCGGCCAATGCCATCGCCAGCGTCACGCCCACCGGCAGCCCACCGACCAGCCATGCCGACGAGCGCGCCTGGGCGGTGAGAGCACGTCGCTCACGCTCCAGTTCACCGGCATCCGATGCTCGCACCGCCAACCCGGCGAAGACTGCCGACGCTCGACCTCCGGTATCTGCCACCAGCTCGTAGGCGGCCGCCGCCACCCTCCCGTTCAGCGGTAGCGCCTCCCGTAGCCGTCCGGCCACCTCGGCCGCCGGGCGACCGGCCGCCGCCACGTGCACCATGGCCGCCAGGTCGAGGGTGGGGGCCCGGTCGGCGGCGGCAATCACCGCCTGGCGGATCGACGCTCCCGCATCGATTTCACCGGCCATGGCGCGGAGAAAATCGGCTTCCTCGGCCGGGAGCCTTCGCCGCAGCCGGCCACGCTGGCGAGCGTGATAGGTTGCCCAGGCCGCGGCGGCGACCAGAAAGCCTCCCGGCGACAGGTAGGCGAACGCCAGGATGGCCGCCACCGCCGGATGCGGCGCCAGCACGAGGGTAAGCGAGACAACGACCGCGATCACCATTGGTAGAGCACCTTGATCTCGGAGTCCTCCACCTCGCTGATAGCCGAGACAACCCGGCGGCCGTCTTGCCGGCTCATCAGCACCAGGAGGTCGACACCCTGCTGAATCTGACTGCGGATCGTCTCTTCCGGCACTCGCCGCTGGCCCGACAGCGCCAGGGTCTCGAGCCGCCACAACGCCTCGGCCTCGGACGAGGCATGGACCGTTCCCATCGATCCGCGGTGGCCGGTAGTCATGGCCGCGATCAGATCAATCGCCTCCGGGCCACGAACCTCGCCGACGATGATGCGGTCGGGACGCAGGCGGAGTGCATGACGGAGCAGTTGCTCGATGGTCACCCGCCCGGCACCGTCGCTGTTGGCGGGCCGGCTTTCCAGGCGGACCGAGTGGCCGGTGATATTCAACTCGGCGGCATCCTCGACGGTGACCACCCGCTGATCGGCCGGGATCTCCTTGGACAAGATATTGAGCAGAGTGGTCTTGCCGGCACCGGTCGCGCCGGTGACCACGAGGTTGCGGCGAGCGGCGACCGCCGCCCGCAACAGGGTGGCCCCCTCGTCGCGAATCGCTCCCGTGGCCACCAGCGCGTCCAGGGTCGGGACCGCCTCGGTGAAACGGCGTACGGCCAGAGCGGGGCCGTCCACCGCCACCGGCGGTACCACCGCATGCAGCCGGGATCCATCCGGCAGCCGGGCGTCGACCGCCGGCGAAGCCCGGTCAAGCCGAAGCCCGAGCGGTGCAATCACCCTTTCGACGGCTGCCGTCACCGCCGAGGCATCCACGAACCGCACCTCGGTCGGCTCCAGCCTTCCCGCCCGCTCGACCCAGATTTCGTCGAATCGATTGACGAGGACGTCGGATACGGTGGGATCACGCAGTAGCTCCTCGATGGGCCCAAGCCCGATGAGGCCGTCGACCACGTCGGTAACGGTGTCGGAGGTAGCGAGGGGTGCCTCGTTGGGAACCAGCCTGCGGGCGGCACGTTCCAGCTCCTGCCGATCGAGGGGAACGCCGGCTTCGAGGAGGCGGGCCGCCAGCCGATCGCTTACGCCCACTTTTCCTCCCAGGTGCCGTTCCAGGCTGCCCTCCACGCCCGGACCCACCGGCTCCGGGGCGGGATCGTCCCCGCCAGCAAGGCGGCAGCCGTACCACGAGAGAGCGCCGGCAACTGCGGCCCGGGTGCCGGGATCCGGAAGCCGAGGTCCTGGTAGATGACAGGCACCGGCGCTCTGGCCGGGAACAGGCCACCGGGGATGAGGGGATGAACCACCAGGTCCGGCTCGCTTTCCGCTGAGGGGATGCCAGGAAGCCGCAGCACCACCGCCGGCCAACCCTCCAGCAACGCCGCCAGCACCTGGCCGGCCGCCGCCGGCTCGACTCCGCCGTTTCGCAGCACCGCCAGGCCGGCGCGGACCGGGCTCAGGTCGGCTCGCCGGGGACCTTCCTCTACCAGCCCGGCCAGTGAACCTTCGCCCGGATACTGGGGGCCGGCCGGGTCGAGATCGACAACCAGCGCGGTTCCGGCCGCCGCCCCCAGCCCGAGTGGGGCGAGGGCGCCGAGCAATCCGTCCTCCGGGGTTTGAATGGCAAGGACGGCCACGGCACCTCGGTAGTCAGCCAGGGAAAGGTGTCACGAGGACGAGCCCAGGTCAAGAGGGTTGACCCAAGACCCAAGACCCAAGACCCAAGACCCAAGAGTATCGGCCCTCTTGCTCCCGACGCACCACCCGACCATGGCGGGCAGCGGGTAGCGGCGAGCCGGCAGCCGCCTACTCGTGTTCCGTGATCACCCGGTACAGGATGACCAGCGCCACCAGGTTGAGGAGGGCTGCCAGGCCGGCATTGGCGCCGACCCCAAAGGCGTCGAAGAGCGGATTGCCGGCCAGGGCGCCGATCGCCCGGGCGGCGGCCATGGCTACCTGGATCAACCCCAGATACCGGCTGCGGGTGGCCGGCTGCACCTCGCTGGCAAAGGGCAGGGCCGACACAATCGTGATCTCGAACCCGAGAAAGGCGAGGGCGGCGGCTGCCAGGCCGCCGACCAGCGAACCCCCCAGCACGCCGATGGCCACAAACCCGGTGATGGACAGCACCATTCCCATCATCACCGCGTTGCGCTTCCCGACCCGATCGGCAAACACCAGGGTGAGGGACTCGCCGCTCAGTTCTGAGAAGCCGACCACCGCCGCGAAGACGCCGAGCTCGATGATCGACAGTCCGAATTCGAGCTCGAGCCACGAGCCGAGGACCACAAACACGAGCTCGGCGGCAGTGCTGAACAGCAGGAACACCATCAGCAAGGCCTTGCCCGGCCGGTCAAGCCTGGGCTGCGCCGATCGATCACCTTCGACCCTACGGGCACCCTCCAGCAGCCGGAAGGCGAGGAGCGCAGCCAGGCCGGCGAGAACGGCAATCAACCAGAACGGGGCGTCCCAGCCCGACCGGTCGATGAGCCACCCGGCGGCCGGAGCCCCCACCAGCAGACCGCCCGCCCAGGTGAGTTCCAGCATGGCGAGAAAGCGGGCTCGCCTGGCGTAGGGGGTGCGGTCGGCCAGATAGGTCATGGCACCGACGTCGAACGCCGGCTTGCCCATGCCCATCAGGACGAAGCCGGCGAAAACACCCCAGAATGCCGTGGTCACCGACGTGAGGGCGGCACCGAGGGCGAACAGGCTGAGGGCGAGGGCAATCAGAGTGCGGGTGCTGCGGCGGCCGGCCGCCACGATGGCGGGAGTGGTGGCGCCCGCCAGGTTGCGGGCCGCCACCAGGACGCCGGCTCGATCCAGCGAGATACCGAGACCCCGGCTGATGGCGGGCAGGAAGGGATATACCAGCCGGTAACCGGTGTTGAGTACCAGGCGGGTGGCGGCGAGAAAGCCGATGGGGACGGCGAGCCGCCTCAACGACTACGGGAAACGAAGGCGTGAGCGAAGTTTTGGTCGTTGAAGTAGCCGCCCGGCACCGCGCCGGAGCTGGCATAGTGGTAGAGGGCAGTCTGGAAGATGGCGTTGAGGGCCGAGAGGATCACACTCACCCCGACGATCCCGAGCACGGCGACCGCCAGGCCGGCGGCGGCAATCGCCTCGGTGCCGCTGGCAACTGCCCCGACGGCGATGAGGCCGAAAGGCAACACCGCCAGAAAACCGAGCAGGCCGAAGCCGACCTGGGCTGCCACGTTCTCCCCCCAGGTGCGCTTGAACAGGTTGGCCGAGCGGCTGATCGATTGGCGGACACCAAGGTTCTCTATCACGAAGACCGGGATCACCAGGAACGTGACCAGGGTCCAGGCCAACCCCACGATCCCGATCACCAGCCTGCCGAGGATCCCGGCCCGTTCTTGCAGCGACTTGAGAATGACCGACACCGTCGCACTGATCACGGCCCAGACCATGATTTGCGAGAGGTGCTTGACCGCCCCGCTGATGGCGCTGCCGATGGTTGGGTCGCCGCCGCTCAAACGCTGGTTGGCTGCGTAGACGAGGGCGGTATTGAAGAAGATGGTGATGAACGCCATCGCCAGGTAGAGCGCCGCCAGCAGGATGTATTCCACCGTGCCGACGGACTCCGATCCCCGCCAGAAGCCGGTGGGGATCAGGAAACTCAACGCCACGACGACGCTGGCAACCCCGGATAGCACCGGAAGCACCGCCAGCTCCTTGTCGGCTTTCAGCACTTTCCACGAGGCTTTGGCGAGCTCGATGGTGGTGGCGATGCGGCCCATGCCCGGCAGAGTAGTCGGCAGGCGTCACATGATGAGATCGAATTCGGGTCAGCCGGAAACGGCAGTATGCCTGACCCGCGCTGCGCCCATTGTCCGCGGTGTGATCGCGAGGCCATTCGCCGCCCTTCCGGCGTGGCCGCCTCTCAGGTGGCCGGGAGCTCCTGGGTTGGCTCGAGCAGACCGTGGTCCTGGAGCAGGTCGGCGGCCTGCCGGACGAGGTCGAATGAGTAGCCGGACCGGTCGGAGATGTCGAGGAGTGTGTGCTCGCCATCGGAGAAGTTCATCACCCACAGCAAGGCCATTTCGAGGTCGGCCCGGCGCTGGAGCCCGCCCATCTGGCCGTAGAGGCCCCGCTTGCCGAGCTGTGGTTCGGCCTCAGGAATCAGGTTCCGATACTTGCCGTTTCCCTCGAGGACCTCCACGATCTGCATGCAGACTCCGAGTGCCTCCTCCAGCTTGTCGGCACTGATCAAGCTGAGGTCGTCGCCCGAGCTGTGGTAGCCGCGAAAGCCCTCGTGGGTCGATCGGTTAATCGAAGCGACCGGGAGATTGAAACGCGGAGAGCAGAAATTGCGCTCGTCATATCCGTAAGGCGAGAAGTCGAGGAGGGTGAACGGCTCGGCTCGATTCCGGAGTACGTGAGCCGCGACGCGATCGATCTCGGCATCCGACCGTCGGGTCCGCTTGAAGGTGAAGCCGGCGGAGTCCCCGAGGTTGGCGAGAACCAGCCCGTTGCGGATCCGGTCGAGCCGTTCCACGTTTCGGCTCATCCACAGGACCGACCCGATGCCACCCGGAAGGAACAAGAACCGGTAGGACCACCGCGTCTTCCTTTCCCGGAGTGCCTTGGCGAGGAAGGTTGCCACCACGTTGCCGGAGAGGTTGTCATTGCACATGGAGGGGTGGCAGGCATGAGAAGTTATCAGGACCTCTTGTTCGCTCTCGCCTTCCAGCAAGCCTTCGCCATAGCTCATCGCCCCATCCGCGAGGGTTGAATCGATCACCACTTCGTATTCGCCCTCCTCCAGCTCCTCATACTCGCGGTGCGTCAGGCAGAAGCCCCAGTCTTCCCGGTAGTAGCTCGTCCGGTACGGAATCAGATCCGGCTCCTCAGGAAGCGTGTGCAGGTGGTCTCTGAGCTCGGTGAGGCTCATCGTCCGACGGACTGGAACGCTGTAGCTCATGACGTGCAGGTTGGATCGAGAAAAATCTGCAATCCTCTCCCCGCGGGGAGTGACGATGAAGGCTTCTCGAATGTTCCACTCCTTCGGAACGGTCCAGTCGAAGGCTTCGGTCCCGCTCGGGACCTCCTCAATGCGTAATTCGGGGAAGTGCTCTCCAATGATGCGCTGGGTCTCTCGGAAGCCGTCTCCGGTGATGCTCCGATTGATCGGGTAGAGACGGGACACCAGCTCGTACATCTGCTCACCGACGGCCTGATTGGAAGTGGTGGGGGACGGTTCTCGCATCAGGAACCGTCGCGAGTGGAATGCTGGCGGCGATGTTGATCGAGGTCGAGATCGGGCAGCGCCCGATCCCGATCGGACAGAATCGGATTGGCGAGCGGCCAGGAAATCGCCAGTGATGGATCGTTCCAGCGAACGCCACGCTCGGTGCCGGGAACGAACGCCTCGGACATGAAGTACAGAACGTTCGAACCCGGCTCGAGAGTCTGGTATGCGTGCCCGATTCCCTTGGGGATATAGAGCATCTCCCGCCGGTCTCCGGCAAGCTCAAATGAGGTCCACTCCCCGTAGGTGTCGGATTCGGGTCGAAGATCCACCAGGACGTCAAACACCGATCCGCTGACACATTGCACTAGCTTGACCTCTCCCTGGGGGCGTAGATGGTAATGGATGCCCCGGAGGGTGGATGCCTGCTGGTTGGTCACGAGATTGCATTGCTCCAGGCTGCCGCCGAGACCCCGTTTCTCCATCTCGCCGCGGTCGAAGACCCTCGTGAAGGTGCCGCGGTTGTCGACATTTGGATCCAGCAATACCTGGAAAACGCCCGCCAAATGAGTTTCCTGAAAATCCACCGACAACCTGCCTAGCCGACGCCAGTCCTGGGAATCAGCCTAACCAGGGGACTCCGGGGGCCTGGCCGGCCTTCGGTGGGTTGGCGGGTGCTTGGCCGTCTCGGCCGGGCCGGCGATCTACTTGAATAGTGCAAGGAGATCTACGATGAGAATTCTCTACCACAATTCGTCAATGAGCCGGTCGCGTCGATGGGCAGGTGAACGCGGCCGACAACTGGTCGAAGCGCTGGGGCGGGCCGGGAGTGACATCCAGTCGATCCCGGCTCCAAATTCGGAGAACACTGCGGCGAGGGCCGATGGTCCAAGAGTCGCATGGCTGCGGGACCGGATCCCCCAAGCCTGGCTCGGCCCAATCATCCGACTGCGGCTTCTGCAGCGGGGGACGGTGAACACCGTCCGATGGAGCTGGCGCCTGTGGCGCGAGCTGCGAGCCGACCCACCCGATGTGCTGCTTGCCCGCTACCAAGAGTTCGAGTGGACACCCCTGATCGTCGCCCGGCTGCTCGACCGGCCCCTGGTACTGGAGGTTCACTCACCCTTTGCCGTGGAAGGCACCCTCAGAGGAGAACGACCCTCGCGGGTTGCCGCCTGGATGGATCAGACGTTCTTCCGCCGGGCCGACGTGATCTGGGTCCACACACCGGGTCTCCGCGATCTGGTCGCCGACCAGGCCGGTGACCCCGGCAAGATCCGGCTGATTCCCTTTGGAGTAGACGATCCCGGAGTCGTTGCCACCCCCGGTAGCTCGGGGGAACCGGTCGAGATCTGCTTCGTGGGGAGTTTCTACCCCTGGCACGGCGTCGAGGGGTTGCTGGCTGCCTTCGGCGAGGCCCGCCACCAGGTGAGCGACCTGCATCTCACCGTCATCGGAGATGGCATCACCCGACTGGACTGTGTCGAGCGGGCCAGGAGCCTCGGAGTCGAAGCCGCGGTGTCGTTTCCCGGGTGGCTGGATCGAGATGCGCTCTATGCCCACCTGGAACGGTCGCACCTGGGCGTTGCTCCTTACTTGCAGACCCGCTACAGCTACTTCGAGCCGGTCAAAATCCTCGATTACCAAATGGCCGGCCTCCCGGTGGTGGCATCGGGTGTCGGACACATCCCGGCCATGGTCGAGGACGGGCAGAGCGGTCTCCTGGTTCCCCCGGGAAGCGTCCCGGACCTGGCGGCCGCCATCGTCAAGCTGGCAACCGACCCCGACTTGCGACGCGACATGGGGAGGGCCGCTCGCCGGGCGGCCCACCGGGTGGATAACACCGCGGCGGCGGTGGTCGGAATCTGCCGGGAAGCGGCCACCACGCCCTGAGCACGGCAGCCGTACAATTCCATCTATGACCCAGGCGGCTGCTTTCTTCGACCTCGACAAGACGATCATCGCCAAGTCCTCAACGCTGGCGTTTCGTCGTCATATGTACAAGGCAGGCCTTCTCAATCGCCGGACGCTGCTGCGCATGGCCGTCGCCCAGTTCTTCTACGTGCTATTCGGCGCCGATCACTCCCAAATGGAGCGGGTGCGGGAGGCGCTCATGGCCCTCATCAAAGGCTGGGACAGCCGCCAGCTCGAGGAGATTGTCGCCGAGACGCTGGAAGACGTGGTGGCGCCGCTCGTGTTTGCCGAGGCACTCTTCCTCATCGACGAGCATCACCGTGAGGGCCGCCGGGTGATCATCGTCTCGTCCAGCCCGGTCGAAATCGTGCAGCCCCTCGCCACCTACCTGGGGGTGGATGATGTGATCGCCACCCGGGCCGGCGTCGACGCCGACGGTTTGTACACGGGCGAGCTCGAGTACTACGCCTACGGCCCGACCAAGGCCGAGGCCCTCCACCGCCTGGAGTCCGAGGGCCTCGACCTCGCCGCCAGCTATGCCTACTCAGATAGCCATACCGACCTCCCCCTGCTCGAGGCCGTCGGCAACCCGGTGGCCGTCAATCCCGATCGCGAGCTCCGCAAGGTGGCCGAAGAGCGCGCATGGCCGATCCGTGATTTCCACCTCGCGGTCGACTTGCGGACCCGCCTGGCCGAAATGCCCAAGCCGGACCCGATGATCTCCGGAGCTGCCGTCGCCGCCGGCATCGCCGCAGTCATCGCAGTGGTGCTCCTGAGGTCACGCAGGAAGGGCTAGCTGGCTCTGCCCCCCGGCCCCGCGCTCGAGCCCTACCTATTCGGTGGTCTCATCTACCACTGGTTCCCGCCCGGTGGTGTCGACCAGCCCCGATTGGGTTACTTTGGCGGCCGGCCAAACCCACCAGGCCAGCAGGACCGCGCCGGCCAGGGTTCCTGCGCCGAGGGCCAGCCAGCCCCACTTGCTGGTATCGGAGGTAGGCCCCGGCGGTTTGAAGGTGGTCTGCAGCTGGTCGGCGTCGACACCCAGATCGATCAGTGACACCGTTTCCGACAGCGTGAACTCCTCCGATTGGCCGACCTCAAAACGGAGTGCCCGGTTGTAGGGAAGAATGGTGAAGGTGCCGACATACTGGCCGCCGGCGGCCTGACCGAGGGTGAAGCTCTCCTGGCCATCGGGATTCAGCAGGTGCACCACCAGGTAGTCGGCCGCATACCCGGGGTCCAGATCGACCGTGACCGTAACCGCCAGATAGCCGCCGTCCTCGACCGCGGTCGCGCTCGCCTCACCGAAAGGCGGACTGAGGGTCACGACGGCGACAATGGCCAGCAAGGCGGCGATCATGGGGCGACGTTAGCCACAAACTTGCAGTTCACCGGCGACTACCGTATCGGCCATGCCACGCACTCTCTTCGAGAAGATATGGACGGATCACGTGGTGCGGAGCGCACCGGGTGAGCCCGACCTCGTCTACGTCGACCTCCATCTCGTGCATGAGGTGACCTCGCCCCAGGCCTTTGAGGGCCTGCGGCTAACCGGTCGCGGGGTGCGCCGGGCGGACCTCACCCTTGCCACCATCGACCACGGTGTCCCCACCATCGACCGGGAGCACGGCATCAGCGACCCGCGGTCCCGCCAGCAGATCGACACCCTCATCGCCAACTGCCAAGAGCACGAGATCACCCTGTACGGGCTCGACGACCCGCGTCAGGGAATCGTTCACATCATCGGCCCCGAGCAGGGCATGACGCAGCCGGGCATGACCATCGTGTGCGGCGACAGCCACACCTCCACCCACGGCGCGTTTGGGGCGCTGGCATTCGGCATCGGAACCTCGGAGGTGGAGCATGTGCTGGCCACCCAAACCCTCCCGCAGAGCAGGCCAAAGGCGATGGCAGTCAACGTGACCGGTGAGCTGCCTGCCTGGTCGACGGCCAAGGACATCATTCTCGCCATCATCAACCGCATCGGCGTCGGCGGCGGCACCGGCCACGTGATCGAGTACCGCGGGGACACCATCGCCAACCTGTCGATGGAAGGACGCATGACCGTCTGCAACATGTCGATCGAGGGAGGAGCCCGGGCCGGGCTGATCGGCCCGGACGAGACCACCTTCGCGTACTTGAAGGGCCGGCCGCAGGCGCCGAGCGGCGACGCCTGGGATGCCGCCCTCGACTATTGGCGAGGGCTTCCCACCGACGATGACGCCGGGTTCGACTTCGAGGTCGGCCTCAACGCAGCCGAGATACCGCCTTACGTGAGCTGGGGTACCAACCCGGCGCAGTCCGCCACCGTGGATGGCGCGGTACCCGCCCCCGGCGACTTCGAGGACCCGTCCGAACAAGAGCACACCGCCAACGCCCTCGCCTACATGCAGTTGGAGCCGCACACCGCCATCACCGACATCACCATCGATCGGGTGTTTCTCGGATCATGCACCAATGGTCGCATCGAGGACCTCAGGGCCGCCGCCGCCGTCCTGGAAGGCAAGCGGGTCCATGGCGATGTCCACGCCATGGTGGTTCCCGGCTCGGGGCTGGTGAAACTGCAGGCGGAGTCCGAGGGTCTCGATGAGGTGTTCACCGCGGCCGGCTTTGAGTGGCGGGACGCCGGTTGCTCGATGTGCCTCGGCATGAATCCCGACATCCTCCAGCCAGGAGAACGCTGCGCTTCCACATCCAACCGTAACTTCGAGGGGCGCCAGGGACGAGGGGGGCTCACCCACCTGGTGAGTCCTGCAATGGCGGCTGCGGCCGCGGTGGCCGGCCGCTTCGTCGACATCCGGGAGTGGGCCGACTGATGGAACCGGTCCGACGCATCGAGGGAACGATGGTGCCGCTCATGCGGTCCCACGTCGACACCGACCAGATCATTCCCAAGCAGTTTCTCAAGCGGGTGGAGCGAAGCGGATTCGGTCCTTTCCTATTCCACGACTGGGCGTATGACCACGAGGGAGAGCTGCGGCCCGATTTCGTGTTCAACCAACCCGAGTATCAGTCGGCCACGGTTCTCGTCACCGGCCACAACTTCGGGTCTGGCTCGTCGCGAGAGCATGCACCCTGGGCCCTGATCGACTGGGGAATCCGGGCCGTCATCGCTCCCTCATTCGCCGACATCTTCCGCAACAACAGCCTTAAGAACGGTCTGGTGCCGATCATCCTGAGCGACGAGGAGGTCGAGCGGATTGCCGCCGTGGCCGGCGACCCCGCCGCCGAGGTGGTGATCGATGTGGAGGCTGGGACGGTCACCGCCGGAGGAGTGACGGTCTCGTTCTTCCTGGATCCGTTCGTGAAACACTGCCTGTTGAACGGGCTCGACGACATCGCCATCACGCTCGACCACGAATCTGAGATCTCGGCCTTCGAAGCCGCCCGGCCGGGGTTCAAGCCGAGCCTGGCGTGAGACGCCTGGCGGTGCTTGCGGTCATCCTGGCCGCCTGCACCGGCTCCGCCACCGCGGCTCCCACCACTACCACCACTCCCGCACCCACGACTGTGACCGCGCCGCCACTCGGCGAGGTGCTGGTCCGGCTGTCGGCAGTCGAGGCTCTGGCCGCCACCGGGGCATCGGTGCAGGTAGGCCAGACGGTGCAAATCACCGGAGACGAGACCGCCAGTCTCGCCCTTCCGTTCGACCGCCCGGTCAACCTCGCAATCAACTACGTCGTCGACGGCGTGGTGAGCCATCCGTCGTGGACCCAGGAGGTACAAGCGACTGAGGGCTCCACCACCGAGCTGATCATCGAACAGCCGTGGCGACAGTCGGTAGCGCCGTCCGAGCCCATCGTCCTCGGCTGGCAGGCGGCCGGCGACTCGGATATCTACCTCCGGCAGCTCGAAGCTGCGCCCGGCCTCACCGTCACGTCGCCCCGGTGGTGGACGCTCGATGCCAACGGGTTGCTGGTCGGCGACACCGACCCCGATTTCGTAGCCGCCGCCCACGACCAGGGCGTCGAAGTGTGGCCGCACGTGACGAACGCATTCGATCCGGCTCGCACGCTCCGGGCGCTGGGTGAAGACAAAAACCGCAGCCTGCTGGCTGCCCAACTCTCCGGAGCAGCCCAATTGGCGGGCGTCGACGGAATCAACGTCGACTTCGAAGCATTCAGTGCGGTCGATCGCGACAACTTCACGGCCTTCGTTGCCCAGTTGAGCGAGTTCGTCCACGGCTGGGGCGGCACAGTGTCCGTGGACATCACCGCACGGACCCGCAATTACGCAACGCCGTCCGAGATCCGCCGCGAGCGCTACGACCGGCGGGCACTGGCGGAGTCGGCCGATTACCTGGCGCTGATGGCCTACGACGAATACACCCGGGTTCGTCCCTCGGGCCCAACCGCCTCCCAGCAATGGGCCGAGGAGGCGCTCCATTGGCTGCTCCGCTACATCGACCCCCACCAGGTGTTGCTCGGCGTTCCGTTCTACTCCCGGATTTGGGATCCCGAGGACCTCACCAAACCAACCACGGCCACCATCGGCACCGTTATCGACCTCGCCACCTCGAACCCGCGCACGTTCGATCCGGAGTTTGGAATCGACCGGATCGACCTCGACGATGGCCGCTACCTCTGGGCCGAGGACTACGACAATCTCGCCAACCGGATTGCCTTGGCCCGGGAAGCGGGAGTGGCCGGCACGGCCATCTGGAGGCTCGGCTTCGACACCCCAGAGGTATGGCCGATAGTGGCGCCGTAGACCCCAGACCCAAGACCCAAGTGGGGACGGGGACTGGCAACGCCGAAGGCGTTGCCTACGCCACCTCCCCCACTTCGATGTGAAGCGGAAGGCGGAGGGTGAAGACGCTCCAGCCGGATTGGTATTCGTAGGTGAGGTCGCCGCCCATCAGCTGGGCAAGCTGGCGGGAGATCGAGAGCCCGAGGCCGACCGAGCCGGGGAGGCCGGCGGCGTTGTGGGCCCTCTTGTAAGGCTCGAACACGGCCTCACGTCGATCCTCCGGGATGCCCTCGCCGTTGTCCCACAGGTAGAGGAAGGCTCCGGCCAGGGTCGTCTTGCTCTCGATGCGGAGGAGGTCGCCGCCGTAGCGAATCGCATTCACGACGAGGTTGCGAACGATTTGGCGGAATCGAAGCGGGTCGGCGTTCGCCCACCCATCCACCCGTGAGGAGTCGATGACCACCCCTCGCTCCAGGGCGATGGCCTCGAGCACCATCTCGACCTCGGCCCCAATCTCAATCGGCATGCGGCGCACCACGATGGTGCCGATGTCCGCCCGGGCTGCCACCAGCAGATCCTCGATGAGGTGAGCCAGGTCACGGCTCTCGACAGCAATCAGGTCGATGAGCTCGCGTTTGACGGCATCTTCGAGGTCGCCCCACTGCTCCTGCAGGCTCTCCGCCGCTCCATACACGGTGGTCAACGGCGTACGCAGTTCGTGACTCACCGCCGCCAAGAACTCATCCTTGGACCGGATGAGTTCGGTCATTCGTTCTTCGGCCTGCTTGCGTTCGGTGATGTCGGCGATCGCTACCAGCACCCTGCTCAGGTCGCGCCTCACACCTACGGTGGGGGCCCGCCAGTGCATGATGCCGTCGAGCCGGTTTCCCTTGAACGTCCTACCGACCATCTCTCGGTCGTGACGGGAATCACCGTTCCAAAGGGCTTCCAGCTCCTCGATCGCAGCCTCCTTGTCGACGATCGCATCCGGCCCCAGCGGACCAATCAGCTGGTCGCGCGAGTCCGCCTCGAATAAATCGGCCGCCGCGTGGTTCGCATCGCGCACCACGATGAGCGACATAGCATGGTCCAGTTCGCCTGGATGCATCTTCAGATGCCTGGCAAGGTCGCGCACGCCACCCGCCTTCAAGGCACCGAGCCAAGCCGCTACCTCCGAGAAGTCCTCCTCCCACATGGCGATGGGTGAGTGGACGAAGAGATTTCGGTAGTGGAGCTCGGACAGCTCGACTCGGGAGCGGGCCGCGGCCTCGAGCTGCTCATATAGGTCCTGCATCTCCTTAGAGGAGAGGTCCAGGGACCGCTCGAGCAGATAGCGGCTCTGGTCGGCGTTGTCATAGAACATGTTGACCCTGGCAAGCAACGCCGACCAGAGTTCGGGATCTTCGGGAGGAGTCTCCGGGTCGAGCCCCAGCCTGCGAAGCTGCCGACGAAGGACCGGGTTCATGCTCGCTCAGCCACCACCGTCAGCGTCATGGTCTGATTGTGGAGGTCACAGGTTCCTTCGGCGTATGGTGAGATCTCGCCATACGAGTAGAACCCGACCTGGTGATTGCCTTCGGGGAGTACGTGACAGACGGCTTCGAGCTCGTCCTCGGTGCGCTCGCCGAGCACCAGGCGCCGGCCAACACACGAGATGGCAATCGTCAGATAGGGCCCGGACACGCCGGCCGGCAGGGCCAGCTCGGCGGCGGTTTCGGCGCCGCCGACCAGCCGATCGAAATTGGCCTGCATTAGCTGGGCACGATGCCCCTCCGGAACATCCCCGGCAAACACGACCGACTTCGCATCCTCGTCGACTGCCAGGATGGTCCGCACCAGGTGCTTCTCGTCGTTCGGGCCGGCTCGAACCGCCAGCGGGAACAACAGCCCGGTGGCCGGAAGGCCGGACGCCAGCTCACCGAGATAAGACTTGTACAGCTCGAGTGCCGGCTCACCGTCGAGCTCGTAGAGGACGTTGCCACGCGACCGGGTCACCAGCCGCTCTGGCCCGAACCGGTCCCATCCACCCTTTGACCCATGCCCGACGTGAACTTGATCGCCGTAGAACCCGATTCCGGTTACGAAGCCGGAGACGGGCTTGCCATCCACCAGCGTCCAGGTTTCCCGGAAGCGATCTCCATCGCCGGCAAGGCCGCCCGTGATGATGACACCGGGCAGCAGCTCGTTGAGTCCGTTGACCAGATCGGTGCCGTTCACGTCCAGGCCCTCGGAGAGAACCAACACGGCCGCCAGGCCGGAGCCGGCCAGCCGACCCGCCAGATCGTGGCCGGCTCGGAAGGAGGTACCCGCCGTCACCGGCGAAGCGGCCAGCCTGAGATCGGTGTGATCGAAGCGGGTAACCGCCACCGCCAGCGAGCCATCGGAGATGGTCTCCCCGAGAATCTCACCCGACGACGAGCACCCGACGATGTGACTGGAGGGAAAGGCGTTCACGAGTTCTCGGATGGGCTCGGCATCGCTGAGGTACCCGGGAGCCCCAAACACGATGACGAGAGTGCGGTCTGAGCCCAGGGACGGAAACGGCTGGGACCAGGCGCGACCGTCGAAGCGCAGCATCTCAACCTGCATAGAGCATCCTCGGTAGGAACAGGAGTCACATCGGCCCAAAAGCCAACGTTCATGAGGTAATTCGGGCCAATCGATCCGATTGGCCTGCGTTCCCGGCTAGCCTCGTTTTCGCTATGAATGTCTTGACCGACCTCGTCGACGATCTCCCACCCGAGGTGGTCGAAGATCTCCCTCCCAGCATCATCGACCAAATCCGGGAGGAGGGTCTTGAAACCCTTCCCGACTCGATCGTCGATCAACTGCCCGATACGTTGGTCGACCGGATACCGAGTGAGTTCCTCGACGTCGCGTCCAGCAACTCCGCCCTAGCCGCCATCCTCGTGATCGTGGGGATTCTGGCGATCGCCGGCTTCCTCTACGGGGTGGCCAAGAGCGCCTTCAAAGCCGCCCTCTTCTTTGGCATCATCGCCGCCGGCGCCTGGTTCTGGTTCTTCAACGCGTAGGCGGCCTGCGGCCGCAGTCGCCAGTCGGGTGGAGGGTGAGAGCGCGTTCCGGTGCTCTCACCCAACCCACTCCCCTCTCGACTCCAGAAGCTGTTTGAGCACGTCGAGGCGATCGGTAATGATGGCGTGGACCCCGCGATCGAGCAGTTGTGCCATGTCGGCGGGATCGTTGACCGTCCACACGTGAACCTGGCGCCCGCCCGCTTCGGCCGCCGCCACCAGCTTTTGGTCGGCCAGGGGCACAAACGCGAATTCCTCCGGGATCTGGAGCGCGTCGGCCTTGAATCTCGGTGACTGACCCAACCGGGAGGCGGTCCACAATGCCAGCGTCTCAGCCGGCCCGGAGGATGTGGCCACCCGGCCCCGGCTGGCCTTGCGAAAGCGGGCGAGGCGAAGGTCGGAAAAGGCACCAACCATCACCTGGTCCTCGCGGCCGTTTTCGCGGAGGTAATCGGCCAGGTTGGTCTCGAATCCCGGTTCCTTCAGGTCGAGGATGAGGCGAATCGACGGGAACGCATCGAAGATCTCATCGAGGCTTGGGATCCGCACACCGGTGCCCCGGCGGGGATAGTCCTGGTGGGGGGCATAGTGATAGGCGGCGTCGAGCGAGCCGAGCTCTTCCCAGGTCCTGGCCGACAGTTTCCCGACGCCATCGGTTGTGCGATCGAGCGTGTCATCGTGGCAAACGACGATCACACCGTCGCGAGTCCGGTGCAGATCGGTCTCCAGATAGCGATATCCGAGGTCGACGGCGCCCTGAAACGCCTCCATGGTGTTCTCGGGCCAGAGCAACCGGCTTCCCCGGTGCGCAACCGCAAATGGCGTCGGATCTGACAAGAAAGGCCGCATATCCTCAGGCTACCGGGTGATGCTCCGGCCGAGCCCGAAGGCCCAAACCCCCAATAGGATCAATCCAGCCACCCACCCGACCGTTCCAGACCGCCAAGCGCGCCACCGACTGCGACCGCCAATCGCGGCCAAACGCGAAAGAGAGAGCCTCGAGAGGCTCTCTCCTCGATTTCGGGCCCGGGTCTACGCCTCGCCGGCGGGCTCGCCCTCATCGTCGTCACCGTCGAACTTGTCCTTGACGGAGTCGACGACGTCCTCAGCCTTGTCCTTCACCGTATCGAAGGCGTCTCCGGCCTTATCACCGGCCTTCTCGGCGACATCACCAAGCGTGTCGCCGACATCGCCTGCGACGTCTTTGGCCTTGCCGAACCATCCCTTGAGGGTGTCCATGAATCCCATTTTGTCTCTCTCCTATCGGGGTGCTGGAGCCAGTTTGCCATTTATGAGCCGCCGGCGAAACTCAACCTTGTGCGCCGCCGGTGAAATTCCACGCCGCGAGGTGCACACTGGGGGCCGAAGCTATGCCGGGACCGACCTCACTATCGGCCATCCGGGCATCATCGCCGATGCCGAGCACCCGACCAGGCGATAGCGCTTCGATGAACGATTGGGTGAACCGGAGGTTGGACACAGCCCCACCGATCTCCCCACCCTCCACGAGGAAGGTCCCGTTGCGAGTGAGGCCGGTGACCACCTGGGTGCGGGGATCGAGGATGCGACAATAGTTGAAGGTGGTGATGAACAGGCCGCGTTCCACCGACCCGATCAAGTCCACCACCGACCGGTCCCCGGGCCGGAAGTGCAGATTGGTGGGGAGGGCGCCGAAGGCGTCGCCGCCCGGAATGGCATGGCCGGTCGATTCCCCACCCGCCCGCCTGGCCGTGCGCAGGTCGTGAGCCAGCGATTTCGATACCCCGGCCTCGACAATGGTCACCTTCCGCTTGGGGGTGCCATCGGCATCGAAGGACAGGCCGACTGCCAGCGGGTCGGCATAATCGTCCTCAATGGTGACGGCCGGGTCGAACTGCTGCTCACCCAGCACCGTGAAGCTCTGTCCTTCAAGATGGGACTTGGCGTTCCACCCGTAGGCGCCCAAGAAAAACATGATGGTGGCAACGCACTCGGGGCTGAGAATGACCTCGTACTCTCCCGGCTCGAGATGGCGCGTGATGGCGGAATCCTTTGCCTTGGTGGCGGCGATGGTGCCGAGCCCGGAACCATCTACGTCGTTGATGTCGGCGGAAGTCTGGTGGGCCGCACCGGCCGAGGTCCCGGTCTGATGAATGCCGTCGAAGGTCGCCCGGCTGGTCGAGGCTGCCAGCCGCTGGCCGGCCGAATTGGCAAACGCGGTTGGACCCCCCTGGGTATCGAAGTACCCGGCCGCGAGCAACCCGTTGCCGGCCGCAATGAAGGCGGCCACCTCTGCCGCGCGCCGATCGGGTGTTGCCGACGCAGTCTGAGCCTCAAAACGGGCGGGCTCGACCGGCGCGGCCGGTTCGGCCAAGCCAGGCCAATCCTTGTCGGTCGGACGCAGCCGGGCGGCATGAATGGTCTCCTCCACCAGCGAGGCAAGGCCCACTTCGTCCGACCGAGTCGAAGTCGCGAAAGCCACCCGATCGTTCACCGCCAGCTTGAGGGCCACATTGAGACCCCGCTCGCCGACATTCTGATGAATGAAGGAATTGGCGAAGCGGGTGAGGTCGTGTTGGGTCCCGTCAACGCTCACCTGGGCCTCGGCCCGATCCCCCACCAGGTCGATGATGCGATCGGCGGTCTCCTGGACCTGCATCACTTCACCCCCACCCGGACATCTCGGAACCGTGCAGGCGCAGCGGGGTGCCCGGTATGGCCGGACTGCATGGGCTGACCTTTGCCGCAATTGGGTACCCCCCAATAACTCGTTTCTTCCCGGCCGCCGAGCAGGTCCAACGAGCCCCAGAACTCGGGACTGATGCCGGTATAGGTCGGGTTGCGGACCATCCGACCGAGCTGGCCATTCTTAACTTCCCACCCGGCTTCGCAACCGAACTGGAAGTTGAGACGCCTGTCATCGATCGACCACGACCGGTTGGTTGCCATGTAGACGCCATCCTTGGTCTCGGACACCATTTCGTCGAGCGATGACTCTCCCGGCAGGAGACCGACGTTGGTCATGCGGACCATCGGCAGGCGGTTGTAGCCGTCCCCCCGCACCATTCCGCCGGGCGCCAGCCCGGCGATGGCGGCCGAGTCCCGGCCGGACAGAACGCCAACCCAGATCCCCTCCTTGACGATGTCCACCCGCTGGGCGGGGGTTCCCTCATCGTCGTAGCCGAAGGTAGCCAGCGAGCCCGGCAGCGTGGCGTCGGCGGTTATGTTCATCCGCGGTGACCCAAATTGAAGAGTGCCCAGCTGGGCGAGGTCGAGCCAGGAGGTTCCGGCGAAGGCGGCCTCCCACCCGAGAATGCGATCCAGCTCGGTGGCGTGGCCGACCGACTCGTGGATCTGGAGGGCGAGCTGGCTTGATTCGAGGATGAGGTCGAGCGTGCCGGTTGGGCACTCCGGCGCGGTCAAGAGGGCGACCGCCTCTTCAGCCACCCGGCCGGCATTGCCGGCCAGATCGAAGCGTCGAATCACCTCGAAACCACCGGTCTCGAATTGCCCGAAACTCTGGGGATAGGAGCGCCGTTGCGTCTCGGACTCGCCGATTGCGGTGGCGGCCATCTCGCCACCCGACTCCACGAGGTGCTGGGAGATGCGATGGCCCTGACTCGAGACGAAGTATTTCTCGGTGTCCCAGAACCGCATTCGGGCCTCGGCCAGGGCGACCCCGGGCACTTCCTGCATGATGCCGGTGGCGGCGATGAGGAGGTCTGCCTTTTCGGATAGAACTACATCGAACGGTGCCTCCTCGTAGGGAGTCTCGTAGTGGTCGGCAACTACCGGAACGTCGAGGAGTTGGAGCGGGTCGCCCGCCGCCAGGGCTGAGGCGTTTGCGATCGCAGACGCCTGGGCTCCCGCCGCTCGGGCGGCCGCCTCGGTCGGCTCCGGCGTGGCGTAGAACCCCCAGGACGAACCGATCAGGGCTCTTACCCCGACGCCGGCGTTCTCGTCGTAATCGAGGCTGTCGAGGTTCTGGTTGAGGCAGCTCAGACCCTGCCGACGAACGATCATCGCCCGGGCGTCCGCGTAGGTAGCTCCGGCGGCCAGCGCCCCTTCAACTGCGGCTTGGGCGTAATCGAACATGCCGACGAACTCTATCCAACCATTAAGTAGGGTTTGCCCCCCGGTGGGGCTAGTAGCATTTCCCTGCATGGCAGTACGAACGGTGACGGTGTTCGGCTCCTCCCTCGGACAGGAGGGAAACGCCGACTACGAGGAGGCGGTCGAGCTGGGGCGCCTGCTGGCTAAGGCCGGATACGCGGTCGCGACCGGCGGGTACGACGGCTCCATGGAGGCCGTCTCGGCAGGTGCCGATCGTGCCGGCGGGTCGATCACCGGCGTCACCGCCCCGGATGTGTTTCCCCATCGCGAGCTGCCCAATCGGTTCGTCCAGGAGCACATCCGGGCCGCCAGCCTCACCGAGCGAATCCACGAGCTGGTGGATATCGCCGACGCCTGCATCGCCCTTCCCGGCAGCATCGGTACCTTCACGGAGCTGATGGTCGCCTGGAATCTTGCCTTCGTCGCCCGGTTCTCCGATTCGCCGGCCAACCCGGTCATCGCGGTCGGCCCGCTCTGGCACCGCCTCATCACCCACCTCGGGGACGAACTTGGGACCGATACGTCGCTGGTCACGTGTGTCGGAACTGTGAGCGAGGCCGTCGCCGAGATCCAACGCCGGGTTCCCGTCTCGTAGACCCTCAAGGAGGAGCAAAGCATGAGCGCAAACGGCTTCCTGCTCGGACATATCATCGACCCGACCAGCGGCGACCGGAGCGGCAGTGATGTCGCCTACGACCCCTCCGACCTAACTACCCATGGCGTCATCGTCGGCATGACCGGGTCCGGCAAGACCGGCCTGGGTGTGATCCTGCTCGAAGAGGCGCTGCTCTCCGGACTCCCTACGCTGGTCATCGACCCGAAAGGCGACATGGGGAACCTCGAGCTGCTGTTCCCCGACTTCGCCGGCTCCGACTTCGAGCCGTGGGTGAGCGCCGACCAGGCACGGCAGGACGGCGTGACCACTGCCGAGCTGGGCGAGAAGACGGCCAACCTGTGGAAGAAGGGGATCTCCGGTTGGGACCCGGGATTGGAGGCGATTCGCCGCCTGAAAGATACCGTCGACGTCACCATCTACACGCCCGGCTCCGAGGCAGGGGTTCCCGTCAACGTGGTCGGCTCGCTGGCGGCACCCGACCTCGATTGGAACCTGGAAGCCGAGGCGGGACGGGACGAGATCGAGGGCTTCGTATCGAGCCTGCTCACGCTGGCCGGCCTCGAAGCCGACCCGCTCTCGTCGCCCGAGCACATCCTGCTCGCCAACATCCTCGAAAACTCCTGGAGCCAGGGTCGCGACCTCGATATGGCCTCGCTCATCGGACAGGTGCAGGAACCACCGATGCGAAAACTGGGAGTATTCGAGGTCGACACGTTCTTCCCGCCCAAGGATCGCACCGCCCTCGCCATGCGATTGAACGGCCTGGTGGCATCGCCCTCGTTCTCCGCCTGGGCAGAGGGAGTCCCGCTCGACGTCAAATCCATGCTTTACCGGGATGATGGGAGCCCGCGGGCGGCCATCATCTATCTGGCGCACCTGTCGGACCAGGAGCGTCAGTTCATCGTCACCATGGTGCTCTCCAAGGTCGTGACCTGGATGCGCAGCCTGTCCGGAGCGACCGAACTGCGCGCCGTGGTCTACATGGACGAGGTGTTTGGCTATGCCCCACCAACCGCCAACCCTCCGGCCAAGAAGCCGATCCTCACCATGCTCAAACAAGCCCGCGCCTTTGGAGTCGGACTCGTCCTGTCGACTCAGAACCCGGTCGATCTGGACTACAAGGCGATGTCAAACACCGGCACCTGGATGATCGGCCGCCTTCAAACCGAGCGGGACAAGGCCAGAATCCTCGAGGCGCTCGAGTCCGCCGGCGGCGGACGCGACATGAAGGCGATCGACCAGATGATCAGCGGCCTCGGCAAGCGGCAATTCCTGCTCCACAACACTCGTGAGGCCGAGCCATCGGTCTTTTCGACCCGGTGGGCGATGTCCTACCTGCGAGGGCCGCTCACCCGGGAGGAGGTCGCCAGGCTGACGTCGGACGCCCCCGAGCGACAAGCAGCCGTGGTGTCGAAGGCGGAGCAGTCCGCTCCGGTCGAAGAGCTGGCGGATGACGAAACCCCGGTGGCGCCTGAGGTGGCGCCGCGCATCTCGGTCTCCTACCTGGACCCGGCCGCACCATGGGCGAAGCTGGTGGAGGCCAATCCAACCGGCACCCGGCTGGAGCCGATGATTGCCGCCCGGGTCGACCTCGTCTACGACGAGAGGAAGGCCGACCTGAAACACGACCAGACCTGGGAGGCGATCTTCCATCCGCTCGGCGAGCGCTTCGATCCCGAGGACGCGGTCGTGGTGGACTACGACGACCGGGACTTCCGCCCGGAGGCACCCGAAGGCGCCACCTACGCATTGGTGGAGGCCCCGGTCGACACCGCCGCGTTCTGGACTTCGGTCAAGTCCGAGTTGAAGGATCACCTGTATCGGAACGCCAGCATCGAGGTATTCCGCAATGCCGAACTCAAGCTGTACGCCCGGGTCGGCGAGAGCGAGGAAGACTTCCAGCAGCGCTGCGATCGGGCCGCCGAAGATCGGGCCGACACCGAAATCGCCAAGGTGCGTGACCGGCTCGAGGCCAAGCTGGATCGGGCCAAGGATCAGCTGGCGACGGCACACCGGCGAATGGAGGAGCTGGAGACCGACACCGAAACTCGCAAACGGGACGAGTGGATGTCCGGAGCCAGCGATGTGATCGGCGTGCTCCTCGGCGGCAGGAGGTCGCGCTCGCTATCGGGCGCCTCCCGTCGCCGCAGCCAGACCCAGCGAACCCAGCAGCGCTTGAAGACCGCCCAGGCCAAGGTGGAGGACAAGGTGGAGGAGATAACCGACATCGAGGAGGACATCGTCCTGGAGGTCGAGGAGATCAACGACAAGTGGGAGGACATCGCCGCCAACATCGACACTATCG
This sequence comes from uncultured Acidimicrobiaceae bacterium, assembly GCA_947259275.1. Classification (GTDB taxonomy): domain Bacteria; phylum Actinomycetota; class Acidimicrobiia; order Spongiisociales; family SHLN01; genus SHLN01. Next base: position 36,956 of record CAMYMH010000008.1, on the reverse strand, counting down.
AAGTCGGCCTCGAGAAGACCGACATCTCGGTGGACGAGGTCGCCCTCGTCTGGGTAAGGAAGTAGGCAACGCCGAAGGCGTTGCTAGGGAGTTGCTTGGCAACTCCAGGCAGTGATTGGCCGGGCTCGGCTCGGAGGGCAGCCGGCTACCCAACAACCTCCCGTAGAGCCACAAGCGCCGCATCGATGTCGGCCGCCTCGATTCCAAGGTGGGTGACCGCCCGCATGCGGCTGGGGCCCAGCGGGAGCGTGAGGACCCCCCGCTCGGTAAGCCGATCGCACACGGTGTGGGCGTCATCGACCAGGAAGTACACGATATTCGTGTCGACGTCGTCCGGGTCGATATCGATGCCCGGAATCTCCGCCAGCCCGGCGGCGAGCCGGGCCGCCGTCTCATGATCCTCGGCCAGGCGATCTCGATGGTTTTGGACCGCATACAGCGCTCCGGCCGCCATCAAGCCGGCCTGGCGAAAACCACCACCGAACAGTTGCTTGAAACGTCTGGCCGGTTCGATCAGGTCCTGCCGCCCCACCAACGCAGAACCCATTGGTGCCCCGAGCCCTTTCGAGAAGCACACCGACACGGTGTCGAACCCGGCGGCGAATTCACGCTCGGTAACTCCGCTGGCCACCGAGGCGTTCCAAAGCCGGGCACCGTCGAGGTGAGCGGCGAGCCCGAGCTCATGGGCAGTGGCGGCGACCGACGTCAGCAAGTCGAGCGGCCATACGGTTCCACCGGCCTCATTGTGCGTGTTCTCGGCTGCCACCAGGGTGGCTGGTTCGAAAAGCGATGGGGGCATCGAGGGCGGGGGTTGGGGAATGGCCGCCTGGATTTGCGCGGGTGTGAACGTCCCGCGCTCGGAGGGAACCTCGTTGATGCGGATTCCCGAAAGGACCGCCGGAGCCCCCAATTCGTGTCCGTTGATGTGCGCGCCGGTGGCGGCAATGACGACATCGCCGGGGTCGGTGTGGACCCGCAGCGCCACCTGATTGGACATGGTGCCGGTTGGAACGTACATGGCGTCGTCCTTTCCCAGCAGGCCCGCCACGTGTTCCTCCAGCGCCAGCACCAGCGGGTCGTCGTGATAGACGTCGTCGCCCACTTCGGCCTCGGCGATGACCTTGCGCATGGCATCGGTAGGCACCGTGACGGTGTCGGAACGTAGGTCGATCATGGCTGGCAGTGTAGAACGGTCTCCGCGGCTGCTACCCGGCCATGGAGTTGCGAAGCAACTCCTAAGCCCGGCGAAGCCGGGCCAGCAACTCCTGGTAGACGGCCACCGTCTGATCGTCGAAACCAACCAGAGTCGCGACCGCTACCCCGGTGTTGATTCGTTGCAGAGTCTCAACCGCAACTTCGGCTGCCGCCCGAGCCGGGTAGCCATAGACGCCGGTCGAGATGGCGGGGAAGGCGACCGTCCTGGCTCCCAGCTCTCCAGCCACTTCCATCGATCTTCGATAGCACGAGGCCAACAGCTCGGGCTCGTCTGCGCTACCTCCTCGCCACACCGGCCCAACCGTGTGAATCACCCATTGGGCCGGAAGCTGGAAGCCGGGTGTCGCCTTGGCGTCGCCGGTCTGGCAGCCACCCAGAAGCCGGCAGGCGGCCACGAGCTCGGGCCCGGCCGCCCGATGAATGGCCCCGTCGACCCCGCCACCACCGAGCAGGCTCGAGTTGGCAGCATTGACGATGGCGTCGACAGCCAACGTGGTGATATCAGCGGAGATAACCTCGAGCCGCACTGACGCTCCTCACGGTCCACGGTTGGCGGTTGGCGCGCCGCTAGTCGGAGCCCTCAACCATCGCCCACAGGAGGTCGCGGATGCTGGCAATGCCGAGCAGCTCGCCGTCACGCATGACCGGCAGGTGCCGGTACCCGGTCTCGATCAACCAGGCGGCGGCCTCCTCGACATCGACATCCGGGTCGAAGGTATCCGGTGCCGGCGTCATGAAATCGGATGCGAGTGCCGAGTCGAGTTCAACTTCGTCGGCAACGCCCCGCAGGATGTCCCGCTCGGTCAAGATCCCCACCAGGGCGTGCCCATCGACCACGCCGACACTGCCGACGCCGGTCTTCACCATGGCCTGAGCGACCTCTCGCAGGGTTGCTTCTGGCCCAACGACCTCCACACCACCGCCGACGAGCGCTTCGAGATTCACGACTCCCCTTTTCCCGTTCGGTCCAGGCTACTCCTCGATTTCGGGCAGGCGAAGAGCGACATGGGTTCTGAGACCGTTTTGACCACAGGCCGCAAGGCCTAGACGAGGTCCTGTTCGCGGATGCCGAACGAAGGGTGGCGCAGCCGGCATAGCGCCAGCTTCTCGAGCTGGCGAATGCGCTCGCGAGTCAGATTGAACTCCTCACCGATCTCCTCGAGCGTACGGGGTACGCCGTCCAGGAAGCCGTAGCGCAATCCGAGGATGCGACCTTCCCGCTCGGGCAGGCGCTCGATGGACTTGCGGAGGCTGTTGGCAATGTCCATCTCCTCGGTCACCCGGACCGGGTCGATGGCATCGTCGTCTTCGATGAAATCACCGAGCTGGGCCCCGTCCTCTCCAACCGGCTGTTCCAGCGACACGGTGTCGGCTACCCCGAGGGCGAGCTCGACCTTGTCGACGGTAACCCCGGCCTCCTCGGCGATCTCGTCCGGCTTGGGATCTCGTCCCAACTCCGCCTTGAGGCTCGCCTGCGCGGCACGCACCGCGGCCAGAGTGTCATGGAGGTGCACGGGAATCCGAACCGTCCGGGACTTGTCGGCGATGGCGCGGGTGATGGCCTGGCGTATCCACCACGTAGCGTAGGTGCTGAACTTGAAACCCTTGCGCCAGTCGAACTTCTCGACGGCCCGGATGAGCCCAAGGTTGCCCTCCTGAATGAGATCGAGGAAATCGATTCCGGAGGTGTTGGCATATCGACGGGCATTGGCGACCACCAGCCTGAGGTTGGCGGTGAGGAAGGCGTCCTTGGCGTTGCGGCCCTGGCGAGCCTGCCGACGAAGATTGAGCTCTTCCTTCCTGGTGTTGAAGTCCTTGTTGTCCAGGCGCTCGGCCGCGTCCTGACCGGCTTCGATTTTCTGCGCGAACTCGACTTCCATCTCGGCTGTCAACAGGTCGTACTCACCGATCGCGGTCAGGTACTGGCTTACAAGATCGGTGGTCAGACGGCCACGCTCGTCGGTGAGCTTGTTGTGCCCGCGGGCGCGCGGCTTACTCGCTGTCGCTGCCATAGATGGCGTTCCTCCTCAGAAATGCTCCCGAGACGCACGCGTGCGCCCAGGCGCATCAATATGACACAGAAACGGGGTCTTGAGAACCCCCCAATTTCCGGAATCTTGGTTCCCTTCCTGAGACGGGACCGGGCCCTTCCTCTAGCCGCCGTTTTCGTCTCGCCATCAGTGTCGGTCATTTTGCGAGTTTCCGCACCCTCCTTTCGGTGCGGTAAGGCAGATGAGGTGGCAAGAACCCCCCTGATAGAGCCCTGCTTTGCGCTACGTTGCCTGCATGCCGAACCGTCTCGCCGCCACCACCAGCCCCTACCTGCTGCAGCATCAGGACAATCCCGTTGATTGGTATCCGTGGGGCGAAGAGGCCTTCGCGGCCGCCCGGGATCGCGACCAGCCGATCCTGCTGTCGGTTGGGTATTCGGCCTGTCACTGGTGCCACGTCATGGCCCACGAGTCCTTCGAGGATCCCGCTACTGCCGCGGTCATGAACGAGTTGTTTGTGAACGTGAAGGTTGACCGGGAGGAGCGCCCCGATGTTGACGGCATCTATATGTCGGCGGTGCAGGCCATGAACGGCCATGGTGGCTGGCCGATGACCGTTTTCATCACCGCCGATGGGAAGCCGTTCTTTGCCGGGACCTACTTCCCGAGGGAATCGCGCCCGGGCATGCCGTCGTTCCTGCAGGTCCTCGAGGTGGTCTCCGAAGCGTGGCGTGAACGGCGCAACGACGTCGAGGCACAGTCAGACCGGCTGGTTGAGGCGGTCTCCCAACGTATCCAGTCGGGCGACGATGTCATCACCGAAACGCAATTGCAGACGGCGTATCAGCGACTGATGGCCTCCTTCGATGCCGAGTTTGGCGGCTTCGGCGGCGCCCCCAAGTTTCCTCAGGTCCCGGGCCTCGAGTTCTTGTTGCGGATCCACCGGGAGGAATGGGCGCCGGGGGCCGGCCCGGCGCTCCGGCGCACGCTTGACCGGATGGCGGCCGGGGGTATCTACGACCATCTGGCCGGAGGCTTTGCCCGCTATGCCACCGACCAGATTTGGCTCGTACCCCACTTCGAGAAGATGCTCTACGACAATGCCCTCCTCGCTCGCCTGTACCTGCGGGCCGGACAGGAACTGGACGACGACGACTATCTCCGAGTGGCCCGGCAGACGCTCGATTACATGCTCTCCGACCTGGGTCTGCCCGATGGCGGTCTTGCTTCGGCCGAGGACGCCGACAGCGAGGGGGTCGAAGGCAAGTTCTATGTGTTCGGCTATCAGGAGTTCGCCGAGATCGTCGGCCCGGACGCCGCCGCGGTGGCGGCGGTGCTCGGGGTGAGCCCGGAGGGCAATTTCGAGGGCGCCAACATCTTGCACCACGCCCGGCCGATTGGTGAGGTAGCCGAAGAGCACGGCGTGGCCTCCGAATGGCTGGGAGCAGCCGTCTCGGAGGCGAAGCTGCGCTTGCTCGAAGCGCGCAATCGAAGGGTCCGGCCCGGCCTGGACGACAAGGTGATCACCGCCTGGAACGGACTTGCAGTACGTGCCCTTGCCGAAGCCGGTGCCGTCCTCGGGGAGGGGCGATATCTGGAAGCCGGGCGAGCCAACGCCCGCTTCGTGCTCGCCCGTCTGCGCCGGCCCGACGGCCGCCTGCTTCGCTCCTATCGGGACGGTGAGGCGCACGTGCCGGGGTTCCTCGACGACTATGCCGCCTATGCCATCGGCTTGCTGACGCTGTACCAGGCCACCGGCGAGGAGGAGTGGTTCGCGGCCGGGTGGGAGCTGGTCACCGCCATGCTCGACCTGTTCTGGGAGGAAGGCGAGTTCTTTTCCACCGCTCATGACGCCGACGAGCTGATCACCCGACCTCAGGACCTGATGGACAACCCGGCCCCCTCCGGTAACTCGCTGGCGGCCGAAGCCTTGCTGATGGCTGCGCTGCTGACCGGCGATCCAGAGCTGTTCGACCGCACCGAGTCGGCTCTGCGGGCCGGGGCCCACCTCGCCGATCAGTACCCGGCCGCCATCGGTCACTTGCTGGCGGTGGCCCATTCATGGCTCGCCCCGCCTCGAGAGGTGGCGGTGGTCGGATCCCACGCCGACGAGCTGTTGGCCGCGTTCTGGGACCGGTACCGCCCGGAAGCGGTGATCGCACGATCTGCGGGTACCGAGCCATCCACGGTCCCACTGCTGGAAGGCCGCGTGCCGCACCACGGCGATGCCCTGGCGTATGTCTGTCACCGTTTCGCCTGCGCGGCCCCAACCGCGGACCCGGACGCCCTGAGATCCCAGCTCGAGTAACCAATCCAAAGGTTTGCCGTTTGCCACGCCAGGACGCGAAACCTCGATAACATCTCGTCACGCCTATGAGTGACCGATGTCCCATCTGTGCCGGCTCGCTGAGCGCCGATTCCTCCACCTGTCCGTCCTGCGGGCATGAGTTGACCGAGCGCGCCCCAACCGGTGCCTATGTGTCGCGCTACGAAGAAACCCAACTGACAACCGACAGCCTGCTGGCGGCACCTGCGGTGTACCGCAAGCTGCTCGAGAGCGAACCGGCCAATCCCTTGTGGGGCGAGAGCGCCAGCGACGACCCGCTGGCGCTCCCTTTGCCGACCCGCGAGCGGCCCCGCGAGTTCTGGCCTACGGCCGTCCTGGCCGGCGTCATCGCCATCATCGCCATCTTCGGAGTCACCCGGTTGTTCGGATCGGGCGGCGACGAGCCCGTCGAAGTGCTTGGCGTTGGCGCTGATAGCACGATCGCCACCACCGTGACCACGCTGCCTGCGACCAGCACAACCCAGGCGACAACCACCACCACCGCCAGCCCTACCACCACCACCCTCCCGCCACTCACAGTGATTCCGGTCGGGCGGCCAATCCCGCTCAGCGAGCTTCGCCTCGGCGCCTTCGGGTTGGATCCCTTCGCCTTCGGAGATGACTTCAACACCGTGCTCGGCCGCCTCGGCGCCAGTCTCGACGAAGCATCGGACGTCGGCCGGGCCGGGATCTCGGGCGGCGAGTTCGGCACCTGCCCGGGCGATCTGGTTCAGACGGTGCGCTGGGGCCGACTGCTGGTGATCGGGGTGGAAGACGCAGCCGGAGTCATGAGCTTCGCCGGCTATCGGCTGGATGCGACCTACGACAGCTTCCGGTACCCGGTTGTGCGCACCATCAGCGGCGTCGGGATAGGTGACAGTATCCGGGATCTCGAATCGGCCTACAGCCGCGTGTCATACCTCAATGACGAAAGCGTCGGGCTGGTATTTCAAGTGCACGGCGCCGACGGGTCACTCTTCATTTGGGGACCCGTCACGTCGAGCGATGCCACCGGAGAGATCATCGGGATCTACTCACCAAACCCCTGCAGTAGCTAGTCCCGGACACCTCACACCCAGGCGAGCATTTCCTTCACCACCGCGGGGAGCGATCGTTCCCAGGAAGGCAGCTCGATGCCGGTGAGGCGCTCCGAGCCCAGCACGCCGTAAGCCGGTCGGGGGGCGCCGGCAGCGTATTCCTCGGTCGAGATCGGTTGAACCAGTTCGGGGTCCATGTCGGCCAACTCGAGCGCTCGCCGCGCCAGCCCGAACCAACTGGTTTCACCTGCACTCGACAGGTGCAGGATGCCGCTAATCCCTTGGTCGAGGGCCGCGAGAGTGCCCACCGCCAGGTCGTCGGCGATATTGGGAACGCCGACCTGATCTTCCACCACTCGGATCGCGCCCGACCGCGTCCGGCGAAGCACCGTCGCCACGAAATTGGGACAGCTGCCGGAAACCAGCCACGAGCTGCGGACCGTCAGCATTCCCGGGTGGGCGGCCAGGCCCTCGGTCTCGCCCGCCAGCTTGGTTCTGCCATATGTGTTGAGGGGGTTGGGCTGATCGGACTCCAAATAGGGAGTGCGCTTGGTGCCGTCGAACACGTAGTCGCTCGAGAAATTGACGAACGCAACTGATCGGGAGGCGGCCCAGCGGGCCATTTGACCAACCGCGGAAGCGTTGAGGAGGTACGCCAGCTCCGGCTGCTGCTCGGCGAGGTCGACGCCGGTGTGCCCGGCACAGTTGATCACCGCCGCCGGTTCGAACCGGTCGAGAACCGGCCAGATTCGGTCCGAGTCCCGCAGGTCCAGCTCGTCCATGCCGAGCGATGTGGCACCGGGACCAAGCAGATTCGCGAACGAAGTACCCAGCTGGCCGCCCCGGCCGATGATGAGGATCATCAGCCGATGATCTCCGATCGCTCACCGAGCGTCAACTCGACGAAGGCCGGTGGGGCGGAACCGCCGATCGAGGCGCGGCGGCCGACAAGCGAATCGGTCAGGCGCCATTGCGTGAGCTCGACTTCCTTCATGAGAATGGATTTTCTGACGACGGCGTCGGTGATGCGACATCCATCTCCGATGGTGGTGTTAGGCCCAATCGTGGACCGCTCGATCTCAACGTTGCTTCCGATCACCACCGGGCCGATGACGTCGCAGTCGACCAGCTTGGAGCCGACGCCGACCTGGATCTCTCCGCGCAGCCGGCAGTCGATGACCTGGCCCTTCAACGACGTACGAAGGCTCTCGAGCACCAGCTCGCTGGCGTGAAGGAGATCCTCCTTTTTTCCGGTGTCCTTCCACCAGCCACCGATCATGGAGGCCCGGACCCGGCTGCCAGAGTCGATCATGTACTGGATGGCGTCGGTGATCTCCAGCTCGCCTCGATCTGACGGCTCGATGGCGTCCAGCGCTTGCTGGACGGTGTTGTCGAACAGGTAGACACCTACCAGCGCCAGGTTGGTAGGAGGATTGTCCGGCTTTTCGAGCAGCTGGTACACGTGGCCCTCTGCGTCGAGCTGGGCGACTCCAAATGCGCTCGGGTTCGGCACCTCGGCCAGCAGAATCTGGGCGTTCGGCTGGTGTTCCTCGAAGTCACCAACCACATCGGCCACCCCCTGGCGCACCAGGTTGTCGCCCAGGTACATGAGGACCGAGTCGCCGTCGGCAAACGGCATGGCGAGCTGGAGGGCGTGGGCCAGACCGTCCGGGCTGTCCTGCAGGATGAACTCGGGCTTGATTCCGAAGCGGGACCCGTCGCCGACTGCGTCGCGGATCTCCTGTCCGGTTTCCGGGGAAATGATGATGGCAACGTCGGTGATGCCTGCCTCGGCAAGGTCGTACAGGCCGTAGAAGAGGATCGGCTGATTGGCGACCGGCACCAGCTGCTTGGACATGGCAAAGGTGATCGGGCGCAACCGGCTGCCCGCTCCTCCCGCCAGCACGACACCCTTCACTGCGCCTCCTTGAGCGGCCGCCACCAATCGTGCCGTGAACGGTACCAATCGATGGTGTCGCCGAGGCGATCATCGAGACTGTGAGCCGGCTGCCACCCGAGTGACCGGATCTTGGAGGAGTCGACGGCATAGCGGCGATCGTGGCCGGGCCGGTCCGCCACGGCCTCGATGAAGCTTTCGTCCTTGCCGAGCAAGCCGAGGATCTTGTGGGTCAGTTCGATGTTCGAGACCTGGGCGTTTGCGCCGATGTTGTAGACCTCACCCGGGGTACCGACATCGACCAGTAGATGGAGCGCCGAGCAGTGGTCGTCAACGTACAGCCAGTCGCGCTCGTTCAATCCGTCTCCATACAGCGGCACCGGCCGATCCTCGAACAGGTTGGTCACGAACAGGGGGATGACCTTCTCGGGGAACTGGTACGGCCCGTAGTTGTTGGTGCAACGGGTGATGATGGCCGGGTAGTCGAAGGTCACGGCGTACGACCCGACCAGGAGGTCGCCGCCCGCCTTGGAGGCCGAATACGGCGAGGATGGGTCGAGCAGATCGTCTTCGCTGGCAAAACCATCGGAGATCGATCCATAAACCTCGTCGGTCGAAACCTGGATGAAGCGGGGGACGCGGTGGCGGCGGGCCGAATCTATCAGTACTCCGGTCCCGACGACGTTGGTATCGAGAAACACGGAGGGACCATCGATGGATCGATCGACGTGGCTCTCGGCCGCGAAGTTGACGACAACGTCGTGGCCGGGCATGAGCTGATCGACGAGGGTGGTGTCACGGATGTCGCCGAGGACGAAGGTATGCCGGTCGGCGGCGTCCAACTCTGCGACCGTTGCCTTGACGCCGGCATAGGTCAGTAGATCGAGGTTGGTTACCTCGGCGTCCGGCTCGTGCTCGAGGACCCGGCGAATGAAGTTGGAGCCGATGAACCCGGCACCGCCGGTGACCAGGTATCGGCGGCTCACGAAGGCCGAAGCTCCTCGGGCACATCCGCCCACTTGGGGGCGGTCTGGTCCCGCTCCGAAACGATTGGTGAAGCCACCGGCCACTCAATTCCGAGATCAGGATCGTTCCAGAGAACGCCCAGCTCATCGGTGCCGTCGTAATAGCCGGAAACCAGATAAGACATGAGCGTCTCGGACGGGGCATAGAAGCCGTGGGCTACCCCGATGGGGATATAGACGGCTTGTGGGCCGGACAGCTCGAATTGCTCGACGGCGAGGGAGGTGGCGGAAGATGCCCGCAAGTCGATGAGGGTCACGAGCGCGGCCCCCGAGGGTATGAACCACAGATCCTCTTGACGGGTGTGATAGTGCAGGCCCCGCAACACGCCCGCCTCAGACATCGATGTGTTACCTTGGACGAAGTCGCTCTCGGGCAGCCAGGAGGCCCGGAACGTCTCCATGAAGTAGCCGCGGCCGTCGTAATGTTGATCCAGAGTCAGGTGCTGGACTCCGTCGATAACTGATGATGGCCGAATCTCCACCGCGCCTCCGTCGGTTCGATGAGCTGTCTCAGCCTCAGAGTACTTGCTTCCGTTGCTCTCACAATCGGCCGGCCGACCCGGTGCTTTGAGGCGATTTCGATGGCCGCCAGCGATGCGGGCGGGACGATTCCGAGCCGAGAAGGCTCGATCGGTAGTATCAACGCTCGTGAGCGAACCCGTGAGCCCCACCACCGATTACCGGCCGGTCCCGAGCCTATCCCGAACCACCGTCATCGGCGCGCTGGCCGGCGCCGTGGCCGCGATTGCGGTGGTCGTGCTGCTTGCCCCCCTCCTGTTGAACCGGGTGTCGGCCAACTCCCTGGAGGACGGGACCGCCAGGGTTGACGCCGTCTTCGAGTTCACCGGCCTGGATGTGGCCCTGCCGGAGCTCATCACCATCGGCAACACCACGCTGTTCGAGGGCGACTGGAGCCTCACGCCATTGTTCATGCTCTCTTTGCTGGCCGCGGTCGGGTTCGGCATCGCCGGAGCCATCACCGTCGGCCTCACTCTCTGGCTCCCAACCACGGTGGACGACTCCGTCGTGACCGCCGGGAGGAGCCGGCTGCTCTATGCCAACGGCATCGGAACCGGAGTAATCATCGGCCTGCTGGCAGCCCAGTTCGCCGCCACCTGGCTGGGATCGGACACCGGGCTCAACCTCGAAGTCCCTATTTTCCGATTCCTGCTGGTCCTGCTGGCAGGAGGAGCGACCCTCGGAGCGACTGTGGCCGCCTCGACCCATCTCATTGAGCGGCCCGATGTGGTTGGAATGGAGGGCCACACCTGGGAAACCCGCTCCGAGTTCATGGGCGCAGTCCGCCGGGCTCTATCCATTCCGCTGATGGCGGTGGTGATCATCGCAATCGTGGTGGTGATCTTCGGGGCGCTGCTGCTGGCGGTTGAGGAAGCCGGCAAGGCCGGCCCACTCGTTCTCGCCAGCGTCGTCGCCGCCGCCATCCTGGGCGGCGCCTCGATCGCCGCTTACCGGAAGTAGGGAACGCCGTCCACCAAGCCTCTAGTTCGTCCGCCTTTTCACCGATATCGATTCGATGGATGCGAAACTGCGCGCGGCCGCGGGACACTCGATGTCCGGCCTGGTCGGGATTGCCGCCATCTTCATTGGGGCACGCTGGGTACACGCCGGCGGCGACCCGGTGGCGATACCGGCGACTCTCATCGTCCTGTCTCTGCTGGTACTGACCCCGCTCGCCATGCAGCGGAGCTGGGTCAGCCGGGGCGAGTTCATCGATCACCACATGGAGGCGGCCTGCCGATTCCTCACCAGCATCGGCCTGGCAGCCGTCGCCATCATCGGCCTGCCGGCCGCCATCTCACAGCTCCTCCCAGCCTCCACCGAGTTGTGGGCCAGCGTCATGGTGCTCCCCTACCTCGGGGCCCTGGCGCTGCCTGTGACGTGGGCGTTCTTTGCCCTCCGGGCCGCGGTGCTGGCATCCAAAGGTGCCAGCTCTCCGTTTCCGGATTGGATGATCGCCGAAACTGGCAACCGGTCGGGTTGCTAGGCGAGCGGCCGACCACAGGGTGACGGATGAACTATCGACTTGGGCCGTCTGGCCCTGCCAACCCTGACTCACCTTGGCAATGGTGGTGGCATGCATCTCTGGTGGGGCATCGTCGTTGTGCTGTTGTCTTCGTTGTGTTGGGGCGGACAGACGGTTTCCTGGCTCAGCCCGGACACCGCCGCAAGGCTCTCTTTGACTGAGGCTGAGACGGACGTCGAGCCGCCCTATTGGGCAGACATTCGAGGTGAAGCGGCCTGGGACTTCCTGACCCTGTGGACCATGCTGCTGGCGGGCGTTTTGCTGATCGTCGACATCGATGCCTGGGCCTACTTCGGACTGGTCGGAGGTGGCATGTACGTGTACTTCGCCGGGAGGGGGATCTTCACCCGCTTCAGCTTGCAGCGCCGTGGCTTCCGGATCGGGGCGGCGGCCAATGTGAGGATCGGCTACGCCTTTCTCGCCATCTGGGGAGGCATGGGTCTGATAACCATCGCGGCCGCGATTACTGCCTTGCCTACCACGTGAAACGGCGACCGGAGACCGCATGGAAGTAACGCTTCTCACCTGGATAGTGGCAGTCACCGGCCTGGTGCTCATCGGTCTCCTCGGAGCTCTCCAGCTGGTGGCCGTCATCAAACCGCGGGGGGAATGGACCATCACCAACGTATACGGTGGCAGCCCTGAGCGAACCGACCCCAAGGCCTACTTCGCCTTCAATCAGGGCTCGGCCTGGGCCGACCCGTTCTTCTGGGCACCGCTGCAGGTGGCAGGCAGCATCGGCATGCTCCTGGGCGAGCGGTGGGGGTTCTTGCTGGCATTGGCCGCCTCGGTGCCCTTCTGGTACACCGCCATTTTCTTCTTCATCTGGGATCGGGACCTCGGATTCCGCCAGAACACGTTCACCTACTGGGTGATCATCTGGGGCATGTGGCCGGCCTTCGGCCTCCTCGAGGGCGTCTACGTATTCATTCGCCTGCTCGAGTGAGGTGTTGGCCTAAGGAACCCGCAGCGTTCCCACTCGCTCGGGGCGGCTCGGGGAGTACCGCTGTTCGTCTTGCCACCACCGGAAGTAGATGTGTGATCGGCAGCCCTTCGGGCTGCCGGCGTCGGCAGCCCTTCAGGCTGCTTGGCAGTTGCTTCGCAACTGCTCTAGCCAGGCGTGGGCACCCGCTCCGGGCGGCTCGGGGAGTAGCGCTGCTCGTCCTGCCACCATCGGAAGTAGATGGTGATCATTACGCCCCACAGCAGGAGGCCGCCGCCGATCTTCATTACGAGGCCGGCGATGGTCTGGTCGGTTATGACGTCGAGCCCCCACAGCCGGGGGAACCCGTCATACACCGGGTAGACGCTGTCTGAGGCGAAGGTGAGGAAGCTGGCCGGGATGGTGGGAACCAGGCCGTTGGCAAACAGGTAGCCGATGGAACCCATCGCGGTCAGTTTGGGCAGCTCGGGGATCGGGCCGAGCACCGGCCACCACAGCAGGAAGGCCGTTGCCATGAGAGCGAAATGGGCGGCGAAGTGGAAGACGTCGTTGGTCACCATCAGCTCGACCGCCCGCGGGACGTGGATGGCGGCCAGCACCGCGTTGAAGATGATGAGGGCGATGAGCGGCTTGGTAAGGAATCGCAGCGGGGCCATGATCGGGCGCACCAGCAGACGGGTCAGCCACCAGGGCGAGCCCATCAGCAGCAGTGGCGGCACCACCCAGGCGAGCGTCATGTGCTCGATCATGTGGAAAGTGAACAGGCTCTTCTCGGCGATGTCGTGGAAGGGCCAGGTGCTCACCACCACCCAGGCCAGGAGCCCGGCGCCGAACAGCCACTTCTGGCGACCCGTGACCGCCTCCTCCCCCTGCGGGGCGTAGCGGGCGGCCAGCCGGGGCGCCCCGAAGTAGAAGCCGACCGCCAGGGCGGCAATTAGCAGGTAGACGTCCCAGTGGGGATGGAAGGCCAGCACCTCGCTGGTATCGCCGACCTCAACGTGGGCGAGGAGCTTCATGTCAGAACGTGTCGAGCAGAGCCCGGAAAGACAGCAGCATTGCGATGAACAATGCCAGGGCACCGAGCAGGCCGAAATAGAACATGAAGTTCATGGTGAACGGCTCGTATTTGAGGTGCATGAAGAAGGCCACCACCGTAAGGAACTTGACGATGCCGAGCACCAGCAGCGAAATCACCAGGAGCGCGCCGTCGTAGCCGGGGATATAGGTGATCGCTACCTCAACCGCGGTCACGATTCCCAGGAACAGCGCAATCGCCCAGTAGTTGGCCGGGCTGAGGTGGTCGGCGTGCTCCTCGGCTTCCTGGGAGGCGGGGGTTTCGGCAGCCATGCTCACACCTGCAAGAGGTAGACGACGGTAAAGATGACGATCCAGATGATGTCGACGAAGTGCCAGTAGAGCGCCACCAGCTCGACGTTCATGCCGCGGGACTTGGTCAGCCCGACCCGGTAGCTGATCATCACCATGGCCGAGAGCATCAGCACCCCGACGGCAACGTGGGCGCCGTGGAAGCCGGTCAGCATGTAGAAGCTGGAACCGAAGGGGCTGGTGTCCAGCTTGAGACCCTCGTGCACGAACGTGGAGAACTCGAAGAACTGGCCACCGAGAAACACCAACCCGAGCCCGGCGGTCGACAGGAGCCACAAGCGCATCTGACGTTGGTCGTTTCGCTCCCAGGCGTTGTGCGCCAGCACCATCGTCAGCGAGCTCATCAGCAGCACGAACGAGCTGACCGAGGTGAACGGAATGTCGAAGAGCTCCTTGGCATCGGGACCGCCGCTGGTTCGCCCCCGGTACAGCAAGAACGTCGAGATGAGGGCACCGAAGAACATGAGCTCGGAGGCCAGAAACGCCCACATGGCGGTCTTGCGTATATCGAGCTCGGGCGTGGTGGTATGGGCCACTTCAGCAGCCATTATTCGCCTCCGTCGCTTTCGGTAAGCGCACCAATTGGCTCGGCTGCGGCATCGTCGCCACCGCCGTCGTCGTGCCCTTCACCCTGGTGGTCGCCCCCGTTGTGGTCGGCGTCACCCATCGGGTGATCGATGTCCTCGAGCGCCCACCCGAAGATGGCCAACAGCATGATCACCAGCCCGATGGCCATGACGGCAAACCCGATCGGGATCCACAGAAACCCGTAGGCGAGTGTGACGATGCCGAGGGCCAGCATGATCGGGTAATACGAGGGGGATGGCAGGTGGACATGATGCTCCTCGTCTGACTCGAGGGCCGAGGGGTCGAGTGGGTTGGTCTCGAGGCGAACCGGTAGATGGTCTTCGTCCTCCCCGTATTTCTTGTACCAGAAGTCGTCGATCGCTTCGACCACCGGCACCTCGGCGAAGTTGTATTCGGCCGGCGGCGACGACGTCGACCACTCGAGGGTCCGCCCGTCCCACGGGTCGGGTCCGGCCGGCCGGCCGCGCCGGTAGCTGCGCACCGCGTTGACGAGGAATGCCAGGATGCTGAGGGCGATGATGAACGAGCCGACCGTGGCAATGAAGTTCCAGTAGTTCCAGCCCAGCCCGTCCCCGTAAGTGGCAATGCGGCGCGGCATCCCGTTGAGGCCGAGCAGGTGCATCGGGGCGAACGTCAGGTTGAAACCAATCAGCATGAGCCAGAAATGCCACTTGCCGAGGGTCTCGTCCAGCATCCGTCCGAACACTTTTCCAAACCAGTAGTAGACGCCGGAGAAGATCCCGAAGACGGCGCCGCCGAAAAGCACATAGTGGAAGTGAGCGACCACGTAGTAGCTGTCGTGCTGCTGGGCGTCGGCCGGCACGATGGCATGGGTGACACCGGAGAGCCCGCCAATGGTGAACATCGCTACAAAGCCGACCGCAAACAGCATGGGAGTCGTGAACGAGATGTTGCCGCCCCACATGGTTCCCACCCAATTGAAGATCTTGATGCCGGTCGGCACCGCGATCGTCATGGTCATGAGGCCGAAGGCGGTTTCGGCCACCGGGCCGAGGCCGGCCGTGAACATGTGGTGGGCCCACACCCCGAACCCGAGAAAGCCGATGGCGGCCCCGGCGAACACCACGAACTGGTATCCGAACAGCGGCTTGCGGCTGAAGGTGGGCAGGACTTCGGACACGATGCCCATGGCCGGCAAGATGAGGATGTAGACCTCGGGATGGCCGAACAGCCAGAACAGGTGCTGCCACAGCACGGGATCGCCACCGGTGGCGGCGTCGTAGAACAAGGTTCCGAAGTTGCGATCCAGGATGACCTGGAATAACCCCACGGTCACCAGCGGCAACGAGAAGGCGAGCAAGAAGGCGACCACCAGCTGCATCCACACGAACACGGGCATCCGGAAAAGAGTCATGCCCGGGGCGCGCATCGTGAAGATCGTGGTGATGAAGTTGACGGCTCCCAACAACGAAGCCACCCCGAGGATGAGGAGCCCGAGGGCCCAGAAGTCCATCCGGATGACCTCGCTCTGGGTTGAGAGCGGCGAATACCCCACCCAGGCCCCGTCGGGGAAGCCGCCGAGGAAGAACGAGCTGGAGATGAAGATGCCGCCGGCCAGGAAGGTCCAGTAGCTGAGTGCGTTGAGCCGCGGGAAGGCCACGTCCCGGGCACCGATCATTATCGGCATGAAGTAGTTGCCAAAAGCGGCGGCGACCGGCATGACAAATAGAAAGACCATGGTGGTGCCGTGCATGGTGAAGAGCTGGTTGTAGACGTCTTCGTTGACAATCACGCCATCGGGCACCGCCAGCTGCAGACGGATGACCAGCGCCTCGATCCCGCCGAGGATGAAGAACGCCATGGCCGAGATGCCGTACATGATGCCGATCTTCTTGTGGTCGACGGTGGTCACCCAGGCCCAGATACCGCCGGTGGGTTCCGAGGCGGGCGGTGAGACCGGAGGCGCCTCAACGATGGTTGCCATGTGTTCCCTTCATTAATTCAGTCCCTGCAGGAATGCCACCAGAGCGGTGATCTCTTCGTCCGTCAAGCCCAAGTTGGGCATCCCGCGGTTGAGGTCCGGTTCCATGGACTTCAGATCCGAGGGATTGGCCAGCCAGGCCGATAGGTTGGCCGGCTCACGGTCGTAAAGGGCGCCGGCAAAGGTGTCGCGCATGGCGAAGTGGGTGAGGTTCGGTCCCGGGTTGAGACCGCCGCCCGCCGCTTCGGTCCCGTCGATGGCGTGACAGGCCGCGCAGCCCCGGCCGAGGAACAACTCCCACCCTTCGGCGCGAAGACTCTCGTCCCCCGCGGGCGGAATCGCCGCCGCGGCCAGCTGGCTCTGCACCCAGGCATCGAAGTCGGCCGGCTCGTGAGCGTAAACCCGCAGCCTCATATTGGCGTGAGAGAGGCCGCAGAACTCGGCACACTGCCCCAGGTACAGCCCGGGCTGGTCGGCACTGATCGTCAGGGTGTTCTCGTGCCCCGGTACCAGGTCCCGCTTACCGGAAAGCCGCGGCACCCAGAAGCTGTGGATGACGTCGCCGGAGTCGGCCCGGAGGGTGAGGGC
This sequence comes from uncultured Acidimicrobiaceae bacterium, assembly GCA_947259275.1. Taxonomy (GTDB): domain Bacteria; phylum Actinomycetota; class Acidimicrobiia; order Spongiisociales; family SHLN01; genus SHLN01. The sequence goes on along the minus strand of CAMYMH010000008.1, from coordinate 19,974 downwards.
GATGTCTTGCCCAACCGGGATATGCATTTCGTTGGCGGTGACGACGCCCAGGTCCGGGTAGTCGAATTCCCACCACCACTGGTGACCGGTGACGGTGATCTCAACCGCGTTGACCGGGTCCTCGGCGTTCTCGAAAATGGTCTGCACCGTGGGAACGGCGAGGCCGGCCAGTATGAGGGCGGGGGCAATTGTCCAGGCGATCTCGAGCCGGGTGTTGCCGTGAATCTGTTTGACCGGCCGGGGTTCCTCACCCTTCTTGCGGCGGAATTTGATGGCCGTGTAGATGATGGCGCCCTGCACCAGCACGAATACCACCGCGGCGATGATGAGCGTGAAAGTGAACAGTCCATCGACGTTGCGAGCCCGCTCGCTGGCCGGGGACAGCGAATCCTGGGCACCATCGGTCCCGCAGGCGGCAAGCACGAGGGAAAGCACCACGAGACCAACGCCCGCCGCCAGGCGGTGGCGCTTGATAGACGTTGAGGCCTCTCTCACCGTGGAATAGCTCCCCATACTTGAGGTCGGAGACACATTACTTGTAGTGGGATAGCTGCAGAAATCACTTGTGAAAAAGCGATTTCCGTTGCCCGTTACCGTCGCCCGTTCCAAGTGGAGTTCACCGGCATCATCTCGGGGCTGCTCATGCGGCTCATGGGTGAGAACGCCGAGAGCAGCGTCCGCGCAATGAACCAGGCCTTCAAGGTGCGGGCAGATAGCGCCTAGGCAATGGCCGGTTCGGGAGCAGGTGAGTCGGCCGGCTCGTGAACCGACGAGTCCTCCGGATCGGGAATCGCGACTCCGCGGAACACTGCCGCGGTTACCAGGCCGGCCCCGATGGCGATGCCACCGGCGATGGCAAACACCGCCCGCACGCCGATCGCGCCCGCCACCACACCCGCTGCCGCCATCGAAGCGACGTTGGTGGCCGTCATCACGGTGGAGAGCAATGCGCCGACTCGCCCCAACTTGGAACCTGGAACGGTGCGTTGAATGATGGTTTGCACCGAGGCCTGGAGTGGGGTGATTACCCAACCGACTGCGAACAGCAGGATCATCAGGTGCCAAACGTTCCCGACCACCGACATGGCCGACACCACCGCCCCCGCCGCCATCATCCCGACCGAGATCACGCGGGTGGGCCTGACCCGGCTGGCCAGGACGGCCAGCAGGGCTCCGGCGGCCACCATCGAACTGACTTGAGAGAGCTCGAGGGCGCCGAACCAGGATTCCGAGATCGCCAAATCGTCGATGACGAAGGGCACGAGGAGGACGTTGACGGCTCCCAGACCGAGCATGACAACCGCGCCTCCGGCTAGCACGCCAACCAGCAGCCGCGACCTGCGCACCAATCCAAGACCCTCTCGCAGTTCGGTCACAACGGCCGGTGACTGCGAACCCCGGACCGGGGCTGCGTCGGTGCCGATCCGGGCGATGGCGACGGCCGACAAGACGAAGGTGGCTGAATCGAGCCAGAAAACCGGAGAGATCGATCCGAGGACTCCGGCGGTCAGGCCGGCCGCGGCCGTGCCGGCCACGCCGGCGACGATCCGGCTCATCTCGCTGAGCGAGTTCGCACCCAGCAGCCCATCAGAGGGAACCAGCGCCGGCATCAGCGCGGTGCGAGCCGGGTTGAAGAAGGTTCCAATCGATGCCTGGACGAAGGCCACTCCGTAGAGAAGCCACATGAGGTCCGGGCTGGACACGAGCAAGAACCCGAGCACGAGGACGGCCCGGATGAGGTCGGACACGACCATCACTTTCTTCCGGTCCCAGCGGTCGACGTATACACCGGCGATTAGCCCGAAGGTGAGTTGAGGGACCGCGATGGCGATGGCCGTTGCGGCCACCGCCGAGGTCGACCCGGTGAGGCGCTGGGCCGTCAGCAAGAGTGCCAAATTGGTGAGCGCATCGCCGAAGCTCGACACAATCTGACCCGACCACAGCAGCCGAAAGTCGCGAATGCCGAGCAGGTCACGGGGTGAGGGGGTCTCGGTCACCTCCGATCCCGCGACGACGGGTAGAACAGGAAGGTGAGGGCGTACATGTGGGTGTTGTCCGACGGGTCGTCTTCTTTGTGCAGTTTGCTGTACTTAGCAAACAGCTTGGTGAACTCCTCCGTGAACTGTTCCGCCTCGTCCGCGGTGACCCTTGCCAAGGACCGGAACATGCTGATTTCCTTCGACTCGCTCTCCCCCGTCCAATGTTCCAGGAGCGAACGGCGCATGTCTTCGCGAGTTGTGTCGATGATGCCGGCGATGGCGGCGTCGACCCGCTCGACGGGGTTGGTGGACTCCATGAGGTCGGGCCCAGGTACGTAGGAAGCCGCCGCCGGCTCATACAGCTTCTCGGACAGGGCACCCTTCTGGCGGGTCGAGGCGACCCGAATCAGCCCGTGGTCCTCCAGCAGGTTGATGTGGTGATAGAGGCGGGTGCGGGGAACCTCGAGCAGGTCGGCGACCTCGGTAACCGAGCGCGGCTCATGCAAGGACTCGAGGATGGCCAGCCGAGTGGGATCGGTGAGAATCTTCAGCGTCTCGAGGTCATTGATCTCGAGTTCTTCGACCTTCTCTCGCTTGGGCTTGGGCTCCTTAGAAGCCATCACCGAGAGGCCACCGGTCGGGCGGTGGGGCGGGGAGCCCGGCCCGGTCGCGCTCGGCTGCCGGCCGGCCGGGTAGCGCGGTCCTTGCGATCGACCGGCCCGGTCGACCGGTACCGGCTGGAGAGTGCCGTTGCGGTTGTGTGGTCTTGATACATATCGTCTTTCCGGTCTTTCTAGCGGTTGCTTTTGGTGCGGTACCTGTCGGCAATGGCTCTGGCTGTGGTATGGCTTTGGAACATGCTTCCCGTCCTGTTCGTCTTTATTCAACTTGACTATATATTCAATTCATTTGAATGTCAAGTAGAAATGAATATTTATGCGCGTTGAACAAGTGGAAACAGCTCCCGCAGGTATGGCTAAGAGGCAGCTACCGTCGCAACCCGAGCCACCAGCCCACGGACATCGGGGTTGCTCCTAGATACCGTGTGATCCCGGCCACGATGAGTTCCAGCGGGCGTCGTGACCGTAGACGAAGTTGGCCATGTAACCGAGGTTGCCCATGGCGATGGTGTCGGCCAGTACCTGCTCGGCCGAGATGGGCACGTTCCCGTTGCAGCTCCAGGCGATGTCCTCGTATCGCATCTCTCCGTTCCCCCACACCCGGGCCCCGGTGTTTCGGAGTTCATTCATCCAGTTGACGGCCGTCTGGGTGTCGGCGCAGTGGCCGGTCTGGGGCGCATGCGCATCCAGCCACGGAGCGCCAACGTAGTGGAGCTGCTGGCCCGGTGCGGTGTGGAAGAGGATGGTGGCTCCGCCGAACCCGTTAGCCGCCTCGGCGTCTTGGATGCCGCGCACGACCTCGGACCAGACGGCGCCATGCTCACCGCCGTTGTCGCTGGTTGTGTCCCCTCCCATAATCCAGGACGAAATCGCCCAGCGACCGGCAAAGTCCGGGCGGGTCCACTGTGAGGCGATCGTGTAGCCGTACTGATAGGCATTTCCGGTGTTGAGCTTGCCGGATTCGACGGAGAATTGGTTCGAACCATCCCAGGCCACCAGGATCCCCACCCGCAAGCCGCGGCCCGATGCTTTAGCGATGAGAGTCTCGACGTCGTTGAGGTAATCGGCATTCGGTGCTGAGTAACTACCGAAGGTGTGCCCAAACCCGTTCGCAGTACCGATGTCCTGGTTCTGATTGACCACCGAGAACCAGAACCCGGTGATGTTGGCACCGCCGCTCCCGTTGGCTGCCGCCAGCCGGTCGACGTATTGCTGCATTCCGGCGTCGGTGGCCTTGGCCGCAATCTGCCAGGGCGAGTCCCACAGGTACATGCCCGATCCCGAACTCGCCGGAGGGATGGTGGTCGTCGTCGTGGTCGTTGTCGGCGTGACCGTCGTAGTGGTTGTGGTAGTTGTGGTGGTTGTGGTGGTGGTTGGGTTCGGCACCCCGGGCGGCAGCGTGGTGGTCGTAGTGGTCGAGGTGGTCAGGGTGGTCGGAGAAGGAGCGGCGGTGGTCGGTGTGGAGGAGGAGGCGACGGCGGTGGTTGCGGTGGAACCGGAAGACTCGCCGGCCGGTGCACTCTCGGCTAGATCACTGGCCACCAGCTCCGATACGATCCGGGGATTCGGGACGGTCAGGCGCCGCGGCGGGACTGGAATCGTCCCGTCCGTCCCTTGCGCCTCGGTCGAAAGGATGCCGGGATCCTCGCCGCTCTCCACCAACCCGCCGGCCACGAAGGCGATCAGCAACAGGGATAGGATCGTCGCCACTCGACGAACGAGGATCTTCATCATGTGGGGAAGTCTCCGCCAGATTTTCGGATCCGGCCAACCGGTCGGATTCAATACCTGCACTGAGCGTAGTCGCCTTTGTCACCCTGTGCATTAGGACGTCCTGGGCGTGGCAGAGGTGGACTGAACGTGCTGGTATGTCACTCATGACTGACCTGCTGCAGCGGCCCGACGGGATCATCGCCTACGACGACACCGGCGGGGCCTCGCCGCCCGTAATCGCCGCTCCCGGTATGGGCGATTTGCGACACGTCTATCGCCATTTACGGCCGCGGCTGGTCGATCGGGGAGTCCGGCTCGTGACCATGGATCTGCGAGGCGTCGGTGAGTCCAGCGTACGCTGGCCCGACTACTCGGATGCCGCCATCGGCGCGGACATGCTGGCTCTGGCAGCCCACATCGGGACAGGCCCGAGCGTGCTCGTAGGGAACTCCCTCACGGCCGCCTCGGCGGTGATCGCGGCGACCGATGACCCCGGGGCAGTCGCCGGGTTGGTCCTCATCGGGCCATTCGCGAGGGACATGCCGAGCCCAGGGTGGCAGAGGACGCTCTTTAGACTGACACTGACCCCGCCATGGGGCAGGTCGGCGTGGATTTCCTACTACCGCAAGCAGTTGTACCCAGGGACGAAGCCGCCCGACCACGACGCGTACGTGGCCTCCCTGAAGGCGAACCTGAGCGAGGACGGCCGGTTCAAGGCATTTCGAAGCCTCGCCTTCAACTCTCACGCAGAGAGCGGGTCTCGGCTCGACCGGGTTGCTTGTCCGGTGCTGGTGATCATGGGCACTGCCGACCCTGACTTCCCCGACCCCGAGGCTGAGGCGCGCGGATTGGCGGAAGCCGTCGGTGGTGAGGTGCTCCTCATCGATGGCGCCGGCCACTACCCGCAGGCCCAGGCTCCGACCGAGGTGGCCGAGGCCATCGAATCCTTCGTCACCCGAGTACGACAGGTCTAGGCCAGGCCGGGCCAACCAGCGGCCATCGAGCCATACGCGGGCGGTGCCGCTGACCTGGCGTACCCGGCAGCGTTCGGCGGCACCGCCGCAGCATGCAGCTCGGACATGGCCTCGCGCGTCTTCGGTGAACCCAGGCGAAGCAGGTGCGAAAAGTCATCGAGAGAAACTTGTCTTATGAAACCAGCGCCGGAGGCCTTATGTTTATGAAGGCGACAAGGATCGGCGTTGTGACCGGCGATGTGCTCGTCGAATCGTTCACGGAGTTCGTCCGGGAGGTGGAGCCCCGGCTGCGGCGGGGCCTTGCGGCCACGTTGGGCATCGATGAGGGTATGGACGCCACCGCCGAAGCGCTCGCCTATGGGTGGGAGCACTGGTCTCGGATCCGGGCCATGGACAACCCGGTTGGCTATCTCTACCGCGTCGGCAAGCACCACGGGTTGCGGCATCGTCGCCGTCCGATCCAAATGCCCAACCCTCCGCGTTCTGTCGATCCCTGGATAGAGCCCGCGCTTCCGGCAGCCCTCGAGCGTCTCTCGGAAAAGCAACGGGTGGCAGTGTTGCTCACCCGCAGTTTTGAGTGGACCTTCGCCGAAACCGCAGAACTGCTCGGCGTTTCCGTCGGCACAGTAGAAAAACACGTGGAACGCGGTATGCGCAAGCTGCGTCTAGCCCTCCGAGGAGGTACGACATGACCCCCCGCCTCGACGAGCAACTCAGCCGCTACGGCACCTATCTGGACTCCCTCATGATCGAGGTCGAGCCGGAAAGGGCGATCGAGTCGGCGACCGGCCGGAGCCGGTCACCGCTCGCCGAAGAGGTCCCGGCCCCGTCATTGCGCCTCCGTCTGGTGGTGGCGTTCGGTACCGCCGCGGCAGTAGTTCTGTTGGTGGGAGCTGTGATTCTCCTGGTTCGCCCCCTTGGCGGTGAGGAGTTGCCCCCGGCAACCACCGGCCCTCCGGTTGTTCCCACCACCGTCCCCGTGACACCGACTCCAGTCACGCGATCGGCCGGTCCTTTGAATGAGGTGCAGGATCTGGCCTTCGCCCCCGATGGGCGCCTGTGGGCGGGGACCAGCGGCGGTCTGGTGAGGTGGGACGTCACAACAGGTGACTTCGTGATCTTCACCGAGGAGGACGGTGTTCCCGGGCGCGAGATCGAGACACTTACGATTGCGCCTGACGGCACCGTTTGGATCACCGCAGCCCGGGGAATAGGACGTTACGACGGCTCGTGGAAGGTCTACTCGGCGGAGGACACCCCGGAGCTGGATGGCGATGTCGATGCCTTGGTGGTGGATCATGAAGGTGTGGTCTGGGCGAACGTCGGTGAATTCATCGCCAGATTTGACGGTGCGTGGTCGGTCCTGGATCCCCCGCCCCAAGGCGGGTGGCCCCACATCACACCGGGCGGTCTTGCGGTGGGTGCCGACGGCACGCTGTGGGTCGGCACTAATGACCAGGGCGTATACACCTTCGATGGATCGACCTGGCATCACTTCAGCGAAGATGATGGTGCCCCGGCACGGGCCTGGACTGTGATCGCGGCGCCTGATGGAACCGTATGGGCCTGGGCCAACGGGTACTACACCGATGCCGAGCTCTCGGACTACGTGCCGGGCACCGGGTTTGCTCGCTACAACGGCAATGAGTGGACCACTTTCACCGTCGACGACGGTCTGCTTTCGAACGAGGGTTCGGTTGTTGTCGCCGCCGATGGCACGGTGTCGGTGATACATGCTGAACTCGGACCGGACCACGAGCCGGTACCGATCGGCATCTCGCGGTTTGATGGCACTACTTGGACCACCTATTCCGACGTTGACGGCCGTCGCGGCGGGCCCAGCACAGGTGCCGTGGTTGGCGGAGACGGCACGCTCTGGATGCCGACTGCATCCGGAATCATCGGCTTCGACGGTACCGACACCACCGAACTTGTCGTGCCCAGGGAGCTGGCGACACCGCCCGTTCCGCCTTTCACTCTCATTCCAGACCCGGGGCTGACCCCGGTTCGGGTATCCACGGTGATCGGCGATTTCGAGTTCACGACTCTGCCAACGCCGGGCCAAGTGGTATTTGACACAGAGTCGACCCCTTTCGGGTGGATGGCCCACAGCAGGGACATGGTGTATCGGTCGGACGATGGTCTGACCTGGGACGCCGTGCTGACCGATGAGGGGGACCTGTGGATCATGGCCGATGGCCCCGATCTCGTCTTGTACGGCTGGGGATTGGTGCGCTACGCGTGGGATGGAGCAGGCTGGACTGAGGTTGCGGCCGTCGACCTGCCGGGACGGATACAGGGTCTTGCCTTTGGTCCGAACGGCGCAGTGGCGCTGGTTGGCAACACGATCTACTACTCGACGGACGGGGTGGTCTTCTCCCCCGCCGAGGCCGGCCCCGATTCGGTGCAGGTCGATACCGGGCAGTCGGGCGTGTGCGATGGGTGGTGGCAGGAAATCTCCGTCGCCGGTCCCGGTGCCGGACCGATCCTGGTGACGGAAACTGGGTATGTGTTGCTGGCGACTGCGACCGGCAAGTGGGATCCGTTGCCGATGTGCGAACCGCTCGCCTGGTTCTCCACCCATGGGAATCACTGGGAGCTGCTGACGCCCCAGTCACCATTTGGGGAATCAGCCGCCGTCGCCGACGTCGCGGCTTTCGCAGGGCGATTCGTGGCCATCGGCGAAGGGGCCGCCTGGGTTTCCGACGACGGAATCGACTGGCAACGCGCCGAGGTTCCGCAGCTGAACCGTGCAGCAAGCATCGCCGGCGGCGATCTCGGATGGGTCCTGGTGGGCGATTCCGCCAACTCGGATGGTGGTCTGCCGACGGATATGTGGTTCTCCGCCGACGGCCTGACCTGGGATGGTCCGCATACAGGCCCTGAAGGACTCGGCTATGTGTACTTCCATATCGAGCCCACAGTTGGTTCCGATGCCATCTTCTCGGTCAATGGCACCCACGACGGGTTCGTGATCGGCCGATTGCGGGAGTGACGACGGTCGGTTGGGAGAGAGGTTGAAGCACGTAACCATTCAGAGATCGACATACTGGGTGAAGCCTCCGAAGGATGCGGAGGTTTTCAATGGTTCGACTGGCGACCCGTTGGCGGTAGGCAAGCGGAGGCGGACGGGAATCGAACCCGCCAAGGAGCTCTCACCCCTTCACCGGTTTTGAAGACCGGGGAGCCCACCAGGCACTCAGACGCCTCCCAGTGAGATCATGAAGGCTAACCGGATCTCCAGGCCCACCCCTTCACCGGTTCTACCCGCTCACCACAGAGCCGGGGAAGGGGGCGCAGCCGCTGGGGAGGCCACCCCACCTACAAGCGGGTAGCGTGCTGGCATGCGTCCGCTTGCCGATGCTCAACTCCAGGTGCTCGACACCGTGCCACGGCTTCCCATTGTGGCGAACCTTCTCGCAGAGTCACTCGGCCTCGTCCTGGCCGAGGATGTGGTGGCCGGCCACGACATCCCGCCCTTCGACAATTCGGCGATGGATGGCTACGCGGTGCGAGCAGCCGATGTGGAGTCGACGCCTGCCACCCTCACCGTGGTGGAGGATGTTCCGGCGGGGAGCGTGCCGACCCAGGCGATAACCGAGGGCGGCGCCACCAAGATCATGACCGGCGCTCCCCTCCCGGCCGGGGCCGACGCCGTGGTCCGGGTCGAAGACACCGAACCCGGCGAGGGGATGGTCACCATTCTCACCGGGGCTCCGGTCGGCACCTCGGTCCGTCGGGCAGGAGGCGACATCGGCGCCGGCTCGACGGTGGCGCAAGCCGGCACCAGATTGGGCCCCAACCACCTCGGTGTGCTCGCTTCGGTCGGTGCCGCCACCCCATTGGTGTATCGACGGCCGGTAGTGGCGGTCGTATCGACCGGCGACGAGGTCGTCCCCTACCAAACCGCTCAACTCGAACCCGGCCAGATCCGCGGCACCAACGGCCTCGTCCTGGCAAGCGTGCTGACCGAGCTCGGCGCCACCGTGCTGGACCTGGGCATCGTCGGCGATGATCCAAACGCGCTGCGGGAGGTACTGGCCCGGGGAGCAGCTGAAGCCGACGCGGTCGTCACTTCGGGTGGAGTGTCGATGGGCGAGTATGACCTGGTAAAAGCGGTGCTCACGGAGCTCGGTGGCATCGAGTTCTGGCAGGTGGCAATGCAGCCCGGCAAGCCCTTCGCATTTGGAATGGTCGAAGGCACCCCGCTGTTCGGATTGCCCGGCAACCCCGTCTCCGTCTTCGTGGCCTTCGAGCAATTGGTACGCCCGGCGCTGCTGCACATGATGGGCTCGGCGCAGCTGTTCCGACCGCGTTTGGCAGGGGTCACCGACGAGGACGTGCACACCAATCCTGACAAGACAGTCTTCGTGCGGGTGACCCTGAGATGGGATGGGGCGACGCCGCACGCCCGGACGAGCGGGGGCCAGGACTCCAATGTTCTCTCGGCTCTAGCGTCGGCCGACGCCTTGCTGGTGAGTCCGGTCGGGAGCGGCGACCTGCTTGCGGGTTCGACGGTCGAACTCGAGATGTTCCGCCACCCGGAAGGTCGCGGTCTAGCCGAGCGGTGAGCCTATTCTGTCCGCTCAAGGCAAGGACAGGGCGTGACGGCGAACTCGTTCCCAGAATTCATCACCGCGCGGCGGCGAGAGCTCGAGCTGACGCTCGGCGACGTTGCCGCCAGCCTCGGCGTATCGCCGATCACCGTGTCGAATTGGTCGAACGGCGACTCCAAACCGAAGGCCGACAACCTCGTGGCGCTCGCCAAACTCCTGGAAGTCCCCGCTGACAAGCTCGCCCAAATGGCCGCGGTCACACTCAAGTCGGCTCCAGAGCCGGCCGTCAACCTGATGCCACCCGCTCCGGCCGGCACCGAGGTCGATACGGACAAGCCGCTCACCGAGGAGACCGACCCCTCGGAGCCCATCGCCGAACTGCGGGTAGCGGACCCGGCCGCCGCTGCTGATGTGGTCCTGGCCAAAACGGACGAATCTGTCGGGATTCCACAGGTCGAGCCGCCAACCATCGATGAGCCCGCCGTCACCGATGCCATCGAAGCCGACAAGGACGACGACGAAGAACCCGCCCCCGAGCTCGACACTGCCGGGGACCGCCACCCGGACGAAGAAGACCAAGAATCCGATCCGACACCGAAGCGGAGGCCGTCGCTTCGGCGATCGCGCCCGGCTGCAGCCGTTGCCGAGCGCGAGGTGACCACGCTGCCGCTCACGTATGTCGAAGACCCCCGACAGCTCATGCGTTACCGAATCCGCTGGGCCCTGACTGTCATCGTCTTGTTCGTCATGTTCGTCGTGTTGCTGTGGGCCACCCGCGAACTCCTCAGCGCTCTCAGCGAGGTGAAACAGGCAGTCACCCCCGGCGGCATCGGCGGCGGTTAACGGTTCAGAACTCGATCCCGTACCGGCTGGCGATGTTTGACCGCAGTGCAACCTCGCCAATCGCTCCCGGGTTGACGGGTCTCTTCATCTGGCTTTCAGCCGACCCTGGCGGAAATCCACAGAATCAGACGGTCGCAGCTCCGCCTCGGGCCGCGCCTCGTGAACCCGCTCCGGTGGCCGCGAAACGGGGGCCGACTCCCGCTGCTTCTCGATCAACTCGAGCATGTGGAGGAGGAACACGGTGATGCCGAATATTGCTGCCACTACGACCAGGAGGGACGCGAGGGCTGCCCGGGACCAGTGCATTTCGACTTGGCCTGTGCTCAGGTATTCGAGCACGCCGGGGAGTACCAGCAGGAAGGCCGGAGCCAGCAGCGCTACCAGGGCGACTCGTCGTCCCCGCCGGGTGAAGAGGCCCGATACCCAGCCACTGGCGCCGAGGGAGGTCGGGGCCCGCCCGTGGGCCGAAGCCGCGATGCGGTCCGCCACCACGGACGACATCACCCCGGTCGAGGCGATCGTCACGAGAAGCGAGGCCAGCAGCAGCCGATAGATCATCCACTCTTCGAGGCGCGCCTCGCGGATGTAGAAGACGGCGGGCTGCGCCGCGAGCAGCACCGACAACACTCCCAACACCGCGGATGCCAGCAAGAGCGGCCTGGCCGGGCGGTAGGCGATGGCCGCCTGCACGATGGACGTGAGGAAGCGCATGCCATCCTTCAGCACGCTCAGCTTGGAGCGCCCCACCCGTTCGGAGTAGGTCATCGGCAGCTCAACGAGATTCAGCCTGCCCTCCAACAGGGCACGCGCGCTCATGGCCGGCGTGAAATGCAGGCCGTCCGGGAGCGGATACAGATTGGGGAGCGCCGAACGGCGGATCACCCGCATGCCGCTGGCGGTATCGTCGACGCGCTTCCGGCTCAGGAGGCCCAGGATCCAGGCGAAGATCGTGTTCCCGATCATCCGGATCCTCGGCATCTCGCTGTCCTTGCCCATACGCGATCCGAGCACCAGGTCGGCATCCTGCTCGTCGACGGCGCGGCATAGATCGGCGAAGAAGAGGGGGTCGCAGGTCCCGTCGGCGTCGAGGAACGACACAAGATCGCCCGTGCCGTGCCCGAAGCCCTCCTTGATCGCGGCGCCGTACCCGCGGTTCTCCACGAACACCAGCACCGCGACCTCATCGAAACTCCGCGCGATCTCCTCGGTCCGGTCAGTGGAGCCGTCGCTCACCACGATGATCTCGATCTCCTCCACCCCCGAGGTTTCGATGATGTGTGCGCGCGCATCCAGACAGCGCTGGACGGTGTCTCCGATCGCGTCTTCCTCGTTCAGGGCGGGAATGACGATGGTGAGAAGGTGAGAGGAGCTCTGGGACATGGGCTTCAGGCCTTGGTGCCGACGACGTAGTACTGGGCGCCCAGCGGCAGCCGGGCGAGCGAGGGCTCCAGGAAGCGGAGGAAGGCCAGCAAGCGGGGGAACAGGAAGAGGAAGCGTGGCGCGGTCGTCTCTTCGAACCCCCCCGACGCCAGCAGAGCGCGCGTCTCCCTGGGCCAGAGCATGATCGCATCCCGGTCGAAGTCGATGCGCGACATGACCAGACGCGCCCCCGGATTCCAGGGGTTGTTCTCCACCAGGGCGAAGCGGCCCCCAGACGCCATTGCGCGATGGACCAGGCTCACGGCCCCTTCCCGCTCGGCGGGCGGGATGTGATGGAACACGCCGTTCGTGTAGCAGAGGTCGAAGGCAGGCTCGGCGTCCAGCTCGCCAAGCGGGCGGAAGCTGATCCGCTCGCCGCCATGCACCTCACGCGCGTGGGCGATGGCCTCCTCTGCGGTATCGACTCCAACGACCTTCGCCTCGGGATAGACCTTCGCCAGGTGCGCGGCCGTGTCCCCAATGCCGCAGCCGAAGTCGAGGACCCGCCTCGGTCGGAAATCGGGCGGAAGCTGTGCCTGAAGGTCACGAATCCGCTCCACCATGAACCACTCGCGAGTCTCCCCGGAGAGCTGGATCCCCGCATCGAGCATCTGCTCGTACTCGTGGCTCTTGTCGAAGAGGTTCTCGGCGGCCGTCACGGGCCGCAGCATAGGCGCTCGTGCAAACAGCCGGAGGTCGACCCCGACGGACGGGCGGGCAGCGGCAAGCTAACCGAGGATCCTCTTGTCGGCTTCCTGTAGGCGAGAAGCCAGCGTCTGCATCACGCCCCGGGCAATCCGAGGAGTGTCAAGGAGTTGTTCGAAGTCCCGCTTGTGCACCACCAGCACCGTCGAGTCCTTCTCGGCCACGACGTTGGCCCGGCGTGGCATACCGTCGATGAGTGACATCTCGCCGAAAACTTCGCCTTTCTTCCGAGTCGCCACCGTGCGGGTGTGGCGGCGGACCACGAAGCTGCCGTCGAGCACGACGTACACCTCCGAGCCGAGGGCACCCTGGCGAGTGAGGTAGGCACCCGACCGGACCTCAACTTCTTCAGCCCGGTGAGCCAGCTGGCCGAGACTGGCACGGCTGAGGCCGGCAAGCAGCGGTACCTGTTGCAGCGCGCTGATCCGCTGCTTCTGATTCGTCAAACGCAATTCACAAACTCCCTGATATGTGGGATCGATGATATCCCGAGCCGCCTCGCGTCCAACTCCGAGCCCGGGGGTCACGTCCGGGCCGGACCCCGCAAGAGTCGGGCCGGCAGGCCGATGACGGCACCGATCAAGTCGAAAGCCGCCTTCAGGGTGACGCCGGCCAACCGCAGTGGCAGCGATATCAGCCACACGATCGGCCACAAGACCAGCGCCAGGATGGCAAGCGGCAGCGAAAGCACCGCCAGCAGAATCCATAGAACCAGCGTGAACATTTTCATCTCCTCAGTGATCGTGTACCCATCATCTCGGATTCACCTGGCGACGTCATCCCCCACAAGAGTGGTTCCGGCCTCCCCCACGAGCCTGCTCAGGCGCCTTCGGCTTTGGGCGGTCTGCCCATGAGCTCGGCCAGCATCTGGGTGACCGGCTGCCCATCGAGCACGTTGGCGACCTGCTGGGCGATCGGCATCTCCACGCTGTGTTGGGCCGCCAGTTCCAATACCACCGGCGTCGTTTTGACCCCCTCAGCCACCATGTTCATCTCGGCGATGATGTCCTCGAGTGCTTTGCCTTGTCCGAGCGCAACCCCCACTCGATGATTGCGCGACAACGGGCTGATGCAGGTTGCGATGAGATCACCCATGCCGGCCAGACCGGCGAACGTAGCCGGATTACCGCCCATGGCCCGCCCGAGGCGGCTGAGCTCTGCTAGCGCCCGGGTGATGAGAGTCGCCATCGAGTTGTCGCCGTACTCGAGACCGTGAGCCATTCCGGCAGCCAGCGCCATCACATTCTTGAGTGAGCCGGCCATCTCACAGCCGACGACGTCGGTATTCGAGTACACGCGTAGTGAAGGCGTCATGAATACCGACTGCAGCGCGGTGGCGATCTGCTCGTCCCGGACGCTGATAACCGAGGCGGCCGGCTGGCCCTCCATGATTTCCCGCGCCAGATTGGGGCCGGTAAGTACGCCGATTCCGGCCGGGTCATGATCTGGAAGCACGTCGGCGACCACCTCCGTCATCCGCATGTTCGATTCTGCCTCGAGGCCCTTCGTCAGGCTGATGATCGGAGTCTGGGCATCCACCTCGACGGCTGCCTCCTCCAGAACTGTCCGGAACCCGTGCGACGGAACGCCCATCACTATCGCGTCGGCACCATCGAGCGCTTCCCCCAGGTCGGCGGTGGCGGCCAACCCGGTGGGAAGCGAAAAGCCCGCCAGGTAGTCGTCGTTCCGGCCGGTGGCGTTTATGGCCGCAGCCAGCTCGGGCCGCCGTGCCCACAACCGCACATCGGCCGATTGGGCGGCCAGGGAGGCAACCGTGGTGCCCCAGCTGCCGGCTCCGATGACCGCGACTCTCATGACCGGATAGTAGGGCGTATCACCACCACCAGGCCCTGTCGGCGACTCGCGAAATAAATGCGTGCGGTGAGCTTGGCGTCGTTCCCAGCGCTTGGCATTCTGGCCCTCGCGGGAGCCGAGGGAATTGTGATGCTGGACCGAGATCAAAGGGCGCTATTAGTCGTGCCATACACGCCGCCACCGCCGCCACGCCGCCACCTCATCGCGGCGGCGCTTTCCCTCGCCGTCGGAGCGATCGCGGTTCTCTTTCTCTATATGGCCGACTACTCGACCACCACCACCGCCTGGCTGGTATCGGTGGGGACTCTCGGTTTCGTGGCCGCAGCCGTGCTGTTGGTGGCGGCCGTCAGAGCCCGCCGCCAGTTCCGAGTGGAAATGGAGCGTGCGGTTGAGCCGGTGCCGGTCGAGCCCGTCGATACCGCCGCCAAATCCGTCGAGGCCGGCTAGGGCACACCCGGCGCCGGCAAGGGCGTCAGCTTCCAGATGGGAATATCGCGGCCGGCGCGGGCTACGTAGTCGCGGTAGGGCGGATAGAACGCTGCGAACCGATCCAGCCAGTGTGCCCAATTTTCGTCGGGTACCCGCTCAGCCTGGGCCGCCCGCCGGGACTTTCCCACCTTGATGGTGCAGGTCGGTTCTGCCGCCAGGTTGCGGGACCAGTCCGGCTCCTGGTTCCCGTAGTTGGATGCGATGACGACGAATCCGTCGTCCTCCAGGTAGTAGAGCGGAGCGTGGTGCAGCTCACCCGACCGGTGACCGGTGGTGGTGAGCAGGAGCGTGGGGAAGGGGGTTGCTTGCCAGCCGCGGGATTGCAGGAGCCGGGAGTCCACCCTGGGAAGTACCCGTCTGGCCACCGGACGGAACCAGGGCTTGTCACCGGCCCATCGGGCAAAGCTTTGGTAAAGCGCCATTGCGGGAGGTTACCCGGCCGCCCGGGTGGCCAGCACCACGACTTCGTCGGCACAACCCCACGACAACGACCAGCCGTTGCCGGCGTGACCGTAGTTGTGAATGATGCCGGGTGTGCCGGTGATCGCCTCGTGCTCGAGCCGTACCCGCTCCCGGCCGGGCCTCAACCCAACCTTCACGCCGATGACTTCGGCCGCGGCCAGAGCCGGCTCCAGCAGCACGGCCTTTTCGAGTATCTGCTCGCTAACCGCCTCGTCGGGGGTCCGGTCCCATTGGCCGGGTCGGCGGGTCCCGCCTAACACCGCCTCGGACCCATGGGGCATGACGTAGGCATAGGCGAGCGGGCCTTCATCGACGATCGTCACCCGTTGCACGTTGACCCCACCTACCCGCACCACCTGGCCGCGGATCGGTGTCACCCCTGGGTCACCCACCAGGGTCCCCGCCCCGACCCCGGTGCAGTTCACCACCAGGCCTTCTGCCGCTAGGTCGTCCAGCCCGGTCAGATGCTCCTGGGCAATGCGCCCGCCGAGGGATTCGAAACGGGCCGAAAGGTACTCGAGATGCGGGACGACATCGATGACCACCGTCTGCTGGAGGAAGCCGCCGGCGTACCCGGGGGGGAGGCCATCACCGTCGGCGTGCCGAAACCCCCGGCCGGGATCGGCCCACCAGGGATCGGAACCGCGCGCCACCCGCAGGTCCAGCATCTCCTTGAGGGCGAGGCCCGGGGCCGCCTCCTCCGCCAACTCGGTGAATACCCCAAGCGAATGCCGCCCCCATCCGGCGGCGCGGGAATCGGGCGACGAGCCATACGGGTACCAGATGGCGCCCGCCACCGAGGAGGCCGCCGTGTCGGCCGGCAGGTCGGCCGCCACGATGTCGGTGGAAAACCCGGCTTCGCGCAAGCGG
Source organism: uncultured Acidimicrobiaceae bacterium (assembly GCA_947259275.1). Taxonomy (GTDB): domain Bacteria; phylum Actinomycetota; class Acidimicrobiia; order Spongiisociales; family SHLN01; genus SHLN01. The sequence continues at coordinate 3,529 of CAMYMH010000008.1, read as the reverse complement.
ATGGCCGAGGTGATCCCGATGACACCGGCGCCCACGACCGTGACCTTCATGTCACCCGCCTGGCAAGGCCACCCGGAAGGTCGGATGGCCCCAGGTCTCGCGTTCCGTCGCCTCCGGCAGCGCCAGCGAGATAACGCGCACGCGGTCGAGACGGCTCGGCATCGCCTGAGACTACGCCCGCGACTGGTACGCTCGCCAGCGATGACCACCTCCACGGTCCCCAAACTCCGCAAGGCGATCAAGCGCCAGTCTCCCGGCCTTCATTTCGAACGGGAACTGTGGTCGCAGGGTCTAGAAATCGTGGCCGGCGTCGACGAGGTGGGCCGCGGCTCGTGGGCCGGGCCGATCAGCGTCGGCGCCGCCGTGGTTCCCAAGGACCGGCGCATCTACAAAGTGCGTGACTCCAAGATGCTGCATGAAGATGAGCGCGAGGCACTGTTCGACCGCATCGCCGGTTGGGTCGAGGCCTGGGCCGTCGGTCACGCCTCCCACTGGGAGTGCGACCGATACGGCATGTCGGAGGCTCAGAGGATCGCGGCGGGCCGCGCTCTGGCCGGCCTCGGTATGCGACCCGACATCGCCATCATCGACGGCAACTGGGACTTCGTGGGGGGCCGCACCAAGAAGATCGTGCGGGGAGACGCCGTCTGCCTGTCGGTGGCCGCGGCTTCGATCCTCGCCAAGGTGACCAGGGACCGGATCATGCGCCGGATGGCCATCCGCTTCCCCGGCTACAACTTCGAGAACAACAAGGGCTACAACGGTCCCCATCATGTCGCCGGCCTGGCCAGACTCGGCCCCAGTCCCATCCACCGCAAGAGCTGGGCGTTCATGGACACCATTCCGGAGATCACCGAGCCCCGCTACCGGCGCCCCGACCCGCAGGGCCAGCTGTTCGATTGAACCTGCTTTTCTAGATGTCCTTCGGAACCGGTTTGATCGCCACACCGGCGGCCAACGACAGGACACCGGCGCCCAGCACCGGCCACACCCGCGATCCACTCGCCTCGGCGATCCGGCCGGCCACCACCGGGCCGATCGAACCAACCATGCCGAACACGAGCGACGTCAGGCCCATCGCCGTGCCGAGGCTCCCGGGTTCGAAGACCTCGGCGGCATACATGCCGACCAGCGCCGAGAGCGCACCGACCCCGAAGCCGGCGAAGACCGCGAACAGAATCGCCGGCAGCAGCGACCCGGACACCGCGAGGAACAGTGACCCGACCACCAGGGTGGCATAGGCGAGTTGCATGCTGCGGCCAACGCCGAGCGCGGCCACCATCGGTGTTAGTGGGAGCCTTCCGCCGAGCTGAGCGAAGCCGCGAAAACCGGCGATGGTTGAGGCGAGGCCGATTGACAGCCCCGCGCTGGTCATTGCCGGCACCTGGTACACGATGATCACCGAAGCCGCCATGCCGGCGAAGGCCTGTGCAACGAAAAACCGGCGGACGTACGAGTTGGCGAGGCTGACCCGTAGTGAATCGACGATTGGGCGGAGGCCGGAGCCAATCGCCCCCGGTGATGGCACCGACACCGCCGCCATCCCGAGTGTCGCCGCCGCCACGGTCCCCAGCACCACCAGCGCCACTCGCCACCCAAACTGCGCCTCCAGCCAGGCGGTGGCGGGGATCGAGATCACACTCGCGAAGGCCCCCCAGATGGTGAGAACTGCGATGGCCCGGTTCGGATCGGCGGGCGTGATCCGGACCGCCACGGTCTGGGTCACGTGATAGAAGGCCAGCGCCCCGAGAGATCCACCTCCGATGGCACCGGCCAGCGCGAACACGACGACCGACTGGGCGTTCGCCGCCACCACCCAGGCTCCCAGGCTGACGATCGCGCCGGCGGAGAACACAAACCGGCTGCCGAAGCGATCGAGCAGCCAGCCGCCCCCCAAGCCCGCCACACCACCCAGCAGCAGGCTGGCGCCATAGGTGGCGGCCAGCGTCGCTTCACTCCAGCCGGTGTCGTCGATGATGGGATCGAGTAGAACTCCGAAGGCATAGAACCAGGCGCCGTAGGCACCGATCGTGGCGAGGCCGAGCACGGCAATCCGCCCGGTGGGAAACGTCCGGCTCGAGGTCATCGGGTCAGGGTAGGAAGACTCGATGGGTCCGTTCGGCACTATCCACGGTTTCCCAGATCGGGTACATCAAGATCCGAGCAGCTAGGGCATGGTGCCCGGGAGGTGACCATGGAGCTCGGATTACAGCCGACGACCGACCGAACGCACCGCTATAGACGTCCCCTTGTCAAGTGGTCGGCAGTCGTGGTCGGCGTGCTGGTGTTGTTCCACCTCGCCGGTGGCTGGTACTTCTCAGGCGTGATCTACTCATCGGCACTCGAGCCGGACCCGAGCACCACCGACTTCGACATCCCGGTAGTCGCCATCGGGACCGAGTCGATCACGCTGTCGACCGCCGAGGGACCAGATGAGCTGCTCGTGCCGGGTGTGTGGGGCTTGGAGTGGGCGAGCGGCTACGGCCAGCTCACCGAGCTCATCGCCACAGGCGAAGATACGGTGGAATGGCGCCTCGAACTCGTTACCGGCTCGCGACCGGTCGCCGGTGATTTGGCGCAGCACGACGGAAAGGCATACCCAGGCGACCCGATGGTGGCGTTCCGGTTCGCCTTCACCGACGTGACCTACCCATCGAGCCTTGGCGAGAACCCCGCCTGGTTCATCGACGGGGACCAAACGACCTGGGTCGTGCTCGTGCACGGAATCGGACTGACCCGCCGAGACGTCCTCAGGCCGCTGAAGGCGATCGTTGGGAACGGATACCCGGCACTCGTCATCAGCTACCGCAATCATCCGGAGGCGCCGGCCGACCCGTCCGGTCGTCTCCAATACGGGCTTACCGAATGGGAGGACCTCGAAGCAGCCGTCCAGTACGCGCTCGCCGAAGGTGCATCCGACGTCGTACTCCTCGGATACAGCATGGGCGGCGGAATCGTCACCAACTTCCTCTACGAGTCGCCTCTGGCCGATCGTGTCCGAGGCGTGATTCTCGATGCTCCCATGCTCGACCTGGGTGCCGCCGTCGATCACGGGGCCGCGAGCCGCAGCCTGCCGCTGGTCGGGCTACCCATCCCCGGCACGCTCACCGCTACCGCCAAGTGGATGGCGGGAATCCGATATGACGTGGAGTGGGGTCGGCTCGATTACCTCGAGCGCGCCGAGGAGGTCAATGTTCCCGTCCTGCTCTTCCACGGGCTCGAGGATGACATCGTCCCGGTTGCCACCAGCAATGCCCTGGCAGAGCTTGTTCCGGGCCTCGCGACCTACCACACCGTGGAGAACGCCAAACACCTCGAGTCGTGGAACCTGAACCCCGGAGAGTACGACCGACTGCTCACTGGGTTTCTGGCGAGCCTGTAGATGTCGCCGCCGGGTAGGGGGTACCTCGGACACAACCGGGTTCGTGTTCTCAGCTGCGGAACCGGTCGAACTTCTCCAGTTGCAGCCCGGCCGACTCGAGCAGCTCCAGGACCGCCTGATGGGCGAGGCTCAGGCCGGCGGCGCTCC
>CAMYMH010000007.1 GCA_947259275.1 uncultured Acidimicrobiaceae bacterium | reverse complement strand
TGATCCGGATGCTCCGGTCAACACGTTGTTGTTCTCCTTGAGTGGCGCTCCGGTGGGAGCGGTGATCGATCCCAACACCGGAGTGTTCTCCTGGACGCCATCTGAAGCCCAGGGTCCGGGTTCGTATGCCTTTGATGTGGTGGTAACCGACGACGGGACCCCCGGTCTCAACGACTCAGAAACCATCACCGTCACCGTCAACGAAGTCAACCTTTCACCGATGTTGGATCCGGTGGGGGATCAGAGCATCAATGAGCTGGTGAACCTCTCGTTCACTGCCACCGCCTCTGACCCCGACACGCCGGCCAACTTGTTGACGTTCAGTCTGGTGGGTGAACCAGCGGGAGCGTCGATCACCCCCGGTGGCGCCTTCTCCTGGACCCCGACCGAAGCACAGGGTCCTGGTGGTTACACCTTTGATGTGGTGGTGACCGAAACCGATGGGTCACCCACCAACCTGTCGGACTCAGAAACCATCACCGTCACCGTCAACGAAATCAACCTGGCTCCCACCCTGGATCCGGTGGGGGATCAATCAATCGATGAACTCACCCTTTTGTCGTTCACCGCCACCGCCTCTGATCCGGACACGCCGGCTAATGCGCTTACTTTCTCACTGGTGGGGGCTCCGGTGGGGGCGTCGATTACTCCGGGTGGGGTGTTCTCCTGGACGCCTTCTGAGACCCAGGGGCCGGGTTCGTATGCCTTTGATTTGGTGGTGACCGATGATGGGACTCCGGGTCTCAACGATTCAGAGGCCGTCACCGCCACCGTCAACGAAATCAATGTGGCGCCGGTGGTCTTGCCCGCGGCCTACGTGGTCGACGAGGGCGGCGTCCTCTCCCCCGGAGCGGCGGGTGGTGTTCTGGCGGGAGCGTTTGATGCCGAGGGCGACCTGATCTCGGCGGTGCTCGACGGCGGTCCGGCGTTCGGCACGCTCTCATTGCTCTCCGACGGATCATTTTCATACACACACGACGGATCAGAGAGCTTCGCAGACGGGTTCACCTTCACTGCCACCGACGGCATCGACGTGACCGCACCGATCGCAGTGGGAATCACCGTCAACCCCGTCAACGACGTCCCTGTGATGGCCGGAACTGTGCTCACACCGGGCGAGAACACGGTCCCTGGAACCAGCCTCGGTGGCCCCACCGCTTCCGACGCCGACGGCGACTCTCTCGTGTTTGCGCTCACAACGCCGAATCCGACCTTTGGCATCGACGCCCTCACCGGCACGATCAGCCTGGCCGCGGCTCTTGATTACGAGGCCATTCCCAGCTACTCGCTGACCGTCTCGGCAACGGATCCGTCCGGGGCATTTGCCCTCGCCGATGTGATTGTCAACGTCGGGGACATCGATGAGCCGCCGGTGGCTGCGCCCGCCGCCTTCCCAATAGTTGAGTCCCTCCCGGTCGGATCAACCGTTGGATCGGTTTCGGGGTGGGATCCCGAGGGTCAGTCGGTCATATTCGCTCTGGTGGGCGGTGATCCGGCCGGACGGTTCACCATCGATCCGAGCACCGGCGAACTCATCCTGGTTGCCGCCCTCGATGCCAAGGTCACTCCTTCATATCTGTTGGACATCGTGGTCGCCGATCCGGGGGGCAACACGGCATCGGCGGCCGTCATCGTTGTGGTGAGCGAGGCCGCTCTCCTGCCTCCGATCAACGCGGCGCCGCTCGGTGTCTCTGATCTCATTACCCTGGACGAGGACACCAGCGCCCTGGTGGCTCCGCTCGCCAACGACTCAGATCCCGACGGAGACGCCGTCTTCGTGACCTGGATCGATGCGCCTACCAACGGCAGCCTCTCGCCCAACGGCGACGGTACCTACACCTACCGGCCCAACCGCAACTTCAATGGGGCCGAGTCGCTCAGCTACGGAATCAGCGACGGCCGCGGCGGCCTCGGTACCTCCACGGTGGTGCTGGCCATCGTGGCGATCAACGATCCCCCGGTCACGCCCAACCTCGACACCGTGCTCGAGTTCACCCCCGAACTCAGGATCCCCATCCCGGAGGGCATCTTCGACCCCGAGGGTGATCCGGTCCGGATTGCGCTCGGGACGCTTGGTGCCGGCACGGTGACCTTGACCGACGGGGCGTTCCTGTATGTTCCACCCCCGGAGTGGAATGGAACCGACACCTTCACCTACCTCGTAACCGACGGCGGTGGCAGCTCCAGCACCGGCATCGTGACGGTGCGCGTCACTCAGATCGATGGAGGCCTCGTGGCCATTGATCTGGTGTCGGTCGAAGATGTTGAGCCTCCGCCGGCTGCGCCCCCGTCCGGCGTCGTGGTCGACAGTATCAGGCTGCTGGTTGGCACCGTTACCGAGATGGCCGGCCTGCTCGGCGTTCCGCTGTTGGCGGTGGGACTCGCTTTCCTTGGCTCCATTCTGTTCGGGTTCAGCCGTAACTTCCTCATCGGGCGGGGCCCGGTGTATCTACCGACCACCAGCCCGGGCACGCTGGCGGTCGTGAGGGTGCCTCCCGGGGGAGTCCTCACGGCGTTGGAGGGTCCCGGCGAGGAATATCCGTTGAGATATCGCTACCAGCCCGCCGAGGCCGGAATCCGTTCAACGGGTCGCCGGGCCCAGCGCGGGTCTGCAATCTGGGTCGAAGTCGAGACTCCGGAAGGCGACGCCTGGGTGATAGCCCGGTTTGTGACCCCGGCGGTGGCCGCCGGCACCTTCGCCTCGGACGACGCAGTGGGGGCATTGCTCTCGGGTCTGGCCGACACCATCACCGTCCGGGGCGACCTGACACCGCTCGTGTCCGGTCACGGATTGGAGATTGCCTACTACGCCCCGCCCAAGCACTTCAGCGGTGAGGCTCTGGCCACCCTTCTCCACGGTGATGCTTCCTGGGGTTGGTGGGACCCGACCGGTTCGACCCCTTCGGTGCGGGGCGAATTCAGTTCGATCGTCGCCGACCCCCTCAAGGAGGCCATCACCCAGTTCGACGGACGAGCAGTGGCTGAGGCGGTGGTCGAGGTCCCGGTCGAGCTGACCAACTTCCCGAGCATGACGTTCAGTGAGCCGGATCGGCTCGGGTGGCGGGTGTTCTTCGAATACGAGGACGACGTGCCCAAGCTGGCGGCGATTTGGCGCGAAGGGGTAACCAACCCCGCCTCCCTCTGATCACTCAACGTGGTCCCATCCGGTGCCGATAACCAAGGCATGACCGTTGGAACTGTCTGCAACATCGAAGACTGCAGTCAAAGACGCCTGCGGGGATACCTCTTCTGCTGGAGCCACCAGATGGACCTCGAGCTCGTCGACCTTGCCAACGGCACCGAAGTAGCCGGGCTCTGGACCGACGATGAGGAGCGTGACGAGGAGTTCGTTTGGGTGTGCTCGCACGGATCCATCATGGGCGATTGCTTCCTGAGCGAATGCTGCGAGTTCCCCGGTGTCGGCCACACTGTGTGGGAAGTCCGGGCCGAGATGGCCGGCATCACGCTCAACCTGAACTAGTCGCCAACCGCCAACCGCCCTAGCCTCTCGCGATGCAGATTCTGTCGGCCTTGTTCGTCGAGAACTTCGAGTTTCGCCAGGTGGAGGGCCCGTCTACGCGCATTGATCTCCGCGGGGTCCACTTCAGTCTGGCCGTGGATTCATTCCCAATCACCCTGGAGCCGCATCTCATCGCTCTCATCCGCTGCGGATCGGATGAGTCTGGCTCGAGCGCCCTCGAAGTCGTATTCCGGCGCGAGGGCGAAGAGATAGCCCGCAACCGGCAACCGGTGATGATTGAGCCTGGCAAGTTTGGGTACCAACTGGTAAAAGGTGAAATCGAGTTCGAGGTTGCCGGCACCATCGAGGCCCACTGCCAGCTCGCGGGCGACGATGGCCATCCACTCATCGTCCCGCTAACCGTCATATCTCCAGCCGACTCTGCCTGAGCGGGCAGCGGGCTAGACGAGTCCGTCGATCTCAGCCGCCAACCCGGTGTCTTTCTCGGTGAGCGCTCCCTCACTGTGAGTGGACAGAGTGAGCGTCACCTTGTTCCAACGGACATCGATGTCCGGATGGTGGTCGGCCCGCTCGGCGAGGAATCCGACGCGCACCACGAACCCCACCGATTCGGTGAAATCGCCAAACGCGAAGGTTCGGTGGATCGATTCCTCTTCCAGCTCCCATCCTGGATGCTCTGCCAGGAACTCGGAACGAGCGGTTTCGGTGAGTTTCATGCCGGGAGGGTATCAAGAAATCCGGGCACCCGCCGATGAGGTGGGAAGGAAGGAGGACGCATGAGGACTGTTGCAATGATGCTGCGGACCTTTGTCGAAAAGGAGGAAGGCGCAAGCCTCGTCGAGTACGCATTCATATTGCTCTTGATGGTGGTGGTGTCGATTGCGGTGGTCGCCAACCTTGGCGAGTACCCGGCAGCCGCCTTCGAGAGCGTTGATGGCGGCTTCGGCGGTCCTTAGCCTGCTGCTTCCCGCGGTTGGCTTGTAGGGCCGGGAACTACGTTCCCGGCCCTTCCTAAACCTCTCAGGAGCCCAGTTAGGACTGCCGTAAAGTAGTGAGACGGCCCTAATCATGCGGAAAACCCTGCTCCTTCTCACCATTGTCCTCGCGGCCTGCTCTGGCAGCAGCTCGGAGGGACCACTCCTGACCTTTGCGGACTTCAACAGCCCTCCGACGACGCCCGAAGCGCTGGCCGGCTCCTTGACTACGACTTTGCCTCCTCCATCCACCACTACTTCATCGACGTCGACCACGCTGCTGGTCATCGACACTCCCAGCCCGGTAGCGATTGTCAGCGAAACCGGCTTCTCCGTCCTCGAGGGGCGAGGATCACCCCGCCGACTCGTCGACACGCCGGTCGAAGCGGCGTTCGACGACCTGCAGGGCGGGTTCGTCTTTCAACTGCCCGGCGCCGGCATCGACCCCGCGGCCGATCAACGGATCTTCTGGTCGCGAGCCACCAGCCCCGACGCCCAGCCCCGGCTCGATGTGATCGATGGAAGCCTGCTCAAGCTGTGGGGGACCGAGGTCATCGATGGCAGACCACATTTGATACTCACCATCGTCGACGACCCAGACGATCCGGCCAAGCGGGTCGAGCGGTTGGCGGTGTATGACTTCGAAGCCGGTGACCGGGTGCTCGGTGAGGTGGGTGCGACCGAGTCGGGACCGATTTCCGTCAGCTACGGGGGTGGCCGCTTCCTCCTGCAGCAGAGATCGGGGATCCAATTGTTCTTTGAGTTCCGCAACGACCAGGGAGCCGTAATCGACCTCGCCTCCAATCCACAGCCGGGGTGCACCGAGGATGACCCCACGTGCCCCACGCACCCCGCGCTTGGCCCGCTCGGGAGCTTTGTTGCCTTCGTGCAGCCGGGGCCCGGCGAGATGCGGGAGCTGATCGTCTACGACCTGGATCTCGCTGAGGAAGTCAAGCGTATCTCCCTGCCCGAGGCCGTTGGCGAGGTGGAAAGCCTCGATTTTGACGGCGAAACGGTGCTGGTGAACCGGGTGGCCCCGGACGGCACCCGGCGGGCCGTTATCGTCGACGCCGCCAGCGGGACCGTAGGCGAGTTCGGTCTCGCCGGCCGGGTGCAATTCCTGCGGGAGGGCCCGGGATTTGAGGGTCCGATCAAGATCCTGTCGTGAGGGACTCAGGTTCCCGCAGCCATGAAAAAACCCCGCCACCGGCGGGGTTTTCTCGAGCGAGTAGGAAGCTCGTTATTCGGCGACCCGGTCCTTCAGACCCTTCGAGGCCTTGAAAACAGGATACGTCTTGGCCGCAATCTGGATGGTTGCGCCGGTTGCCGGGTTGCGACCCTGGCGGGCGCTGCGGAACTTGGTATCGAACTTGCCGAAACCTGCAACTGAAACCTCGCGGCCAGCGTCGAGCTCGACAGCAATGATGCCCTTGCCAGGAGTGGTATCGAAGATGGCATCGACCACCTCTTGGGCCTTTGCCTGGCTGATGTCTACCTTCGAGGCGAGCTTCTTCGCCATCTCTGTCTTGTTCATATGGGTCCTTCCTACTGTGCCCAGAACGGAGCCCCAAATTGAGGCTCCCCCCTTATCGATCGGGACTTTACCCCCGAAACCCTACAATTCCAGGCTTTTCGGGGTGGGTGGGAAAAACCGGCTTGGGGGTAGACCGGCGTCCTGGCCTCAGTATGTGGCGAAGGATCGGACTCCGGTGCGGGGCCCGTATCTGGGCGCGCCGATCCCGGACAGCTTCAACATGAGCGCAGCTCGATACCGTTGGGGCCGGTACGGCTCGAGCAATTCCAGCATGCGCCGGTCGCTGGCCCGTGCCTCGCCCGCCAGCGCCCACGCCACCGTGTTCGGCAAGTGGTAGTCACCGACCGGTACCGCGTCGAGGTCGCCGAGGGCCTCGGAGACAACCAGCGCCGAGCTCCACGGGCCGATTCCCGGCAACGACCGCAGGCGAGTCTCAGCAGCCTCCGAGCTCAGGGCGGTGATCTCCTCGAGACGGGACGCCCGCCTGCTCACGCCGATGATGATGCGCGCCTTATTGCGGCCGATACCGAGCGGATGAAAATCCTCATATTTGAGGCGGCCCAGCACGTCGGGCGACGGTTGCAGCTTCATCGGCTCCGGTCCGGGGGCGGGCTCGCCGTAAGTCTCGATCAGCCGGCGCTCGGCCCGGCGGGCCTCGGTGCGAGTGACCACCTGGCCAAGTATCACCGGGACGATGGCCTCGTGGACTCGTTCGGTTCGAGCGATTCTCAGCCTGCGGAACCTGGCTTTGAGCTCACGCATCAGTCGATGTCCATCCGTGGGGAAACTGTCCGGGTCGTCGCCCGCTCCCAGCAGCTCAGGGAGGCGTTCCAGCTCCCAGCTGGAACCGGGCCCCCAGGCGGTTGCCCGCACCCGGGTCCTGTCGACCTGCAAGCGCAGCGTAACGGGTCCGGCGGGGGTCCGGCTGGACCTCCAGCCGAAGTCGGCGGTGAGCGGCCGGTCGGGGTGAGTGGTTCCGCCGTTGAGGTGCCCGAGCGTAAGGCGAAGGTCGGGAGCCGGGTCGATGGTGATCGTTCGCTGCACGCCGAGATCGTAGCTTCGGGAGCAGGCAACCCGAGGCGCCGTTCCGGAGTCCCGCTCCTAGAGTCACGGCCAATGACCGGGACTCTCATCGTGCTCGGGACCGCCCAGGACGGCGGGAACCCGCAACTCGGAAGTCGCGGCCGGGGCCGTCCCCGCCTGGTGTCGAGCCTGGCCGTCGTGATGGACGACGGTACGACCCTGTTGGCAGATTGCACGCCAGACGTCAAGGCTCAGATCGCCCACCTCGAGGCTGGCGCCCCTTATCGGAGCCGGACCGCCGGTAACGCGGTCGACCACATCACGCTGACCCACGCCCATATGGGTCACTACACCGGGCTGGTGCAGTTCGGTAAGGAAGCCCACAACGCCAAGTCGCTTCCAACCTGGGTATCTCCCTCCATGGCCGGCTACCTGCGGGCCAATCAACCGTGGCGGGCCCTGATCGACGATGGGCATCTCGACATCCGTTCTGGGTTCGGCCCCTTCGAGGTCGGCCCCGGGCTCGGCCTGCGGCTGGTCCCGGTGCCCCATCGCGGTGAGTTCACCGACACGGTGGGGATCTCGGTCAACGACGACGTCCTGTTTCTGCCGGATATCGACTCGTGGGACCAGTGGCCGAGCGCGGAGGAGGAAATCGCCCGGCATCGCGTGAGTTTCCTCGATGCCAGCTTCTTCAGCCTGGATGAAATCCCGGGCCGGGATCTAAGCCAGATCCCGCATCCTCTGGTAGCGGACACCGTCGAGAGGTTCGGGCACCTGGCCGCCGAGCGGCGGCTCATCCTCACTCATCTCAACCACTCGAACCCCGTTGCCGAGCCGGATTCTCCGCAGGCGCAGGCAGTGCGAGAGGCCGGATTCGAGGTGGCAGAGGATTTCATGAGCATTCGCTTGGCTGGGTGACTAGTTAGGTCGCGCGCCAGGCCTGGACTAGACCCCTCAGCATCGAAAAGGTCCCTTCTCTAGGGGCTTTTCGGGCCGCCGATGTCCGTTGTATGAAAACAACGAGGACCTGCCAGCAAGCCGGATGCACCGAAGCTACCAGCGACGGATATTGCGCCTTCCATCATCTCGCCATCGTCACCGGGCCCGACACGTTCTCAGGCCTGCTCGACTCGGTCGGCGGCATCGATGGCGCCGCGTTGCTGGAAGTGGTCTTCGACACTCTCGACCAGCCGAAGGTTGAGCCAATCTGCCGACATGACGCTCGCCTCGGTGCCTGCTACCTCACCGACGTGGCCGAGTTCCCAGGGATCGCCCGCACCCCCTGGGAGCTTCGAGCCGCCACCTATTCGCTGGGCATCCCGCTCAACTGAATCTCCGTCGGCCACTCTGCGTATAGTTTCTCGCTCGAAAGCCGCTTCGCAGGCCACTCTAGGTGGCATAAGCTGGGAAATCGCTCAGGGGCAGGCCGATACGGCCGACAAGGAAATTGACAATGAGAAAAATCAGATCCGTCCTCGGGGGCGTGCTTCGGGCGGACCTGGAAGCCCTTCTTACGATTGCCCACTCCTTTCGAACTCCCCATCGGGTCATGGTGGTAGCACTCGGCTTGACTTCTGTGGCGATCCTTGGAGTGATCGACGCCCTTTCCACTCCGCACGTCGGTTTCGCCCTCTTCTATGCGCTGGTGATCATGGGCGTGACGTTCCATGCCGGCTGGGTGGCGGGCGCCATCGTGGCGATCGTCGCGTCTGGTGCCGCCCTGATGTCCAGCTTGCTGTACGCCCCGGACGACGTGACCGTAACAGCCGCCATGTGGAACCTCGGAAACGAGGTGGCCGTGTTCGTGGTGCTGGTGCTGACGATTCATCAGATCCGGACCATGTTCGACAAGCTGGCCGGCCAGAGCCGCACCGATCTGCTTACCGGAGCGCTCAACACCCGGGGAGTGCTCGAGGCCTTTGAGCGGGAACGGTCGCGGGCCATTCGCAACGCCACCCCCCTCACCCTGGCCTTTATCGACCTTGACAACATGAAGCGGGTCAACGACGAACTCGGACACGCCGAAGGCGACGAGATGCTGCGGATCCTGGCCTCGAGCGTGCTGGGGTCGATTCGGGAGTTCGATGTGTTCGGGCGGGTCGGGGGCGACGAATTCGCTCTCTTGCTGCCCGACACCGATGAGCAGGATGCGTTGAAGGCGATCCAGCGGCTGCGCAGCGTCGTCAACCGCCGGACCCACGCCCGCAGCCCCTACATTTCCGTGAGCGTCGGCGTCGTGACCTTCCGACGCGAACCGCCTGAGGCCTCCGACGCCCTCCGTGCCGCCGATGCGCTGATGTATGTGGCCAAACGGGCGGGTGGCAACCGGGTCGCCGGCCGGGTGCTGGCGTGGGATTCCGAACCAGTGACAGAGTTCGGGCTGGTGTTCGACCTGGCCGATCCGCACCCGTCGTGGCACCTCGGCGACGAGAACCTCGGTACCGCCACGGCCTGACGGTTCACCAGACGGCTTGCCTCGCGGTCGCCTGGCGCTTGGTCAGCCGGTCCGCGGTCGGAACCGCAGCCGGGGCCGGGCACGTCCAAGGGTCGAGCGGCCCTAGGCAGGGGCACCGATTTGGTGATTGGCTGGAAAGAAAGGCGCAACCATGGGCGGAAGGTCACACCGAGTGAGGTGGGCCAGTGGGTGGGCCCTGGCCGGGGGGATGGCCCTGGTGGCCTGTGGCACCGGTGGCGGGGCATCCCCACCGGGCGACGCTCCGGTGATCGCCTCCTCGATTCCGACCACCACCACAACCGCCATCACGCTGGCGGAAACCACCACCACGATGGCGACGGTGCCCGACCCGCCAGTGCCACTTCCAGTCACCACTACGACCATGCCCTTTGTTCCCGGCCCGCTCGAGCCCGGCGATCGAGGGCGGGGAGTGATCGAGCTGCAGGAAGCAATGGCCGACGCCGGATTCTTCCGGGATGTCATCGATGGAGTCTTCGGGGAGCGAACCGCCACCGCGGTCATCGCCGTCCACAAGGCGCTCGAGCTTCCCAGGACGGCCTCGTGGGCGCCCGATGATTGGGCCACGCTCGCCGCCTATGCCGGACCCGCCCTCCCGGATCGAGATGACGAGCCGGATCGCCTGGAAGTCGACCTGACCCGCCAGCTCCTCTACCGGGTGGCAGGCGACACCGTCGTCGACATCATTCCCGTGAGCACCGGCAACGGTGCCCAGTATGAGAATGCCGCCGGCAGACTCGTACCAGCCCGTACACCCCGGGGTGACTTCTCGTTCTACAAGCACTACGAAGGCTGGCGGATCTCCTACCTCGGAGGGCTGTACCGGCCCTGGTATTTCTCCGGCGGCTATGCGATTCACGGCAGCGCTTCGGTGCCGGCCTATCCGGCATCTCACGGATGTGTGCGGGTGCCCAATTGGGAGGCCGACTACCTGGCGGGCGAGCTGTGGATCGGATTGCCGGTCCACCTGTGGGATTGAGCCGTCATACAATCCGACGGTGGATGACGGGACTCGGTCCGAGGAATATGCGGCCCGCCTGCAGCGGCGGGAAGAAGCGCGCTGGAAACGATGGCTCGATGTCCAGGCGCCCTACCGATGGCACCTGCGCCGTCTCGACCTCGGTTTCACGTTGGACGTGGGGTGCGGCATTGGCCGCAATCTGGTCGCAATCGAAGGGGTTGGCGTTGATCACAACCCGATTACCGTCGATCTAGCCCGGGATCGTGGGCTGGCCGCCTATACCCCCGCGGAGTTCGCCGACAGCCAGTACGCCGTCGCCGGACGGTTCGACAGTTTGTTGCTGGCGCACGTCGTTGAGCACATGACCGGTGACGAAGCCGCTGCTCTCCTGGCCGGGTATCTGCAGTACTTGCGGCCGGGCGGCCGGGTGGTGTTGATCGCGCCCCAGGAAGCCGGATTCCGGAGCGACGAGACCCATGTCGAGTTCATGGATCACTCGGCACTCCGCGCCTTGCTCGAGCAACACGGACTCGAGGTGATACGCGAGTACTCGTTCCCGTTCCTGCGCCCGATCGGGCGCGTTCTCAGATATAACGAGTTCGTGTCGGTCGGTCTTAGGAGGGCGGCGACCTGACCGGCGAGCCCGAATCGGCTGCTAGTCGGATCCGGGCTCGGCATCGACTTCGCCGACATGATGCGGGGGCACTTCGGCTGCCTCGACGGGGCGTCGACTCCAGTAGAAGAGTCCGGCCACCAGGAGGAAGACGCCCACGATCCAGAGAGTGATCGGTGCGGTGGTGCGGCCCAACCTCAGCTGGCCTCCGTAATCGTCGGCGTCGTCGACGGCGTCTGACAGTGACTCCTCGGTCGGTGAGTAGTTGAGGTTGTAGACGACGACCGGATCGATCGGAATCGGGAGGCCGGTCACCACGGCCTTGCGCACGTCGTTCTTGTCTATGTCGATTAGTACCCCGGTGTCGGGGTCTATCCAATAGCGGGCCGAGAATTCATAGGTGTAGTCGAGGGGAAGCTCCTCGGGGAGGAGCGGAAGCACCTGATCCAGCGCGCCGAGAACCTCGTCGGGCAGGCCGAGCAGCGGCGCGATTGCCGGGATGGCGGCTTTCGGCAGCGAGGCCGGGAATTCGGCGAGGGTGCCGGCATCCACAATCGGGAGGGGGCCGGAAGAGGCCGTGAACACGTACGTGTTGCGGCCTGCTCGCTCCTCCTGACCGGCGTATTCCAGCGTAACCGGTTGGGCAGGATCGCCGTTCCACCCGGTGTAGTCGCGGGCCTCGGTGTCGATGGGGAACCCCACCACGAGACCCTGGCGAGGAAGCACCAGGGGGTTGTCGGTGAAGTTGTCGATCGACTCCATCGTCACCCGGTCGATGGTGTAGAAGTCGTCGGACCCGGTCAGCCGGGCTCCTGCGATTGGCGTGCCCGGCGCCGCCAGCAGATTGGCCGTGTCCTGCACCAGCGCCTTGTCACCATCGACCTCGAGGACTTTGACGGTGCGATCCGAGATCACGGGAAGGCCGGTAAAGAAGAGCGGCGCGCCGGTCGGGTTCTCCAGTTCGGCCCGGTTGAGGATGTCAACGGTGCCCTGGTAGGTCCGGGTGGAGTCCACATCATCCGGGAACTTGGCCAGGGCATTGACGACGAAGAACTTCACCACCAGCCCAGCAATGATCAATAGCGCCCCGAGTGCCAGCAACGAGCCGGTGCCGAGTTTGCCCTTCATGAGGATGGACCCTTCAGTATTTGTGACGGTGAGCATAAACGGACCGACCACTCCTCGCGCTGGCGCTCCCGGCGGCCCCCTGCGGATCGGCGACTACGCTCACCGTGTGACGTCCCTCGAACAAGCGGTGGTCCTAACGGTCCGGTGGTTGGTTCCTACCCTGGTCCTGTCGCTTGGCTTGCTGGCGGTCCCTCAGCCCGACGATCCGTTTGTGCTGTTCATCGTCCACTTGTCGGGGGTCGTGGCCTTTGGGGTGGCGCTGGCTGCGCGGCTGACTCGGCTGGTTGTGGCCGACGATTGGTTTGCCGGGTCGGGCTGGTCGTCGGTCCGGCGGCGCCTGGCGGCGGCGTCCACCCTGGTGGCGCTCACAACTGGTGCGGTGGCGCTCCTGACCCTCGCCTCGTCGGCGGCCCTGCGCCTCGAACCATCACTTCAATTCCTCCAGTTGCTGTCGGCGCTGGACATTGCCTGGGCGGGTGCCGCCATCGTGCTCGGGTCCTATCTTCGCTGGGGAATTCGAGCGGCCTGGATCGGTGGGATAGCGCTCGGCGTGTTCTGCGTGTTTTCGATTTGGCGTTATCTCGACATCGTCGGCTTCACCGGTGCGGGCGGCTGGAAGGTTTCCGGCTCGGACCTCATGGCCTACGTGATCCCTTTCGACATGGTGGCGGCCGTGGTCGCGATCGTCATCCTATGGATCGGGGCTCACACCGGCTTGCGAACCGAGCAGGCCAGGCTCCAGTCGTAGGGCTGAAACCCGATCGCGGGTCGCCCGGATGACTGTAACCAGCGCAGCAGGTCATCTGAGAGCCAGGGTAGGAGTGCGGTGGCGATGCGCCGGCGGGTCGCCGGAATAAACGTCGGCATCCGGTGGGGTCGCACGAAGTCGCCGCCATACCAGAGGAACACTCGGCTGAGTAGCAGGGTGTCGCCATCGATGGTGGCGCCTCCTGCCGCCAGAAACGACCGGGTCTGGTCGTCGAGCTGGTCTCCGAGCCGCCCGCCCTCATAGGGCTCGTAGCGAAGGGTGGGGCATGATGCAGACCCGCATACGAGCGAGGCGTGGATCCGGGGGTCGTTGAAGCGTCGAATCTTGCCGTGCTCGATCTGGTTTAGGCTCAGGCTCTCTCCTTGCACGGTCACAAACGGCCGGGTGAACGCACCGGGCAGCCGCAGGACGGACCGCTTCCCGGTGGCGAAGGCCTCGCCTGCCAGGGTCAGGGCGCCGGCGTTGTAGAGATTGAGCCAATAGGCAAGGGCGCCATCACGGTCGAGCTGGTTGGAATTGATCTTGCTCTGTTCGAGGGTGTACCTGCCTAGTTCGTCGAGAAGTCCGGGGAGGGCCGGGACGCCATGACGGCCGACTTCGCCGAGGATGGTGGCGAGCGCGCCGTAGTTCGGTTGTGGTGCGGTGGGGAGCCAGCCGGGCTTGTCAACCCGGAGAGCCCGGAGCACCGACCAGCCGACGGCGAGTGGGTTTGGTCCTTCCATGCCGAGGGAAACACGGGCCGTACTGTGTCTGTTCCCCCCACCCGGTACCATTCCGCTCTATGTCGACGCCGACCGTTGGTGATGTAATCGGAGTAATCGGGCAGGTGGCCCCGTGGGCCAAGGCCGCCGACTGGGATCCGGTCGGCCTTCAACTCGGCGATCCCACCCGGCGGGCCAATCGGGTGGCCGTGTGCCACGAGGTCACCGAGGCCGTGGTGGCCGCCGTCGAGGCAGATCCCGTCGACCTGCTGGTCACCTATCACCCACTGCTGTTTTCGCCGGTCAACAAGTTGGTGGCGGGCAAATCCGCGGTTGGGCGCGCCTACCGCCTGGTGCGGGCGGGGGTTGACCTGGTCGTCGCCCACACCAACTACGATGCCGCTCCGGGAGGAACCGCCGACGCGCTAGCCGATGCCCTCGCCCTCGAGGACACGGCCGCTTTCGCTCCGGTGGGCGCCGCCCCATCGGTCAAGATCGTCACGTTTGTGCCCGAGGCACAGGTTGACCGGGTGGCGGAAGGAATGACACGAGCCGGGGCCGGTCGGATCGGCCACTATGACTCGTGTTCTTACCGATCCGCGGGGATTGGGACCTTCCAACCGGATTTGTGGGCCCGACCGGAAACCGGCCGGGCCGGCGAGCTCAATCAGGAGCCGGAGATCCGGCTCGAGATGGTGGCTCCCCGGTCCGCCGAAGCGGCAGTCGTGGCTGCCATCGTCGAGTTTCACCCGTATGAGGAGCCTGCCTACGACGTCTACGATCGCCGCGGCAATGACGGCATGCTCGGGCGGGTCGGCCGTCCCCCGGGGGGAACCACCGTTCGGTCGTTCGCTCAACTGGTAGCGGCCAAGCTGGGCAGCGACGTCCGACTCTCGTGGGCCGGCGCCGATTTCAATCTCGTCGGCGTTGTGCCGGGCGCCGGAGCGGATTTCATGGAGGCGGCCTCGGCGGCGGGCGCCTCGGTCCTGGTGACGGGCGATGTCAGCCATCATCGGGCCCGCCGCGCCGTCGACCTCGGTCTCAGCATCATCGATCCGGGCCACGCCAGAACCGAGCGGCCCGGGGTCACCGGACTCTTCAGCCTGGTGGCAGACAACGTCCCGGCAGCCGTCGACCTCACCGGCATCGATCCGAGCCCGTGGGAGGGAGTAATAAGTTGACCGACAAGGCGTTCCTCGATCTGCTCGACTTGCAGGCGGTCGACACCGAGATCGACCAATTCCTTCACGCCCGCCAGTCTTTGCCGGAACTGGAGGAGTTCAGGGCCGCCCACGAGAGGCTGGCCGCCCTCACGGCGACCGCCGCCGAGCAGGAATCCGAGCTGTCCGAAACCGTCTCGCACCTGAAAAAGGCCGAGGGAGAGCTCGATTTGACGGAGAGGAAACGTGACTCGGAAGAAATGCGGATGTTCGCCGGTGGGATCTCTGCCAAGGATCTCGCCAACCTCCAGCTCGAGATCGAGATGCTCGGGCGCCAGATCGATTCGGCCGAGGAAGAGATCCTCATGCTTCTGGAGGTGCGAGAGGGCCAGGAAGCAGCCTTGCTGGCAACCTCCGAGCAGGTGGAGCAACTGGAGGCCGAATCCTCTCGCCTCGAGGCGGCCATCGCCGCCCAATGGAAGGAGATCGACGCCGAAGTGGCGGCTCGTGAGGGGCGGCGGGGCGACTACGTGCCCCTGATTCCGCCCGAACTCCTCGAGCTCTACGAGCAGCTCAGGCCCAACAAGGAGGGCATCGGCGCCGCCCGTCTCATCGAGGGCGTGTGTGGGGGATGCCACCTCTCGCTCAGCCCTGCCGAGCAGCACGAGGTGCTGAAGGAAGACCCACCTCGCTGTCTGCAATGCCGGCGAATACTCGTTCCCTAGTAGGCCCATGATCTTCTGGCATGTGGGTGGCGCCCTTTTCCTCGGGCGTTGGGTGTTCCGGGACCCATCGATGGACCTGCGGGTCCTGGTCTTCGGCGCGATCCTCTCCGATCTGATCGACAAGCCGATCGGGTCGGTCGTGTTCGTCGACCGTTTCGAAACCGGACGCATCTATGCCCACACACTCCTGTTTGCAGTCTTGGTCCTGTTTTCCGTCATGACGCTGACGAAGCGGGGGGGTGCCGCCCGCAAGCGCTGGCTGGCGTTGCCGATCGGAGTGTTCTTCCATCTCCTGCTCGACATGCCGCTCGACGCCACCACCTTGTTTTGGCCGGTGCTCGGCCTCGAGTTCCCGGCTTTCGCCGAGGGAGCCCTCGCCGACCTCATCGCCTACCTGCTGAGATCGCCGTGGGTGGTGCTGCAGGAAGTCGTCGGGCTCGGCTACTTGATCGCCTTGTACCGGCGGATGCAGTTGGGCGAGCCAGGGCGGCGCAAGCAACTCATCGAGACTGGACGACTGCCGGTCTAGGACCTTGCTCGCAGATCAAGGCCGTGGTGGCGGTGGCGGCGCAGCGCCCGGCTTTGGCTGTGTGGCAGGGCTATGTCGCGGACACCGAGCGAAACCAGGTAGAACGATGCCGAGAACAACGAGATCGCCAGCGCCCCGGCCAGCAGCACGTTCCAAGCGATGTCCCCGCCACTAAACCGTGCGATCGGGGTCAGCCCCATGAACATCATTGCGCCCCAGTTAACCAGGTCGTCTGCAAAGGACAGCCAAGCGGCGAAACCGTGTGCCACCACTGCGCCCACGACGGCTGTAAACATCGAGACGCCGGCCAATGGGAGCAGATGGGGCAGGAGATGGCGAAACGCCAGCCGGGTACGGCTTGCTCCTGCTACCCGCGCCGCGTCGATGAAAGGACGCCCCATGATGCTGAGGGCGTGGGAACGCAACACGATGGCGGCCGTTCCGAGTCCGGCAATCACGCCGTACAGGAACCCGAACCAGAACGGGGTGATGTCGCCACCGAACGCCCCCGCTCCCACGATGATCATGGCGAGCGGAGCCGGTAGCAGCAGGGCGGTGTCGGAGAGCTTGCTGAGAACGGCATCCACCCAGCCTCGGAACACCGCCGACACCGCCGCGATCAAGCTCCCGAGAACGGCGGTGGTCACGGCGGCCGTGATCCCGACCACAAAGGCGGGGGTGGCTCCGGCCAGCACCATCGAGAAGACGTCCCGGCCGAACGGGTCGGTGCCGAACCAGTGCTTGCTCGAAGGCGGCGCGGGCTGGATGGGCTTTTCGAAGACGTCACCAACCTCAGCGTCGAGGAAGCCGTCGAGCCGCGCATGTCCCCGCAGGATCTCGGTGTCGGGATCGGTTACTTCTTCGACTACGACGAGACTGAGAATCGGAGCGTCGTAGCCGGTGGCGGGGTCATAGATCCTGGCCTGGCCCTCCCATACCGTTGCCCACAGAGCCTGCCGCACCACCAGCGACCCCGCGAACAGCACGACGACGATGAGGCCGATGACGGCCAGCCGGTTGCTCATGAAAGTGGCGGCATCGCTCGCCCACTGCCGACGTCGCATCTGCGAGCGAGCTGAGCGGGCAATCATGGCACTCGATCTCCAATCAGCCGCACCCGGGGGTCGAGGGCGGCGATCGCTACCTCCAGCACCAGTCGCAACCCGAGCGTCATGACTCCCACCACTGCCATCGCTCCCACGATGAGCGGCGTGTCTTGGTCGTTGATCGCCTCAAAGATGAGGCTCCCCATTCCGCTGCCCACGCCGAACATGTATTCGAGTATCACCAAGCCGGTGAGAAAGTAGGGCAGGCTGACCACGAGGCGGCTGAGGACGGGCAAGAGCGCGGCCCGGGCGCTGTGACGATCCCGCACCGCCCGCTCCGGCAGGCCTTTGGCGCGGGCCGTCAAGATGAAGTCCTCGGTTCGGGTGTCGATCATGGCCGCATCCGTCACCAGGAGGATCTCTCCATAGCTCAGCACCACCAAGCCACCAATGAGGATCGACATGGCAAGGGCAATGTCGAACGCCTGGCCGCTGAATCCCGAGAGCCGCCAGCCGACGAGGGAACCGAAAACCATCATCGCCGCGATCACGCCAGGAGGAACTCGCCGCCCGAAAACGGCCCGGATAGCCCACCTCACCACCAGGGCGACCGCGAACACGAAGAGAGAGATGGCCACCATCCGCCAGAGAATCTGGGGAATGGTCGCCACATCCTCTGGGAACGGCGGGCCGAATCCCCACCGTTCGGGATCCAGTTGGGTGGTGGTGCGGTACGTCTCGGGAGACAGCAGGTTCCTGATGCCGCGCTCAACCAGAAAGGCGATGACGGGAGGGAAGGCCGTGAACATCAACACCGCGATGGCAGTGGTGGGCATCGTGAACCACCGCCTCTCGTTCCAGGCGCTGGCCCGGCCCAGCCAGTAGCCGAGCGGAAACGAGATGACGGTGGCGGCCACGAAGACGAACACGGTCGTTGCCATCGCATCCCGGACTCGATCGAACACCGGAGAGCCTCCGAAGGATTTACCGAGATCGAGCACCGCCGCGCTGCTCATCCAGGTCCAGAACTGCTCGATCAGTGGCCGGTCGATGCCGAGCGACTCCTGGCGCGCTGCTCGCTCCTCCGCCGTGAGGATGAACTGGCTCGTCCAATCGCCCGGGATGAGAACGTTCACGAGGAAGAACAAGGCGGTGATGAAAATGGTGAGGGTGATGAGCCCGCCAAGGAGTCGACGCCCGAGAAAGCTGATCACTTGGGAAGACTAGGGCAGCCTTCAGGTACCGGCTACCAGCTGGAGATGGCTCACCCCTCCGTGCCTGCGGTGGGCGGTGGTCGGTGGGCGGTGGGCTCTCGCTTCGTCTTGTCGAGCATCCGCACCGCCATGATGATCAGGAAGACGGCGAACATGCGGCGCAGGAGGATCTCGGGCAGGCCGAGGGCTACCTGCGCCCCCGCCAGGCCACCGACAATGCCTCCGAGCCCGGCAGTGATGCCGACGTTCCAATCGACCCGGCCGGCTCGGGCGTGAACGGTGGTGCCGATGAGGACGGTGGGCAGGATGACTGCCAGCGACGTGCCCTGTGAAACCTGCTGCTCGAAATCCATCAGGGTCACGAGGGCAGGAACGAATACGACGCCGCCCCCCACCCCGAGTGTCGCCGACAGCACGCCGGCCAGCAGGCCGACCGAGATCAGGCTCACCGGCTCGGCCAGCCCGGAGACCAGCGGGTCGGTTCCGTCCCCGGCCGCTCCGGCCAGCGCCAGGCGCACAGCCGAAACCACCACGATGGCGACAAACCCACGGGCCAGCCAGTAGTTGGGGATGCGGCCGGCCAGGCGGGCTCCACCGTAGGCACCGAGGCCGGCGCCGATGAAGAGCACGAAAGCCGCGTCGTACTCCACCGAGCCGTCGGCTGCGAAGCGGGCGAGGGCGGCGGATGACGAGGCGACGATGGTGGCCAACGAGGTGGCACCCGCCCGGCGTTGCTCGAAATGAAGCCACAACACCAGCCCCGGTACCACCAGCAGGCCGCCACCGATACCGAAGAGCCCTCCGATGAAGCCGGCCACCAGGCCGAGGACGATCCCTTTTCGTCTCATTGGGCGATTCAAGCAGTCGAAGCATCGTCGCGAACTGAGTGCTTGCCACTAGCCCGGCTGCGGAGTCGGTGCCCGTTCGCGCCCTGGGATCCTGGCGAACTCCGCCGCTAGGCGGCTGGGCGCAGGCGGTTGGCGGGTCGGGTTCTGGTCGCTTCCTCCTGAGATGCCCGTGGTCCGGGTCGCTGCTCCGGTGCGGTTGGATTCCGCCGCAGCGAGCGTCCGGCGGCCGAATCGACCAGTTCGTCGCGCAGGGCGTGTGCGAAGTGCAGATCGCTTATCAGAAGATCGGTGATCATCTCGGCTCCTCTCGCTCACACGTCTCTCACCGTTCGACTATGCGCTTGTTGGTTTGAAGGTGGCTCAGCGCCCGGTATACGTCAGGCTGCGTGGCGCGTTCAGCCCTCTTCAAGTCACCATTCAGGCCTATGCCTGACCCTTGGAGCATGGGCCTTTTGGAACTACCCGGGATTTGGCGTGACCCGTACGCTCGCGGCATGGAGATCCGGGTGCTCGGCCCGCTGGAAGTGGTCTCCGATGGAGCAGTGGTCGCGATCGGGGGTCCAAAACAGCGCCTGGTGCTGGCGTTGCTGATCGAGGCCGACGGGTACGCCGTCAGCTCCGACTCACTCATCGATCGGGTGTGGGGGGATTCACCACCCGGTGATGTCCGCAGCTCGATCCATACCTATATCTCACGGTTGCGGGGCGTGTTTGGTGACCTGCTCGAGCGGGTCGGTGATGGATACCGGTTGGCGCTCGACGGCGAGGTTGTAGATGCCCGGGTGTTCGAACGCCTCGTGGGCGAGGCGCGGGCAACCATTGAAGCCGACCCCGAAACTGCGGGCACTCACCTTCGTGAAGCCCTCGCCCTGTGGCGCGGTCACCCCTATGCCGACCTGCGAGACGAGCCGGCCCTGCGAGCCGAGCTCACCCGGCTGCAGGAGCTGCGAACCGCGGCCATAGAGGCCCGGATCGAGGCGGACCTGGCGCTCGGCCACGATGCTGATCTTGTGGGGGAGTTGGAGGTGCTGACGGCCGAGTACCCCTTCCAGGAGCGGTTCCGCCACCAGCACATGCTGGCCCTGTATCGGGCGGGCCGGCAGGCCGAGGCGTTGCGGGCCTATCAGCGGACCCGGACCACCCTCGGCGAAGAGCTGGGCGTAGAGCCTTCCCCGGAGCTGCAGGACCTGGAGGATCGGATTCTGCGCCAGGATCCGACTCTCGAGCTCGACCTCGCCCCCCGGGTGGACACCCGGGCGATCCTGTTCACCGACCTCGAGTCCTCCACGGTGCTGTGGGAGCTCCATCCAATTGCGATGCCGTCGGCGTTGGCGAAACATGATGAGATCCTCACCGCCGCGGTGGAGGATGCCGGGGGCCGCGTGTTCAAGGCGACCGGCGATGGCGTGTGTGCGGAGTTCGCAGAGGTGCAGGCGGCCATCACGGCCGCCGCCATGGCCCAGCGGGACCTCGTCCGTTTTGAATGGGGGGAGACCGGTCCACTCAGGGCCCGTATAGCGGTGGATGTCGGTGAGGTGGAAACTCGGGCCGGAGATCTGTTCGGGCCGACCATCAACCGCTGCGCTCGCATCATGGCGGCCGGCCACGGCGGCCAGATTCTCCTGTCGAATCCGGCTCACCGCGCCCTGCTCGATTCGGCGGAGGCCGGTTGGGAGATGCGAACCCTGGGCGAATACCGCTTCAAGGGCATGGGCCGGCCCCACCGGGTGTCTCAGTTGGTGATCGATGGGCTGCCGGCGGAGTTCCCGCCGTTGCAGATCGACCGGCTCCCCCCGCCGCTCCCCGGGACCGCCTTCGGGCGAACCGTCCGTGGCTATGAGCTGCGAGAGCAGATCGGCGGGGGCGACTTTGGCATCGTCTACCGCGCCTACCAGCCCACCGTCGGCCGGGAAGTAGCGGTCAAGGTCATCCGACCCGAGTACGTCGACCAGCCTGCCTTCGTGCGGCGATTCGAAGTCGAGGCCCAGCTGGTGGCTCAGCTGGAGCATCAACATATCGTCGCCCTCTACGACTACTGGCGGGACCCGGACGGGGCGTATCTCGTGATGCGGTGGCTCCGGGGTGGGTCGCTACGACGAGCGCTCGACCGGGGGCCCTTCAATCACGCAACCGCCCTCACCCTGCTTGACCAGCTCGGCGGGGCGTTGTCCTATGCCCATAGGCAGGGGGTGGCGCACCGGGACCTCAAGCCCGGCAACGTGATGCTCGATGACGAGGGCAACGCCTATCTGACCGACTTCGGGATCGCCACCCGGCTGGTCGATGCGTCCGATGCCGGCCGCCCCTATGCCACCTCGCCTGCGTACGTCCCCCCGGAGGAGTTGCGCGGGGAGCCCCTCACGCTTCGGGCCGACATCTATGCCCTCGGCATGCTCACCTTCGAGTTGTTCACCGGACAGCCACCTCCCATGGATGGGCCGCTGCCCGCCGCCCACGAGATCCGGTCGGACCTTCCCATCTCCTTGGCAGGGGTGATCGGCCGGGCGGTGGCCGACGATCCCGCCGACCGCTTCGCCACCGTCGGCGAGTTCCTGGCTGACTTGCACGCCGGATTCGGCGAGGAGCCGGCCGAACCGATCTCGGCGTTCACCCCTACTCGTAACCCATACAAGGGCCTGCACCCGTTCCGGGAGGCCGACAGCGTCGACTTCCACGGTCGCGACACCATGGTCGACCAGCTCCTCGCGGCTCTGGCGGAACACCCACTGGTCGCAGTAGTTGGCCCCTCCGGCATCGGCAAATCGTCGGTGGTGCGAGCCGGGCTAATCCCGGCGCTCCGGGCGGGCGGGCTCCCCGGCTCCCGCCAATGGCTCATCACCGACATGTATCCCGGTTCCTATCCCTTCGAAGAACTGGCAGGCGCACTGCTCAAGGTGGCGGCGACTACCTCGGCTGAACTGGCCGAGGATCTCCAGCGAGACGCCCGCGGCCTGCTGCGGGCCAGCAAGCAGCTGGTGGGTGCCGACGACACCGTATTGCTGGTGATCGACCAGTTCGAGGAGCTCTTCACCCTCACCCGCGACGAGGGCACCCGTCAGCTGTTCCTCGACGCGCTCACCACCCTGCTCGACGATGACCGCCGCCGGGTAAAGGTGGTGGTCACCCTCCGGGCCGACTTCTTCGACCGGCCGCTCAGGTACCCCGAGTTCGGGGCCCTGCTCAAGGAGGGCCTGGTGGCGGTGACGGCACTTACCGACGAGGAGCTCGCCGCCGCCATCCAAGCACCGGCCGAGGGCGTGGGGATCAAGCTGGAACCCGGCCTGACCAAGCACATCCTGGCGGATTTGTACCACCAGCCCGGTGCCCTTCCCCTGCTGCAGTACGCCCTCACCGAGCTGTTCTCGTCCCGCCATAGTGACCTGCTCACCATCGGCGGGTACGACGCCGCCGGGGGCGTAACCGGAGCGCTCGGAAGCCGGGCCGAGCAGCTATACGCAGGTCTCGGCGAGTCCGGCCAAGAGGTGTGTCGCCAGTTCTTCCTCCGGCTGGTCAACGTCGAGGAACAGACCGAAGACACCCGCCGCCGGGTGCGGCGCCGGGAACTGCAAGGCCTCGGTAGCGAAGACGAGATCGAACCGGTGCTCAAGCTCTACGGCGAACACCGACTGCTTTCCTTCGATCGCGATCCCGTCACCCGCGGTCCAACCGTAGAGGTGGCCCATGAGGCCTTGCTGTCGGAGTGGGAGAGACTCGACGGCTGGATCACCCAACAGCGCGAATCGCTCATTCTCCACGGACGTTTCCGGGCGGCGGTAGACGAGTGGGAGGCTTCGGGTCGCACAAACGATTACTTGCTCGGAGGCGGCCGCCTGGCCCAATTCGAGACCTGGGCGGAATCGAGCGACCTCACCCTCACCGCCGACGAGCGTGAGTTTCTCGGTGGCAGCCGAGAGGCTGCCGATCGAGACGAGGCGCGCCGCCGGCGGGTGCGGCGTTTCATCGTGAGCGGTTTTGCAGTGGTAGCGGTGGTTGCCCTGGTCTTTGCGGTGTTTGCCCTGATTCAGCAGCAGCGAGCGGAAGACAACGCTGCTGCCGCCCACGCCCGTGAGCTGGCTGCGTCCGCCGTCGGTGTCCTCGACGAAGATCCTGAACTCAGCCTGTTGCTCTCCCTCGCTGCGTCCGAAGTAGCTGAGCCCACCTTCGAGGCCGTCAATGCACTCCATGAGGCAATCCTCGGTCATCGCAAACTCACGTCCTACGACGTTGACGGCTGGACCGGCGCCACGCTCACCGCCAACGGTGACACGATCGTGACACTCTCCGGCGAGGGCGTCGGCAGGAGGGTCGAAGGAAGAGACCCGACAACCGGAGACGTCTTGTGGAGCGAGGACCTTCCCCATGAGGGCAGTTGGTGGGGACCCGCCAACCTGTCGACCATGCACCCGACGGCCGACGGTAGCCACGTGGTGTTCCCTACCGCTGCACTCCCGGTCGGCATTTACCGGGTCGAGGCCGCTACCGGCGAGTGGGTACTCTCCGAGATCGAGTGGCCGTGCCCGATCTCGCAGGTTTTTGCCAACGGGTACGGGCTCGTCGACGAGGGTCCGATGTGGCTGCTGGCCGACACGCCGAACTCCGATGGCGACTGCCTGGAGCAAACAGAAGCCATCCTGGAGGTGAGCCCGGGCGGAACTACCACGGTGCTGGCTCAGCACGAGTGGGGGCAAGTGGTCGGCCTCTCGGTGAGCGCGGACGGAACCCGCCTGGCATATGAGGTCGAGGGAGAGACGACCGTTCTGGACCTCGCGACCCGTGAGCCCGTTCGCGTGCTCCAGGGCGTTGGAAACCGGCTGAACGGTGACGGCAGCTTGGTGGGCTTCGGGCAAGGTCGGCTTTGGGACACGGCCTCCGGCGAATACGTACTTGAGCTCCACCGGATCGGAGAGGAGCGCGACTGGGCGATGTTCACAGCTGATGGCTCGGGAGTATTCGCCGACGCCATGAATTGGGTGGCCCATCTGTGGGATGCCAATAGTGGAGAGGAACTCCTCACGGTGCCCCTCGGAAGACCAAACGGATCGCTGGGCTCCAGCTTGGACGGGAAGCTACTGGCACGCGGGCAGCGGGTTCACACAGTGTGGGACACGACCGCCGTCGAAGAGGCCGGGATGGTTGCGCTGCCGGTGTCCATCTATCCGAGCTACAACCTCGACCTGGTCGACGGCCGCGGGGCCGTCACCCAGGTCTCGGAGGGCCGAGTCCTCACTTTCGATACCACGACTGGCGACATCACCGGTGAGATCCTCGAGATTTCCGGGCAGGACATCGCACTGTCACCCGACGGTAGGTTCCTGGCGGCCCAACGAGGCTCGTTTTCCTCGCGGACATTCGGCCCCGTGCAGATCATCGACACGGCTACCGGCGAGACGGTCGTCACGATGGATGGGTGGTGTGAGGCGACGTTTGATGAGAACGGCCAGTTGCTAGGGCCAGGCTGCCGGGACTTTCCAGAGCGGCCGTACCCCGTCGCCAGTGATCAGATCGAGTTCTCGCCGGATGGGACTCGGCTCGCTGCAACCGCGTCAACCGGCACCCTTTCCGTGCTGATGGTCTGGGACGCAAGCTCCGGCACGATCGAGCATGAGGCGGAACTCGAAGGATGGCACAATATGGCTTGGAGCCCGTCGGGGGACTTGCTTGCTCTCGCCCCGCGGTTCCAGTCGCCAACCAAGCTGATTGTCTTGGACCCCCAGAACTGGACGGAGGTAGCGCGGATCGCCGATCCGAGTATGGCCACTTCCGCGCAGATCCGCTTCACGCCGGACGGCCGCCACCTGCTACATGCTGGACTGCATGATTCGACGATCACCGTATACGACACGCAGACCTGGAACGAGGAGGGAACGGCCACGATCGTGCTGAGTGGAATCCTCAAAGATCTCGACATCAGCCCGGCTGGCTCGATGGTCGCGGCGGCCGGAGGCGGGTTCGTCACGGTACTCGAGCTGGATGGTCTCGTGCCGGTGCACCGGATCCCCCTTGAGGCGGGACGCGTAAACGTCGAGTTCGTCGACGATTCGCACCTCCTCTTCCTCGCCGACGGTCCGGGATACGTGTTGAGTCTGGACGTCGAAGAGCTCATCCAGATCGGTCGGAGCCGATTGACGCGGACGCTCACCACCAACGAGTGTGAGACCTACCACATCGACCCATGTCCGGCGGGGCCGTAGCCACCCAATCCCAACGGTCGCCGGACGAATCGGGTATGCGGCCATCGATGGCGAGAGGCCAACGGCTTCCTGCCTTCAGTAGCAAGGACCACTGACCGCCGATGGCTGTCCACCCCTGGCCCTGGTCGATCCGGTGCCCGAAGCGTTTTCTCAGGCCGCCGGTTTCAGGGCAGTCACGGAGCGACGGGCCGCTGGATTCGACTGGGGCGCCCCGTCTGGATCATCGCTCTTGACACCCGCATGCATTAGGCCGGCGTCGAGTGGTAACTGCGCGGACCTCTTTGAGCTTCCGAACTTGGGCCTTTCGGGACTATCCGGCAGACACCAGGATCCCGCGCGGGTGGCCCGGTCCGGGTCTGGGCGCTGGATACCGACGACCTGTTGGTCCTGGCCGAGTGCGGCCTCACCCGAGACTTCACCCCGTTCGAGTGTGAGACCTACAACCTCCGCTCCGTAAGCTGTAACAACCCTCAGAATTAGTCGCTCGACCTAGCTTGATTGGCGGAGACCACCGATAGAGTCGGGCGGGTGCTGAGATCTGCGTTCTGGGGTATCGCGATGTGCGCGATCCTGGTGGGGGGATGCGGCGGGGATGACGCCGATACCCCGACCACCGCCGTGCCTTCCTCGACGACGACCACCATGACGGGTGGCGAGACGCCGCTGGCGGCGGTCACCGCCTGGCTCGACGCGCTCTCCATCGGCCAGTACCCGGTGGCCGACGGGGTGGTGGTCGAGGAGCAGTTCGTACTCATGCTGGCAGTCGAAAGCTTCTCGGTAGAACTGTACGAAGACCTCATCTCCGGCGGGGTATCGCCGGAAGTTAGTCGCACGTTCTGGGAGTCGTTTGCCGCCGGCGTCCGTGGATTCACCGGTGCCGACATCACGGAGGTCACCCTGGTGGGAGAGCTGCGTTTCGAGGCCTATGGCCAACAGTTCGCCGAAGTCGACGCCACCTCACCGCGCGGCGATCTGACGGTGGTCGCCATCCAGGCGCCGAATCAGCAGTGGTATGTTGACCTGCTGGCGACCTTCGGGCCGAGTTTCGCCCCCTTGTTCAACCCGTGGGTCGACCGGCTCCCGGCGGAGGCGTTGGGTCCCCGGGAGGCCCTGGCTCGCCAACGGCCCTCCCTGGAGGTCGCCCGCGACCGGGCGGCAGACGCCGGCGCCGAGGAAGCTCGGGCCGAGCTCGAAGGCCTGCTCGATCGACTGAACGGCTAGTTCAGTTCCCGCAAGGCCGGAAGCACCTCCCGGCCGACCAGCTCGATGGCGCTGGCCGGATCTGTGCTCGCCACCTGGATGGCCACGTATTCGGCCCCGATGTCGGTCACGAGTGGGCGGTAGGCCTCGATCAGCTGCTCGGCACCGGTGACGACGGTGTATTTGGAGAGGATCTCCTGGCGGTCCATCTGATCGGCTGCGAGGCGGAGCTCCATCGGGTCGACCGCTTGCAGGCGACCCGGTGCCCGCAGGCCCCGCATGGTGTCGAGGGCTTCCCAGGCCTCGTCGTCATCTCCGGCGAGCACCACCCACCGGGTGGCGAGGATCGGGGCGTCGCTCCGGCCCCGGGCGCTCATCGCTTCCGTGAAGGGGGTGATTACCTTTTCGATGGTCTCGGCCGGAACCTTGACGCTGGTGATCAGCCCATCGGCGTTGGCTCCCGCGAAGGCGGCCGACTTGGGTCCGCCGGCCGCCATCAAGACCGGAACTCGAGCGATCGGCGGGCTGTAGAGCCTGGCCTTGTCGGCGGTGTAGTACTCACCGGAGAAGTCCACCTTCTCTCCGTCGAACAGGCGATGAATGATCTCGAGCGCCTCGCCCATGCGGGCGATCCGCTCCTTGTACCCGGGAAACGCGAACCCCATCGGGCCCTCGTTGATGTTCTCGCCGGTGCCGACGCCGAGCATGAATCGTCCGCCGGACAGCCGGTCGACGGTGGCGGCGGCTTGCGCGATGAGGGCAGGGTGGTAGTGGAAGAGGGGACAGGTGACGCTGGTAGCCAGCTCGACCCGTTGGGTGCGGGCCGCGACCGCACCGAACCAGGACCACACGAAACCGGCCGCCGAGTTGTCGTCGACCCACGGATGGAAGTGGTCGGATCCCAGTACGAGGTCGAATCCGGCGTTCTCGGCCTGGACCGCCTGATCGGCCAGCACCTCGGGCTGGTAGGACTCATGACTCGACAACCATCCGAACTTCATAGAGCGAGCCTACCGCCCACCGCCCACCGCCCACCGGGGTGGTTGCGGTCCGCGGCTGGCGGCAACCCTTCGGGTTGCCGTGGTCCATCGATTCTGGCTGATAGCTGGAAGCTGGTAGCTGGTCCTCAGGCGAGATCGAAGCGATCGAGGTTCATCACCTTGTCCCACGCGGCGACGAAATCGGTTACGAACTTCTGCTGCCCGTCATCAGCTCCGTAGACCTCGGCGATGGCTCGCAGTTGGGAGTTCGATCCGAAGACGAGGTCACAGCGGGTCCCCGTCCACTTGACGGCACCGCTCGCCCGGTCGCTGCCCTCAAACCCGTCCTCTGCTGCAGAGGTCGCCTTCCACTCGGTGCCCTGATCGAGCAGATTCACGAAGAAGTCGTTGGTGAGGGACCCGGCCCGGTCGGTGAAGACACCATGGGCGGTGCCGCCGGTGTTGGTGTCGAGAACCCGCATTCCGCCGACGAGCACCGTCATCTCAGGAGCGGTGAGCGACAGTAGTGAGGCTCGATCGACCAGTAGTTCCTCCGCCGTTCGGGTCTCCGCTTTTCCGAGGTAGTTGCGGAAGCCGTCCGAAGTTGGCTCGAGGGGCGCGAACGCCTCGACATCGGTCTGCTCCGGCGAGGCGTCGCCGCGTCCCGGCGCAAACGGAACGGTGACGTCGTGGCCGGCGTTGTTCGCTGCTGCCTCGACGGCGGCACAACCTCCGAGCACGATCAGGTCCGCCATCGACACGTGCTTGCCCGTGCCGTTGAACTCGGCCTGGATCTCCTCAAGGGTTCCCAGGATCCTGCGAAGCTCGGCAGGGTTATTGACCTGCCAATCGTTCTGCGGAGCGAGTCGAATTCGAGCACCGTTCGCTCCTCCGCGCTTGTCGCTGTTGCGGAAGGTGGATGCCGATGCCCATGCGGTCGACACCAGATCGGAGATGCTCAGCCCTGACTCCAAGATTTTCGCCTTGAGGGCGGCGATGTCAGTTTCGCCGATCAGCTCGTGGTCGACTGCGGGGATCGGATCTTGCCAGATCAGCTCCTCCTGCGGGACCTCGGGTCCGAGATATCGCGAGACGGGACCCATATCGCGGTGGGTGAGCTTGAACCAGGCCCTGGCGAAGACATCGGCGAACTCGGCAGGGTTCTCGTGGAAACGCCGCCCGATCGGCTCGTACACCGGGTCCATCTTCAGCGCCATGTCCGCCGTCGACATCATGGGCGCATGGGTCCTCGATGGATCGTGGGCGTCGGGCACGGTGCCTTGTGCCTCGGGGTTCTTGGGCGTCCATTGCTGGGCGCCGGCCGGGCTGCGGGTCAATTCCCAGTCGTAGCCGAACAGGACATCGAAGTAGGTGTTGTCCCAGGTAATCGGAGTCGGAGTCCAAGCACCTTCGAGGCCGCTGCTGATCGTGTCAACGCCCTTGCCGGTGCCGAAGCTGTTCTTCCATCCGAGGAGTTGCTGTTCCATGGGAGCGGCCTCGGGCTCGCGACCCACGTACCTATCGGGATCGGCGGCGCCGTGCGTCTTACCGAAGGTGTGCCCGCCGGCGACGAGCGCAACGGTCTCCTCATCGTTCATCGCCATGCGAGCGAAAGTCTCCCGGATATCGCGAGCCGACGCCAGAGGATCCGGGTTGCCGTTCGGCCCCTCCGGATTCACGTAGATCAGGCCCATCTGCACTGCGCCGAGGGGATCCTCGAGTTCCCGGTCGCCGCTGTAGCGCTCGTCGCCCAGCCACTCGGTCTCGGGTCCCCAGTAGATGTCCTCTTCGGGTGCCCACACGTCCTCGCGACCGCCGGCAAACCCGAACGTCTCGAAGCCCATCGACTCGAGGGCGACGTTGCCACACAGGATCATCAGGTCAGCCCACGAGAGCTTCCGGCCGTACTTCTGCTTGATCGGCAGGAGCAGCGCACGCGCTTTGTCGAGGTTGACGTTGTCCGGCCAGCTGTTGAGCGGCGCAAAGCGCTGGGTACCGGAGGACGCCCCGCCGCGCCCATCCTTGATTCGATAGGTTCCGGCGCTGTGCCAGGCCATGCGGATGAAGAACGGGCCGTAGTGGCCATAATCGGCGGGCCACCAGTCTTTGGAGTCGGTCATCAACGCGGCGAGGTCCCGCTTCACTTCGGCGAGGTCGAGCGTCTTGAACTCCTCGGCGTAGTTGAACTCGTCGCCCATGGGGTCGATCAGCGGGGAGTTCTGATCCAGCATCCGCAGGCTCAGCTGATTGGGCCACCAGTGTTCATTCGCAGCGGTCCCAACCGCGGTATTGGTGGCATGGGCCCCAACCATCACCGGGCATTTGGCCGCATCGTCGTTCACGTCGAGAGACTCTTGTTCAGTCATGGATGCTCCTCGGTTGGATCTGAAATCTAGTGGCTATTGCCAGCGGTCCTTGCTGGTAGCCGGCAGCTGGTGACTTCACAGCCCCAGGCTCCGTGAAATGACGATCCGCTGAATCTCGCTGGTGCCTTCGCCGATGCGGAGGATGCGGTGGTCACGGTAGAAACGCTCGACGGCCGAGTCCTTCATGAGGCCGTAGCCGCCGAAGATTTGGACGGCGGCGTCGGTGGCTTCGGCGGCCACCTCGGAGCAGAAGAGCTTGGCCATGGCTGCCTCGGTCCGGAACTCCCGTCCGGCGTCCTTCAACCACGCCGCCCGGTACAAGTAGGTGCGGGCATGGTCGATCTTCATCGCCATGTCGGCCAGCTGGAACGAGACCCCCTGGAACGAACCGATCGGCCTGCCGAATTGGCGGCGCGCTTTGGCGTGGGCGAGCGCGGCCTCGAATGCTCCCTGGGCGGCGCCGAGGCCCATGGCGGCGATGCCGAGGCGGCCGTTGTCGAGTGTCTCCAGCATTTGCTTCGATCCGTTTCCACGCGAGCCAAGCAA
This sequence comes from uncultured Acidimicrobiaceae bacterium, assembly GCA_947259275.1. Lineage (GTDB taxonomy): Bacteria > Actinomycetota > Acidimicrobiia > Spongiisociales > SHLN01 > SHLN01. The sequence goes on along the minus strand of CAMYMH010000007.1, from coordinate 89,959 downwards.
TGCCTCCGAGGGCACATCACAGTCGGCGAAGCTGAGCTCGGCGGTGTCTGAGGCTCGCCACATGAGCTTGTCGTGCATAGCGGTTGCGGTGAAGCCCGGCGTACCGTGCTCGAGCAGGAAACAGGTCAGCTCGGGTCTTCCGCTCTGGTTGCCGGTCACCGCCTGCACCGTCACCCCTCTCGAAATGGGTGACGACGCATTGGTGATGAAGGTCTTCGATCCGTTGAGGCGCCACCCATCGGCAATCTCCTCCGCCCTGGTGGCCGAGGCACGGGAATCGGAACCGGCCCCGGCCTCGGTCAACCCGAAGGCCCACAGCCCGGCCCCGGTGCACAGTCCCGGGAGGTAGCGCTGCCGCTGCTCTTCACTCCCGTAGTAGTAGATCGGTCCGATGCCCAGGGAATTGCCGGCCGTGACGGTGGCCGCCTGCGAGCCGTCAACGCGAGCCAGCTCCTCGGTTGCCACCACGTAAGCCAGATAGTCCATCCCCTGGCCGCCGTACTCCTCCGGCACCACCATCCCGAACATCCCCAGGTCGCCCATCTTATGGGTGAGCTCGACCGAGAATTCCTCTCGTTGATCGAGACCGGCGGCGACCGGGGCGATCTCACCCTCGGCGAACGAGCGGACCGTATCCCGCAGCAGAGCGTGCTCGGTGTCCAGGTCGAAGTCCATCACCCCTCCAGATAGTGGTCGCGCAGGTCGCGTCGTTTCACCTTGTTCGAGGCGGTCCGGGGCAGCGCCTCGATCGGGATGACCGAATGCACCTTGAACAGCGGGTTGAGCTGGCTGCGGACCGCCTCGGCGATCTCGTCCTTGATGTCGGTGAGGTCGGCGTCCTCCTCACCGACCACGTAGATGATGAGCTTGCTGGGGCCGCCGCCCTGGGCGGGAACGGCGATGGCGGCGGCCTCTCGAACACCACCGAGGCCGATGGCAACTCGCTCGATCTCTGCCGAGCTCACCTTGATGCCACCGAGGTTCATGGTGTCGTCCACCCGGCCACTGGCCCGGTAATAGGGGCCGCCAAGGTGAGTGAAGTAGTCACCGTGGCGCCGCAGCTGTTGTCCCTGCGGTCCTGGTGGGGTCCCCGTGTAGTACTCCTCGTCGTGGTCTCGGTTCAGCAGCTCGGCCGAAAACCCGATCGACGGTGGTACCAGGAACAGTTCGCCGACCTCGGCCTCCTCGCCGGTTTCGTCGAGAATCACGACGTCCAGGCCGAGGGCAGGGGTGGAGAAGGCGGCCGGGACACACGGTTGAACCACGGTGCCGGTGATGTAGCCTCCTCCGACTTCGGTCCCCCCGCAGTACTCGATAACCGGCCGGCCGCCCGCCAGGCTCATGAGGTAGCGCATGTCGGCCCGGTTCGAGGCCTCGCCGGTGCTGCTGAACGTCCGGATCCGGCTCCAGTTCAGCTCCTCCATGCACTCGGTTTCCCGCCAGGTCCGCACCAGGCTGGGGACGACTCCGAGCATTGTGACCCCGGCCCATTGGACGAACTCGCCGAACCACCGCTCGGTGGGGGCGTCGTCGAACAGAGCAATGGTTGCCCGATTGACCAGCGCGGCGAATATGAGCCAGGGGCCCATCATCCATCCAAGATTGGTTGGCCAGTTGAGCACATCACCGGCTCGCACATCGTGGTGGAAGTGGGCGTCGGACGCCGCCTTGATGGGGGTCAGGTGGGTCCACGGGATCGCTTTGGGCTCGCCGGTGGTGCCGGACGAGAACAGGATGTTCATGTAGTCGTCGCTCCCCACCTCGACGGCTTCGAAGGGATCGGTTGGGCCCAGGAACTCCTCCCAATCGAGGTCGCCCTCCCGCAGCTGTCCGGGCTCGGGCTCCACCACGATGGCGCGGGGCGCCTCGGCCTCGAGCACCTTGGCGTACATGGGGAGAATCCGTCGCCCCCGGTGGACCGCCCCCTGGGTGATGACCGCATCGGCGCCGGCTATCTCCAGTCGGGTCCGGATCTCGCCGGCCGCGAAACTATCGGCGATGGACACCACCACGCAGCCGGCCTTCAGAATGCCGAGATAGCCGGCCACTGCCTGGACAGTCATCGGCATGGCGATGGCGACCCGGCTTCCCCGGTGCAAACCAAGCTGGTGGAGGCCGTGGGCCACCCGGTCGACCAGGGCCTCGAGCTGCCCGTACGTCAGGCGACCCCGCTCGCCCTGGTGCTCAAACACCACCGCGGTGGCAGCGGACTCGGCGAGAAAGCAGCTCTCGACGATGTTGAGGCGGGCACCGGGCAGCCAGCGCGGGGCGCGTGGTTCGACCGGCCGAGCGAGGATCTCATCGGGAGCGGTCCGGTACACGATGCCGAGGCGGTCGATGGTCTTTTCCCAGAACTCGGCTCGATGCTCGGCCGACCAGCGATGCAGATCCTCGTAGGTGTCGATGCCAAGCTCGGTGGCGAACCGGGTGACGTTGGCGTTGGCGATCGTATCCGAGTCGGGCTTCCAGAATGGAACGATCGACGAAGTAGTCACGTCCTTCGAATCTAGTGGCCTCAGGCCGTGGATTCCTCCAGCTCGCGCTCGGCGGGCTCTTGGCCCCGGAGGGCGTAAGCGGCGGCGATGGCGATCGGGAGGGCGAGGATCGGTATCCACGCCCATAGTGGGAGGGTGCCGATGAGGTCGGTCAGGTCGGACTGCAGGCCCTCGACCCACACCGTCAGGGCGTTAGTGGACAGGGCGTTCTCGCCACTCGAGAGGACCAAAGTCCAGTAGAAGACGATAAAAGCCCCCGCCACCACCAGCACGATCCCCGAAACCCGGTCGAAGAGGTGGGAAGCCCGGCGCAGCCGGTGCACCATCCTGTCCTTTCCGAGGGCCAGCCCGACGGTGAGCACCATGACGACGGCCGCCATCCCGGCGGCATAGGCGAAGAAGCTGCCAACCCCCTCGACCAGGTTCTGGCTGAACGAGGCAGCAATCACCCCGGCGAAGATGGGAAAGGCGCATGAGAGCGAAGCGAGGGCGTAGGAGATGCCGAATGTGAAGATGGTCCCGGTGCCTTCACTCTTGGTATTGGTGCGGAAGTTCGGCACCCGCACCTTGAGCGAGTTGCCCATCAGCAGCCATACGCCGAGAACCACTATGCCTCCACCGGTGACGGTGGCAATCCAGGCCAGCCCATTGGCGATCGAGTCCTGGATGGCTTCGCCCCCGAAACGGATGATGAGCCCGGTGGTCCCGAAGATGGCAACGAAACCCGACGACATGATGAGCCCGATCTTGAGCGCCCGGCCTACCACTACCCGGCGGGGAACGTCCTCATCCTCGTTGAGACCCATGAAGAAGCTGAGGTAGGCGGGGAGCATGGCGAAGCCGCACGGGTTGACGGTGGAGAGCAATCCGGCGGCGAAGGCGAAGATCACGAGGCGGCGATTATCTCTTCGATCCGCTCGTCCAGCTGGTCCGAGAGGATGAGGCCGTGATGCCGTTCCAGGATCACGCTGTCGGCGGTGACGAAGATCGTGGTTGGCATGGTGGGGAGGGTGCCCAGCTCACGCAACAGGGCTCCATCCGGGTCCTCCATGATCGGGTAGGTGATCCCGGTCTCGTAGAGCAGTTCGGCGGCGGCTGCTTCCGAAGCCTCTTGGAAATCGACCCCGACGAAGTCGACTCGGTCGCCGAACTTGGCGTGGGCGGCCGCCAAATCGGGGAGCTCGGCACGGCAGGGTGCGCACCAGGAGGCGAAGAAGTTGATGACGAGCGGCCGGCCGGCATGGCCCTCCAGCAGCTGGTCGGGGGTCTCGTAGTTCACGTAATCGATGGTTTCGGGCGCCGGCCCGGCCACGGTGCTTGGGCCGGCCGCGGGGGCGTCGCCTGCCACGAAGGCGAGTGAGACCGCCGACCCGACGATGAGGGCCGAGATGAAGGCGGCGACGACCGCCCGGCGGGCCTTGGTCTTGGTTAGCTGTGCCATCTTGCTCTCCGTTCGCCCCTATAACTCACGAGTGGCAACCGTAGGTTCCCATATGTCGGGTACATGACAATTCTCTCAATAAGACTTCGGCAGTCCCAGTGAGTGCTGGGCAACGAAATTGAGGATCATCTCGCGGCTGATGGGAGCCGTGCGCAGCAACCGGACGCCTCCCCACAGGTCGGCGAGACCGTACTCGGTGGCGAGGCCGTGTCCACCGTGGGTCTGGATGGCCTGGTCGAGGGCGTGGATGGCGGCTTCGGCAGCCGCATACTTGGCGATGTTGGCAGCTTCGCCTGCGTCGAGGTCGTGGTCGTAAAGCCAGGCGGCTTTGTAGGTCATGAGCCGGGCCAGTTCTACCTCGATCTTGGCCTCGGCGAGCGGATGGGCGATTCCCTGGTGGGTGCCGATCGGTGTTCCCCATACCGCCCGCTCCCGGGCGTAGTCGGCGGCTCGCTCCAACGCGTACCGGCCGACTCCGGCGCCGATGGCGGCTCCGGTGATGCGCTCCGGGTTGAGGCCGGCAAACACCTGGCGCAGGCCGTCTCCCTCGGTGCCGATTAGACGGTCGGCCGATACGAACACATCGTCGAAGAAGAGCGTGAACTGCTTCTCGGGGGACACGATCTCGACCGGGATCAGGCTCCGGTCGAGTCCGTCGGCGTCGGCGTCGACGATGAAGAGTGACAGCTCCCCCTGTCCGGTGGCCTCATCGGTGCCGGTGCGGGTCACGACCAGGATCTGATCGGCTTCGTCGGCCGCCGAGATGTAGTGCTTGGTGCCGTTCAGCCAATACCCTTCCCCGTCCCGGCGGGCCGCGGTGGCGAGATTGTGGGAATTCGATCCTGCGTCGGGTTCCGTGATGGCGAACGCCATCTTGGTCGCTCCCGAGGCGATATCCGGCAGCCATCGGCTCTTCTGCTCGCCGCTCCCGAACCGTCCGATCACCGAACCACAAATGGCGGGCGACACCACCATCACCAGCAACGGGCACCCGGCGGCCGCCAGCTCCTCACACACCATCGACAGCTCGGTGATGCCCTTGCCGCCCCCGCCGTACTCCTCAGCCACGTTGACGCCGACGAAGCCGGCCGCCGCCATTTCGTCCCACAGCTCGTCGACCTTCAAGCCACCCCGAGCCCGTTCGGCGTAGTAGCGGTGGCCGTATTTGGCAGCGATCTCGGCCACGGTCTGGCGGAGCAGCGTCTGCTCGTCGGATTCCAGGAAGTTCATGAAGCGAATCCTTTCGGCGCATCGGACAGTAATGCCACCGGGAGGTCGATCAGCCGAGCTCGCAGGAACTCTCCCAGCGACTTGGCCTGCGGGTCCGGCCTGGTTGAGGAAGCCACCCCCTCACCCAGAATTCCGACGATGACGAAGTTGAGGGCCCGAAGGTTGGGAAGCTCAAATCTCCGCACCTCGAGGTCGGCTGTCTCCCGGATCAGCCGGCGCAGCTCCTGGACCGTGAGGAAGCCGGCCAGCCAGGCGTAGCCGCCGTCGCTCCTGGCCCACACGCCCAGGTTGGCGTTGCCGCCCTTGTCGCCCGAGCGGGCACCGAAGACCGTACCCAAGGGCACCCGCTCGGTCGGACCGTTGGGCGGCGGCGGAAGCACCGTGTGATCTGGCTCGACCGGTGGACCGGATTCGGGCTCGGCCACCGCCACCAGGTGGGTGGTCCCGTCGAGGCTGACTCGCTGCTGGATCAGGTGCGATGGAACCAGGGTGGGCCAGTAGACGCCATAAGGCCGGCCGAGCTCCGGTGGAGAGGTGGCGTAGAGACCGGGATAGTTGGCGAGCGCCAGCTCGATCACCGCACTGGAGAACGATCTCGATACTCGATCCCGATCAGGATCCTTGACCGTGATCGTGAGGGTGGCGCTCGCCGATTCGTTCGTGATCGGATCGACGTGATCGGTGCGGGCGAGGCGGCTGTCAAAGCAGGCGAAACCGTCGGTACCACCCAGGCGATCCACCAGTGCTCGCTCAAAGGCACGGGCCTTTGCTTCGATATCGAGGCCGGTCAACACCAGCGTCATTCGGTTGCGGTAGCCACCGAAGTAGTTGATGGCCAGCTTGGTGGTCGGTGGAGCCGGCTCGCCCCGCACTCCCGACACCTGCACCCGGTCGGGCCCCACCTCCTGCAAGTGCACAGTGTCGAAGCGAGCCACCACGTCCGGATTTAGGTAGGCGGGCTCGGCGATCTCGTACAGGAATTGTGCAGTGACGGTCCCGACGGAAACCCGGCCGCCGGTATCGGGATGTTTGGTCACGACGAAGGATCCGTCGGAGGCGACCTCGGCGATCGGGAAGCCCGGGTGCTCGAGACCGGGAACCTCCTGGAAGAAGGCGTAATTGCCACCCGTCGCCTGGGGACCGCACTCGAGCACGTGGCCGGCCGCCACTGCTCCCGCCAGCTGATCCCAATCATCGCGCTCCCAATCATGGGCCCAGGCGGCCGGACCCACCACCAGCGAGGCATCGGTCACCCGTCCGCAGATGACGATCTGCGCGCCCCGTTCGAGGGCGTCGACGATTCCCCAGGCACCGAGATAGGCGTTGGCGGTGACCGGTTCGGCCGGCACCTCGGCCAGTGCCTGCCGGGTCTCCAGATGATCCAGGTCGTGACCGGCCGCCTGCCATTCGGCCAGTCGTCCCAGCACATCGTCACCCTCGATGTGAGCGATGGGGATACCGATTCCCAGATGGCCCGCCAGCTGTTCGAGGCGCTCAGCCAGACCCTGCGGGTTGAGGCCACCGGCGTTTACCACCACCTTGACGCCCCGCTCGGCAATCAGGCCGAGCACGTCCTCCATCTGGCCGAGGAATGTCCGGGCATAGCCGCCCTCGGGATCCTTCTGGCGGTCCTTCCAGAGGATGAGCATGGTCAACTCGGCTAGATAGTCGCCGGTGAGGAAGTCGATCGGCCCCCCCTCCAGCATCTCGCGGGGGGCCGAGGTTCGATCGCCGTAGAAGCCAGAGCAGTTGGCGATCCGGATCGGCTCGGTCATCGGCCCTTCCACTGGGGCGGGCGCTTCTCCTTGAAGGCGCGCGGGCCCTCCTGGGCGTCTTCGCTCAGGTAGACCGGCTCGAATATGCGGTAACCCTCGTCGAGGGCGTCCGACCAACCCCGCTCGGCCGCCGCGTACACCATGGCTTTGCTTGCCCGCACCGACAGCGGGGCGTTCTCGAGGATCCGTCGGGCCATTGCCTCGGCGGCGGCCGGCAGGTCGGCGGCGGGAACCACCCGGTTGACCAGCCCGATCTGGTGGGCACGGGAGGCGTCGATGGGGTCGGTGGTCACCAACAGCTCCATGGCGACCCGGGGCGGTATGAGCCAGGGAAGGGGGGCCGCCCAGGGGGCGCCCCGCGACCAGCGAGCCTCGGTGACTGCAAATCGAGCGTGGTCGGCGGCGATGATCAGATCGCACTGCTGGGCGAGGAAGAACCCTCCCGCGTAGGCGACTCCGTTCACGGCGGCGATCACCGGCTTGTCGGTGTGGAGGTTGCGCCCCAGGTAGGGGAGCCAATCCGGGGGCGGGACCTTGAGGCCGGTGTCGGCCATTTCCTTGAGGTCCGCCCCGGCGCAGAAGGCTTGGTCGCCGGTGCCGGTGAGGATGAGGACCTGGCTGGAGTCGTCGCCGATGAACTCACGAAATCCGGCAAACAGGCCCTCCCGGACCGCCTGGTTGATGGCGTTGCGGGCCTCCGGCCGGTCGATGGTGAGCCAGGCGACCCCTTGGCGCCGCTCGAACAAGACCGGATCTGCACTCAAGGATGCTCCACGGATGCGAGGGAGCCAGTGTACCGGTCGGGTAGGCTGGCTCAGTCCTCCCGGCGGCCTCTCCACAGGCCTCCGGGGGCAGCCTGCACGAGCGAGGAACCTGAATTTGGCGGTCTTGGCGTCACGACTCGACACCCGGAGTGAGGCGTTCGCCGACAACCGGGCTGCCATGGAAGCCGAGGTCGCCGGTCTTGAGGCGATCCTCGCCGAAGCCAGGGCCGGCGGAGGCGACAAGTATGTCGACCGCCACCGACGGCGGGGCAAGCTGCTCCCACGGGAGCGCATCGAGCTGCTGCTCGACCGCGATGCTCCCTTTCTCGAACTGTCACCCACCGCCGCGGCCGGAACGGGTTACGTGGCCGGGGCGAGCCTGGTCACCGGCATCGGGGCGGTGAGCAATGTCGAGTGCATGATCCTCGCCAGCGACCCCACCGTCCGGGGTGGCGCCGTCAATCCATACGGGCTGGCCAAGATGCTGCGGGCCTACGAGATTGCGCGGGCGAACCGATTGCCCCTGTTCTTCCTGGTCGAATCCGGCGGTGCCGACCTCAAGCGGCAGGTGGACATCTTCCTGCCCGGCGGTGCCATGTTCCGTGAGCTCACCCGCCTGTCGGGGGCCGGCATTCCCACCATCTCGCTGGTGTTCGGCAACTCGACGGCCGGCGGTGCCTATTTGCCTGGAATGTCCGACTACGTGGTCATGGTCAGGGAGCGGGCCAAGGTGTTCCTGGGAGGGCCGCCGCTGGTGAAGATGGCTACCGGCGAGGAGTCGACCGACGAGGAACTGGGCGGGGCGGAGATGCACGCCCGTACCTCGGGCCTGGCCGACTACATGGCGGTTGACGAACGGGATGCCATGCGGATCGGCCGGCTGATTGCCTCCCGGCTCAACTGGCGAAAGCTCGGTCCCGGTCCACGTCATGAATCACGCGATCCTCGCTACCACCCCGCCGAGTTGCTCGGGGTGGCGCCGGCCGACCTGAAGACGCCGTTCGATATTCGCGAGGTGATTGCCCGGGTGGTGGACGATTCGGACTTCGACGAGTTCAAACCGCTTTACGGTACGAATCTGGTAACCGGGTGGGCGGCGGTGCATGGCTTCGAGTGCGGGATTCTGGCCAACGACCGGGGAGTGTTGTTCTCGCAGGAGGCTCAGAAGGCGGCCCAGTTCATTCAGCTCGCCAACCAGACCGACCTGCCGCTCATCTTCATCCAAAACGTGACCGGCTACATGGTGGGCCGCGAATACGAGCAGGGCGGCATCATCAAGCACGGCGCCCTCATGGTCAACGCGGTTTCCAACAGCACGGTGCCCCACATCACCCTGCAGGTGGGGGGCTCCTATGGGGCCGGGAACTACGGGATGGCCGGCCGCGCCTTCAAGCCGCGCTTTCTATTCCTGTGGCCCAACGCCAAGACCGCCGTTATGGGGCCCGAGCAGCTGGCCGGGACCATGTCGATCGTCGCCCGGCAGGCGGCCGAAGCGCGTGGCATCGAATTCGACGAACCGGCCGAAGAGGCCCGGCGTCGGGCTCTGGCCGAACGGATCGAGAGTGAGTCGCTGGCTTCCTACACCAGCGCCCGGCTGCTCGACGACGGAATCATCGACCCGCGCGACACCCGGGCGGTGCTGGGGATTTCGCTGTCGGCGGTGCAATCTAACGTCGTCGAGGGGGCCGGGACCTACGGCGTCTTCCGGATGTAGCGGCCATGAACAAGATCCTCATAGCCAATCGGGGCGAGATCGCCCGCAGGATCATGTCCACCTGCCGCCGCCTCGGCATCGAGACGGTGGCGGTCTTCTCCGACATCGACCGTCATGCCCGGTTCGTGTTCGAGGCCGGCGAGGCGGTGCCGCTCGGGGGCGAGACCGCAGCCGAGTCTTATCTGCGCATCGACGCCCTGCTCCAAGCGGCCCGGCGGACCGGGGCGGACGCGGTCCACCCCGGGTACGGGTTCCTGGCCGAAAGCCCGGAATTCGCCGACGCCAGCCGGGAGGCCGGCCTGGTTTTCATCGGACCTTCGGCCGCCACCATGGCGGCGATGGGCTCAAAGGTCGAATCCAAGCGAATCATGACCGGGGCGGGAGTGCCGGTGGTTCCGAGTGCCGAGATTGGTGGCCTGTCTGACGGAGAGATGGCGGCCGCCGCCGAGCGGCTCGGCCTGCCGGTGCTGGTAAAGGCCTCGGCGGGCGGCGGCGGCAAGGGCATGCGGCTGGTCGAGAGCACCGGCTCCCTCGCCGAAGCCATCGGGGCGGCCCGCCGGGAAGCGGAGTCCTCGTTCGGTGACGACACCGTCTACCTGGAGGCGTATGTGGCCTCACCGCGCCATGTCGAGGTCCAGATCCTCGGAGACGGTCACGGGCAAGTGGTGCACGTCCACGAGCGCGAGTGCTCCATCCAGCGCCGCTATCAGAAGATCATCGAGGAGTCGCCCAGCCCGGGATTGAGCGCCGAAGCGCGTGGGGAGATCCTGGCGGCGGCCGTCACCGCCGGACAGGCGGTCGGGTACGAAGGGGCGGGAACCGTCGAGTTTCTCGTCGCCCCGGACGGCAGCTTCTATTTCCTCGAGATGAATACTCGCCTCCAGGTGGAGCACCCCGTCACCGAAGCCGTTACCGGGCTCGATCTCGTCCAGATGCAAATCGATATCGCCCGCGGCGATCCTTTGCCCAAGCAGGAAGACATCCCACCCAGTCGCGGCCACGCCATCGAGGCCCGGCTCTACGCCGAGGACCCGGTCAACGAGTTCTTGCCCGCCACCGGGACGCTCCATCAGTTCCAGATACCGCGCCAGGGGGTGAGGGTCGACGCCGGGGTGTACGACGGGGCCAGAGTTGGCATCCACTACGACCCGATGCTCGCCAAGGTAATTGCCCGCGGCCGCACCCGGGCCGAAGCGGCCCGTCGCCTGGCCGAGGCTCTCAGCGGGGCGATCATCCACGGCGTCCAGACCAACCGGTCGCTGCTGGTGCGCATCTTGCGTCACCCGGAGTTCCTGGCCGGCGAGATCGACACCCATTTTCTACAGCGACACTCACCGGCCGAGCTGGGTGCTCCCCTCACCGACGAGGCCGCAGCCGGAACTCACGCCTTGGCGGCCGCCCTCGCCGACCAGGCGGCTCGCCGCGATGACGCCGAGGTCCTGGCGGCGGCACCAACCGGATGGCGCAACAACCCGTCCCAGGACCAGGAGGTCTCCTACCGGCGGGGCGGGTCGGTCATCGAGGTCGGATACCGCTTCACCCGTGAGGGGTTGCTCGTCCGGGTGGATGGCCAGCCGGTGGCGGTGAGCCGGGTGGATGCTCGGCCCGACCGGGTTGAGATGACCGTCGATGGGGTGCATCGCCAGTACCAGGTGAGCCGGGCCTGGGGCCGCCACTATGTCGACAGCGCCCTCGGCTCAACCGACTTCGAAGAAGTCGACCGGTTCCCGCAGACCGAAGCGGCTGCGGCCGCCGGCTCGCTGATGGCTCCGATGCCCGGCGTAGTGCGGCGAGTGGACGTCTCTGCGGGAGACACGGTTGAAGCCGGCGACCTGCTGGTGGTCCTCGAGGCCATGAAGATGGAGCACAACGTGCAGGCGCCGGTGGCGGGGACCGTGGTCGAGCTGGCGGCCGCGGTCGGAGAGCAGGTCGAGGCCGGCCGGGTGCTGGCGGTGATCGAGCCTGCGGCCGGGGGCGAACCGCACACCGACCCCTGAACCGTCCAGCAAGCGACACCTACGCACGACCATCTGTCGAGCAACGGGTGACGGGCACCGGGTAAGGATGCCAAGCCCACGGCGCTGATCGACTCCGGCAGTTGCGAAGCAACTGCCAAGCCGAGCGAAGCTCAGCCGTCGTCGGAAGAGACCATGAAGCTGCGGCCGAGGGTCCAGGGGCGGTCGGGTTTGACGGCGACCATCTGATAGACGTCGTTGCCGCCCGACTCGAAGGCAAGCGCCGCGCCCGCCAGGTAGAGCCGGAACAGCCGGTGGCGAACTTGATTTTCGGGCGAGTTGACGAGTGGGTTCTCTTCCAGGTTCTCTAACCAATGACGCAGAGTGATGGCGTAGCTGGGGCGGAGCGACTCCAGGTCCCGCACCTGAAACCCGGCCGCCTCGGCGGTCGACAGCGACATCTCGATGGGGTGGAGCTCGCCGTCGGGAAAGACGTAGGTGCTCACGAAGGTCGGCTTGCCCTTGCTCTTGCGCTGCCGGGTGGTGATTCCGTGGTTGAGCAAGATGCCGCGCGGCCCCAGCAGCTCGAATAACCGCGTGAAGTACGTGCCCAGCTCTCTGGCTCCCACGTGCTCGAACATGCCGATGGACGCGATTGCGTCGAACTCGCCCTCAATGTCCCGGTAATCCTCGACGTGGATTGAGACCCGATCGTCGACGCCGGCCTCCTTCACCCGGCGCCGCGCTTCCTCAGCCTGTTCCGGGCTGAGGGTGACACCGACCACTTCGACGTCGTAGTGGAGGGCGGCGTGGATGACGAGCGCTCCCCACCCGCACCCGACATCCAGCAGCTTCTGTCCCGGAGCCAGCTGCAGCTTGCGGCACACCAGGTCGAGCTTGCGGAACTGGGCTTCCTCCAGTGTGTCAGTCGAGTCGAGGAAGTAGGCACACGAGTAGACCATGCCGGGGTCGAGGAAGGAGGCGAAGAAGTCGTTCCCGGCGTCGTAGTGGTGGCGAACCGCTTCCTGGTCGCGTGATTTTGAATGAAGGCGTCCGCCGCGGGCCGGCCGCTTGTCCTCATGACCCGGTGCCTCCGGCAGTTTGCGGAGGCGGCGCATCAGCCGGAGCGCCTTGACCGGGTGCCGGCGAGCCTCGTCGAGGCCCGCTCCGAAGGCGAGGAGGGCGAAGATGTCTCCCTCGATTTCGATGTCGCCAAAGACGTACGCTTCGGCCGCCACCAGGTCGCTTGGCGGCATGAGCGTGACCCGGAGCGCCGACTCGTGGGTGAGAACGAGGGTGGCAGCCGCGTCATCCGGCCCCCATGTCTCGCCGGTCCAGGTGCGCACGGCCGGGGGCGGCGCGTCGGTCAGCGTCGTGAGGGTCTCGTAAATGTCCCGATTGAGCCGGAGTACTACCTCGTCTTCCATCGAGGTGAGACTACCCGTCAGTGCACGGCCCTGACTCCAAAAAGTCCGAGGCCGAACACTGTCAGTCTCACCGCAAGAGACCCGACGAGTTGAGTCGCCACCCCGGCGTCGGTGCGCGAGATCCGTCACGTTTTGGCTCCACCCGACGACCTCCTCTCTCGGTTGTGGTAACCCGAACAGGTGGAGGGGCGCCGCAGTTCCCATTCCGATTAGCGCCCACCGCATCATCAGTTACAATTCGAACCGATTTCGCGCTTCGGAGACTTACTGGATGTTGTACTTCGCTTACACGACCCTCATCGATCCGAGTCGGATACGGGAATTCGCCCCGGAAGCCGAGTTTCAATTTGTGGCTCATCTGCCGGAGACCCAGCTGATCTTCCCATACCGGAACGGCACCTGGAAGGGCGGGCTCCCGTCGGTGAAGGCCGAGCCCGGCAACACGGTGTGGGGAGCGATCTTCGATGTGCCCGGCGAGCAGTTGAGCGCCCTCGACATCTGCGAGAAGGAAGAGGGCCGGGTGCGGGTCACGCTCTCGGCGATGGATCGCTCCGGCAAGCGTCACACAGTTGCCACCCACGTGCACCAGGAGAACGGCAACCAGCAGCACAAGCCGAGCTCCGAGTACATGGCCATCGTTGTGGCTGGAAGCAAGCACTGGCAGCTCCCGGCCGGCTGGATCGCCGGCCTCGAAGAGTACGTATCCGGCTGATTCTTCAGGCCACCTGAAGATGCGGGTCTACTGGGGCCCGGTCCTGGCCGGTGTCGTAGCCGGCTTCGTCCTCGGTTCGATTCTCGGCCTCGTCATCAGCGGATTCCTGCCGGACGGATCCGGCCGGCAGGTGCTACTGGTCCTGCTTTCATTTGTCATCGAGCTGGGGGCCGGTTTTGTGGCCGGCCGCTTCAGTCCCGACTCCGAAGCACTCAACGGCTCCCAGTCGGCCCTGCTCCTGTACCTGGTTGCCTCGGTCATCGCGCTCACCAACGGCGCCAACCTCATCATCCTCATCATCGGCGCCGCCATCGCCCTCGCCATCGGCACCATGGGCGGAATCCTGGCAGTGGCCGCCGAAGCCGAGTAGACCGCCTACCGCCTACCGGCTACCGCCTACCGCCTACCGCCTACCGCCTACTCCGGAACAGTTCCCAACTCCACGACGTTGGGTACCCTTGACAGGTGAGTCCGCCGGACGGCCGCGCGAGCTTTCGGGCTCTCGAGGAAAGTCCGGACTCCACAGGGAAGAGTGCTGGGTAACTCCCAGGCGGGGCAACCCGACGGAAAGTGCCACAGAGAACAGACCGCCTCAGCTGCCCTCGGGCGGCCGGTAAGGGTGAAACGGTGGTGTAAGAGACCACCAGCACCGCAGGAGACTGCGGTGGCTCGGCAAACCCCACTCGGAGCAAGGTCAAGCAGGAGCAGGGTGTCCCGCCCGTTTCGCTCCAGGTAGACCGCATGAGGTCACTGGCAACAGCGGCCCCAGATAGATGGTCGTCGCGGGCATGCCCGCACAGAATCCGGCTTACAGGCGGACTCACAGTTCACATTTTCGATTTGGCCGCCCGTTCCCAGCACCTTTGCATCGAAGGCGGCCAAATCTGCCGCCGGATTTCGGTGCGATCTACGGCCGGCGCCGCCGGCGCCGGGCCCAGGGAAACCACACGAACGTCAGTCCCCCCGGCTGGTCCGGGGGAAGGTACCGCAGCGGCGCAGCCGCTGGGGTAGGGGGGTTCTTCGATTCCTCCGCCGTGTTGTGGCACGTTCGCGTGAGGTGCGGAGAAAGGCCGGCTTCGCGGGATTGGCAGTTGCGTAGCAACTGCTTCGCTGCCAGGGGGGGAGCCGATTGTTGGTACCGAGTGCACTGGCCTGGAGTTGCGTAGCAACTCCTTAGCCAACGCCGCAGGCGTTGCCCGGTGTCGGCCGGCGCCAGGCCCAGGGAAACCACCCATCTCTTTTCGATTTCTCCGCCTTGCCGTGGCACCTTGGCGGCCAGGGCGGAGAAGGGCCAGGCTATGCCCAGCTTGGCAGTTGCGCAGCTGCCGCCAAGAAACGACCCGTCATGGGGGCGCTCGTTCTGCAGTTATTTGTCCGGTTTGGGGGTCCCTTCTGAGGATCCATCCCCCTTCGTGGACCATGGTGTGATGGCGGGGGCACAACAGAACCAGGTCTTTTAGATCGGTTTTGCCCACGTGGGAGTAAGGGGTGAGGTGGTGGGCGTCGCACCAGCGATGATCGCGATTGCACGACGGGAAGACACACCCACCATCTCGCACGATGAGTCCCCGGCGTTGGGGTTCTGACACAAACCTGGTGGCACGACCCACGTCCAGCACCTGAGACGGGCCATTGGTTATGACCCGACTCAGCAACGAGTCGCACAGCAGTCGCTTGACCGTCTCGACCGCCACCGGGCCAATGCCAACCAGATCTGAACGGGATCGGAGGGTCCATCGTTGGCCCTGGAGGGTGGGGAGATCAACGATCACGTTCACATTGGAGCGCACCCGGGACCGATTCTCGGTTACGGACCCACGCTCTGACTCGTCCACGAGTTCGATTAGCGCGTCGGCGCGTAGCTGTGCTGCCGATCGGGGTTGGGGGTCATCATCCGGATCCGGGGTAATGCGAGCCTCTAGGGCAGCTTGGAGGCGGGCTCCTCCTTCTGGATCCAACAAGCCGTCCACCGCCACGGCACCTCCGAAGGTGGGGGAGAGGTGCAAGTACCGGTTGTCAAAGATGTGCCGAGCATTGGCGCGTCCGAGCTGATCATCAGCCATGCTGGTCCAGCGTTTCACCAGGCCAGAGAAGTCATCTTCGCCCATGGTGGAGGCGGCATCGAGGAGAGCTTGCTCATGGTCGGACAGCAATTCTGACCGACCATTTCCGCTGGCTCGGGCCAAGGACTCAACCTGTGTGACCGACACGGTTTCGCTGGCCAGAGCTTCTTCCACCGCGTGGCGTTGTCGCACCAAACGGGCGGTACCAACCGTCCGACTGGCGCGGTGTCGACCAATCGGGGTGTGATGGGCCAGCCAGGCGGGGGCACTCAACGCACCATCAACCGCCCACGCCTGGGTTTGGTCCCAATCGGCCACCAATCGCACATACTCGGCCTCCAAGCGCTCCTTCAAAGCGGCTACTTCACGCAGCCGATCGGACAACACTCCCTGTGACCAGCCTCGCCGATCCTCGGCACTCAAGGCCTTCACACCCCGGCTGAGCAGGGTTGCCGCCTCATCATCCCATGCTGCATCAGCCTGGTTGCTAGTCGGTTCCTGGTCTCTGTTAGCCATACCGACAACGTATCCGTTGGGTGTGACATGAAACCACCCTCCAGCGTCAGAGCGCGAAAACAATCCTTGGGATTTCGATCACTAAACGACCTTGACCACCGATTTCTGTGAGATCGACTGGTTCTCTCACAGCACGCTTGCTGAGCGACGTCGAGTCCTTGGCGAAGACCCCCCTGGCGGAGGGGTTTTTGTTCTTGCGGCTCCCCTTAGCCCACTCCGCACAACGACGGGACTCCCGCCGAAGCGGGAGTCCCTTCTATTCGAGCGCGGCGTGCTAGCCGAGGGGCGCCTACCCGGATTCGATGCTGTCGATCACCGCCTGCGCCGCCGCGATGAGATCGGCGCCGACGTCGGATTCGACTTTGTCTCTGTCCACCCATCTATTGACTTTGCTGATGAAGTCTTCGAGCTTCTTGATCGCCTTGTCCGGCTTACCCTCATTCAGCTTCTCAATCGCCGCGTCGAGTTTCAGCGTCAGATCCTCGGCCTGATCGGCAGTCAAGTCGCCCGAGTCGAGAAGACCATCCACCGCGGCACCAAGGTTGTCGATCTGATCGTCAGCCGGGCACAGACCGTTGTTCGCTACCTCGCTGCTGGATGCCACCCAGTTGGAACTCGGGCCGTTCAGGGCGAACCGCCCCGCAACCAGGGTGGCGTCATTCCCATTGGGTGTCGAGTCGAAGAGCGTGGTTTCGGTTGTATTGCTGCCGCCGGCCACACCCTGATTGAACGTGTAGTACGCCTCGAGCCCAATCTCTGAGCCCGTCAATCCGCACGACCTCGTCGCATTGATCTCGTCGGCCGTCCGGGCGACATCCCAAATGCGGAACTCGTCGATTTGCCCATTGAAGTGGTTGTCATTCAAACGACCGCCAATTGTGTGCGGTACGTCTGTGCGGGCTGTCAGCGCCGCCGCCGCCGACTCGCCAAACTGCGGACGAAGGAATACAGGAGTCGTTCCAGCCGAGACCCCATTGACGAAGAGCTCGGCTTCCCCAACTTCGCCTAGCTCATAAACGTAGGCCAGGTGAGTCCATTGGCCGATCTGGGCCGGACCGCCGACGACGACCCCCAGATTACGGCAGCCGAAGTTGCACGTCGTAAACACTCTGGCCTGCCATTTGCCATCGGCGTTGATCGACATGGCCGCCTTATATTCTATGCCCCCGTTGTAGATCTGACTCCTTGCGCCAGTATCGGGCTTGACCCATAGCTCAACGGTGGCTGCAAGTCCGCTCGTGATCGGGTCGGTCACCACCACGTCATTGACGCCATCGAAATCGAGAGCATTGTCATGGGAAGACGCAAAAGCGCTTGAAGCCGTGAGAACCCCGCCCACCATGGCGACCATCGTGAGAACGATCACCCACGTGCGTGGAACTGAGAAACGAGCGGACATGACCAAACCTCCTGGTCGTGTGGGAGGTTCTCGACCGAAGCCATCTCGCACCGGTCCCGGGTTCCTCCGCTTTTAGTTCCTGTCGCCGAACGCCCGGACCCGGCCCGACAGGATTGCAGCGACAACCTCTCACATTGGGCTAGAGGCGTCTATCAGCCGAATGCTGATATCGGAGGGGTTTCCTTCTGACCTCCAAGACCTGGGAGGTCGTCACCCATCGAAGGGTGCCTGGATCAGCTGCGGGCTGGCGAACCCTTTGCCACTGAGAACCGCCCGCACCGCCTCGACCAGATCACGACTGGCGGTGTCTGTGGCAACATACGCGCTGGCTCCGGCCGCCGTAGCCGCTTCGACCAGCCCCCGATCGGTGTGGCCGGACAGCACCACCATCGCACACCCCACATCGTGGGCAATGATCTGGCGAGTCGCCTCGATTCCTGTTATCCCCGGTAGCCCGAGAGCCATCACCACAACGTCTGGGGTCAACTCGGCCGCTAGGTCGATCGCGCTCTCGCCATCCTCGGCCTCGCCTATCACTGTCATGTCGGGTTCGGCGTCGAGTAGCGACCGCACCGCCTGGCGGAGTGGAGCGTGGTCTTCCACGATGAGGAGTCTGACGTCCACGAAGAGTCCATCGTTGGAGGCCGCAAGCGTGACAGAAAGGCAGGTCGATTCATATCAGCACAACGCTGATATCGGGAGGTCTTGGTGCTGATGCCAGGGGAGGTTCCGGCTACTCCGCGTCGGGTTGCGAGGTGGTGATCCCTTCGCGGATCGCATACTTGGTGAGAGCGGAGATGTTGTGGAGATCCACCTTTTCCATAATGTGCTCCCGATGGGTGGCCACGGTTTTGACGCTGATGCTCAAGCGACGAGCGATGTCGGCGGTGTCGTGACCCTCCGCTAGCAGTTGCAGAACCTCCCGCTCCCGGCTCGTGAGCTTCCGGACCTGTTCTGGTTCGGACAGGTACGAGCGGTAGTCCCGCACCACCGCCGAGGCAACGGCCGGGCTCAGATAGGTCTGATTAGCCGCCACCGCCCTCACCGCCTCCACGAGCTCACGGGCGGCGGCAGCCTTGAGCACGTAGCCGGAGGCGCCGGCTTGCAACATGGCCGAGACCAGATGGTCGTCGGCGTGAGCCGACAGGCACAACACCCGAACATGGGGAAGCTGGGAGACGATCCGCCGAGTCGCTTCGACTCCGTTCATGTCCGGCATGGTGATGTCCATCACCACCACATCGGGCATGTGTTCGCCGGCGGCCTCGATTGCCGAGTTGCCGTCCTTCTCCTCACCGATCACCGCCATATCCGGCTGAGCGTCGATCCAGGACTTGAGACCCTCTCGCACGGTGGCATGGTCGTCGACCACCAGCACCCGGATGGTCATTCGGCTTCTTTCAGAAGCGGCGCCGTCACCACTATCCGCGTCCCGCCGTCTGGACCGGGGCCCACCTCAAAATCCCCACCGATCTCGGCCAACCGCTCTTGGACGATCAGCAAGCCGAACCCCACCCGCTCCGGCGCCACCGGCTCCTTGGCCTGGAACCCGATCCCGTCGTCGCTCACAGTCAGCCGAAGCTGATCGCCAGCTCTGGCCACGACGACGGTCGCCTTTTCGGCCTGTGAGTGCTTGGCGATGTTGTGCATGAGTTCACGGCCGACCCGAAGCACCGTGATCGCCACCTCCGGGCTCAACGGCGTGGGTTCAGAATCAGAGTCGAAGCGGCACGGAATGTCGTACCTCTCTGTCAATCGGGTGGCGAGGCGCTCCAGTTCCCCATCGACACCGATCTCCGGCATGACCGGAGCCATCAGCTCGAACGTGAGGGTTCGTACGGAGTCGACAGCGTCATTCACCAGCTGGCTGGTTGCCTGGACGAGGGCGGAGCGGGCCTTCTCGCTCGTGGAGGCTTCGATCTCGGCGAGACGGATCTGCACGGCCGCGAGGGCCTGACCCAGGTCGTCGTGAAGGCCGTGGGCGATCCGAATTCGCTCCTCATCCTGGGCACGCGACAGCTCGAGAGCCATGGCTCGCAGCACGTCCCGACACTCGGCGAGCTCTAGTGACGGGTCGGTGATTTCGGCAGTCATGGGGACGAACTCCTCGATCCGTTCCCCCCAAACTGAACTGGACCTTAGCTATGTCGAGCATCCCATGGCCAGATGGCCGGCAAAATCCCGTGGCTGAGATTTGGACACCCAGCGGTACGGGTTCGCGTAAAGGGAACCAGATTCGCCGCCGATACGTCATATAAGACGTATGGAGAATGAGATGACCGCGTTCATGAACCCAGACGACGATCGACCGTGGGCGGCTCGCGCCGAGTGCCGGGGAGAGGACCCAACCATGTTCTTCCCCGGGACCGATGATGACCCGTCGCTCGGCCTCGCCGTCTGTGCCCGCTGCCCGGTGCGCCAGGAATGCCTCGACTACGCCATCGAGGCCCGTGAACGCTACGGCATCTGGGGCGGAACCACCGAGCGCCAGCGGCGCCGGATGGTGCGGCGCTCCGCCTGACCGGCGGGCCCTTCAGCCTCGATGCAATCGCTCGCTGAGTCGTGCGGAGCGACCAGAATGGTCGCATGAGCTCTCCGATCACACCCGGTACCACCGACCCAAACGACTTCCTCGGCATCGATGCTCTGCTTGATCCCGAGGAGAAGCTGCTCCGGGACACCGTCCGGCAATTCGTGGCGGATCGAATCCTCCCCGACGTCGCCGAATGGTTCGAGTCCGGGACCTTCCCCAAAGAGATGGCTAAGGAGATGGGCGCCCTCGGCCTGCTCGGCATGCATCTCGACGGTTACGGGTGCGCCGGCACCAGCGCCGTCCAATACGGGCTGGCGTGTACCGAGCTGGAGGCGGGAGACAGTGGGGCTCGGAGCTTCGCTTCGGTTCAGGGCTCGCTATCCATGTTCCCCATCCGGGCATTTGGTTCTGAGGAACAGAAACAGGAATGGCTGCCACGGATGGCAGCCGGTGAGGTCATCGGCTGTTTCGGCCTCACCGAGGCCGACTCGGGGAGCGACCCGTCCAGCATGCGGACCAACGCCCGCCGGGACGGCGATGACTGGGTGCTGAACGGCTCCAAGATGTGGATCACCAACGGCGGCATCGCCGACGTTGCCATCGTATGGGCCCGCGACGACGACGGTATCCGCGGGTTCGTGGTGCCGACCGACACCCCGGGATTCTCGACCAACGACATTCACCAGAAGCTTTCGTTGCGGGCATCCGTCACCTCCGAGCTGGTGCTCTCCGATGTCCGGCTGCCGGCCGACGCGGTGTTGCCCGGAGCGGAGGGTATGAAGGGACCGCTCTCGTGTCTGAACGAGGCCCGCTTTGGGATCATGTTCGGAGTGGTCGGCGCGGCCCGCGCCTGCTACGAGGCCGCCCTCGCCTACGCCAAGGACCGCACCCAGTTCGACAAGCCGATCGCCGCCTTCCAGCTCACCCAGCGCAAGCTGGTCGACATGATGGTCGGCATCAACCGGGGCATGCTGGTGGCGCTCCACCTCGGCCGTATGCGGGACGCCGGAGCCCTCCAAGCCGCTCAGGTCAGTTTCGGCAAGCTCGACAACGTGCGAATGGCGCTCGAGGTCGCCCGCTCGGCCCGCAGCGTGCTGGGTGCCAACGGGATCACTCTCGAGTATCCGGTGATCCGGCACATGAACAACCTTGAGTCCGTGTTCACCTACGAGGGGACCAATGAGATTCATACGCTGATCCTGGGGCAAGCGATTACAGGGGAAAGTGCGTTCTCGTGAGCCAGGGGCTGCCGGCTGCCGGCTACCAGCTGCCCGCTCAGAAAGCGTTGTGAGGTTCGGTAGAGGGTCCGTCATGCTGTTGGCTTTGCTCGCAGTGGTTGGCCTCGGCGCCGCCGCCTGTGAGGACCAGGCCATCGAGGTAATGGCGGATGATGAAGAGGCCATCTACGCCGATGTGGCATTGCGGTTGTGCGATCAAGCACGGTGCGGTCCCTCGCATCCCGCGTTCGTGTTGCTCGAGGTCGACATCCCCCCGGCGCGAGCGGGGGTGGCGGCCGCACTGCCGGGCGCGGTGTTCATTTCGACAACCGATGGCCTGGTCGGCCCGGACAATCAGGTGATCGACGGTGGGCGGATCCTTCACTTCGGCATGGTGCAGCCCAAGCCGGGTGAGCCGATTGTCCTGGTCGACACGTTTTGGGAGTCAAGCCGCTTCGAGGGGAAAGGCGAGACCTACGTGTACTCGTGGGACGGCGACGCCTGGGTCAACGTTGAGCCGTCGACGGTGGGCGTCACGGTGACTACCGGGGTTCCCTAGCCTCACAGTCCTATGACGACCGAAGCAGAGACGGCACGCCCCACTGATGACGTTGCACTGCTTGGCCGCGGCGGCGACCTGATCGCTCGACAGCTGCGACGGGCGCCGCGGGAGTTCGCGGTCGGCGGTTTCGGGACCCTGCTGTACGCAGCCATGACCATCGTCTCTTCGTTTGTGGTCGGCTGGATCACCGACTCGGTGCTGCTGCCGGGGGTGGAAGCAGGTGAGATCGGCACCGCGACCTTGGCGGGAGCGGCGGCGGCCGTCGTCGGAGTGGCCGCCGCCCGGGCGGCCGGGATCACGCTGCGGCGGGTGGGCGCCTACTACGCCCAGTACCGGCTCCAGTACCGCGACCGTATCGAGGTCACCGATCGATACCTCGACCTGCCGATCGAGTGGCACCGTCGTCACCCCACCGGCCAATTGCTGTCGAACGCCAACGAAGACGTGGAGGCCGCCTCGTTTGTCGCCGCCCCGCTGCCGATGGCCTTCGGGGTGGTGGTGATGCTGCTCATCACCGCAATCCTGCTGATGTTGACCGACCCGTTCCTGGCGCTGATCGGCTTCTCGGTCGGGCCCGCCCTCGTGCTGGCCAACTACGTGTTCCAACGCAAGATGCGGGCGGTCGCTGCCAAGGCCCAGCGGCTCCGAGCCGAAGTCGCCGAGATTGCCCATGAGTCCTTCGATGCGGCCCTGGTGGTCAAGACCCTTGGCCGAGAGGATGCGGAAGTCGGCAGGTTTGGGGCACGGTCGGACGCGCTGCGCGATCGGATGGTCGAGGTCGGACGGCTGCGGGCGGCCTTCGATCCCCTCATCGAGGCGCTGCCGAACGTCGGGATCTTGGCGGTGCTGGCAGTGGGAGCCTGGCGGGTCGATCAGGGCGCGGTCACTCCCGGGACCCTCATCACGTTCGCCTATCTCTTTCGGCTGGTTGCCCTGCCGGTGCGGGTCTTCGGGTGGCTGCTGGGCGAGCTCCCGCGGTCGGTGGTGGGAATGGACCGCGTCGAGGGGGTGCTGGGCGAGGACGGAGGCGTGCGGTACGGGGGCCGTACCCCGGCGACCGAGGGAGGCGCCGAAGCCGACGCCGACGCGGTCGGCTACCTGTACGCAGAGACCGAATACGCCGACCTGTCCGGTGCCAACCGTCAGCGGCCGGCCGCCGGCAATGGATACGAACGGCGCGGGATCGATTCGATCACCCTCAGCGTCGACAGCGGGAAGACGGTGGCGCTGGTTGGACCAACCGGATCGGGAAAGTCGACGTTCGCCCACCTCCTGGTCCGGCTGTTCGATCCCGACAAGGGCGAGGTCAGCCTCGATGGCCACGGCCTCGTCGACCTCGACCGAGTGGCGCTTACCGACGCCGTCAGCATCGTCTTCCAGGAGACGTTTCTGTTCAACGACACCGTCTACAACAACATCACATTGGGTGAGACGTTCGATGAATCGGAGGTCATCTCAGCCGCCACGCTCGCCCAAGCGAACGAATTCATCGCCCAGCTGGATGACGGTTACGCCACCGTCGTTGGTGAGCGAGGGGCCACGCTGTCCGGTGGGCAGCGGCAGCGGATTGCACTGGCGCGGGCCCTGGTGCGAAACCCCCGGTTGCTGGTGCTGGACGACGCAACCTCGGCGGTGGATCCGGCGGTGGAAAATGCCATCCTGGCGGGACTCCGCCATCTCGACACCACGGTGGTGATCGTCGCCTACCGGCGGTCCTCCATCACCCTGGCCGATGAGGTCATCTACATCGATTACGGCCGGGTCATCGACCGCGGTCCCCATGCCGTGCTCTACGACTCGCTCCCGGCCTATCGCGACCTGATCGACGCCTACGAGCAGGAACAGGAACCGGCGTGACCGCGGCAACGACCACGACCGCGCCGCCGGCCCAACCGACGGCCGAAGGCGCCCTGGCCACCATCAAGCGTGGCCTCAGCCTCTCTCCCGAGCTGCGGCGGGGCCTGCCCGGTACCATCGGCATCGCCCTGCTGGCGACCGCCGGCCGCGTGATCGTCCCGATCGCAGTACAGCAAATCATCGATAGCGGTCTGAGTGGCGGCGACGTCGACATGTCGTTCGTCATGCGGATGACCATGGTGGCGCTGGCAGCCGTCGTCATCACCGCGGCTGCCACCGGCTGGATGCATCTCCGGTTGGCGCGGGTCGCCGAGACCGCGCTCTCCGGGCTTCGCATCCGGGCGTTCCGCCACATCCACGACCTGTCCATGCTGCATCAGGCCGCCGAACAGCGAGGGGTGCTGGTCGCCCGGGTCACGTCGGACGTGGATCAGATCAGCCGGTTCATGCAGTGGGCCGGCCTCATGCTGATCGTCAACACCGGCCAGGCCCTGCTGGCGATCACGGTGATGCTGGTGCTCTCGGTTCCGCTCGGCTTGGTCGTCCTGGCGCTGGTCCCGCTCATCATCCTGATGATCCGCTGGTTCCAGAGCCGCCTGGAGGTGGCGTATCTGCAGGTCCGCGAGCGGGTAGGGCACATGCTGGCCACCCTGGCCGAGACCGTGGTGGGGGCACCGGTTATCTGGGCATACGGAATCGAGACTCGCACCCGCGCCCGCCTGCAAGAGGCGATCGAGGGTCATCGGTCGGCCGCGGTCCGTGCCGGGACCATCTCCGCCAGCTTCTCGGGAGCCGGGGAGCTGTCGTCGGCGATCGTGGTTGCGGCGGTCCTGGTGGTGGGAACGGTGCTGGCGGTCGACGGCAGCACCACGCCCGGCACCGTGGTGGCGTTCCTCTTCCTGGTTCAACTGTTCGTCCAGCCGGTCCAGATCATGGGCGAGGCCGTCAACGAGGCCCAGAACGCGGTGGCGGGGTGGAGGCGAGTGCTCGACGTGCTCGCCATCGCCCCCGACGTCGCCGACCCGGGAGCGGACGGTGTCGACCTGCCGCACGAGCCGGTCGGTATTCGCTTCGAGGATGTCGTCTTCCGCTACCCGCGACCGGGCGAAACCGCCAGTGAAGCGAGTGCGGCTCCTGCGTTGCGCAACGTCACGCTCCAGATAGCACCTCGGGAGCGGGTGGCCGTCGTTGGTGAGACCGGATCGGGGAAGACGACCTTCGCCAAGCTGCTGACGCGGCTGCTCGATCCTTCCGAGGGGTGCGTTGAGATCGGGGGGCTCGACATCCGGAAGGTGCGATTCGATTCGCTGCGCGACCGGGTGGTAATGGTTCCCCAGGAGGGCATTCTGTTCCGCGGCACCATTGCCGACAACGTGCGCATGGGCCGGCCGGATGCCGGTGATCGCGAGCTGACGGCGAGCTTCCGCCGGCTCGGCCTCGACGACTGGCTCGGCGAACTGCCCGCCGGCCTGGTCACTCCGGTCGGAGAGCGAGGCGGTGCGCTGTCGGTGGGGGAGCGGCAATTGGTCACCCTGGCGCGGGCCGCGATTGCAGATCCGGACCTACTGGTCCTGGATGAAGCAACCTCGGCGGTCGACCCGGTTACCGAGGTGCGGATCAGCCGGGCGTTGCACGAGCTGACGGCCGGGCGGACGGTGGTGACCATCGCCCATCGGCTCTCGACGGCGGAGGCGGCAGATCGGGTGCTGGTGTTCGACGGCGGCCGGGTCGTCCAGGACGGCTCCCATGCCGAGCTGCTGGCGGAAGGCGGCGTGTACGGCCGGCTCTATGCCTCGTGGGATCGGGGAACTGCTGGCTGATCGCCCCGTCGCACCGCTACCGTTCTCCCGGCAATGAGTGAATTCGCCTGGCCCTCCGTTCTCGGTCCCCTCATGGCTGGAACCGACCTCAGCCGTGAGCAGGCGCATGCCGCCATGACCGAGATCATGGCCGGCCAAGCCACCGAGGCCCAGATCGCCGCCTTCATCGTCTCGCTGCGGTCCAAAGGCGAAACCGCCCAAGAGATGACCGGCCTGGTGGATGCCATGTATCAGGCGGCGCTCACGGTCGACGTCGGCCTGCCGGTGGTCGATATCGTCGGCACCGGCGGTGACCAGGCGGGCACCTTCAACATCTCGACCACGGCCGCCTTCGTCGTCGCCGGGGCCGGGGCCAAAGTGGCCAAGCACGGCAATCGGGCCGCCAGCTCTGAGACCGGCTCGGCCGACCTGCTGGAGGCGCTCGGCTTCGAGCTCGAGCTGGCGCCGCAGGCGACGGTGCAGATGATCAAAGAGACCGGTTTCGGGTTCTTCTTTGCTCCCCGCTATCACCCGGCGATGCGGTTTGCCGGGCCGGTCCGGCGGGAACTGGGCGTGCGGACCGTGTTCAACTTTCTCGGACCGCTCTGCAATCCGGCCGGCGCCGGGCGCATGTCGGTGGGGACGTCCGATCCCCATATGGCCGCGCTGATGATCGAGGTGTTGAAGAACCGGGGCGCCACCTCGGCCTTCGTGTTCTACGGCGAGGACGGTCTCGATGAGCTAACCACCACGGCCGCCTCGTACATCTACCGGCTCAAAGACGGCGAGATCACTCATGCCGAGTGGACCCCGGAGGACTTCGGGGTGGTGCGGGCCACCATCGACGATCTCCGCGGCGGCAATGCTGCCGAGAACCTCTCCATTACCCGGGCGATCCTGGGGGGCGCAGCCGGCCCCAAGCGCGACATCGTGCTGGTCAACTCCGCCCCGGCGATTGTGGCGGCCGGCCTGGCCGAGGGGTTCGCCGACGCCATGGCCCTGGCCGCCCGATCGATCGATTCGGGAGCTGCCCAGGGAGTTCTGGAGCAGGCGGTGAGTCTGAGCCGGAGGCTCCGCTAGTTTCTAACACGGCGGACCTTCAGCGTGAAGCGGCGTCGTCACCTTCATAGGTCCCATCCTCGGGAACCCGGTATTCCTCGTCGTGCTTGATCAGCATGAAGTCGGAATGGAATTCGTCGCCTTCCCAGGCCCCTTCCACCACCACTTCGATGTTGTCCTGAAAGAGCTCGGGGGCGGATCTGGTATGGACCACCGTCACGTAGTCGGTGCCGTCCGGTTCCTGGGCCCGGAATCGGACCCCGGCATCGAGCTCCTCGACGCTTCCGGCCACCACCAGGCCGGACAGGCGGAAACGGCGGCCCTCGTCGAAATCGGCCTTGGCTTCGATGGCCTCGGTCGGCGTCATGTAGTAGACGAAGCTGTCGTTGAGGGTGAAGGTCACGATCAACCCGCCCAGCACCACCAGCACGCCGATGGCGGGGATGAGAAACGCCCGGTACTTCATGACAGCTGGTCCAGCTCCCGGCGGGCACGCCGCAGCCTCACGCTCAGTGACCCCACAAAGAAGGCCACGCCGCCGAAGATGATTATGTAGGCGGCTGCTACGTACCACCACGCATTGCTCACTTGGGCGACGAGTAGATCAATCATGTTGCTCCACCGATGCTAGTGATGGTGGGGTGATAGCGGCCCCGGCCACGTCCTGGCTCGACTCGAACCGCCTGGTTTCCAGCTCCTCCTCGAGCCGGGCCAGCTCCAGCCGCCTTCTCAGCAAGACGGCGTACACGAATGTGAAGGCGACCACTCCTAGTAGCAGCGTGATGCGGAGCGGGGTGTCGATGCTGCTGCGGCTGGAGGTCTGGTGGAGGCTTCGCCACCAGTTGACCGACTCGTACACGATCGGGATCTGGATGAAGGCGACGATGCCCATGATGGCGGACCGCCGGGCCCGTTGTTCGGGGTCGATGACGGCTCGCCGCAATGCCAGGTAGCCCAGGTAGATGAAGAACAGCAGGGCGGTGGTCACCAAGCGCGGCTCCCAGGTCCAGAACTGGCCCCACACCGGCCGGGCCCAGATCATTCCCGCCGCAATCGCCAATCCGGTGAAGACCACGCCGATCTCGGCCGACGAGGCGGCCAGCCGGTCCCAGCGCCGGTCGCGAGTGCGCAGCCACGCCACCGAGCCGAACACCGTCACCCCAAAGGCCAGAAACGCCAGCCAGGCGCTGGGAACGTGCACGTACATGATGCGCTGGACGTCTCCCTGGACTACATCGGCCTCCACGGTCATCGACCGGAGCACACTCACACCGATCACTCCAATCGCGAGGATCTCCAGCCAGCGGCTGCGCAAAGTTGTCACGTGACTGCCTCCTCCAGCGGGCGGGCGGCCAGCACTCCGGACACCGCCAGCGCCAAATCGACCGATACCAGCAGAATAAGCCAAGGAACAATACTCCGCCCCAAGCGCAAACCTTCCAGCGCCTGCGTGGCCCCCAGCAGGAGCGGAAGAGACAGCGGCACGATCAGCAGCGGCGTCAGCGAGGTGCGGGTCCCGATGCTGGTGGTGACCCCGCTGGCGATGGTCCCGAGCATTCCCATCCCGGCCGCCACCAGGGGAAGGATGACGAACAACCACGGCCAGCTGCCCAGCTCCGGGTTGTAGAGCGCAATCAGCACCGGCCCGAGGGCGATCTCGAAGAACAACACCAGCAGGGAGGTGGCAATGGTTGCTCCCGCAAACGTGGCCGCCGGGTCGATCCCCAGCAGACGCACCAGGTCTCGCTGCGGCTGGCCGTCGACGGCGCTCTTGCGCAGGATGACCAGCATCCCGAACAGCAGCACCACCACCCAATACAAGCCGGGTCCCAGCTGGCTCAGCAGGGGGGCGTCGGTGCCGATGGCGAGCGGGATCAGAATCAGGGCGGCGGCCCCAAACGGAGCCGTCATCAACGCCACTTCGGCAGTGCGCGACTCGACCAGCAGATCCTTGCGGGCGATCTCGAAGACTTGGCGCCAGAAACTCATGAAACCCTCTCCACGGTTCCGTCGACGATTTGGACCGAACGATCCACCGTGAGGCGGCCGGGCTCGTGACTCACCAGCACCACCGACCCTCCCGCCGTCACCACCCGGTCGGCGAGCGCGTCGACTAGTCCGATCGCCTCGGCATCGAGCCCGGCGTGGGCTTCGTCCAGCAGCAGCAGAGTCGGCTCCAGAATCAGGGCCCGGGCCAGCTCGGCTCGCCGCAGCATTCCTTTCGAGCTCTGGTCGGCCCGCCGTTCGGAGGCCCGTCCCAAGCCGACCTGGGCCAGCGCTCCCGCCGCGATCTCCGGCGGATGTCCGCTCAGGCGGGCGACCAGTTCGGTATTTTCTCCCAGGGTGAGTTCGGGATAGAGGCCGGGCAGGTGTCCAACCATGACGATCTGATTTCGGATCTCGTATACCTCGGGGGTACCCAGTTCGGCCCCCAGCACCATGCCGGAACCGCTGGTCGGCGCCAACAGCGTGGCGAGCATGCGCAGCAGGGTCGTCTTGCCGGAACCATTTGGGCCGAGCAGACCGACCTTCTCTCCCGGCTCGAGCGTCAGCTTGGCTTCACGCAGGATGACGGTATTGCCGATGTGCAGACCGACGTCTTCCAGGGAGGCGATCGTTGTTGTACTGGTCACAGAAATGAGTGTAAGGGTGGTTGGAAGGTGGGGTGGCGAACCTTGCCGATCAATCCGGGATCGGTCCCCGTTCTACCGGGAGGTCGGCGGAATGCCAGGCGATGAGGCCCCCCGTGAGGTTGAAAACGCGCTCGAAACCCGCCTGGGTGATGAGGGCATGGGTGGCATGGCCGGAGCGATTGCCGGAGCGGCATTGCAGGATGATGTCGACGTCACGAGGAAGGTCTTCGAACCAATCCTGGATCTGCGACATCGGTTTGAAGTCGGCGCCGGGGATTCGCAGCACCCGCCATTCTTCCAGCTCGCGGATGTCGATGAGCAGGGCGCCCTCCTCGATCATGGCCGCGGCCTCGTGGACGGAAACGGCCGGGACTTCGAGTTTGGGCTGACCGAGCATGGCGGATCACTGTAGTGGGGGAACGTCGCCGGTGGAGCCGGTCGGCTTTGGGTGACGCATGGCCCAGGCCGCCACGGCTATGCCGGCAACGATGGCCGCCGCGTACCACCAAACCGGACCGGTGAACAGGGTCGGGCGCATCGGCTCGGTGACCAGCCGGACGGTTCCGGCCGCGCTCAGGCCAAGGCCGGCGATCAGGCCGGGTGCCGGATACCGCAGCCGGATCCGGAACAGCAGCCAGGCGGCCATGGCCAGGAGCAGGGCGGCATAGAGCTCGACCGGATGCCGGGTGATGGGGCTTCCCGGCTGGGACCACGCCCAGGGGAGCGACGAGCGGGTGCCGAGACAGGCATCCCGAAACAGGCAGCCGGCATGCCAGCCCGCCAGACCGAAGAGGGCGGCGGGGGCAAGGGCATCCAGCTGCTCACGCAGGTCGGCCCTGGCCAGCCAGGCGGCGCTCAGCAGGGCCGCCGCCGAGGCAGCCGCAGTGTCGACTCCGGCTCGTACCAGCAAGAGGTCTCCGGGGTGGGCGACCGGGTTGACGCCGCCCCGCAACATTGCCACCAGCCGGCCGGCTGCCAGCCCGATTACCCCGGCGGTGACGGTGATCTCCCATAGGTCTCGAACGCACAGCCTTGTGTCACGCCTACCCATCCACCACAGGGCGAGATACAGTCCGGCCACCCCGGTCAACGCCGACCACAGCAGTGTGAACTCCATCAGGCCCTATCCACTCCGCCGGATGATCTCGTCGAGGTTCAGCGCCAGGGTCCGTTCGTCGATGACTCCGAAGTGCAGCTCTACGAGTTCGCCGCCGGAGGCATAGAACGCGGTCAGGGGCACACCACCGGCTCCCAGCGATCCCTGAGCGGCTCCGGACGGATCGAAGAGGTGCTCGAAGTCATCGAGGTCGAACTCGTTGACAAACGCCCGCGCCGAGTCCTGGCCGTCGCGGACGTTCAAACCCACGAATCGGACCTCGGATTCGAAGGACGCCTGGGCGGCTCGCAGGAGGGGTGCCTCCGATCGGCACGGGATACACCATGATGCCCACACATTGAGCACGAGGGGCCGCTCGGCGCTTGCGATCAGTTCCTGCAGTTGGGCGGGACTCGTTTCCGGCAACGGAGGCACGTCGCCGACCTCCCCACCGGCAGCGCAGGCAGCCGCGATGAGGGCAAGAGCAAGAACGATGATCAGGCGACGCATGCCGTAAGTAGAGCACGACAGGTGAGTAAGCGGGGTGCACTTGCTCCTTCCCCTTGGGGGGATCTATCGCGAAATGCGACACCTCAAGGGGAAGGAAATAGGTTTTCCCCGCCCTTGAGGGCGGCCGGGCTTTGCCCGGCTTGGGAGTTGCTCCGCAACTCCATAGGAACGCGATGCGTTCCCGGATCCTGCCGGAGGCGGAGTCGGGGTGGGGGAGGCATAGAACCGGCAAGCTGTCTGGGTTGTTGGCGTCGGGCTCTCCCCCCATCCGTCCTCGTCGCTTCGCTCCGAGGGCACCTTCCCCTCAAGGGGAAGGAGCAGTCTTCCACGCCCTCGAGGACGGGAAAGCCAAGACCGATTACCGGTTCCCGGTACCCTCGCGCCTCATGTCAAACGGTGATCTCTTGACGACGGACGAAGTTCTCGCCCGCTATTCGGGTGGCCCGCAGACCGGCGTCTTCACCGACGGGGGATCGGTGCCAAACCCCGGGCCCGGCGGGTGGGGAGCCGTCTACGTCGTCGACGGCCAGATCGTTGAGCAGGCCCGCGGTTACGATCCCGAAACCACCAACAACCGGATGGAGTTGACGGCGCTCATCAACGCCTGCGACCTCGTACCGGACCAGGTCGCCGTCACCGTCTACAGCGACTCGAATCTGGCGGTGCAGTCGATGAACGAGTGGGCGAAAGGATGGGAACGCCGGGGCTGGAAACGCAAGACCGGTCCCATCAAGAACCTCGATCTCGTGCAAGAGCTCTATTTCAAGCTGCAATCCCGGCCCGAGCTCACGCTCCGTTGGATCCGGGCTCACGATGGGTCACTGTGGAACGAGTACGCCGACTCACTCGCCAATGCGTGGCGCCGGGCAGAGCTTTGAGGCGGGGAAGGATTCACTCCGCCACCCGGTTGAGTCGAACACGGAACGCCGATCAGACGTAACCTGAGGGTGATCGTGGACTACCAATTCTCCCAATATCTCGATGGGCACGGAAGTGTCGCCACCGATGTAGGTGGCAAGGCCTCGTCGCTCGATCGCCTGGTGGCGGACGGGTTTCCCGTCCCCCGTGCCGCGGTCATAACCACCCGCGCCTACCGGGCTTTCGTGCACGAAGCCGGTCTCGAGCCGTTTTTGAAAGAGCTCCAGCATGGGGAGCTTCCCCCCGCCGATCAGATCGCCGCCGACCGCAGCCGGGTCGAGGCCGCCTTCCTCCGGGCACCGATGTCGGCCGAGCTGGAAGACGAGATCCTGAGCCTGGTTGGAGAGTTCATCCCCACCAGCCCGATCGCGGTCAGATCCTCAGCCACGGCCGAGGACATGGTCAGCGCCTCGTTCGCCGGCCAGTACGAGACCTTTCTCGGTATCAAGACACCGGAGGAGGCTCTGACGGCCGTTCGCCGCTGCTGGGCGTCCCTCTGGTCGCCGCAGGTCAGGGTCTACCGACGCCGGGAAAACATCGGGGAGGACGATCTGGCAATGGCGGTGGTCATCCAGGCGATGGCCGAAGCCAGTTGGGCTGGAGTTCTCTTCACCCGCGACCCGCAGGGATCAGCGCTCGACATCAAGGTTGAAGCGGTACCCGGCCTGGGCGACGATCTGGTCTCAGGCCGGGTTACCCCGCATGGGTTCCTGATCGCTCGCAGCACCCTGTCGATCCGAGCCCGCGGTCAGCGGGCCAAGCTCGACTTCCTCGAAGATCTCGCCCGGCTCGGACTCCGGATCGAAAGCAGAGCCCGCGCCCCGCAAGACATCGAATGGGCGATGACTCGCGACGGGCTCCGCGTGCTGCAGGCTCGGCCGATCACGGTTTCACGCCCGCTCAGCCTGCACGACGACGGTTTTGACACCCGCGCCGGCGGCACCGACGAGTACACCCCGCGCGGCGTATCTGAGATGCTCCCCGGGGTGGTTTCGCCGCTGCTGTGGTCGATCAACGCCCCGATGCTGGAGGACGCGTTCAGGTCTCTGTTCGCGGCGATCGGCATTTCTGAGGTCGGGACGGACCGGCGCATCGTTGGCCGCTTCCGGGGCCGGGCCACCCTCAACCTGAGTGTGCTGCGTGAGGCGGCGGCTTCGCTGCCCGGCGGTTCGGGCGAAGAGGTCGAGCGCCAGTACCTGGGCCATCCGCTCGAGCACGATCACGACCACCATCTTCCCAAGCCTCAAGGCGGGGTGATCGCCCGGGTGGCAGCCGCCTTCCGCAACTGGCGTGCCAACCGGATGTTGAGCGACGAGGTCGAGCTCATCAAGCATGCCGTCCACGGGGTGGTACATCTCGACATCGACCTGCGACGACTTCCCGCCCAGCGGCTGCTCAGGTACCGGTCTCGCATCCGGGACCTCGCCTGGCGCATCTACGCCACCGAAGTTGCCTCCTCCAGTGCCGCGGCAGCCTCCTACCGGGCGCTCGAAGTCCAGGTCGGCCGCTGGCTGGGAGACGAAGAAGGTGTGCAATGGGCCCAACGCCTCACCGCCGGAGCATTGGCCGATACCTCGGTCGGTGCCGGGCGGGTCAACCGGCTGCGCGATATCTATGAGCGTCACGTGGCCAACACTCCGGCTCTGCAGGCGTCGCTGGTGCAGGGCGGCCCCCAGCCCCGGGACCGGATCGAGGCGCTCGGAGACCGAGGTATCTCGTTCCTCGACGACGTCGATCATTGTGTGCGCGCATTTGGCGCCCAGGCCGTCTATGCCGGTCGCACCTGGAACGAGGATCTGGTGGGCGTGTGGAGCCAGCTGAGTGCCTTTGCGAGGACCACCGAGCCGCCGCGCGAACCGGACGAAGACAGTCTCAGTGAACTCATCGGCATCCTCAAGCGGTCGCCCCGATGGCGTTTCAAGCGCATCATCACCGGCCAGCTCCTCGACATGCGCATCCGCATGCTGCGGAGCATGGTGGAAGAAGCCACCCTCTTTCTCCGCTGTCGCGAGGAAGCGAAGGCATCGCTGCTGGTGCTGGGTGGAGCCGAGCGCCGGGTCATCTTTGAGATGGCCGATCGGCTGGTGGCGTCTGGCCACCTGAGCCTGTCGAGCGATGTCGAGTTCTTCTCAGACGGCGAATTGGAGCAAATGGTGCGAGGGGCCGAACCCGTTTTCAGCCAGGAGCTGGAACGGCGCCGCCGTGCCTTCAATCGGGCCCGGGATGCCGGACCGCTGCCGGAGGTTTTCCAAGGAGACCCCGAGGCCATCGATCACGCCGACCTCCCAACCGGCCCGGTGATGCAGGGCTGGGCGGCCAGTCCGGGAGTGGTGCGCGGCCGGGCCCGGGTGCTGGAGTCGCTCGAGGCGGGCACCGAGTTGGAACCGGGCGAGATCATCGTCGCCCACAGCACCGACCCGTCGTGGACCCCGCTGTTCCTGGTGGCCGGTGGGATTGTGCTGGAAGAGGGCGGACCGCTCTCGCATGCTGCCATCGTCGCGCGCGAGTTTGGGCTCCCGGCTGTGCTCAACGTCGCCGACGCCGTTCAGGCGATTGGCACCGGCGAGGACTTGATCGTCGATGGAACCACCGGAGAGGTCCGCCGGGTTGCCCTGGCGGACCCGGGGGAGGAGGAAGACGATGGCTGAACGACGGCCCGATCCGGTGCGGGACGACGGTTTGCACGTCTTTGTTCCCGCGCTGATGGGCGTGGGGATGATCGTGTCCGGCCTCCTGGTGATTGCCGACTGGTTGAATCACATGCTTCCCAACGGCCGGGTGCGTCGCAAGCAGGAGATTGCCGCCGGGGCCAAAGGGGTGGTGATCAGCGTGGCCGAGGCGGCCGGCCATGAGATAGCCGGCCCCGATTTCCGTTCTCGGGAGTGGCGATCCCGCTGGGCGTACGCGCTGGGCGTCGCCGGGTTCGCCGGCGTCGGCGCCGCCGCACTGCTGGCCGGACTGCTCGCCTTCAACGACGACGCCGGGTTGTTCTATCGCAATCCGTGGATGGTCGGCCTCGGTGCCGGCACCGCGGCGGTACTCGGCCTGGTGGCGCTCCAGCTGTTGTTTTTTGCCATCGTGTACCGGCGTTCTTTCCGAGCGGCCCACGTGCTCATCGAGACCACCTGGTTTGGCAGGCTCAAATCGCCGCCGCGAGACCCGAGCGAGTTCGCCGGCTCATTGCGGCTCATCGAAAGAGAAGGTAAGTAATGAAGCGGCAACTATCGATGGTGGCGCTCATCGGGCTGCTCGGCCTGTTGAGCTTCCTCGCCTACACCGGTGTCTACATCTTCGTCTACCTGTTTCGGGCCTTCCGCACCGTCGACCCGGTTGAGGGCCAGGTGGTCGAGATCTGGCACGGCGACCCGTTCACCCGGGCCATCCTGGTAGCCATCCTGTTCCTCATCGGCCTGGTGGTGCTCCTGTGGGTTGGAATCACCCGGGGCAACATCGTCAGCCGCGGCCAGCAGGTGCGGTTTCGCTCCGACCTGTGGGCATGGCTGGTCGATCAGGGTGAGCTGACCAACGAGGCTCCCGAGCGGGTGGCCGAACGAGCCGTCTCCGCCTACCGGGCCCGCCTCGAAGGCGTCAGCGAGGGGTAAGAGCCCACCGCCCACCGCCCACCGCCCACCGGAGCGAGTTAGTCAGTCGGTTTGCGGTCGACGGTTGGCGGCATGCGCCCGCCTCAGGCGGCCGCGCAGCACGTCCTTGCCTCATGCAGCCCGTGTCCGTTGAGAGCGTGATAGGTGCCTACCACCAGGACGGTGCCCAGCAGCAAGCCGGCGAAGACGTCGGTGGTCCAGTGGACGTCGAGGTACACGCGAGAGGCGGCGACGCTGAGGATGACGAGGGCCGATCCGAAGAAGGCGATGGTGCGGGCGAGGCGGTTGGTGGTCGCTTCCCACACCACGAAGGGGATGATTCCGTAGAACCCCACAGAGGCCAGCACGTGTCCCGATGGGAACGACGGTCCGTTGCCGGGAAGGAGCTGGTCGAGGTTGGGGCGGACCCGGCCGACCAGCTCTTTGAACAGAACCTCAAATAGCGGGTTGACGGCAATGGCGGCGATGATGACGACCAGGGTGGTTGTGCACCGCTTGGTCACCCGGGCCCAAACGGCGAGTCCGACGGCCAACACGCCGATGACATAGCGGGTGCCGAGCTCGGTGAGCATGACCATGGTGGTGTTGAGCCACCCGGTGCGAACCTCCATGGTGCCTTCCTGGACGGCGGTGTCGACTTTCAGCAGCAGCGTCTCGCCCGTGACGGCGGCGATGGCGAGGACGAGGAAGGCGGCGATGCACAGATAGACGAGTAGGCGCGCCCGGCGGTCGTCGCGTACCAGGGCGAGTATGCGGTCGGTGAATGTGTGAGCTACCTGCATTGTCCTAGGGAATTTCGGCGGTTTTTGCGACCACCCTAAGTGACTTTCACATCCTTGGACACCGCAGCGACGCGATAGTTCTCAGCCTTTTCGGAACCCGCCACGCCAGCGCCCGGCACCTCTCTAGGGTGTGTCCTTCGACCCGACCAAAGGTGTGACATGTCCAAGCAGTACGACGCAGCCCCCGACTTGACGATTGACCTCGCCAAGCAGTATTCGGCGACGCTGCACACGAATCATGGCGATATCGAAATCGAGTTCCAGCCCGAGCGATCACCGCAAGCTGTCAACAACTTCGTGTTCCTGGCCCGGGACGGTTTCTACGATGGGGTCATCTTCCACCGCGTGATCCCGGGCTTCATGGTCCAGGGTGGCGACCCCACCGGCACCGGCCGGGGTGGCCCCGGATATCAGTTCCGCGACGAGCTCGAGGGCTCACCCGGCTATGCCAGGGGCACGGTGGCGATGGCCAACGCCGGTCCGAACACCAACGGGTCCCAGTTCTTCATCTGCCACGCCGATGCCGGCCTTCCTCACGCCTACACCATCTTCGGGAGCGTGACCGCAGGCATGGAGGCGGTCGACGCCATTGCAGCAGGCAGCACCGACCACGCCGACCGACCCCACGAGGACTGCATCATCAACTCGGTGACGATTAGCGAGAGCTAGGCCCACCCGGCAAGAGCTAGACCCACCTGCGAGGCTACACCACTTCGAGGTTGAAGCGCTTGAGTGACTCCTCGAGATCGGCCCAGGTCACTTCGAGCTCGGCGCGGTCCTGACGGAGCACGTTGAGGGCGGCTTCCCGCAGCAGGCTGGTGAGGTCGGCGAACGACAGTCCTTCGGTGACTTCGGCCAGCTGGTCGAGGTCGACATCGCCGGCGAAGGGAACGTCGGTGATTTTGAGGAGGGCGAGTCTCGAGGGTTTGGGTGGCAAGTCCAGCAGGATGTGGGTCTCGAGCCGGCCTCCGCGCAGCAGGGCGGGGTCGATGAGGTCCTTGCGGTTGGTGGCTCCGATCACCACGACGTCCCCGCGGTCTGATACACCGTCGATTTCGGTGAGGAGGGCGGCGACCACCGAATCGGTTACCGAGTTGTTCGAGTTGCCACGGACCGGTGCCAGGGCGTCGAACTCATCGAAGAAGATGATGGAGGGAGCAACCGATCGGGCGCGGGTGAATAGCTCTCGCACGCCCCGCTCGGACTCACCGACGAATTTGTCGAGCAGCTCGGCGCCTTTGACCGAGAAGAAGGCGGCCCCGGCCTCGTGGGCGAGGGCGCGGGTCACATAGGTCTTGCCGGTTCCGGGTGGGCCGTGCAGCAGGATCCCCCGGGGAGGCTCGATCCCCATGCTCTCGAAGCGCTCGGGGTTCTGGATCGGCCAGATCACCGCCTCGGTGAGACGCTGCTTGACCTCGTCGAGGTTGGCGACCCGCTCGAATCCATAGGAAGGCATCTCGCCAAGCGAGACCGAACCGAGGGAGGGCGTCGTCCCACCGATCGCGTCGAGGAGAATGTCGGTGGTTGCTCTACCGCCACTCCGGACCACCATCGCCGATGCATGTACTACCGCCGCGATGACGTCGGCCCCGGAGAACCCGGCCGACTTGGCGGCCAGCACGTCGTAGGCGACGTCGTCGGTTGGCACTCGCCCGAGGGCGGCTTCAAAGAGCAGTCGCCGGCGCTCGAGGTCGGGGGGCGGGATGGTGAGCTTGCGAGGGAGCAGGGGAGAGGTAGCCACGGCGTCGTCGAGCGCCTCGAGCGACGACACGCCCAGTACGCAGGCCAGGCCCGCCTTCTCCGAAACCGCGTCGAGAAACCAGCGCAGGATGGCCCCCATCTGGTTACGGAACATCCCCTCGTCTCCGGCGACGGCATCGAGACGATCGAGAAAGATGACCGTCGGACCCACCGACTCCTTCACACCCTTTTCGACCAGATCGAGCAGCTTCTCGGGCTTGAACACCAGCTCGAGCGAGATCTCGTTGACGGTGGCGCCGGCTGGGGCCGCGGCCGCGTTCACCAGCTCGGACTTCCCGACCCCCGCAGGGCCTTCGAGCACCACCCCCGCCACCGAGGGAAGGCCCCAGGTGGCCGGCAAGTTGCCGGGCGAGGTGAGCAAGGCGAGCCAGCCGGCCAGGGTCTCCAACTCGGTTTCGAGGCCGGTCAGCAAGGCGTCGGCGGTGGTGGGCGGCTCGCCGGCCGGTCGGCCCTCCGGTTGCGTGATGGGGGCGGCCGGTGGGACCTCACCCTCGGATCCGACCACAGTTCCGCTTCCTACGGTCCCGGCCGGCTCGGGTATGACTCCGACCACCTTCACCTCGATGGGTTCGGCCTTAGCGGTGGCACCGTAGGAGGGGTCGATGACGACCGTGTCGCCGACCGTCACGGGAATGCCCTGCAGCGCCCGGGCTGCGTGGCGGGGCTCGAGTGGCAGCTCATCACCCTCCAGCACCACCCGCTGGGCCTGGGGCAGCAGCACCCGTTTGACGTCGACGGTCTCGCCGGCCGACACGCCGGCGTTTGCCATGGTGCGCTCGCCGAGCATGAGGGCGCTCGGCTCGGTCACCTCACCAGGCCGGATCAGGATGTGCGTGGTCCCCACTTTGACGATCCCGCCACCGGGCAGGCCCATGGCGCTGAGGAGGGTGGAATCGGCGCGGGCGAACGGGTCGTTCCCAGCGCGGATGAGGAACTTCATGGGCGGAGTCTAGGAGTGGGGGTGGCCACACCTTCGGGGGTTCGGCGTGAAGACCTCGTGCGACGCACCGTGGTCGATCCGGCTTGGTAGAACCGCCCAGGAAGTGCCGATCTCTCGCACGCGCGAGATTGTGCGATATCGCCCGTATTTGGTGATCGGTGCGTTGATCACCGTCCTATTCCGATTGGTCCTCCAGCAGCGTTTTGAGGTTCTGGAGCTGGCCGGTCATCACTTTCCTTAGGTGACCTTTCAAGAGCGGGGCAAAGAAACGCAGGAAGCTCGTGAAGTGTGACTCGGTGCGGTGGGTGATCCGGGTGCCGCCATCGACTGGCTCCAACTCGTAGCTGTACTCGTAGAACCCTTGGGCGTCCTCCGAACGCGCCGAAAAGCGACGCGGAGAGTCGAGCTCCATAATCCGAGCCGTGATCGGGG
Source organism: uncultured Acidimicrobiaceae bacterium (assembly GCA_947259275.1). GTDB lineage: Bacteria > Actinomycetota > Acidimicrobiia > Spongiisociales > SHLN01 > SHLN01. The sequence continues at coordinate 50,767 of CAMYMH010000007.1, read as the reverse complement.
CGTATTTGGGCGGCCCGGGTTTGTGCAAGAAACGGTATTCAGCGCCGACGATCGGTGCATCTCCCCCGATCTGCTCCGGATCTCTGACCGTAGGACACCACTCCGGATCGTTTAACGGATCAGCAACGAACGCGAACACCTCGTCGATCGGCCGGCCGATGACGATGCTCGCCTCCTCCGTGACTACCCGTCCGCCTTCATCCATTGGCTAGAAGCTGGCGTCGAGGGTCTGAACCAGCGGCGGAGGTGGCTGGCTGAGATCGAGCCCGAAGGTGTCGCGCATCCGCTCCCGAAACCAGCGATCGAAAGGCTCCTCCGAAGGCCCCATCCCCGCCATTGCCGCCCCGGGATCATCAGCCTCGATGTAGACGACAGCAAACGTGCCATCAGGTGTCTCTTGATGCCACGCGGACTCCCGACGGATGCCAAGCCTTCTACGGGACTCCTCATACTCCTCGCGGCGGCTGCCCATCAGTTCTTCATCGAGCTGACGGTGCTCCTCCACCTTGCCCGGAAGCACAGGCACAGCGAATGCAATAGCAGGCATGACTATCCCCATCACCTAGCGTGTCCCGACACTAGGCGGCCAGACCAGCGAGTGCGCTGCCAGGCGAGTGAAGCAGCTCGACCAACCACCAACTGATCGACCCACACAGTCACTCAGCTCAGCAAGCAAGAGCCTGGTAGGCTCCCGGCACGCAGGTGCCGGCAAGGAGAGGCAGGTCGCACCATGACGGCGAGCATGATCGTCAAACACCGGGTCGGGGATTACGACAGGTGGAAGTCCGTCTACGACGGACAGGGGGTCGAGATCCGTGAACACGGGGGCGTAATCGCGCACAGTGTCCATCGGGATCTCGATGATCCACAACTGGTCACCGTCGTCCACCAGTTCGCCGATGAGCAGTCCCTCCGTTCCTATCTGGGAATGCTGGAAGGGGAAGAGTTCCGGGCACTAGCCGAGGAAACCAAGATCGACCTCGACTCGCTTGAGGTGTCCTTGCTTGCAGACGTGGAATAGCCCCGAAACAAGACCCAACCGGCGAGCGTGCTCCTGAGGCAGCGCGTACCGACGCCGAGGCGAGCCAAACCGACCCACCAACAAGCGTCCAAGAACCGTCCGTGAGAATGGGGTAGTGCGCTCGCGGGTCGCCGCTGAACATGCGCCGATATGTCGATATGTGCGGCCGACCAGTAGGGCCGTTGTTGCTCCGTATTGGATGATCTGGACTCGATCATTCTCGATCCGCAGCTGCGGCCAGTGTCGGGATGAGCCCGCCTGACCACACCCGCAAACGGTTCGGCTATTGCTCGAAGGAAGCCTTCAGAGCATCGAGGACGACGTTGCGCTCCTTCGTAGCCAACCGGGCACCAAACCTGTCCAGCAGGCGCAACGGTCCGCGTAGCTTCCAGTTGAACGTGTAGTGGACCCTGGTGCCACCGTTGGTCGCTTCCAGCCGGTAGGTGTGCAGCTTCTCTTCGATGGTGAGCCCTAGCTTCGAGAACTGCTGGCGAAACACCACGCGGGCAGGCTGCTCCAACTCGACGACCTCGCCTGCCTCAGGGCCGTGCTTGGTGTCATCGATATAGGTCGTCCCCACCATGATCGGTCCGCTCGAAGTGAGTTTGCCGCCACGCGATTCGCTCTCCTCCGGCAGCCAGCTCGCGTAGCCAGGGATATCGATCACCCGAGCGAACACGTCTGGCACCGGCGCCGCGATGTCCCGTTCAACCTCGATCTGAATCATCGCACCAATTCGTAGCGCACGCGCCCCTGGCGCTTCTCGCGCTCTCAGAATGCACTCTTGTGTGACCGTCAGAACTGACGGCTATACCCCTCGACGTCCTCGCCGAGCCATGAATCGACAATCTGGTGGGCTGCGCCTGGGTGCTGTGCTTCCCATTCGCTCTTGAGATCGTCGTAGGCAGCCTCGAACGCCCTCGCCGTGTCAGCATCCGCGAAAGTGAACCACGACACGAGTGAGTTCGGATCGTCCGGGCTGCGGTGGAGGCCGTAGGCCAGGGCACCCATACCCTTGAACATCTGGGCCACCGCCTCGGGGTCCGGGTTCAACCATGAATCGAAGTCTTCGACTTGTAGCCGCCAAATCAAACTGACCGTCATGCGCTCTGCTCCTCGCCGCCATCCACGAAACTGGCGATAGCACTCTAGAAGCCAGAGCTCCAACCCGTCCATGTGGCTCGTGGGTACCGGGGCTCGATGCCGAAGGTTTAGCGCCTGCGACGACGAGGATGGCCTACCAGCTGCTCTCGGCGGCCCTGGACGCCGCCGTCGACAACGGGCTCATCCCGCTGTCAACGTGATCCGGCAAGGATGTCAACCCACCCCACAGGACCAACAGGGTCAGTTACGGAAGGCAGGGCCACACCAAGAACCGACCCGCGAAGACCATTCCAGGGTCCGCAAATCGCACAGATCACCTATGGGCCAGGGGCGTCATCGCCCACCCCGTTTCGAGCAGATCCGGCAATCCCGGATTAACTGTGGCCACATTCAGTGGTCGGTCGCGCGACCTTCGGCCTATACAGGCTCCAGCGAACGTTGACACGTCACGCGATGAATTCATCCAGGCTGCGTCCCATCTAGGCGGCGTCGAGACGCTCGAGGGTAGGAATCGGGTGAACCGGGAGGCTGAACGGGGCCGAAGAGTCGATGATCCGCGCCTGGTGGTTCTCGAGCCATCTCCACACCAGGTGAGCTTCCTCGGCGGCGGCAACATTGGGGGGAGTCTGGGGCGCCGGGCTGTCGAGGTTGGGGGGAGTGAGCAGAGGCGGCTGCTCACCCCCGCCCCAGGCTGCTACCAGGCGGCCCCGTTCGATGAGGGCGCCGTCGCCCGAAGCCGTCTCCGCCCACAGCATGCCTGCCTGCTGCAGGACTCGCCAGCTTCGCCGGCGGTCGATGGCTCGGGCCAGGGCATGATGGCGGTCGCGTACCCACCCCGCCTCCTCGTACCGCTGCGCCCGGGCGTGGGCGACGACCCGCTTGACGAGTGGATCGAGCAGGAGGGCCGGGTCCTGGTCGAGGCCGCGCCGGACTCGCCCGACGATGGCGGCATATTCGTCCGGGTCGACATCTCCCGCGCACGGGCAAACCGATACCCCCAGCTGGTCGTAGGCACAGCGGGCCCGGCGCTTGCCGGCGGCTCCCCGGCAGCGCCGGATGGGCACCGCGTCCCAGATGGCGGTCATCACCAGCTCGGCCGCTTTCCGACTCCGGAACGGCCCGACGTAGGTGCCGCCGTCTTCCTTCTGGACCCGGGCGAGCGACAGCCGGGGGAAGGCCTCCTGGGTGAGTTTGACCCAGTGCTGAGACCTGGCCGGCTTCGATCGCCGGTTGTGGCGGGGGATGTGGGCGGCGATCAGCCGAATCTCGGTGACCTCCGCCTCCAGCTCGTTGGCACACACGTGATGGTCGACGGTCTCCAGCTCCCGGAGCATGGTGTGGATGGTGCGGCGCTCATCCCCGTAGAAGTAGGACCGCACCCGGCTCCTGAGGTTCTTGGCCTTGCCGACGTAGATGACGGTGCCGGTGCGATCCTTGAACAGGTAGACCCCGGGCCGCCGGGGCAGCGAGTCGGTGAGGCCGATCTTCTGGTAGTTGGGCGCACCGCGGGCGGTCTTGAGGGCGAACAGGTCGTCGAGGTGGGTGACGCCGATGGTGCCGGCCCGTTCCAGCAGGGCCCAGAACACGTGGGCGGTGGCGGCGGCATCATCGAACGCCCGATGGGTCGGGGTGATGGGGGAGCGGAAGTGAGCGGCCAGCGTCTGCAGCTTCAAGTTGCGGATCTCGTTTCGGCACAACCGCCGGGCGAGGGTGTAGGTGTCGCTTGAGCGGTTGGGGAGGCGTCCGTACCCGAGGCGCTCGGCGGCGGCGTTCAGGAAGGAGATGTCGAAGCGAACGTTGTGGCCGACGATGACCGCGTCACCCAGGAACTCGAGAAACGCCGGAAGCGCTTCTTCCACCGGGGGCGCCTCGATGACCATTGCCTGAGTGATGCCGGTCATGACGGTGATGAAGGGCGGGATGGGAGCTCCCGGATTCACCAGCGTTTGGAAGGTGCCGTCTGGCTCACCGCCCCGGAACCGCAGCGCCCCGATTTCGGTGATGCCGCAGTCGGCCGGGGAGCCGCCGGTGGTTTCCAGGTCCAGCACACAGAAGGTGACTTGGGAGAGATGAACTCCCATGTCGTCGAAACTTCGCTGTGAGAGCGTCACGGCCGCCTGCCAGATCGGGCGACCGACGTTAGAGCGAACACATGTTCGATGCAAGGACCGTGGACTCCGGAGGCGGGAGTTGCCAAGCAACGCCGAAGGCGTTGCCCAACTCCCATAGAACGCCGAAGGCGTTGCCCAACTCCCATGGAACGCCGAAGGCGTTCCCAGCTACGCTCCCAGGATGCTGCAGGTAGGCCCGGTGCGCCCGGCCACAACGCGAGGGCGGCGACAGCGGGTCCTTCGGCCCCATCAGACCCCCGAGAAATGGCGGCCGCGGCGATGACCGACATCGAAAGCACGGCCAACCCGCGCGTCAAGGCGCTGGTGCGGCTGCGCAAGCGGCGGGAGCGCGATGCCACCGGCCGGTTCCTCGTCGAGGGCGAGCGGGAGCTGGAGAGCGCGCTCGGGAACCATGAGATTCTCGACCTCTACGTGTGCGAAGACCTGCTGACCGAACACGCCGGACGTGTGTATGCCCGGGTCGTGAGTGAGGAGTCGATCCCGATCACGACGGTGACGGCGCCGGTGCTCGAGAAGATATCGCTGCGGGGGAACCCGAGCGGATTCGTGGCCGTGCTTGCCCAATGGGAGGCACCGCTCTCGGCGATTCCTACCGAGGACGCGCTGGTGCTGGTGGTCGAGTCAATCGAGAAGCCCGGCAACCTCGGCGGGATGATCCGGAGCGCCAATGCCGCCGGCGCCTCGGTGGTGGTTGCCGATCCAACCACCGACCTCTTCAACTCCAACGTCATCCGCGCCTCGATGGGGACCTTGTTCACCACCCCGGTGGCAGTTGCCTCGACCCCGGACACGCTGAGCTGGCTGAACGAGAACGGCATCACCATCTACGCCACCACACCCTCGGCATCACAGACCCACTCGGACCTCGACTTCACCCAGCCATGCGCCCTGGTCGTCGGCAGCGAGTCGACCGGCCTCAGCGACGCCTGGTTGGGCCACGAGCGCATCCTCATCCCCATGACGGGCACTATCGACAGCCTCAACGCCTCCGTCTCGGCCGGCATCGTTCTGTTCGAGGCGGTTCGCCAGCGCCGTCACCGGGAAACCGGCAGCGGGTAGAGGTGCGGGTTGGTCATTTTCTCAGCCGGCTCTCAGCAAACTGCGCGACAATACGGGAATGCGCGTACTCCTCGTCGAGGATGAGGTTCGTTTGGCGGCCTACGTCAAACGCGGTCTCGAGGCGGAGGGCTACTCGGTGGACGTTGCCGCCGACGGGGAGCAGGGTCTCTGGATGGCAACCAACCAGCCATACGACGCGGTGGTCCTCGACATCATGCTCCCGAAGTTGAATGGATACCAGGTGTGCGCCGGCCTGCGCGAAGCAGGCAATTGGGTGCCGATCCTCATGCTCACCGCCAAGGACGGAGAGTTCGATGAAGCCGAGGCGCTCGATACCGGTGCCGACGATTTCCTCCGCAAGCCGTTCTCGTTCGTGGTGCTCATGGCCCGGCTGCGGGCGCTCGTCCGGCGTGGAACCGGCGAACGCCCCACCGTGCTCACCGTCGGTGATTTGACTCTGGATCCGGCCACCCGGGAAGTGCGCCGGGGGGAGACCGACATCGATCTCACCCCGCGGGAATTCGCCATGCTGGAGTACTTCATGCGCCACCCCGGGGTGGCCCTGCCCAAACTCGACATCCTGAACAACGTGTGGGACTGGGCCTTCGAGGGCGATCCCAACATCGTCGAGGTGTACGTCGGGTATCTCCGCAAGAAGATCGATGCCCCCTTCGGCTGCAAGAGCCTGCAGACGATGCGGGGCGTCGGATATCGATTGATGGCCGATGGCACGTCGTAACCGCGGCCGGGCGGGTGTCCGGGCCCGGACCACCCTCTTCGCCACCGCGGTGGTCGCCGTCGCCCTGGCGGCCGGCCTGCTCGGACTGCTGCTGCTGGCCCGATCCAGCTTCGAGACCGCCATCCAGAACGCGGCAATTGCCCGGGCAGAGTCGATTGCCGCCCTCGCACAGCGCGGTGCGCTGGGAGACACCTTGCCAACCGGTGGTGACATCATGGCCACGCAGCTGGTCGACCCCACCGGGACGGTTCTGCGGGCGAGTCCCGGTGTCGAAGACCTCCCGGCGCTGTCCGACCAGCGACTACCCCCCGGCGAGCGCAACATCTATCGCGACCGAGGTCTCTCCGACGATCTCGAGGAACAGCTCGGCTACCGCGTGGAAGGAGCAACCCTGGTGGTGGTGCTCGGCACCGGCACGCCGCAGGGCGATGTCGGCGTGGTAGTCGCTGCTTCCCTGGACACGGAGGACACGCTCGATGCTCTGCTCGACATCCTGGCCTGGACCTTCCCGGCCCTGCTGATCCTGGTCGCGCTCGTCACCTGGTGGGTAACCGGACGGGCACTGCGACCGGTCGAGGCGATGCGGGTGGAGGCCGACCAGATCAGTCACACCGACCTGCACCGGCGCCTCCCGGTGCCCCCGAGCGACGACGAGGTGCGGCGGCTGGCCGAGACGATGAACGAGATGCTGGAGCGGCTCGAGACTTCGGCGGAGGAGCATTATCAGTTCGTGGCCGATGCTTCCCACGAGTTGAAGAGCCCGGTAGCCGCCATCCGCACGATGTTGGAGGTGGCGCGCGCCAACCCCGGGAGTGTCGAATTCGAAACTCTGCTCGAAGATCTTCTGCACGAGGACTTGCGCCTGGAGATGCTGGTCGGCGATCTGCTGACGCTGGCCAGGGCCGATGAGAAGGCGCTGGCAGTGCGGCTGGAAGAGGTCGATCTCGACGACCTGGTCCGATCCGAGGTCGGGATGGTGGTCAGCCGCAGCTCGGCGCCGGTCGACCTCACCGCGGTCGGCCCGGTCCGCATCGCGGCCGACCCCGATCGGCTGCGGCAGCTGCTTCGGAACCTGCTCGACAACTCGGTTCGCCACGCACACTCGGGCGTTTGGGTGGAGACGAGTCGTCAGGGCGCCGATGCCGTCGTGCTGGTATCCAACGACGGCGACCCCATCCCGCCCGGTGATCGCCAGCGGATCTTTGACCGCTTCGTGCGGCTCGACAGCGGTCGGGGACGGGAGGACGGCGGGACCGGTCTCGGCCTTCCCGTGGTCCAGGCGATCGCCCTCGCCCATGGGGGGCGGGTGGCGGCCATCGACCCGCTGCACGATGGCGCCACCTTCGAGGTTCGCCTCCCGGTCGGCTAGCTGTCCTCCGGCAGGGCGCCGGCGGAGTAGCTGCCGGCGGCATTCCACAGGATCCACCCGAACCCTCGTGCTTCGGCTTCGGCGATTGATGTCCGGATCTCCGAATTGGTCCACCAGAAGGCTTGCAGCCAGGGCCGCATGAGGGATGGGGCGGCCAGCCGTGGCGCTCCGTCGTCGAGCGCATCGGCGGTCACCGGCCCCGGGTGGTCGTTCGGGTCGTCGAAGCCGAGCCATCCATCGCTGTAGTGGCTGGGGTAGATCATCGGGCTGACGGCGTCGACCACCTCGGACACCTCCTCCGGACGCTGTCCGATCCCCTGATCGTCGGGAGTCGACAGCACGATCGCGAAGATGTCGGCCGACACGGCACAGCCCATCGGGTGGAGGCGGGCCCGGCCCTCGGCCAGGAAGTCCTGGATGGCGGCGAGGCGGGCTTCCTGGGTGGTTGGATCGGTTCGGCGGACGGCGGCGGCGGTCCGACCGGCCGGGAAGCGAACGTAATCGAACTGGATCTCGTCGAAGCCCAGCTCGCATGCCTCGACCGCGAGGGCCAACGGGTATTCCCAGTTCTGCGGGTCCCGGGGGTCGATCCAACGTCCGGCCAGCTTGGCCTCGGGGTCGGCGTTCACCCATACCTGATCCTCGAAGCTCACCACCCGGGTGATGGCGTACAGGCCGTGCTCCCGGGCGGCTGCCAGAGCTTCGGTTGGGTCGTACATGGGTCGCACCGAGTCGAGCTCGGCGGCCGCTTCGACCCCGGATTGGTAGAGAACGTATCCCGACTCGTCCTTGGTATCGAACACGAGGGTGTTGACGGCGGTGGCGTCTGCCAGGTCCAACAGATTGGCGAACTGCGACGGATCGCCGGCCACGTACTTGCTCACCCGCAGCCCCCGGACGATTCGTGGCTCGAGCGTTACGTCCACCCGGGCCTCACCCGTCCACGGCACCTCGGTCCCATGCCAGGCCGGGCGGGAAATCGTCACCGTGCCGGCCGGTACCCCGGCCAGCGAGAAGGATCCGTCCGGGCCGGTGGTGGCCGTTGACCCTGCGATGCCGACGACCGCATCGGCCAGGGGGAGTCCCGCCGGGGTGAGCACCGAGCCCGCCAGATCGAACACCGGGATGGTTGTGGTGGTCGTGGTGGGAGGAAGGGTCGTGGTGGTGGTGGGTGGCGGCAGCGTGGTGGTGGTGGTGGTTGAGGAAGCGACCGGAGGGGTTGCCGGCTCCTGGGCAACGCCCATCGAGCAGGCTGCTAACAGGAGGCCCAGGGCGGAGAGCAAGAGCGCGAATCTCGACATAGACGGCGATGGTAACCGGGCGCGCTCCTTCCTGAGAGGGTTCTCAGGGTTCCTCAGCGGCGCTTCAGGTCGAATGACGCATAGTGGCGGCGCAATCACAACAGCCGACGAGGTGGACCAGCCATGTACGTTCCGATCACGCACTCGAGCAGCCCGAGGCCCTTTGCGGCCGCCGTCGCCCGCAGCGGGAGCTGGATCCTGCATGAGCTCCCGCGTGCGTTCGTCGACACATTCCGCAATCACCGCAAGGCTGCCGTCCTCACCTCGGTTGCCCTGGCCGCGTTCGCGGCGTTGGCGGCGTTTGCCATAGCCTCCGAGAGTACCCTGCTGCGACTCGACCAGGCCATGCAGGGGTTCATCCTCGAGAGCCGGACCGCCTGGCTCGACAAGGCGATGGTGTGGCTCACGTTCCTCGGGACCCGCTACGCCATCGGCGCCGCCTCCCTCGGACTGCTTGTCTGGTCGCTGATCACTCGCCGCCACCGCACCTTCGTGCTCATCATCGTGGCCGCCGCCCTGCTCAACCCGGTGTTCGAAGTCGGATTCAAGGAGCTCGTCGACCGGGTCCGCCCGGCCGTATCCCAGCTGCTCCCCGGAAACGGCCCCTCGTTCCCGTCCGGCCACGTGCTCGCCTCGGTCGGTTTCTACGGCCTGATTCCCTTTCTCACCTGGGAGGTCACGAAGAATGCCTGGGCCCGGTGGGCGGCGGTCGTCGGCTCATTGGCCGTGATCGCAGTGGTGACAATCTCCCGGCCGTATCTCGACGTCCATTGGACCACCGATGCCATCGCCGGAGTCCTGCTCGGGACGGTGCTGGTAGCAGCTACCTATCAGGTGTTTTTGCGGGTGCAACCCACAGCGCTGACAGCCAACCGCCCACCGCCCGCCGCCTAGATCCCGCCGCCTACCGCCCGCCGGTTGGCAGTCGACGGTGGGCTGCTGCGAGCGTTGCACGCAGCTCACCAGCCGCTTCCGCCGCCGCCTCCTCCACCAAACCCTCCGCCGAAGCCACCGAAGCCGCCGCCCCAGCTGCCGCCGCCCCAGGACGACCCGCCCCCACCGCCTCCCGACACGCCCCCACCGAAGCCACCGAACCATGAGTCGCTGTCTCCCGACCATGACTGGTCTTTGAAGACGGGCTCCCATCCGTACGAGCCGGCGGCGCCGCGGGTGATGATCCAGTGGTAGTAGAACAGCGTGTACGGGTCGTAGTGACCCAGGCGAGGTGGGATGGTGCGGCCGGTCCACGAGTCTTGCTGGCGACTGGTGCCCTCGTGGGCCAGCTCGGGGGCGAATCGGTCGGCGTCCTTGATACGCGAACGGGCGAGTGCCTGCCGCTGGGCAGCGTAGGCGATGGCGAACTCGCGCGGCCCGCGGGGGTCGGACGCACCGAAGGCCGCTGCCACGTCTGCATATGAGCCCTGCAGCCCGAGGTCGGATAGTGCCCGGCGCGCATCCAGCCACCGTCGTTCCGCCTGGGCCGGCTCCAGCGAGATGGCAAGGATCGCTGCGATCGTGCGTCGCGAGTCACCGGTAATGCCCTGGTCCACGAGGTCGGCGGCCAGCCGCTCATACACCTCCACCCCGTCGGACCGCGCCCGCAGCAGGGCCGCCGTCAAACCCACCGGCAAGCCGAGCCGCTCGGCCCGGGCGCGGATGGTCTTGATCTTGCGGAGCGAGGTGAGCCCCGCCAGGGCGTACTCCACCGACTCGTCGGCCGGGAGCCGATTGGCACGGTTCTTGTCGTAGGCGTCGACGAAGTCCTCAACCGCCGACTCGTCGTTGTTGAGGACCAGCAGGGCCGCGATTGCGTCGAGGTCGAGCCCATCCTGCTTGAGGGTCCGTCCCTCCTGCTCGAGGGCATCCTGGACCTTGGCGTAGCGCTCAACCGCGTTGTCGAGGTCGTCTCCCAGGTCGGCCAGGGCCGCCGCCACTGCCGGGCGGGCGGCGGTGTCCGGCAACTTGTCGTAGAGCTGCTCGAGGGCGTCGGTCTTGGCGGTGGCGGCCGCGTAGGCACGGTCGAGTTCGGCGGCGGAGTCGGACGCGCTCGCGCCCGGATCGAACGCCGGCGCGGCGCGCAGGAAGCGCTCGCCGAAATCGGTTGCGAGGGCTGCACCGTGAATGGTTTCGGCGAGTTGCTCGTCGATCTGGCGGCCGAGCCGGAATCGGGCCCCTGCCACCCGGTGGGGCCGCAGGCTGTCGATCAGCCGGCTCAGTTCGCTGAGTTTCACCTCGAACTCGTCGTTTCGAGAGGGTCCGACGTCGAGCGCCTGGCGGGCGACCTCCTGGACGGCCTCGTCGGTGATGTCGCGCTCCCCGGACGCTTCGAGTTCCAGCGGGATTTGGGTGTCGTTCAGCAGTCGCGCTCGATCGATTATGTCGACCAGGCCGAGCGCCCAGGCGGTCGAGACCGCGTCACCGTCACGCGGTACCTCGCCGCGCGCCATTGAGCTGAGCGCATCGACGACGGCAATGGTGGTGGTGTTGGGTGCTACCTCCGGGCGGGGTGTGGCGTACTCGGCGATGAGAGGGAGCTCGTGGCCGGCCACATCCAACCGCTCCAGCTCACCGTCTATCAACTCGGCCCGTCGGCGGCGAGTGCGCTTCTTGCTCTGATTGCGGACAACCACGAAGGCAGCACCCGCCACCCCAAGGCCAACGACCCCGGCGACGGCCCCGATCGCACCCCAGTTGGTGCCGGTGGCCCGCTCGCCGTTTGCGTAGTCCTCGAAACCGGCGCCGAGACCGGCCAGGATGCCAAGGACGCCCGCCGCGAAGTCGCGGTTGCGAAATCCGGCGTTGCCGAGGGCGGCGATGTCGTCCGGGTCCCGCGGGAAGTCTTTGAGGCCGGCCCCGTACTCGACCCACGTGTTGCGGCCGCCCACATCGACGACCACCACCACGCCGTCATTGCGTTCGGTACTGCCGACACCCCAGGTGTTGAACAGCTCTTCGGTGAACCGGCCGATCGACCAGTTGCCAACGGATGAGACGAGCACCACCGCCACCTGGGCGCCATAGGTGGCTTCGATGCGGGCGGCCTCGGCTTCGAGGGCGGCATCGTTCCCGATGACACCGGCCCGGTCGGTCACGAAGCCATCACAGGTGATCCCTTCGAAAGGCGGGCAGGTGATGTCCTGGGCGCCGGCAGGTCCCGCGGTTAGCGACAGCATCACGATGAGGACGAGGAGCCAGGCGAGGCGTGCAACGGTCCGTGATTCGTGCATCAAACCAAGCTAGTGCGGGAGCGAATGGCGAGACATCGTGACCTCCGCCAGGTAGTTCTCGTCGACTTCGACCCCGATTCCCGGGCGATCTGTTACCTCGAGGCTGCCGTTGCGCAGGACCCAGGCGGGAATGGTGAGATCGCGCTCCCAGTACCGGCCGGAGGCCGACAGGTCGGCGGGATGGTTGAAGCCGGGAAGGCGGGCGACGGCTGCCGCCGCGGCCCGGCCCACGCCGGTCTCGAGCAGGCCTCCCGCCACCAGCCCGAGTCCGGCCGCTTGGGCCAGGTCATGGACTTCGACCGCTTGGCGCGGACCGGTGAGGCGGGCGGGCTTCACATTCACGATGTCGCAGGCTCCGGCGGTGATGGCCGATCGCAGGGTAGGAAGGCCGGTGATGGACTCGTCGAGGCAAATCGGCGTGGACAGCTCAGTGCGCAATTGCGCCAACGCCGGCCACCCTGTCTCCGGCGGGTAGGGCTGTTCGAGGTACAGGAGATCGAGTTCGTCGATCTCGGCCGGAACCGTGCCCGGCTCGTAGGCTCCGTTGGCGTCGGCGGCCAGCGCCACCTCAGGGTGTCTGCGGCGCAACTCCCGCAGCGGTTGGACGTCGAAGCCCGGTCCCACCTTGATCTTGACCTTGCGGTAGCCCTCCTCGAGGCGTGCGGCCGACTCGTGGAGCGTTTCTGAGAGATCTCCGAAACGGGCGACGACGGCACCCGCCAGCACCGGGCCGGGACTTCCTCCGAGCAGCTCCGTCATGGGAAGACCGCGGGTCTTGGCTTCCAGATCGAGCTCGGCGGCGCGCCGGGCGGCAATCGCCATGGGATTGGAGTGGGTAACCGGCGTACCCGTCAAGGCCGCCATCGCCGTCTCGACTGTTTCGGGCGAGTAGCCGGGGATTTCCACGAACTCGCCCCAGCCGGTGGCCCCTTCGCCGGTCACCGCAACTATCACCCCCCGGCGGCTCGTCACCGCGTGGCCGGCGGACCGGTACCCGCTGACGAGAGGGACGCGTATGACGAAGGCTTCCGATTGCACGGGAGCAGGTTACGGCCACGACACCGCCGCCCGGGTGGACCAGGACGCCTCTGGTCGGGCTAGGAGGGTGCTGAGTGATGCCGTTGCCGAGATCGGCGGTCAGGCGCGCCAGTCGCAAGGACGAGGTTTTGCCACTCCTCGGGTGGAATGGCGAAGCTGAGGACGACGCGAGTGGTGATGACTGGCCGTCGAGATTGGTGACATGTATTGCTCAGCGGCCTCCTAAGGGGCAGCCACCCTCCGGCTCCACTCGTACCAGCCACCGTCGTAAATGGAGACGTTCGGCCATCCCATTAGATAGGCGTAGAAGAACGTTTCACTCGCCCGCCAGCCGGTTCCGCAGTAGAAAGCGACCTGCTTGTCCGGAGTTATGCCGACGGCCTTCCAGCGAGCGGCCACCTCGTTGAAGTCCCGCATGGTGTTGTCCAGGTTGCGATAGTGCTGCATGTCGTAGGCGTTGTCTCCGCAGTTTCCCCACACCGCCCCGGGGATGTCACCGAGCTGTTCGATGTAGTTGTATCCACTCGTCTTTCCAAGATTCTCGGCCTGGCTCCGGATGCTCACCAGCACTCCGCCAGGATCCGCCAGCAGGTCGACCGCTTCTTCGAAGTCGATGAAGTATTCCGGGTGGGCGGGAATGCTGGTCGCCACGTCAGATGCCGGGGTTGGAATGCGGATATCGGTTTCGAGCGGGTATCCGGCTCCCAACCAGGCGTTGAGGCCGCCGTCGAGCAGCCGCACGTCCTCAACTCCGGAATAGAGGAGAATGGCTGCGGCTCGGGTGGCTGCGATCTGTCCTGCCCTGCGGCCCGGCTTTTGCTCCGCAGGGTTGGCGGCGGTGTCGCGCCCGTAGACGATCACCGTTGTGTCGCGGGTGATGCCATGCCGAAGCAGGGCTGCTTCCAGTTCTTCGGGCGAGCGGCGATTCCAATCCTTTTCTGATTCCAATGTGTTCGTGTCGAGGTGAAAGGCACCGGGGATGTGGCCAGACGCATACTCCTCCGGTACGCCGTAGTTGACATGGAACAAGGCAAACTCTCCCGTTGGGCCATCTTCTGGCTGCGCACCTTCCAGTAGTCGATGCAGCCATTCGGGGTGCACTAGTTGGGAGCTTCTCTTGAGCCGATCCATTTCGAGCTCTGGCTGGGCAGCCCATTCCGGCAGGCCACCCTCCAAAATCGCAAGGTCGCGATATCCGAGCGCCAACATGCGTTCCGCCAGCGATGTACTGTCGGCATCGTCGTATCCGTACACGACGATCGATCGGTCGGGGGTGAGGCCCTTGGAAGCCAGTCGCTTCGAAAGAACCGCGTCATACATGTTGGCAGCCCATGCCTGTGGAAAGGCCGCAGCTCCCGGGATGTGCCCACCCCTTGCCTCGCTGCCGAGGCGCCATCCGTTGAAGGCGGCGGTGGGGCGAGCGTCGATGATTCGGGTCCCGTTGGATCGATAGATCTCGGAAAGAGTCTCGGATGCAAGTTTCTTGATCAAGGAATTCCCCTTTCGACATGATCCGGCGAGATCGTGGGATTGGTGTAATTGATCATCATTTGGCACCTGTGAGTTGGGTCGGCACGCGCACGTCGAGTTCAGAGGCGACCCGGGTGGCTGTATCGACGAGCATGGATCCGGCCTGGTTCCGGGTTTCGGAGTCGAAGCGCGCGCTCGGACCGCTTACCGATATCGCCGCGACGGCTGCCCCGGCGTGATCCAGCACGGGAGCGGCGATGGCAGATGTCCCGATCTCGAACTCGTCCGAGTCCTCGCTGTAACCTCGTTTGATGATGGCGGCCAGCTCGGTTTCGAGCCTGGTATCCCAATTTGCCGGAAGCGCATCCCGGGGGGTTCCGACGACGGCTGTCCAGTCTTCCCCGCGCGAATGCATTACTGCCAGAAGCGCCTTCCCGGAGGCAGAGGTGCGAAGCGGGATTCTCCGGCCGATCCAGACGACATGACGGATCGGATGGGTGCCGGGGATGTGGGCGACCGTAACGGCCTCCTGCCCGCGCCGAACGGCAACCGCCACCGTCTCGTTGACCTCGCCGACGAGTCGCTCTATGTGCGGCATGGCGGCAGCCCGAACATCGATCTGTCCGAGCGCGACTCCGGCCATCTCGACTACTGCCATCCCTAGTGAATATCGACCGGTGTCGGAGTTGTGCCACACCATGCCCTCCTGGTGCAGCGTTGCCAGAATGCGCGACACCGTGCTCTTGTGGAGATCGAGGCGGCCGCTGATTTCGCTCACCGTCAGGGCAGGCCCCTGTTCAGAGAACTCGCGAAGTATGGCCATGGCGCGCTGCAGCGACTTGTGGGTCGACGTGGTTTGTGTTTCTTGCATAGAATGCAACACAACCTCATTCTCTGCCACACCTACCATACCAAATCCGCCATATGCCGCGCGTGCGCCTCGCAACGGCTAAAGAGGGCATATCCGGCGATGACCGGATCGATTATCGTTACGCAGCCTCGGCGGCAGGGGGCCCCACGATGACACTTCTCATAGTCGGAACCTCGCGGACGGTCGCCGCCCTCCGAATCGGGCAAACACTCGTCGGGGTCGCCCGCCCATGAAGACCGGCGAGTTTCCCGTCGGCGCGACGGTCACCATCGGTGAACTGGAGGCCAACCCACATCCATTGCTCGCCAGGCTGCGGCAGCACGAGCCGGTATCCTGGATACCCGCCTTCGATGGCTGGATGGTGACGCGACGGGACGAGTGCGTCGATGTGATGCGAGACCCGGAAACGTTCACCGTGGACGATCCTCGTTTCTCGACTGCGCAAGTGATAGGCCCGAGCATGCTGTCCCTCGACGGCATCGAGCATCAACGGCACCGCGGCCCCTTTGTTGATCCCTTTCAAGCCGGCGAAGTCCGGGCGCGGTTCGCCGAATGGACTCGTCACCGCGCAGACGACCTCGTCGCCGAGCTAGCTCCCCGGGGGATGGGGGAACTCCGCAGCTCGGTGGCCGCACCCCTCTCAGTGCAGGTGATGAGCCACATCCTCAACCTCAGAGAGGTGGGCGCCGGGGAGTTGCTCGGATGGTACGAGACGATCGTCGCCGCGGTCGATGCGGTTACCGGCGGTGGTGAGGTTCCCGGGTCGGGGAGAGCCGCCTTCGAGAATCTGCGCACGGCGGTGACCCACAACCTGACAAGCAGCCCGCTGTTGACGGGGGTCCAAGCCGGCGGCGCGCTCTCCGCCGACGAAATCGTCTCCAACGTCGCCGTCCTGCTATTCGGAGGAATCGTTACGTCGGAGAGCACCACCGCCACCGTCTTCCTCAACGTGCTCCAGGATCGCGACGCGCTTCGGCAGATCGAAGCGGATCGGTCGCTGGTCTCAAACGCGGTCGAGGAAGCGATGCGGCTCGAGCCCGCCGCGGCAGTGGTCGATCGGTACGCCACTCGACCGGTCGTACTAGCCGGCACTTCCATCGAAAGAGGCGATCTCGTTCGGGTGTCGCTGACGGCGGCCAATCGCGATCCGGCAGTGTTCCCCGAACCAGACCGGTTCGATGTGCACCGCCACAATGCCCAACAGCATGTGACGTTTGCGCGCGGTCCGCATGCCTGTCTCGGTCTGCATCTCGCTCGCATGGAGGCAAGAGCCGCGCTCGAATCAGTGCTCGATCAGCTGGGTGGTCTGGAGCTGGACGCGGATTTGAGCGAGGACGTCGAGGGCCTCATCTTTCGTGCTCCTCCCGCCGTGCACGCCCGATGGGATCGGCGGGCTTAGGAGGGTTCCAGGCGATGCATGCCACGATCTATCACCAGGGCTCGGCCGTGGAACTCCTAAGGGCGTTGCTGTGGAGTTGCGTAGCAACCCGCAGGGTTGCCGGCATCTCCCAAGCCGGGCGTAGCCCGGCCGTTATCCGACGCCGCCCTCTTGTTTGCGGTGGGCAACGAACTCCTCCAACTCCGCCCGGCGGTCGTCCGGCAACGGCGGCGGCTCGAACTCGGCGAGGGCTTGCTTCCACAGTCGGTTGGCACGCTGGTCGGCGGTTTCGCCGCCGGCTTCCAGCCAGGTCTCGTAGTTGTTCCAATCGGAGACCAGGGGGGCATAGAACGCCGTCTCGTATCGCTCCAGGGTGTGGGCGGCACCGAAGAAGTGGCCGCCGGGCCCAACCTCGGCGATGACGTCGACCGCCAGTTCGTCGTCGTCCACGGCCAGTCCTTGCAGGAATTCGGCCATCATCTGCAGCATCTCGACATCGATGATGAATTTCTCGAACGACGCCACCAGGCTTCCCTCCATCCATCCCGCCCCGTGCAAGATCAGCGCGGCATGGCCCATGACTGCGCCCCACAGTGACATCTGGCTCTCGTAGGCAGCCTGAGCATCGACTGCCTTGGCCGCGGTACCGCCCGTCGATCGGTACGGGATCCGATAGCGGCGGGCGAGCTGGCCTCCAACCAGGGCGGCCCGGGTGAATTCCGGCGTGCCGAAGGCGGGCGCACCCGATTTCATGTCGACGTTGGAAGTGAAGGCGCCGTAAACCGACGGAGCGCCGGGGTTCGCCAGTTGGGTCAGAGTGATCATGGCCAACGCTTCTGCGTTCTGCTGGGCGATGGCCCCCGCCAGCGTGACGGGCGCCATGGCACCCGAGAGCGTGAACGGCGTCGCCACCACCGGCTGATTCATCCTGGCCATCTCGACCAGGCCTTCGATCATGGGACCGTCCAATCGCAGGGGAGAGGAGGAGTTGACGACCGTGATCATCGACGGCTGGTCTTTCAGCTCCGATTCCGTCAAGCCGTAGCCGATTCGTACGATCTCCAGCGCATCGAGGATGCGCTGCCTACCGAGCGAGTAGGCATGGAACACCTTGTCGGTCAGTGTCAGGAAGGCGGATAGACAATCGAGGTGGCGGGTTCCGGGTGGCAGGTCGACCGGTTCCACCGGATAGCCGCCAAAGAAGTGAATGACGTTGAACGCTTGTCCCAGGCGGAGGAAGTTGCAGTAGTCCGTGAAGTTGCCGGTACGGCGCCCCCCGTCGGCGTCGGAGGAGTTCGGCGGGCTGGCGATCATCCCGAAATTGATCGACCCGGGCCCCATCACCAGGTCGTGTTCCGGGTTGCGGGCATGCAGGTGGAAGGACTCCGGGGCCGACGACACCACCTCCTCGACCAGGTGCCGGTCGAGACGCACCCGCTGGGTCCCGGGCGTCACCTCCGCTCCGGCCGTCGACAGGATTTCCAAGGCTTCCGGATGAAGGAAATCCATGCCGGTTTCTTCGAGGATGCGCATCGAGGCGTCGTGGATCGCCTCGATCTGGTCCTCGGAAGCAACCGCGATCGGCTCATACGGGTTGGTGAGCGTGCGCCAAGGCAGTTGCTGGATGCCTTGGCTCCGCCGCTTGCGTCGGGATTCCCGCCGTGCTGCCCGTTCGCTCGCGTCAGCCAAGGTCGTGGCGCCGGGATCCGAATGTGGAGTGTGTGCGCATGGACTGACGCTACCCAGAATCAGGACCCGGCGCGGTGATGCCACTGGCAGCTCGCGAAAATCAGGTCGCGCCGGGCAATGAGATCCGGTCCTGACCGCGGCGGCTGGCACATGTCTCATGCGATCGGGTAGGGTGCTAGCCAGGTCCCCAGGACCCCCCGCGTGGTTCCGAGGGCCAAGTCACGGGCTAGGAGGCCAGCGATGAACAAGAGGGAACGTCAACAAGTCGACGCGATTCGTCGGAAGTCGAACGAGATCCAGAATCACGTGATCGATGAGCTCGAAGCCGGCAAAATCAGCCGAAGGGAGTTCATACGCAAGGGCACGCTCGTGGGGCTGGCTCTGCCGTTTGCAGGCATCATTGCCGCCGCCTGCTCAGACGATGATGCGGCCACGACGTTAGCCGGTGCCACCACCACCACGGTGGCCGGCGCCACCACCACCACCGCGGCCGGAGTGACGACGACGCAACCCGCCGGACCGACCACAATCCGGGTGGGAATGAACCCGGGGCCGGCTGTCGGTATCGAGCCGGTGTTGATCAACGACGAGATCGGCCTGGCGGCCTTCGGGCAGACCGCGCAGTACCTGGTGTTTTCGGACGCCGAGTTGAATGCAGTTCCTGTGCTGGCAGAGAGTTGGGAATCCAACGACGCCGGTGATATGTGGACCTTCTTCATCCGGCCAGGCGTGACTTTTCACGACGGCTCCCCGTTGACCGCAGAAGACGTGGCTGCCACCTTCAATGGCCCGATTGCCGGCGGCAACGCCGCCTCGGCCTACGGGACCTTCGGTGTTGAGGCCGGCTCGGCAGAAGTGGTGGACGATCTCACGGTGAGATTCACGCTTTCCCAGCCGAGCGGAGCGTTTCCCTTCTTCGTCAGCTCCGACAACTACAACGCCGGGATCCTTCCCAAGTCGTTCTGGGATAGCTACACGGAAGGAAGCTACGAACAGAGCTTCATCGGAACCGGTGCGTGGATCAACGACAGCTACGACCCGGGGGTATCGGCGGTCTACCTCAAGAACGAGGACTACTGGGGCGACAACAGCAACCAACCGGATCGGATGGAGGTGACGTTCTTCGCGAACGAAGCGGCTGCCGTGACCGCCTTCCAAGACGATCAGATCGATGTCATCCATCGGCTGTCGGCATCCGGTGGAGCGGCGCTGATCGAAGATCCGAGCAACACCGTGCAGAGCATTTCAACCGCTCAGCACCGTCAGATCTATTTTGACACTCTCACCCCGCCGTTCGACGACAAGCGGGTACGCCAGGCGATGGCCCTCATGTTGAACCGCCCTCTGCTCATTGAAGGGCTGCTGGGTGGCTTCGGGAGCGTCGGCAACGATCATCCGATCTGGCCTGTCTATCCCATGTGGAACCCTGATGCGGTGCCACAGCGGGAGCAGGACCTGGCGCAGGCCCAGTCGCTACTTGATGCCGCCGGATACTCCGACGGCTTCACCGCGGCGCTTGACACACTGGAGTTCAACGAGGTTCCGGACCTGGCGCAGCTTGTTCAGTCTTCGGCCGCCCAGCTCAGCAACGTCGATCTCACCGTAGGCGTCTACGACAGCGGGACGTATTACGGCGACTATTGGTTGGCCGCCCAGAGTTCGATGGGCATTGTCAACTATGGCCATCGCGGGGTTCCCAACGTCTACCTGGGCGCTCCTCTGCTAACCCCTGTGGAACAAGGTGGTGTCGGCACGTGGAACGCGTCGCACTGGGCAAACAGCGACTACGACGCGCTGTTCGACCAGTTCGTGACCTCGCCTGACCTGGAGACGCAGCGAGGCGTCGCCGGCCAAATCCAGACCCTGCTCAACGATGAGGTGCCCTTCATTGTGCCCTACTACCTGGACTTCATATCGGTGTTGAAGCCGAACTACACCGGGTTCGAAACCACCGGGATGGGCCACTACATCGCCGTGAATTCAGGATTCACCGGATAGACCCATGACCAGCCGCAGATGCGAACTCCCCCTCGCTAGGGGCGCTCGCGTGTGGGGGTTTCGATGACCAGATTCGTGCTCCGACGGATTGGCTTGGCGCTGATCACCCTCTTTCTCCTGAGCGTGCTTGTGTTCATTGGGACTCAGTTGCTTCCTGGTGACGTCGGGCGGAGGGTGCTGGGGCCGTTTGCGACTCAGGAAGCGGTAGACGACCTCAATGCTCGGCTGGGCACCGATCGCGCACTGATTGTGCAGTACGGAGATTGGATCGGCGGCGCGGTGCAGGGCGACCTGGGCGACTCGATCTCCTTTTCCAGGCCGGTATCCGAGCTGTTGGGCAGGGCATTGCGCAACTCGGCGAAGCTGGCGGTCGTCGCCTTCGTTATTGTCGTGCCGTTGGGGGTATTTGGGGGGATCATGGCTGCTTTGCGCCGGGGCAAGCCGACCGATCGGCTCATAACTGTTGGCGGCCTCTCGGCAACTGTGATCCCAGAATTCGTCTCGGGGATCGTGTTGATAATCGTATTTGCTGTGTGGCTCGATTGGTTCCCGGGCACCGCCACTCCGCCGCCGGACAGCAGCTTCATAACCCAGCTCCATCATCTGATCCTGCCGGCGATCCCACTGGTGCTGGTGCTGTTCGGCTATATCTCGCGTATCACCCGGGCCGGGGTGATCGAGGCGCTCGAATCGGACTACGTGAGAACCGCGACGCTCAAGGGTCTTCCCCGCCCCACCGTCATTCGCCGTGAAGTTCTGCGTAATGCGCTACTGCCAACCATTGCGGTCGTGGCCTCCCAGGTCGGCTACCTCATCGGCGGGCTGGTGGTCGTCGAGGTCCTGTTCAACTATCAAGGCATCGGTCGCCTGCTGTTTGATGCTGCCCAGAAAGCCGACTTTCCGCTCTTGGCCGGTGGGGTACTCGTCGTGGGCGCCGCCTTCCAGATCAGCATGCTCCTGGCCGACGTTGCCTATTCGCTGCTGAATCCGCGAATTCGTGTGGGAGGAAAGGCGTGACGGTCCCAACCACCAGTCGCTCGCAACGGTGGAAGATCCTGCGTCGCTCAGCGACGTTTTGGGTGGGAGGGCTAATGACCGCGATGTGGGTGTTCCTTGCCATATTCGGTGAGGCGATCGCGCCCTTCGATCCGCTCGGGACGCCGGAAGATGTCCTCAACCGTCTCGAGTCGCCTTCGGCCGACAACTGGTTCGGCACCGACCAGCTGGGCCGGGACGTGTTCTCGCGTGTTCTGGCCGGAGCCCGGCAGGCGCTGACCGTGGCCCTTGCCGCCACCGCGCTGGGGACTGTGGTCGGTACGTTCTTGGGCCTGTTGGTCGGCTACTTCGGTGGTCTGGTCGACGACATCATCGGCCGCATCCTCGATGCCTTCCTGTCGATCCCACTCGTGATCACCGGCATGATCGCTCTAACCGCACTCGGGCCGAACACGCTGGGGGTGATCATCGTCATTGGCCTTGTGTTTGCCCCCTTGATCGCCAAGACGGTTCGTGCCGCCGTGCTGGCCGAGCGACAGCTCGATTACGTGAGTGCCGCCCAACTGCGCCGCGAACGTCCGCTGCATATCATGCTCGTGGAGATACTTCCCAACGTCATCAACGTCATCATTGTCGAATTCACTGTTCGCTTGGGATACGCCATCTTCGTGGTCCTGGCCCTTTCCTTCCTGGGGTTCGGCGTCGAGCCGTCCGTGCCCGACTGGGGGTTGTCCATTGCCGACCACTACCAGTTTCTCACCAACGACATTTGGTGGCCGGTGCTGTTTCCGGCGGCGGCGATCGCTTCGCTGGTGGTGGGCATCAACCTTCTATCCGACGCAATCGCTCAGGCTTTCGAACAATGAGGCTCTCATGGTGACGACAACCGATCAGCTGCTCACGGTGGAGAACCTGGGGATCGAATACAAGGTCGGGACCGAATGGAAGAAAGCGGTCCGAGATGTGAGTTTCTCCATCGGTTCCGGCGAGTCCCTTGGCTTGGTGGGGGAGTCCGGATGCGGCAAGACGACGGTGGCCATGGCGATCATGCACTACCTGCCGCGCAACGGGCGAGTCAGTGAGGGGTCGATCCAACTCGCGGGGCGTGAAATCGGGGAACTCTCGGCCAGCGAGTTGCGGAGGATGCGGGTCAATCAGGTCTCGATGGTTTACCAGGATCCGGGCAAATCTCTGAACCCCTCAATTCGGATAGGGCGCCAGGTCGCCGACGTCTTTGAGCTGATGGAGGTCCCCAAGGATGAGTGGGACGGCCGGGTGATCGACATACTTCGGAAAGTTCAGATCGCAGATCCAGAGCGTGTCGTTCGCCGATATCCCCACCAGTTGTCGGGCGGCATGCTGCAGAGGGTCGTCATAGCGATGGCGATCGCCTCCGAGCCTGAGTTACTGGTGCTGGACGAGCCGACCACCGGCCTCGACGCCACGGTCGAGGCCGAAGTCCTCGACCTAATCTCCAACCTTCGCGCAGAAACCGGCACTTCGGTCCTGTTCATCAGTCACAGCCTGGCCGTGATTCGCAAGATGTGCGACCGGGTCGGGGTGCTCTACGCCGGCCGGCTCTTGGCCGAAGGGCCGGCCGAGGCCATCTTCACCGATCCCCGCCATCCCTACACCGTGGGTCTCCTACGAAGCCTCCCGACCGGTGAACTGAGTCGGAACGAAGCGCAACTGGACACGATCCCCGGAACGCTGCCACCCCTCGGTGCAGAAATCCAAGGCTGCATCTACGCCGACCGCTGCCCCATCGTCCAGGACGTCTGCCGCGAGGAAGAGCCCGATCTTGTGGCTCTGGATGGCAACAGGTTCAGCCGGTGCTTTTTCCCTGAACGGGCTCCGGACTTGCCGCGAGTTGTCGCTCCCGATCCGCCGGTGCGCCAGCGTTCTGAAGAAACGTTGCTCGATATCAGCGCCACCTCCAAGACCTTTGAGCAAGAGGGGAGCCCGGTTTTCGCCCTCAAGGACGTCGACCTCTCAATCAGAATCGGAGAAACCGTGGCGTTGGTAGGGGAGTCCGGATCTGGCAAGAGCACGCTGGCCAAGGTCATCCTTGGCATCCACGTGCCCGACGAGGGCGCAGTCATCCAGCTCGGGGAAGATGTGCTGCACGACAGCCTGCACTCCCGAAGCGGCGAGGAGATTCGCTCGGTGCAGATGGTGTTCCAGAATCCCGACAGTGCGCTCAATCGACGACATTCGGTGCGGCGCATCATCGGTCGGGCGGTACAGCGCCTGCGCGGCCTCGGCCGGAGAGGATCACACGACCGAGCTCGGGATCTGCTCAGTGAAGTACGGATGGGTCACCAGCACCTCACCGCCAAGCCGTCCCATCTATCAGGCGGCCTCAAGCAGCGGGTCGCTATTGCCCGGGCCTTCGCCGGGTCGCCGGCGCTCGTGGTGCTCGACGAGCCCACATCCGCTCTGGACGTATCTGTTCAAGCCGCCATCATCAACCTGCTGGCCGAGCTCCAGGCCGAAGAGAATGTGGCCTACCTCTTCATCTCCCACGACCTCAACGTCGTGCGCTACGTGGCCGATCGAGTGGCGGTGATGTATCTGGGACGCCTGATGGAAGTCGGCACGGCAGAGCGCATTTTTCGAGGGCCCCATCACCCGTATTCCGAGGCGTTGCTGTCCGCCGCCCCGGATAGGGAGGAAGGCACCCGTATCAGATTGAAAGGTGAGATCCCCGCCGCCTCCGACCCGCCGCCCGGATGTTCCTTTCAGACTCGTTGCCATCGCAAGATCGGAGAGATCTGCGAAACGGTGGAGCCTCCCCTCACCGAGGCTGAGCCGGGCTATTCGATTCGCTGCCACATTCCGATCGACGAGCTGGCCGCGCTGCAGCAGTTGGTGCCACAGGAGTGAAGATCACGGCGCTGGAGTCGCGTCGCTACCGACTACCGCTTGCCCCGCCGTTTGAAGCGGCCTGGGACCCCCGGCCGAGACAGCACTTGGACGAGTCGATTGTCACAGTCCACACCGACACCGGCTTGCGAGGCCACGCCGGAGGCGCGGCCGCTCCGGACCTCGGCCTGCTGGAGACGCTGCTCATCGGATGCGACCCGGTGGACAGCGATCGAATCTTCGATATATGTCAATCGGTCGACTTCCACGGCGGCCGCAACTGGACGGTGGAAGTAGCCGTCCACGATGTGGTGGCCAAATCGCTCGACCAGCCGCTTCACGAGTGGCTGGAAGGCTCACGGAGCTCATTCCCCGCGTACGCGTCCACTGGTGAACGGCTCGGGGCCGAAGCCCGGGCCGAACGGACTCTGCAGTGGCGCGAGCAGGGGATCAGGGCAATCAAGCTCAGGCTGTTCCATCGTGATTGGCGTGAGGATGTAGCCATCGTCGAAGCCGTTCGCCAGGCGGTCGGCGACACCGTCGACATCCTGGTCGACGCCAACCACGGGTGGCGGATGCCGGGGGACCGTTCACCACGCTGGGATCTGGGTACGGCTGCCGAGTGCGCTCGAGCGCTCGCCGACCTGGACGTGTTCTGGCTGGAAGAGCCTCTCGACCCGGCGTTGGTAGACGACTATGTCCGGCTGCGCAGGGTGGCAACTCTCCCCATTGCCGGGGGCGAAATGGTGCGGACCCTGGCCGAGACCCAGCGACTGATCGGTGCCGGTGCCTTCGACGTCGTCCAGAACGATGTGGTTCTCGCCGGCGGCGTCGCGGGCACGCGGCGGGTGGCCGAATCGGCAAAACAGTCCCAGATACTGTGGTCGCCCCACACCTGGTCGACCGGTTACGGCTTGCTGGCCAACCTGCACGTTGCGCTGGCGTTTTCGACCGCCCCATTCATTGAGGTCCCCTACGACCCCCCGGGATGGTCGCCCGCCAGGAGAGACTTCATGCTTCCGGCACCACTCGAGATTGCCGGTGACGGCACGATCTCGCCGCCGGCAGGCCCGGGCCTCGGCGTCGAGCCCGACTTCGACGCCCTCGAGCGGTGGCGGGTGGGCTGAAAGCCTGCTCAGTATCGGTGACGGGCCGACGGACGGACAGGCAGGCGGCTCAATCCGTAGGCTGAGGCCGAAGCGCAGAGGAGAGATCATGAAGTCGCAGTACCGGGTAGTGGTGATCGGTGGGGGCGTCGTCGGTGCCAGCGTTCTCTACCACCTTGCCAGGCACGGCTGGACGGACGTTGCCATCGTCGAACGGGACGTGTTGACGGCCGGTTCGAGCTGGCACGCCGCGGGCGGATTCCATGCCCTCAACGCCGACCCCAACATTGCCGCTCTCCAGGCCTACACGATCGACCTGCTGTCCGAAATCGAGCAGGAGTCGGGTCAGGACATCGGCATGCACATGGCGGGAGGCATCACCTTCGCCTCGGCCCCGGAGCGGTGGGAGTGGCTGCAGGCGACCTATCGCGTCTACCAGACGATGGGCATCGAAGACATCAGGCTGATGGGTCCGGATGAGATCAAGGAGTGGTGCCCGATCATGAAGGTCGACGACGTGCTCGGGGGGCTGTGGGCCGACCGGGAGGGCTACATCGATCCTTCAGCCGTCGTCCACGCCTACGCCAAGGCGGCCAGGCTGCGCGGTGCCGACGTGATCGAGCACAATCGCGTGATGGACCTGAATCCGCGGGGGGACGGGTCATGGGACGTGATCACCGAGCAGGGCACGATCGTGGCCGAGCATGTCGTGAACGCCGGGGGGCTATGGGCCAAACAGGTCGGCCGGATGGCCGGTGTCGAGCTCCCGCTCTCACCCCTGGCGCATCACTTCCTGCTCACCGAGCAGATTCCCGAGATTGAGGCGCTCGACTTCGAGATGCCGATGATGATCGACCTGGAGGGATTCACCTACATGCGCCAGGAGCTTAACGGCTTGCTGGTCGGCATCTACGAGCTCGACCACCAGCACTGGAACATCGACGGCGCTCCCTGGGAGTACAGCGGCTTCTCTCTGATTCCGCCCGACGTCGACCGAATCTCCCGAGAGCTCTCGTTCGCGGTGTCGCGCTATCCGGTCCTCGACGATGCCGGCATCACCAAGTGGATAAATGGTGCTTTCACTTTCTCTCCCGACGGCAACCCGCTGGTTGGCCCGGTGCCCGGTTTGCGGAATTATTGGTCGGCCTGTGCGGTCATGGCCGGGTTCCTGCAAGGTGGCGGCGTCGGCAAGGCGCTGGCCGAGTGGATGATCGAAGGAGAGCCCCAGGAGGACGTTTTCGGAATGGACGTGGCCCGGTTCGGCTCCTATGCGGAGAACCGCGAGTACATCCGGCAGATGACCGGCCAGTTCTATAGCCGACGTTTTGTGATGACCTACCCCAACGAACAGCTGTGGGCGGGACGCCCGCTGCTGATGTCGCCGGCCTATGACGCCATGACCGAGGCCGGTGCCTTCTGGGGGTGTTCGTACGGTCTGGAGGTTCCCATCTACTTCGCAGATCGGGACTTCGAGGAGGTCCCGACGCTGCGGCGCTCGAATGTATTCGACATCGTCGGCGAAGAATGCCGCCGGGTGCGCTCCGATGTTGGAGTTCTCGACGTCTCGGGATACGCCCGGTACGAGGTCGCCGGGCCAAACGCCGAGAGCTGGCTCGATCATCTGGTTGCCAGCCGGCTGCCGGCCCCGGGACGAATCAAGCTGGCCCCCATGCTGGGCCCCGATGGCCGCCTCAAGGGCGACCTGACCGTGGCGAACTGGGGGGACGGCACCTGGTGGATCATCGGCTCCTACTACCTGCGGGCCTGGCACATGCGCTGGTTCAACGACCACCTCGGAGACGGGGTGACGGTACGTGACCTATCGGATTCGGTCATCGGCTTCGCCCTATCCGGACCCAAGTCGCGACAGCTGCTGGAGAGGGTGACCCATGACGACATATCACCCGAAGCGTTCCGTTTCATGGCATGCCGGGAACTCGACGTTGGCATGATCCGCGCCCGGGTGGGCAGGATTTCGGTGGTCGGGGAGCTCGGCTACGAGATCAACTGTTCGGCCGCCGAGCACATTGCCCTGCGCCGGCTCCTGCTGAAAGCCGGAGAGGACCTGGGTGCCATCGAATACGGCTACAACGCTCTCCTTTCGCTCAGGATGGAGAAGAGCTTCGGCATCTGGTCGACCGAGTTCCGGCAGGAATACACGCCGGGCATGACCGGCATGGACCGGTGGATCGACTGGTCGAAAGGCGACTTCATCGGTGCCGAGGCGGCCCGCAAGGAGAGAGACACCAACGGCGCCCGCCGCAAGCTGATCACGCTCGAGGTCGATGCCATCGACGCCGACGCCACCGGGTATGAGCCGGTGTGGGATGGCGATACCCGGGTTGGCTATATCACATCGGGCGAATACGGCCACACGGTCGGCAAGAGCCTGGCAATGGCGCTGGTCGATCGAGACCTGGCGGCGGAGGGAACCGAGCTGACCACCCACATCGTGGGGGTGGAGCGGCCCGCCCGGGTGATTGCCCCTTCCCCCTACGACCCAACCGGCGCCGCCATGCGGTTGTAGTCAGGGCGGGAAGTAGGTTCAGAACACGATCAGATGCCGGAGGGCCTCGCCCCGCTCCACCGATGCGATTGCCTCGTTGATCTCATCGAGGGGATACCGGCCGGTGATCAGCTCGTCGAGCTTGAGCCTGCCTTCTTGGTAGAGAGCCACCAGGTCCGGTATTTCGACAGATATCCGGGCCGCTCCCAGCTTGGAGCCGAGCATTTGCTGGCTCTGGTCTGCCAGCGTCAGAGGGTCGAAGGTGCTCGTGACCCCCGTCGGCGGCAGGCCGACCAGCACCACCGCACCCGTCGGCGCCAGCAAGGTCGGTGCCTGGTCGAAGGCGGCGGCGGCGGTGACGGTCACGAAGACCGCATCGGCCATCTCGTCTCCGGTCACCGAAGCAACCGCGACCGGCACCTCCTCACTCGACGGGTTCACGATGTGGGTGGCACCGAAATCCTTCGCCGCTTGCAGCTTGTCGTCGGACAGATCGACGGCGATGATCGCCGCCGCTCCCGCCAGGGCGGCTCCCTGGACCACGTTGAGGCCGACGCCTCCGGTGCCGACCACCACCACGTTGGCGTCCGGCTGGAGACGGGCGACGTTGGTCACCGACCCCACCCCGGTGATCACCCCGCAGCCGAGCAAGGCCGCCGCCTCCAGGGGCATTCGTTGGTCGATGGCGACCAGCTGCGATCGATGAACCACTACTTCCTCGGCGAACGCACCGGTTCTCATCGCCGGATAGACGGCGTTTCCCCCCGGATCCCGCAGGGGCGCGTTCTCCTCGAAGGTGGTTGCGCAGGCCACTTCATAGCCGCGCCGGCAGTACTTACATTTTCCGCACGAGCGGATGAGGGTTACCACCACGTGGTCACCCACCGCCAAGTCGTCCACTCCGGCACCGATCTCGGCTACCCGACCAGAAGCCTCGTGTCCATATACGGCCGGCAGATCGCCGCCCCACGCTCCCTCGGCAAATGCGATATCGCTGTGGCAGACGGCACAGGCCGCCAGCTCGACGCGGACCTGGTCGGGTCCGGGGGCGGCCAGTGAGAGATCCTCGATGACGAGAGGTTCAGCGAACTCATAACAAACGGCTGCTTTCATGACAGGCATTCTGGCACTCCCTGCCCCATCAGTAGCTCGAGCCGGTGGCTGGGATGGCGGGTAAGCCCAGGTGGCCGGTGTAGGTTCAACAGTGGCGGCCGCCACGAGGAGGAGCAGGAGGATGGCCACGTTTCGGGTGCTCATACATGGCCGGGTCAAGGACGGCAGGATCACCGCCTTCCGGGATCTCGGTCGGCGGATGACGGCGTTTGTGAAGGAAAACGAGCCGGGTACGGTGGCGTACGGCTGGTTCGTCTCTGGGGATGGCCGTTTCGTGACCGAGGATGGCTACTCCGAGGAGGCGGCGCTGCTCACCCACATGGCCAACGTTCGTCGGCAGGGCTTTGGCGACGAGTACCTGGCCTTGCTCGACATCGAACGCATTCAGGTGCTGGGGGAGGTGGGAGATACCGCCCGTGAGGCCCTCGACGGACCCTCCACCGTTCACTACCTCATGACCGACGGTTTCTGACCAAGCTGTGCTCGCCGATCGAAAGGATCAAACCCAGGGGGAGTGGGTGGTCCCCGAGCCGAAGGCCGCACCCCGGGCGTAGCGGTCGAGGGAGAACGGTTGGAGCTGGGGCACAGGCTGTGACCCGAGGATCTGCCGGGCGACGAGCTTGCCGATGCCGGTCATCTTGAAGCCGTGATTGGAGTCGGCGATCATGAAAACGTTTGGCAAGATCCAGTCGATGATCGGTACGTTGTCGGGGGTGAATGCTCCGATCCCGCCGTTGCGCCGCTCTTTGAACTGGGGGCGGATTCCCTCGAATCGTTTCATGAACATGCTCATACAGGCGGTGATGTAGTCGGCGAACTCGGGGCGGGCCTGATACTCGTCGTTGGCATGCCCGTAGGGCTCGACGTTCGCCTGCGGGCCGAGCTCGAACGGCATCGCTCCACCCTGGATCCCCGGCCGCTCCATGCGCTCGGTTCCGTTCTTCCAATAGACGTATACGTTGTCGTCGAGCTCTCTACCGGTTTCGGGATCGTGGACTGGGGTGCTCATCAGCTCGATGTGAAGCACGGGCGGGTTGAGCCCGTCGGCGGTGTAGTACGGCCCGTCGTGGTAGATCTCGCCCTCCTCCAGGCGCCAATAGGTCCACATGTCCTTGTCCTCCACCAGGGACCCATCCGCATACCCGACGTCGAGCGTCATCGGCTTGCCGAGCATTTCCCAATGGGCGGGAACCCATGCCCCCATGCACAGGAAGACGACATCGGCCTTGATGCTCCCCTGGTTGGTCTCGAGAGCTCTGACCTGACCGCCCTGGACGTCGTAGCCCGTCACCTCAACGCCGGAGTGGATCTGGACGCCATGTCGAGTGCACATTTCGGCGAGCCCCTTGACCGTTTGGGCGGTTCCGGCGTAGCCGCTCAAGCGCTCGTGAATCGCCACGTCGATCGTATGGTGCTTGAAATCGGGCCAGACACCGGTCAGAAAGTCGCGGGCGTCCTGGCCGACGTACAGGTCAGATGTGTAGCCGACCTTGTTCTGGCTGCGATGGATGCGTTCGTAGTCGGCGATCTGATTCTCCTCGCCGCATGAGATGTACCCGACCTGCTGGAAGCCGAAAAGCACCGGGTCGTAGTTCCACACATCGACCGACTCCCGAACGATGGCGTGGAGCGGCTCGGTCATGTAGAAGTTGCGCACGCATCCGCAGGCGATGCCGGTGGCACCGGCACCCGGACCGGTCTTGTCGAGCAGCACGACATCCGCACCAGACCCGGCGCCACTCTTCTCAAGCTCCATTGCCAGATGCCAGGCGGTACTCAGACCGTGGACACCGCCCCCGACGATGACGTATGCGGCTGCTTCAGGTAGGGCCGTGGTCATCGTTGCCTCCTCGTCGGGTGCAGCTGCCTCCGTGCTCCAGTCCGGAATAGAGTAACCCGGCCCTCTAGACGGAAGGATTGGAGTATGACGGCAGCCGCGATCCTGCCCTGGTCGAGCCGCGGTCGGGCGAAGACTCGTATTATCGATCCCCGGCGAGTGGTTGCCTGATGGCAGCGAGCCAAGCGGACCGCGCCCGCGGGCGGCGCCGGGGACGGAAGGACCGGGAAGTCTCAGCGCCGGCGACGGCTCACTATCGGCGCCTGGTCAACCCATATCCCCCGCTCCGGGTGCTGGACGATTCCCAGGTTGTGGACATTCACCAGGCCGCCCTGCAAGTGCTGGCCGACCACGGGATTCGCGTTCTGCTGCCGGAGGCGCGCTCCCGATTGAGATCCGCCGGGGCCACCGTCGACGAGGACGAGCAACTGGTGCGATTCGATCCCGACCTGGTAGCCGCCTCGCTGTCGGCGGCTCCGGCAGAGTTTGACATCACCCCGCGAAATCCAACCCGGCGGGTCACGGTTGGGGGTCGCAACGTGGTGATGATTCCGGCCGGCGGTCCCCCCCATGCCACCGACCTCGACCGGGGGAGGCAAACCGGGACCCTGGAGGACTTCGAGAACTTCGTGCGGCTCGCGCAGCACTTCGACGTCATTCACACCAACGATCCGGTAGTGGAACCACAAGATGTGCCGCTGGCAGTGCGGCACCTCGCCACCACCACGGCGATGCTGACATTGAGCGACAAGGCGCCGTTCATCTACGCCCGCGGGCGGGAGAAGGTGGCGGACTGCTTCGAGATGACCCGCATCGTTCACGGCCTCACCGAGGATGAGTTCGCGACCCGGGCCCACTGCTTCACGATCATCAACACCAATTCACCCCGCCAGCTGGACGTGCCGATGTGTCTCGGCATCATCCAGTTTGCCGAGGCCAACCAGGTGTCGGTGATCACGCCTTTCACGCTGGCCGGGGCGATGGCGCCGGTGACGCTGTCGGGAGCCCTCACGCTCCAGCATGCCGAGGCGCTCGCCGGCATCACCCTCGCTCAGGTCGTTCGACCGGGGGCACCGGTCGTGTACGGAGCCTTCACGTCCAACGTGGACATGCGGTCCGGTGCGCCCGCCTTCGGAACACCTGAAGCCGTCAAGGCCGCCCTGGCCAGTGGGCAGCTGGCCCGCCTGATCGGACTTCCCTGGCGATCATCGGCGGTAAGCACTTCCGTGGTGGCCGATGCCCAGGCCGGCTACGAAACGATGATGAACATGATGGGCGCGGTTCTGGCCGGTGCCAACATCATCATCCATGCCGCCGGGTGGATCGAGTCGGGCCTCAGCGCATCGTTCGAGAAGTACATCCTCGATGTCGAAATGGTCCAGATGTTCGCCGAGGTCTTCCGGTCGGTGGAAACGTCGGAAGCTGAGATCGGAGTCGACGCCATCGGAGCAGTCGAGCCCGGGGGTCACTTCTTCGGGACGGATCACACGCTGGAGCGCTACGACTCGGCGTTCTATGAGCCGATCGTGTTCACGCGCCAGAACTTCGGACAGTGGACCGAAGCGGGCTCGCAGACGGCCGCCCAGCGAGCCAACCCGATCTGGAAACGGATTGTCGCCGACTTCGAGCCGCCCCCCCTCGACGGCTCGATTCGAGCAGAGCTCGACGACTTCGTGAAACGGCGGACGGCCGAGGGGGGCGCGATGCCCCCATCTTGAGCGCAGCCGGTGCCCGCTGGCACCACTCGGCCGGATGCCGGTAGAGTCCGCGGATGCCTGAGCACGAGCACTATGACGCCATCATCATCGGCGCCGGGATCATCGGCGCCAACCTCGGATTCGAGCTGTCGAAAGCCGGATACCAAACCCTCAACCTCGACAAGCTGCCGGCGGCCGGCTACGGGTCGACCGGTAACTCGTGCGCCATCATTCGCACCCACTACTCCACCTGGCCCGGGGTGGCGATGGCCTGGGAGGGCCTCTTCTACTGGAAGGATTGGGCCGCCTACCTCGAGACCGACGACGAGCGAGGCCTGGCGAAGTTCATTGACTGCGGCGCCGTATACCTGGGGGACACCGATCGCTACACGCAGAAGGTGCTGCCGCTGTTCGATGAGATCGGGGTCCCGTACGAGGTATGGGACATGGAAGCCGTCGCCAAGCGCTTTCCCGGTATCGACACCGGCAGTCACTCTCCGCCCAAACGAATTGAAGACGACGCTTTCTGGGCCGAGCCGGCCAACCCGCTCCAGACCGCCGTCTACAGCCCGGCCGCCGGTTACGTCAGCGACCCCCAGCTGGCCACCCACAACCTGCAGCGGGCGGCCGAGGCCAAGGGCGGCACGTTCCGATTCAATACCGAGGTCGTCGCCATCCATTCCGAGGCGAACCGGGTGACGGGGGTGACCCTCGCGGATGGAAGCCTGATTGATGCGCCGATCGTCGTGAACGTCGCCGGTCCCCATTCGTTCGTCGTCAACCAGATGGCCGGCGTGGCCGACTCGATGAATATCAAAACCAAGGCCCTTCGCCACGAAGTGCATCATGTACCGGCACCCGAGGACTTGGGGTTCGCCGACAACCCGTCGCTGGTCGGCGACGACGACCTCGGGACCTACTTCCGGCCGGAGGTGGGCGACCACATCCTCGTCGGCAGCCAGGACCCGGAGTGTGACCCGCAAATCTGGGTGGCCGACCCCGACGACTACGACCGTGAGATCTCGTCCACTCAGTGGGAGAACCAGGTCATGCGCCTGGCTCGACGGCTGCCGGCCCTCGGCGTTCCCAGCACCAAGAAAGGCGTCGTCGACCTCTACGACGTGAGCGACGATTGGATCCCGATCTACGACCGCACCGATCTGGATGGGTTCTATGTGGCGGTGGGATCGAGCGGGAACCAGTTCAAGAACGCCTCGGTGGCTGCCTTCTGCATGACAGAGCTCATCGCGCGGGTTGAAGCCGGTCACGATCATGACGCCGACCCGGTTCGAATCGCCCAGCGCTACACCGGGCTCGAACTCGACCTGGCCGCCTACAGCCGCAATCGCCAGATCAACCGGGACTCGTCCTTCAGCGTGCTTGGATGACCACTCGCGGGCCCATCGCCAGGTATTCGGCTTTCTCGCTCATCAAGCAGAGCCTCACCGGGCAGCGGTGGTCACGGGTGTGGCGCCATCACGATCTCCAACCCAGCTATGACGTGGTCATCGTCGGCGGCGGTGTCCACGGGCTCGCCACCGCCTACTACCTGGCCCGCAACCACGGCATCACCAACGTCGCAGTCATCGAGAAGTCCTACCTCGGCAGCGGAGGTTCCGGGCGCAACACCGCCATCGTCCGGTCCAACTATCTGACGCCGGAAGGATCGGCGTTCTATGACCGTTCGATCAAGCTCTACGAGCATCTCGCCGACGAGCTCAACTTCAATGTGATGTTCGAGCAGAGAGGTCACATGACTCTGGCCCACAGCGATAGTTCGTTGCGCACCATGCATTGGCGAGCCGAAGTCAACAAAATGGCGGGGATCGACTCCGACGTGATCGGACCCCCGGACATCAAGCGACTGGCTCCGGCCATCGATGTGAGCAACCGGCCGAGGTATCCGATACTGGGCGCGCTGTGGCATCCGCCGGGCGGCATCGTCCGCCACGACGCCGTCGTGTGGGGATACGCCCGCGCCGCCGACCGTCTCGGCGTGCACATTCATCAGCAGACCGAGGTGACGGCAATCGACGTCACCGCCGGAGCGGTGACCGGGGTCCAGACCTCGGGTGGCCGGATCTCGACACCGGTGGTGGTGAATTGCACGGCCGGATGGAGCTCGCTCGTCAGTGCCCTGGCCGGCGTGAGGCTCCCGATCACGACGCGGCCGCTCCAGGCTGCCGTGACCGAGCCGGTGCAGCCGATTCTGAACCCGGTCGTCGTTTCCGGGTCCTTGCACGTCTACCTCAGCCAAACGGCGCGGGGTGAGTTGGTCTTCGGGGCAAGCGTTGATCCGTTCAGTTCCTATTCGGCGAGGGGCTCGCTGGAGTTCGCCGAGGGATTGGCCGGCCACGTGCTGGAGCTCATGCCGTCACTGTCGAAGATGAGACTGCTCCGGCAGTGGTCTGGCCTTTGCGACATGACACCCGACTTCGGACCGATCATCGGAATGACGCCCGTTGCCGGCTTCTATGTCGATGTCGGCTGGGGCACCTACGGCTTCAAAGCGGCACCGGTGGCCGGAGAGCAGACGGCACAGCTACTCGCCACCGGAGTGGTCCCCGACCTGATCGCCCCCTTCAGCCTGGACCGCTTTGGGCGAGGAGACCTCACTGCTGAGAAAGGGGCTGCGGCGGTTGGACACTGAAGTGATGACCCAATGTTGCTGATCCTTTGTCCTCACTGCGGACCACGCAACGCCGACGAGTTCTCTTTCGGAGGCGAGCTGGTGCCCAGGCCCGGACCGGACCCGGGACCGGAAGCATGGCGCAACTACTTGTACACCAAGGAGAATCTCGCCGGATGGGAGGGCGAGCAATGGTTCCACCTGTCCGGGTGCCGGCGCTTTCTCGAGGTGGAGCGCCATACCATCACCAACGAGATCCGTTCGGTGCGCGACGTCACCGAGGACACGGCATGACGGCGCATCGGATGCCGGTTCAGCCGGGTGAGGTGATCGACCGATCCGACATCCGCCGCTTTTCGTGGAACGGCAGGCGTGTGTCCGGGTTTGGCGGTGACACGGTGGCCTCGGCGCTGGCCGCGTCAGGCGTCTCGGTATTCTCGCGGAGCTTCAAATACCATCGGCCACGGGGGATCTTGACCGCCGACCATCACGACCCGAACCTCTTCGTCCAGGTCGGTGATGAGCCGAACGTCCGCGCCGGACACCGGTTGGTCGAGGAGGCGATGGTGGTGGAGGCCCAAAACGCCTGGCCCTCGCTGCGCTTCGACCTGCGCAGCGCCAATCGTCTCGTCGGGCGATTCCTCACGCCCGGCTTCTACTACAAGACGTTCATGGGTCCCCGCCCCCTCCGGCCGCGATACCAGCGGGTGCTGCGACGCTTCGGCGCCGGCGGGACGGTCGGTGACGCTGCCACCCACGTCCACTCTCAGAAACGGTACGCACACCCCGACGTGCTCGTCGCCGGCGGCGGTCCGGCCGGGATGGCGGCCGCGATCGCCGCCGCCGCCACTGGTGCCCGGGTGCTGCTGGTGGAGGAAGACCACCAGCTGGGCGGCCACCTTCGCTACGCGGGCGATGCCACGCTTGGCCTGCTGGCCGAGCTGCGAGACGTGGTCGCCGCCACCGACAACATCGAAGTGCTGGCCGATGCGGTGGTTGCCGGCCGCTACGACCACAACTGGGTGGCGGTCGTGCACCGGGACGGTGCCCGCGAGCAGTTGATCAAGGCACGGGTCAAATGCCTCGTGGTAGCCGCCGGCAAGATCGAGCGTCCCTTCGTGTTCGAAGGAAACGACTTACCCGGGGTGATGCTGTCGGGAGCCGTGCTGCGGTTGGCCAACCTGTGGGCGGTGGCCCCCGGAAGCCGTGCCGTCGTCGTCACAGCCAATGAATCGGGCGATTCCGTGGTCGAGTGCCTGGAGCGGGGCGGCGTGGCGGTGGCCGAGGTGGTGGATCTGCGAACGACGGGTCGGCGGCTGGTGCGGGCGCGGGGTCGGCGGCGAGTGGAGGAGGTCGAGGTCACCGGCGGCCGGAGGATCGAAGCCGACCTGCTGGTCACCGCCGTTGGCTGGACTACGGCCACCTCGCTGTTGAACATGGCGGGCGACCGGCCGATCTACCACCCTGCCGCCGCCCGTTTCCTGCCCGGCAGCCTGCCAGACGATGTGATGGCCACGGGTGGAATCGTCGGTGACGGTTCTCCGGACCAGATCATCGCCCATGGCCGTGCCATCGGCACCGAGGCCGGACGAAGGGCACTGCGGCGGGCCTCGGAGCTGGCGCTATTGACGCCGCGAGCGCTAGCACCCTCTCCCGTGCCGGCCGGCGAAGCTGCCGAGATCCCGCATTTGGAGCCGGCCGATCACCCCGAGATATTCGCCGGGCCGACCGACGGTTTCGTCGACTTCTCCGAGGACATCCGGGGCAAGGATCTCGCCCTGGCCGCCGCCGAGGGTTACGACTCGATTGAGCTCTCCAAGCGATACACCACCGCGACGATGGGGCCCATCCAGGGCAAGCTGGAGGCGGTGAACGCAGTCGCCATCCACGCGGCGGCGACCGGTGCCACCATCGCCGGGACCGGCACCACCACCTGGCGTCCCCCCTATGCGCCGGTAACGCTTGGCGCACTGGCCGGAGGCGACGATGACCCGGTACGCCGCTCTCCGATGCACGACTGGCATGTCGAGCATGGAGCCACGCCACTCCTCGCCGGCCAGTGGATCCGGCCCGACCACTACGGCGACCCGTCTGCCGAGGTGGGCAACACCCGCACCAACGTCGGCATCGTCGACGTGAGCCCGCTCGGCAAGATCGACCTGCGCGGCGCCGACGTATCCAGGCTGCTCGAGTTCGTGCTCATCAACCGGTGGTCCAAGCTCGCCGTCGGTCGGGTTCGTTACGGTGCCATGTGTGCTGAGGACGGGGTGGTGCTCGACGACGGGGTAACGGCGCGGCTGGCGGAAGACCGGTATTACATGACCACCACCTCTTCGGGGGCGGGGAGGGTGTGGAACTGGCTCGACGAGTGGCTGCAGACCTTCTTTCCCAGCTGGGACGTTCGCATGACGGCAGTTACCGACGGGTACGCCGCCATCAACGTGGCCGGCCCGGCGTCACGCCGGCTGCTGGAGCGGCTGGTCGAGGGGGTCGATCTCTCCCGCGACGCGTTTGGGTACCTGCATGCGAGAACGGGAACGGTGGCCGGGGTGGCCGAGTGCATTCTGCTGCGCATCGGCTTCACCGGGGAGCTCAGCTTCGAGCTGCACGTGCCCGCCGGATTCGGCCTCCACGTGTGGAAATCGCTGCTCGACGCCGGCGCCGATCTCGGCGTTGCCCCCTTCGGCATCGAGGCCCAGCGGATTATGCGGCTGGAGAAAGGCCACCTCATCGTCGGTCAGGACACCGACGGCCTCACCAAGGCCAACGCCGCCGCTCTCGGATGGGCGGTCAAGACGAGCAAACCGGACTTCGCCGGAAGGCCGGAACTGGTGTGGGAGGGAGAATCGGGACCGGAACGGATGCTGGTTGCCGTCCAGCCCGTCGATCCGCAGCTGGTGCCGCCTGAAGCATGCCAGATCGTCGACGGCGCCACCATCGTGGGGAGAATCACCTCGAGCCGGAAGTCGCCCACCCTCAAGCGCGGCATATGTCTCGCCCTGGTGGATGCCGAGCTGGCGGGGCCCGGAACGTCGCTGGCCATCCGGCTCCCGGACGGGAGCAAGGCCGCTGCCCGCGTGATGGAACACCATGCCCATTTCGATCCGGAGGGGGAGCGGCTCCGTGGTTGAGCACTTCGAGAGCCCGGTGGGCGAACGGGTCGGGGATCTCGGCGCGGCCCGATTGACCGATGAGTCGGCCGCACCCAAATGGCGGATATGGGAGGACCTATGGCCGGTGCCGCTCGGCCGGTCGCAGCAGGTGGAGGACGGGCTGGTGTTCTCGATCTCGCCCGGCGAGTGGATGGTCGTTGGCGGCCCACCTCCGGCGGGGGCGGTCGACCTCACCCATGTGCGGGCCATGTTCCGACTCACTGGTCCCGGCGCCAGAACCATTCTCGAACATGTGTGCGCCCTCGACCTCAGCGACCCGATCACCCCCGACCGAGCCGCCGCCCGCACCCTCGTCGCCGGTGTCGCCACCGAGCTGGTCCGGGATGACATTCGGGGCGAGCTTTCCTATTTGCTTTTACTGTCGCGGTCCTTCGCCCGGCACACGTGGGATCGGCTGGTAGCCATCACCCCACAGGAGTGACCAAGAGCCTGATCGGCCCGTGGGAGACATAGTCGCCCGGAGAGGCCGTGATCGGATCGAGGACGAGGCCCGGTTCCTAGCCGTAGTGATCCAGCTCGGCGAGCATTCGCTGCCGCCACGCCTCGGTGCTTTGTACCTCGTTGAAGGTGTAGATGTGGAAGCCTTGGATATCTGCTTCGGGATTCATGATGGTGGGCACCAACCGTCGGATCAGCTCGTCGGGGGCATACCCCCTCGGACGAACCAGCTTGCCGAGCAAGCTGGTGTGCTTCGATAGGAATTGCATCGAGGGGCCGACCCCCAAACGGGCTGCGATCACCGCCAGCTTGTGGATCGGCGCCACCCCGGGGAGTCCGAACCGCACCGGCAGGGTGATGCCTCTCGAGCGACAGGCTTGCACGAAGGCGCCGATCGCCTCCGGGTCGAAACACATCTGGGTGACTATGTAGTCGGCGAACTTCTGTTTGGCCGCCAGCGAGTCCCACAGGTCGGCGTCGGGGATGAACGCGTGTCCTTCCGGGTAGCCGGAGATCCCGATGCGGGTCAGGCCGTGCCCGATCTCGACCATGGCCTCCAGCAACGCAAGCCCGTCGGGAAATTCTCCTCGCTGGTCTGCGTCTCCTGCCACCACGAACACGTGGCCGATTTCCAGCCTTGTGAGGTTGGCGAGGATGGCGGCCAGATGCCGGCGATCACGCACCATCCTGGCCGCCAGGTGGGGCACTGCCTCGAAGCCCATGGCGGCCAGGTCCCTGCTCAAGTCGATGGTGGCCTCGAGGTCCCCGGTGGGCGAAGCCGTCACCGACACCTGGGTTCCGGCCGGAAGGAACCTCGCCTGGTCCAACGCGTTCCTGAGCGGAATCAGCTCGAAATTGGAGTGGAGGAGGATGGAGCGGAGCGCTCTTGCTGCCCCGGAGCCCATCTCGGGGCCGGTCGGCTCAGACATCAGAACCTTTCCCACCGCGGGCACATTCAGTCATGGGTTTTTCCTCGATGCTCCGCTACGTCTGCGCCGGGGAGGGCCGGATCGGTTTGGGTCGGGGGTTGCCGGCAAGGTCACGACCCGGCGTAGGTTCGGGTATTCGTCCGATGTGTGGGGTATCGCCATCGCCTCCACAAAATGCTCCTGAAAACGCTCCTCGATGGCCGTCTCCACCTTTTCGACGGTCCGAACGACCCGCTCGACCTCGGCCCGTTCTTCTACGCTGAGCAGTGCCATCAGGGCGCCAACACCCGCCGCGTTGCCGGCCGATCGCACCGAGCCCAGGTCACAGTCGGGGATCAAACCCAGCGTCATGGCGTACTGGACATCGATTTGGCTTCCGAACGCACCGGCCAGACGGATGTCGTCAACCTGGGTAACGGCCAGGCGATCCATCAGGAGTTGCACCCCGGCCCGCAGCGCGGCCTTGGCCAGCTGGATAGCCCGCACATCGTTCTGGGTGACCAGCAGCCGGGGCTCGTCCATCAGCAGGTAGGCGAAAGTTCGGCCATCGGTGATGATCCGCTCGTTGCCGGGGCGAGACTGGATAACGCCCGCCGCCGACAGCGCACCGGCCAGGTAGAGCTCGACGACGGCCTCGATGATGCCGGAACCACAGATTCCGGTGATGCCGGTGGCGGAGATCGACTCGGCGAAGCCTGCTTGGTCCGACCACAGGTCACTCCCGATCACCTTCACCCGGGCCTCGAGAGTCACGGGATCGATCCGGGCGCGTTCGATGGCACCGGGAGCGGCTCGTTGTC
Organism: uncultured Acidimicrobiaceae bacterium; assembly: GCA_947259275.1. GTDB lineage: Bacteria > Actinomycetota > Acidimicrobiia > Spongiisociales > SHLN01 > SHLN01. Next base: position 10,282 of record CAMYMH010000007.1, on the reverse strand, counting down.
CGCTTGATATCTGTGCCCCCTCGAAGGCAGGGCCGGTGGGGCTCGACGCCGCCAGCAAACGGTGGGAGTTGCCCAACACGATCTCAGCATTGGTGCCGACGTCCACCAGCAACTGCACGCGCTCGCCGCCATGCGGTCCTTCGGCGAGGATGCAGGCGGCGGTATCGGCGCCGACGTGGCCGGCAATACAGGGCAGCACGAAGACGCGGGCTCCGGCATTCACGGCGAGGTCAAGCTCGACCGCCGGCAGGCGAATCGATTCGGTGGTTGCCAGCGTGAACGGTGCCGTCCCGAGAGGGGTGGGGTCGATGCCGAGCACGAGGTGATGCATGATCGGGTTTCCGACCACTGTGATTTCGAGGACGTCGGAGGTCTCGACGCCGGCGTCCGCACACAATTCTCCGATCAAGTCGTCGAGTGCCCCCCGAATTGCCGTCGTTAGCTCGCTTTCGCCGCCCGGGTTCATCATCACGTAGGACACGCGACTCATGAGGTCCTCGCCGAATCGAATCTGGGGATTCATGGTCCCGGCCGAGGCCAGGATCTCGCCGGTCGACAGATCAGCGAGATGGCCGGCCACCGTGGTCGAGCCAACATCGAATGCCACCCCGTAGGCGTCCTCGTGGAAGCCGGGCCATACCGCGGTTACCTGGGCTTCATCGTGAACCGCCACCGTCACCGTGCCTTCGCCGTCCGTGATGGCCGAATGAAGCTCACGCAAGACGTGCGGATCGAGGGAGAGCGGCCAGAGGCCCCACTCGGCCTGCAGGGCGGCCAACAGCCGCTCCCGGTCCCCGATTGGGCTGCCGAGGGCAGGGTCCGAAAGCTCCAGATAGTGCAAGCGCACCGCCGGATCAACCTGCAGGGCCTCCACCCGAGCCTCTTTGCGCACGACCTGCTTGTGTACCCGGCTCATGGCCGGAACCTCAATCGCCACGTCGCCCAGCACGGTGGCGGCACAACTCAGGCGCCGGGGCGCGGCCAGGTCCTTACGGTCGGCGTAGCTCTCTTCGGTCGACCCGATCGGCGACAGATGCGACTCGTCGGTGTCGAGTCCGGCGAAGGTTCCGGAGCTGACCTCTACCTGGCATCGGCCGCAGATGCCGCGCCCACCACATATCGAGTCGATATCGACTCCCAGGGCGCGGGCGGCCTCCAGCACGGTCGTGCCCGGCGGCACCTTCCCCCGCCGCCCCGAGGGCGTGAAGACGATCTGTGGGTGGTCTTGCTCACTCAGGGCTTGTCCTAGTGCTTCGCTTGTTCCGTCGCCGGTTCCGACCGGGTGTGGATGGATCCCGGTAGGCCGCGATCCAACCGGCGCTGTTTCGATCATGGCCGGTGAGGACGTCACACGCCATCACCGCCTGCTTGATCTCGTGGTGCAGCGGATTGGCGATGGCCGACGTGAGCCCGTTGGCAATCATCATGGCCAGGAAGGCGCCGTTGATCCCATTGCGGTTGGGAAGCCCAAAGCTGACGTTGGAAGCGCCGCAGGTGGTGTTGACTCTCAGCTCAGATCGCAGCCGCCGCACTAGATGGAACGCCTGCCGGCCGGCGGTGCCCATTGCGCCGATTGGCATGACGAGCGGGTCGATGACCACGTCGCGCTTGGGTATTCCGTGGTCGGCGGCCCGGTTCAGAATCTTGACGGCAACCTCGAAGCGAGCGTCGGGATCTTCTGAGATGCCGGTTTCGTCATTGGTAATGGCTACGACGGCCGCGCCGTGTTTGGCCACCAGCGGCAGCACCCGTTCCAGCCGATCCTCTTCGCCGGTCACCGAGTTGACCAGGGCCTTGCCCTGGTAGGCAGCCAGGCCCGCCGCCAGAGCTTCGACGATGGATGAATCGATGGAGAGCGGCAGGTCGGTAACGGATTGAACCAGCTTGACGGCTTTGGCGAGAAGCGTCGGTTCGTCTGCGAGGGGAATACCGGCGTTCACGTCGAGCATCTGTGCCCCCGCCTCGGCCTGGGCGACGGCGTCGGCCTCGACCCGGCTGAAGTCACCCAGCTTCATCTCGTCGGCCAGGACCGCGCGACCGGTGGGATTGATCCGCTCGCCGATGATGACGAAGGGCCGCTCGAAACCGATGACCACCTCACGGGTGGCGGAGCTCACCAGTGTGTCGGTCACGCTGTGTCCTCCGGGATAGGTTGCTTCCCGTGGTTGGCCGCGTACTCGTTGAGCCTATCCGGCGGGAAAGCAGCCTCCAGGTCCCTGACGAGGCGCTCGGCCTCCGCCTGCAAGTCCCCTTCGAATTCCCGGACCTCCTGGCGCCACTCGGCCAGGTACTCGTCGGTCCCTATCAAACCCGCCTCCATTGCCGCCCGGTCGATGGCAACTTGGAAACGGGGTGGCAATTCAACCCGATGAGCTTCCCGCTTCTGCCGGGCGACGATCTGGGCAGGGATGTCCCTCCACAAGATGGTGATCAGCTTGGCGCTCACGAGACGGCACTCACCGCGGCCACATCGGCCAACGCCTCGCCGAGCTCCCCATAGCCGGTGAAGAGGCGCTCGAATTCGAGGCCGAGAGCGGCGGCGGCAGCCTGGGCCCGACGGGTTAGCCCGGGGTCATCGACCTGGGCCAAATACACGAGCCGCCGGTAGTTGCCGAAGTAGTCGTCGAGCAGCTCGGGATGGCGATCCAGCCCCAGTCCGCCGATGACGAGGCGATCGAAGTGACGGGCCAGGTAGTCGGTCAGATAGAACGTGCCGGGCTGGGCTTCCTGGAGGTCTCCGAACACTGCCGCGCCGGCATAGAACTCGTAGCAGTGGGCGCCGGGAAGCCGGTCGATGCCTTCAGCTTCCAGCATACGATCGAGGGCCCCACCTGTCCCACAATCGGCGTAACCCACGAATATCCGCCGGTAGGCGGGACGGGCTCGCCGGATGCGCTGCTGGACGGCCGCCGGAATCTGCTCGGGGCGGTTGTGCAGCCATGCCGGAAGGCACTCAACGGTGACCCAACTGAGAGGATTCACCCGCGTGAGCTGGAGCAGCTCGCGGGCGAGCGCTCCGCAACCGATCACCAGGACCCGGCTGTCGGCGGGGTCAGAGCTCGCCACGGCGTTTCTTCACCAGCGTGGATGCCGTGTCGGCCGCCACGGCGGCGTCACGGCAATAGGCATCGGCACCGACTGCCTCGCCGAACTCGTCGTTGAGCGGAGCGCCGCCCACCAGGACGATGTAGTCGTCCCGGATGCCACGCTTCACCATCTCGTCGATCACGACCTTCATGTAGGGCATGGTGGTGGTGAGCAGGGCCGACATTCCCAGGATGTCCGGGCGGTGTTGTTCGAGGGCGGCCAGATACTCGTCGACGTCGGTGTTGATCCCGAGATTGATGACTTCGAAGCCGGCTCCTTCCATCATCATGGCGACGAGGTTCTTGCCGATGTCATGGATATCGCCCTTGACGGTTCCGATCACGACTTTCCCGATTGGGTCGGCGCCGGCCTCGGCCAGAAGCGGTCGCAGGATTTCCATGCCCGCCTTCATGGCATTAGCCGCCAGGAGAACCTCGGGCACAAACAAGATTCCATCCCGGAAGTCGATCCCGACGATCCGCATGCCCTCGACGAGAGCGTCGTTGAGCACCTTTTCTGCTCCCCACCCGCGCTCGAGCAGGATCTTGGTTCCCTCTACGATTTCGTCTTTGAGGCCGTCGTAGAGGTCATCGTGCATCTGCTCGGCCAGCTCATCGCTGCCGAGCGCCGATAGATCAAGGTCATCCTCATGTTCGTCCGACATGGCCCTCCTTGTCCGCATCGCCAAACAGGACTGCAGAATGGAATCACATCAGGATACGACCCGTCGAAGACTCCTGCCGAGCGGACGGTTGGAAACCGCCGGTCGGCGGTCGCCGGCTCCGCCAAGGAGAGCACCCGGCACCGCAATTCCGGGGGGCGGATCGTCCACTGCGCAGGTCTACTTCTGGTCTATAACCCCAGCGCCGAGCGGAGATCGTCGGTCCGGTTCGTCTCTTCCCACGGGAAGCCATCCCGCCCGAAGTGGCCGTAGGCGGCCGTCCGGCGATAGATGGGCCGTCGCAGGTCGAGATCGCGCAGGATGGCGGCCGGTCTCAAGTCGAAGATCTCCCGGATCGCCTTCTCGATGTTCTCGGGATCGGCGTTCTCGGTTCCGAAGGTGTCCACCATGATCGAGACCGGGTGGGCCACTCCAATGGCATAAGCCACCTGCAGCTCGCAGCGGCTGGCGGCTCCGGAAGCCACCACATTCTTGGCCACCCAACGAGTGGCGTAGGCGCCGGAACGGTCGACCTTGGAGGGATCCTTCCCCGAGAAGGCACCTCCCCCGTGGCGGGCCGAGCCGCCGTAGGTGTCAACGATGATCTTGCGACCGGTCAGGCCCGCGTCGCCCACCGGCCCGCCGATGACAAACCGGCCGGTCGGATTGATGATCACCTCGATCGGGTCGTTGGCGAATTCCTCCGGGATGACGGGCTTGATTACGTGCTCGATGAGGTCGGGACGAATGGTGCCGTCACGGTCGATCCCGTCGTCATGCTGGGTGGAGATGAGTACGGTGCGGACCCGAGCCGGCCGGTCGCCGTCATAGTCGAAGGTCACCTGGGTCTTGCCGTCCGGCCGCAGGTAAGGGAGGGTGCCATCCTTGCGAACTTCGGTGAGGCGCTCGGCCAGCCGGTGGGCGATGTGAATCGGCATCGGCATGAGGGGGTCGGTTTCGGTGGTCGCGTATCCGAACATCATGCCCTGATCGCCGGCTCCCTGGCGATCGAGGTCGTCTTCGGTGAGGGCGCTGCCGGAGCGGAGTTCTTCGGAGGCGTCGACTCCCTGGGCGATATCGGGCGATTGTTCATCGATCGACACCATGACGCCGCAGGTGGCTCCGTCGAAGCCGTAGTCCTCCCGGTCGTACCCGATGTCCATGATGGTGTCGCGGGCAATGGCGGCCATGTCCACGTATGCCTCAGTGGTGATCTCGCCGGCGACCAGAACCAGACCGGTGGTGAGGAGGGTCTCGCACGCCACCCGGCTCGACGAATCCTGGGTGAGGATGGCGTCGAGGATCGCATCAGAGATCTGGTCGGCCATCTTGTCGGGATGACCCTCGGTCACCGACTCCGAGGAGAAAGTCCTCGAGCTTGTCATGTCTCTCCGATCGATCTGAATACGTGAAAAACAGCGTAGGCCAATTGCCCGCTTGTGGCGAGGACGGCTCAGCCGATGGTGGAGGACCTCTTGACGGCTGCCCGGGCCGACGCCGAGGCCCTGGCCTATCACCTCGAAGAGCTTTCCTCGCCGAAGCGATGCCGCCTACGAGCGGGCGGACGGCGAAGCCCGCTTCATCGTGAACTTCCCGATCGCGGAGCCGGCCATCCACGACGAACCGCAACGGCTGGCGGGCTGACTACCACCGCTCGCGGTGCACAACCCCCTCGATCGGCTTCCATCCCCGGGCGAGTGATCCTGAGCGGCGATCCGGCGCCGGGTAGCCGAGGGTGACGAGCCCGATTGGCATCACTTCGGGTGGAATGCCAAGCAGCTCTTGAATTCCCGCCAGGCTGTGCGACCCCGCGAAGCCGGCGGCCAATCCCTCGTCGACCGCCGCCAGCAGCAACAGCATGAGCGACGCCCCGGCGTCGACATACCAGTACGGCACCGGCCAGTCCTGGGCGTCGGCGGCACCTGCCTTATCCGGCTCCGAGTATCGAGCGCGGTAGGCCGCCTCACTGGTGCAAATGATCACGTGAACCGGGGCGAGCGACAACCAGGGGTCGAATCCGGCGGCCACATACTCATCCTCGTGGGCGAGCCGGGCGATCTCCGCCCGCCGGTCGGCGCCGGTCACCGCCACGAAACTCTGGGCCTGGGTAAAACCGGCGCTCGGGGCCCGGCGAGCCCGGTCGAGCACCCGGTCGAGCACGTCGGCGGGAACCGGGTCCGGGAGGTAATTGCGCACCATGCGGCGTCGTCGTACGGTCTCCGAGAACTCCATGACTCCTCCCCGTTGATGTCAGCGTGCGCCGAGCAGCCTATTCGGTGACGGCCTCCGGCGAGGAAAAAGGGTCGCCAGACCCACGTTCTGGTCTATGCGCAAGTGGCCGACATGGGCTATGTTTTTCCACGAGGGGTTCTAACCGCGGGCGAGTAGTGGAGTTGCGTTGGCGAGGCGAGTACTAACGGTTCTTGGCGCCATTGCCGGACTGATGCTGGCGATGATTTCGCCGGCGCTGGCAGGCGATGCCGAAGTGGGAATGGTCGACACCAGCAGCGGTCAATGGCACCTCCGCGAGCCCGACGGCAGCCAACGGTCCTTCTACTTCGGCACTCCCGGGGACACTCCTTTCCTGGGCGATTGGAACTGCGATGGCGTCGACACGCCCGGGCTGTTCCGGCAGGATGGTTTCGTCTACCTCACCAATGAGAATCCACTCAACGGCGGCATCGCAATCGGCGAGATCACTTTCTTTTTCGGCCTCCCCGGCGACCAGCCGATCGCCGGCGACTGGAACGGCGATGGCTGCGACACCCTCGGCATCTACCGCAACGGCAAGGTATTCCTCCGCAACAGCCTCACCACCGGCGTGGCCGACATCGAATACTTCTTCGGAGTGGCAGGGGACCGGCCCTTCGCCGGGGACTGGGACGGGGACGGCATCGATACCCCCGGCATCTATCGCAACAGCAGCGGCCAGGTCTTCTACACCAACGAGAACCCGGTTGGCCCCGTTGCGGCCACCGCGAATGATTTCTTCTACGGCATCCCCAGCGACGAGTTCGTTCCGGATGACTGGGACGGCGACGGGGTCGACACGGTTGGCATCTTCCGACCTCCCGAAACCCGGTTCTACCTCCGCAACACCAACTCAACCGGACCGGCCGACGAGACGCTGGTATTCGGACAGCGCGGCTGGACCCCGGTGGGAGGAGATCTCGAGTCTCGATCTGCCTCACTCAACGCCCCGAGCGAGCTGGCACTCGGGCCGGTTGGGCTGGGCGCAACCGGCACCGGCACGGTGCAACTGAGCTTCGGCGGAGACAGCGGTGACATCGACCTGCGGATCACCTCGATCAACTTCACGGGCGGCAACTCAGCCAATTTCAGCGTCGCTCCCCTCGCCGACCCCCAAATCGGGTTTGGTGAGACTCGCAATGTCGAGGTGACCCTGGCCCCAACCGCGCTCGGGCTGAACCAGACTTTCATGCGTATCCGGCATACTGGCGTTAACTAGCAGATGTTCGTGAACCTGACCGGCGAGGGCGCCTACCGGGTCAATGCCGGCGGAGATCCCATCGACGACTGGGGTGCGGACAGCCCATACAGCCCGGGCGGCAGCATCGGCCCCGGGGCCGGCACCACCGTTTCCGGTCCCACTGCTCCCGACGAGGTATACGAGAGCTACCGGTTCGGTCAGCAAGCATGGGACTTCCCGGTCACGCCCGGTTCCTACCAGGTCAATCTGTACTTCGCGGAGACCTTCCCGGACACCCAGTCGGTTGGTGCTCGCCTGTTCGATGTCAAAATCGAGGGGGTCGAGGTCCTTTCCAGTTTTGACATCTTTGCCGTCGCCGGAGCCAATAACGGGATCGTGCGCAGCTTCGATGTCGTGAGCGACGCCAACCTCGACATCGACCTCACTCAGCTGGTCAACTCACCGGCCATCCAGGGCATCGAGATCACCCCGACCCCCAAGTGGTGGACGCTTGGGTCGAGCCCGACCGAAGCGACTTTCGGTTCGATCGCGGTTGGCGACACCGTGCAACGCACCATCACCGTGGTCCATCTTGGGGAGCCGGCAACTGCCAGTGTGAGCGTGGTCGGCGCGCGGGTGGTCGGCCCCGACAGTGATCAGTTCGTCATCGTCTCAGGCGGTTCGGCCCAGACCCTGCTGCCCGGCCAGACCTCACAAGTGGTCGTCGAGTATCGGCCGAGCCGATCGGGAGTTGTCGATGCCCGGCTCTGGGTGGAGTACTTTGGGCGAGCCAACCCGCTGGAGGTCGACCTCGTCGCCGCCGCCGATGATGTCATCCGATACCGGTTGAATTCCGGCGGTGAAGACGTCGTTGGGCAATTCTCCTGGGAAGCCGACGATCCATACCTCGTACCCGGGACGCCAAACGGTTCCTTCACCGTGGTCCAAGCGATCGATGCCGGCGATCGATCGCTGCCGCCGGGGACACCGCTCGACATGCTGCGGACCGAACGGTTCGGGTCTACGACTGTGCGGCTCTCCTACGACCTCCCCGTGCCCGATGGGCCATACGAGGTCCGCCTGTACTTCATGGAGGCGGTCCACAACGCCGCCGGCGTCCGGGTGTTTGACGTCGTGGTGGAGGGCGGCCTCGCCATCAACGACCTGGACATCTATGCCCGGGCCGGCAAGAACAAGGCGATCATGATCCCGATCGAGACCAACGCCACCGGGGGGCGTCTCGACGTCGATCTATGGCCGATACCGGGGAAGAACTTGCCGGCTTTGCACGGGGTGGAGGTGGTCGAGAAGGTAGGAAACGCCGTCCTCACGTCCGAGCCGGTCTCGCTGACGCTGGGGCCGGTTCTGACCACCGAGACCACGACTGGCGAGGTCGAGATCGTCCACGGCGGGGGCGCCGGCATCCCCAGCGTCGTCATCCAGTCGGTCGCCATCGGTGGGCCAAACGCCGGGCGTTTCACACTGTTGAGCGGTCCCGCGGCCGGCGACGTGCTGCCGCCGGGAACCAGCGTCACCGCTCAGATACAGTTCGTGCCGGGTTTCCCCGGCGACAAGACCGGCAGCCTGGACATCACGTACAGTGGGGGTGCGGTCCTGTCGGTGCCCATCATCGGTTCCGTCAACAACCCGCCGGTGCTCAACTCGATCACCAACCAGAACGCCGCTGAGGGGACGCCGTTCAGTGTGACCGCTACGGCTACCGACCCGGACCTCGATGTCCTGACGATGAGCGCCAGCGGCCTGCCGAATTGGGCGTCGATCACCGCCAGCGGCGATGGAACCATCACCATCGGGGGAACCCCCGGCTTCACCGATGCGGGAAGCTCGCTGGTGACTGTGACCGTAACCGACCCCGACGGCCTGACCGACACCAGGCTATTCACCATCTTCGTCGCCAACACCAACCAGCCGCCAACCTTCAATCAGGTGCTGCCCGACCGGTTCCACGATGAGGGTGATACGGTCAGCATCTCGACCGAGGCGACCGATCTCGACGGTGATGATCTCACCTGGTCGGCGAACGCGTTACCACAGGGAATTTCCATCAGCCCAAGCAGCGGCCTCATCTCCGGCACGCTCGGCTTCGAGTCCTCCGGCGTCTACACCGTGACCGTAACGGTGACCGACAACGGTTCCCCGGCTCGCTCGGACACCGATACCTTCACCTGGACCGTCTCCAATTCGAACCGGATACCGATCGCCAACGGAACCACGCCGGGGGTTCCGGAGGGAAATCCAGTGACCTTCACCGTAACCGGGTCCGATTTGGATGGTGATCCGCTGACGTTTTCTTTATTCGGTCCCGGGCCGGCCAATGGGTCGATAACCAGCGGACCGACCTCGACGGGACCCACCTCAGCATCGATCACCTACTTGCATGATGGTTCGGAGACGACGAGTGATTCGTTCCAGTTCCGGGTCAACGACGGGACGGTGTTCTCGGCACCGGCCACGGTGAACCTGGCGGTAGACCCGCGCAACGATCCCCCGGTTGCTGATGCGACGGCACCGGCATCCGGGTTTGAGGGCCAGAACGTGGCGTTCATCGGGTCGGGATCGGATGTGGACGGGACCATCGCCTCCTACCTGTGGACGTTTGGGGACGGGAATACCTCTACCCAGCAGAGCCCGACCCACGTGTACGTGTCCTCTGGGACCTACAACGGGAATCTGGTGGTGACGGATAACAGCGGGGCGGACAGCGCGCCAGATCCGTTCACGATCGTGATTGACGATCGGTTCCTGTTGACGGTGCTCAAGAACGGAACCGGAGCAGGGACGGTTTCGGGCGTCGGGATCAACTGCGGCCTGGATTGCTCGGACCTTTACGGGGCCGGAACCAGCGTGACGCTCACCGCGAGTCCTCTGGCCGGGTCGACCTTTGAGGACTGGACCGGTGCTGGGTGCCCGGGGGCGGGGCCGTCGTGCACCATTGTCATGAATTCCGATATCGGCGTGACGGCTACGTTTACTGACATCAACGATCCGCCGGAGTTGTCGGCGGCGTCGTATTCGTTTGGTCCGATTGCGCAGGGTTCGGTTGTGGGGACGGCGGTGGGTTCTACTCCGGCGACTGATCCGGA
>CAMYMH010000006.1 GCA_947259275.1 uncultured Acidimicrobiaceae bacterium | reverse complement strand
GTCAGGAGTGGGACGACGGTGGCGATGATGATGATGATGATGATGATGAGCGCGACCACGATGATGACGACGAGCGCGACGATGATGACGATGAGGGCGACCACGACGATGACGGAGACGACGGCGACGACTGACCCACCGAGCGTCTGCTGACCGTGATCGCCTCACCAACCACCGAATCCTTGGCTCCAACAGGCATTACCCTGATGGTGGGTGGGCGCTCGACCCGTCGGGTGGCTCCGACCCGTCCGATTTCTATCTGAATACGAAGGCAGGGAGCGTGAGCGACCGCGAAGAACTCGACGACGAACTGAGCGAATCCTGGCGACACCTTGTCGACCTCGAGGCTCGCCTCGACCAGCTCATTCAGGAGACTGAACCGAGCGACGATCCTGAGGAAAAGCCCGGCCAGGCTCCGGTGCCGATCCAGGAGAAGGATGGCGGCGATTTGGGCCTCGAGCCAGGGGAGGCGGCCGCGGTGCCGGCGCCGGCGGAGATCGAGGCCGTCTCGCGACCAACGGCCCGGCTCAAGCCCGAGTCGGGGAGTCGCGAGGTGAAACGTCGCCTGGGCTCCGATCCGACCGAGGAAGCCAGGGTGCCGGTAGAGGCCGAGCCGGCCTCGCAGCCATCGAGCCGGCCCCAGCCGGAGTCGGGGAGCAGGCAGGAAGAACCGTCCGGCCGCCAGCCCGTGCCACTCGAGGAGGACGAAACCCAACCGGCCTCGCAACCATTGGTCCCCTTCGAGTCGGAGTCGGGAGGCAGGGTGGATGGCAGGGTGGATGAGAGTGGCCCAGGTCCCGAGCCGGCGGAGGAATCCGAAGCGCCGGGGCCGATCGATGCCGAACCGGTCTTGCTCCCGCCGACGCAGGTGGAAGCCGCCGGCGACAATCGGTCTGAGGTTGGCATTGAATCTGTCCAAGATGCCCCCGGCGTCGACTCCGAGCCTGAATGGCCTGCCGATCCTGCGCATGAGATCCAACCGACGGCGAGCCAACCACAGGCCGCAGCCGAACCACCGTCGGCCAATGCTCAGGCAATCGCTGCGGTGAAGGCCGAGCTGGACGAAGCCAAACGTGAGCTGGAGGTCATGAGGGAACGAAGTAACGCCCAGGAGCCGGCGTCCGAGCCGCCATCCGATCCGGCCGAGAGTTCCACGGTCCGGCTGGCGAGGGGTCGGATGGCAGATAAGCGTGCACACGCGCTTCAAGATCTGGAAGAGATGGAGGCGCAAGCCGCCGCGGGCGAAATCGATTCCGAGACAGCCCAGCGGCTTCGAGACGTCTACACCCGCGAAGCAAAACAGGCAGAGGCCGAGCTCGGGGCGCTTAGTGCCACCGAAGCCCGGCCACCTGCTGCCGAGGCACCGTCCCAGACAACAGTCGAGAGGGAAACTGAGCCAACCGACGGGGAGCGCACACTGTTCACTCGCCGCAGTGTGGCCGGTATCGCTCTCGTCGCGTTGGCGATTGCCCTCGCCATCTTCGCGGTAACCCGGGCGGTGGGACCGCGAGATCCAGATGGCTCAGCGGCTGTGGCAAATGATGCTGTGGTCGACCTCGAGGGTTTCACCAACGAAGAAATCGAAGCCGTGGTGGCAGACAATCCCGAGGTCATTCCGATGCGCCTGGCGCTGGCTCGGCGCTACGTGGAGGAAGGCGACTTCCAGGCGGCGCTTCCCCACTACATGACGATTCTCGAGAGTGGTCCCAACGTCGAAGCCTACGCATACCTGGGGTGGATGACTTACCTGTCGGGTGAGCCCGAAGAAGGTGCACGGCTGGTGTCGGAGGCGCTGGCGATTGAGGAGGCCAATCCGGTGGCGCTCACCTTCCTGGCGGTAATACGTCTCGACGGCCTCGGTGACGCGGCCGGAGCCAAGGTGCTGCTCGACCGGCTGGTCGAGAATCCCCACCTGCCTGACGATCTCCGCCAGACGGTCGAGGAGATGCAAGCGAGGGCGGCCGCCGAGTTGTAACGCTTACCCGGGTTGGCTGGTTCAGCGACCCGGCGTTCGGGAAATCGTCAGCCGGATCGACCTAACCAGCGGTCGAGGAATCCCCCGTACCACAGGCCGATGGCTCCTCCCACCACTACGACCAGGATGATGGCCAGGCCGATCAGGCCGGTCGAGGAGGAGCTTTGGCCCTCCAGCGTGCCTATGTAGCGCGACACCTCTTGCACTTGGACGGGATCCAGCACACCTTCGAAAGCCGGCATACCTTGCGGATGGCCGCCGAACACCTGCGAGATTATCTCGTTGGGCGTCAGCTCTGTGCCGGCAAGCGCTGGGCCGACACCCCCGGAGCCGTCCAGCATATGACAGGTCGCGCAGCTGGCGAGGAAGATCTCCTCGCCGACAGCGGAAGGGCTCGGAGTCACGCCTCCGTCGGTAGCTGCCGACTTGGTGGCCTCGAGGTAGGCCACAATGGTGTTGGTGTCGGCGTCGCTGAGGATCACCGAGAAGCCGGGCATGGCGCCGCTCCCGTTTCTGACGATCGCTTGCATTTCGTCACCGGTGAGCGTGGAAGTCTTGAGAGCCGGACCCACTCCTCCGGAGGCATCCGGCCCATGGCAACCAGAGCAATTCTCAGTGAAGAGCTTGGCGCCCTGCGCAATGGGAGAGCCGTCCGAAGGTGGCGGATCGGTGTCGGGCATCGCCGCCAGCTCCTGCAGCAGCACGACCACGGCTCCGATATCGTCTGCCTCGAGCCGACCGGCGAAGCCCGGCATCGTGCCCCGCCCGTGACTCACCACCCCGGCTAACTCGTCCCCGGTGAGCGAAGTGGCTCTGAGGTCGGGACCAGCGCCGCCGCCGGCATCGGCTCCATGGCAGCTGGCACAGTTGTCGGCATAGACCCGCGCTCCTAGCTGCACCGGGCTCAGCTGCGGTTGGTCGGGCGCCGCTTCCTGCAGGGAGACGCTGAAGGCGGTGACCGCCTCGAGTTCCTCTTCGCTGAGAGCCAGACCGAAAGCAGGCATTCCCCTCTCACCGTCACGGATGATCTGGAACTGATCGGGCTGGGGGGTCGAGCTGGTCTGCAAGGCGGGGCCGGCACCACCCTCACCGTCGGCGCCGTGGCAGGAGGCGCACTGCTCGGAGTAAACGATTGCGCCGGCTTCCACGTCGCCCGTCGAGGTGTCGGGTGGCTCGGTATCGCGGTCGACGAATCCGGCACTGTAGGCGACCAACGCGTCGATCTGTTCCGGGGTCAAGGTCGGGCCGTAGCCGGGCATGATGGGGCTTCCGTCCCGGATGATCACCAGCAGCTCGGCGTCGGACATCGTGCTGTCGGTCAAACTGGGACCCACCCCACCTTCGCCGCTCACGCCATGGCACGGGGCGCATTGTTGGAAGTAGATGTCCGATACGTCCATCGGGTCCCAAAGCACTGCCAGCTGCGCAATCTGGTTGGCGGACAAGGTGGGGCCGAAGGCCGGCATGGCTCCATTGCCATTGGTGATGATCTCGATGCGATCGTCTGCCGGCAGCGAGCTGTCAATCAGTGGGCTGCCGAAGTCGGTCCCCTCGCCCGCGACGCCGTGGCAAGGAGCGCATTGTTGGGCATAGGTATCGCCCGCCGATTGGAGAAGCATCTGCGTCGCTTCGCCCCGGTCAGATCCGAGCAGGAGGGCTACGACCAGCAGCGATCCGAGCACCAGCGCCTGCAGGAGTCTTCTGATCGCGATTGTCGGCTCTTCGATCACGGCGCGGCACCAGCCTCGATCCAGTCGACGATCATTTGGATATCTGAATCGGCCAGGCTGCCGCTCGGGGGCATCGCGTTCCCGAACGTATGAGTGCCGAGCAGCTTCTGAGCAAGAACACTGCCGGCCGCGTCACCAGGGATTACTGCCGGTGCATTGTCCCCGCTGCTAATAACTGAGTCGTAGTCGGCTGCCGACCATCCGCCGGCTGCGCCATGGCATCCCGAGCAGTTTGGTTGAAGGATCTGCGTCACGTCCGCGAAGCTGGGTGCAGGCTGCTCATCTCCATCCGATGCTACCGGGGTGGTGGTCGTGGTCGTCGCGGGAGCAGCCGGGCCGTCTCCTTCGGGTGTCTCGTCGGCGAGCGTGTCCCGAGCGACCAGCAGGAAGGCATGGACCGCGTCGAGCTCTTCGTCTGGCAGATCTGCATCCGAATAGGCGGGCATCCCTCCGGGCAGCCCGGTGCGAACCACCGTGCCAAGCCACGATCTGGTGGCGAACGCTGGTGAGGGGGCAGAAGCCGCTCCCTGCGCGTCGAGGCCGTGACAACCAGCACAGCCCAGCTTCAGGAACAGCGCCTGGCCGTCGCCCACCGCGTTGCCGGTGAGGCCGGAACCATCGGCCAGGCCCGGACCCGGATACAGGTAAGCCGCGTCGAGATAGGCCACCGGCGATCTGCCGTACCCCTCAGGGTCGAAGTTGTGGTGAGTGTTGGGGCTGCGGATCAACAGCGCCACGATCCCGAGCGCCAGCGATGCCATGACTCCGGCCACTATCGGGGCAAGATTGAAGCGGCGGCGCTGCCGTTTCGGTAAGTCTGCCCTGACCGCTTCCTCGAACGACCAGTCCGAGTCCACGTCGACTGCTTCGGCCGATGGTTCGCCGTCTGTTTCGTCCTCCTCGTCCGGACGGGATAGCCGCACCACCCAAACGGCCGCCGCGATCATGATGGCCCAGACGGCCCCGATCACGAAGGTGACCAGCCAAGATCCGAATCCCGGTATCTCGACGCCCGCCTCTGAAGCCACGATCTGAGAACCGATGCCGACCGAGATGATCACGGCGCCCGGCTCCGAGCCCGGGTCGTCCTCCAGGTCGACCCGGACCCGGTGGATGCCGCGAACCGAGAAGGAGGTCGTGAACGTCGCCACCCCGATGCCGTTGGTGGTGGCAGAGCCGAGCCGGATCTCGCCGGTGACTCCGGCAAAGAAGGCATTCGCGAAGAAGGCGACGGAAGCGCCTTCCACCGGCTCTCCGCCGGAAGCCTCTCGCACCGTGGCGGTGATCTCCAGTTCCTCGCCGACGGTAGCCTCCTCCGGACCGGCCACCTCGACTACCAGGTGGTCGGCAGCGGCGATGCCGGACAGTTGACTGAGCGTCAACCCGGCCACGATCAAAACGGTGAGCAAGCGTCTGATCACAGACCGGCCTCCCCGGTAAGGGCGCCATCAGATTCGAGGGAGAGCCGCTCGGCCGCCAGCTCTTCGCGCTCTTCGGCCATCTCATAGACGGCCATGATCGGGAAGATTCTCACGAACACCGTCACCAACAGCGCGAAGAACGCAAAGCCCCCGGCCGTGATCGACCACTCCACCCAGGTGGGTGTGTAGTTGGCCGGCTCGTACGGCAGGAGTGGGGCGCGCAGGCCGGTGACGACGATGAAGTACCGCTCGACGAACATCGCCAGGTCGACCAGGACCGCGGCGGCCACGATGCCACCGATGGTTCTCATTCGCGGAATGAAAATCAGCACGATCGGAGCCAGAATTCCGGCGACGATGTAGAACCAGAAGTAGGGGGCGAACTCGGCCACGAACAACTGGCGGAAGATGAACTCGGCTCCTTCTTCCAGCTTGAAGCCGGCCGTGACGTATTCGGAGATGTTGGCATAGAGCATGACGCCGGCCATGGCCGCCATCAGGAACCCGAGGTATTGGAAGTGCTTCTGGGTGATGTACTCCTCGAGCCGGTAAACGCGACGCAGCAGCGCCATCATGATGATGAGGGTGGCAATGCCCGAGAAGATGGCCCCGGCCACGAAAAAGAACCCGAAGATCGCACTGTTCCAGGCCTCCCGCAGTGTCATCGCGAAGATCCACGACACCACGGTGTGCACCGAGACCGCGATCGGAATGATGAGGATCATCATGATGGAGATTGAGGAGTGAAGCTGCCGTTTCTGGGTGTCGGTCCCCTTCCAGTTGATGGCGAGGATCCGGTAGAGGCCGCTCTGCCACTTCGAGACGCTGCCCGTCAGCCGATCGCGGAAGAAGGCCAGGTCGGGAATCATCGGCAGGTACAAATAGAGCAGGCTGGCGGTGAGGTAGGTGGTCACCGCGGTGACGTCCCAGACGATCGGAGACTGCCACCGTCCGTGGATGAGGACGTTGAGGAACCGGTCGGGGCGGCCGAGATCGACGATGACGAACAGCGCTCCGGTCATGAGGGCGACTGCCGTGATGAATTCGGCCATCCGGGTGACGGGAGTTCGCCAGGTGGCGTTGGCCACCCGCAAGATGGCCGAGATGAGAGTGCCGGCATGGCTGATGCCGATGAAGAACACGAACATGGTGATGTACAGGCCCCAGGAGATTCGGTCTCGCATCCCGGTGACCACCAGGCCGTCTCTCACCTGTACGAAGTAGGCGTACAGTGCCCAGGCGATTACGGCCGCCAGCGCCCCCACCACCAGCCAGTAGTTGCGGGGGGTCGACCGGGCCGGGTCGAGCGTCCTTTCCTCCAGCCGCTCCTGCCAGGAACTCATCGGCTCCACGTGGCGCTCCCCTCTGCGAGACGAGTCCACGGCCAGCGGATGGGCAGGAAGCCCTCATGGGTGGGATCGCGGCCGATGTCTTCACCATGCCCGGGGATGTAGTAGACCCGGGGTTGGGTGCCGAGCTCCTCCTTGAGGAGGAAGGCATCGTTGTTGGCCAGGTAACGCGATACCGAGACCAGCTCGCGGCCGTTGGTTGCCAGGTCTTCCTCGAGGTCGCCGTAGTAGATGGCTCGATGTGGGCATCCCTGAATGCAGTACGGGAGGGTGCCCGAGCGCACCATGTCCGGGCAGAAGTCGCACTTCATCACGGTGCCCTTGTAGGCCGGGACCTGCAACTCGAGGTCGTACTCGGCCCGCCCGGCATCGGCCGGTATCGGCGGTTCGCCCCAGTTGAAGAACCTCCGGTCGTAGGGGCAGGCAGCCATGCAGATCCGGCACCCGATGCAGCGGTTCTGGTCGATGAGCACCGGCCCCTCGGGAGCCGAGAAGGTGGCGCCGACCGGACACACGTTCACACAAGGCGGATTCTGGCACTGCTGGCACGGCGTCGGAACGAACCGGGTCCCGTGACCGGGGAGCTCATGTTCGTAGACCTCGATCCACTGCATCGGTTCGGGGGCGAAGTGGCCCTCGATGCAGGCGGTGGTGCATTGGGGGGGAAGCTCGATGCTCTGGCAGCCGTCGCAGCGTCGCAGGTCGATGATCATCGTCCATTGGCGGGTTCTGGCCCGGGGTGGGAGCTCACCAACGTCGGGGGTCCCCTGCGCCAGGGCTTTCTGGGCAAGCTTGGGAACGGTTGGTGACACCGCCCCGAATACTGCGGCCACTCCGAATAGCCGCAAGGCGGTGCGCCGGTCCACCGAGCGCACTCCGTCTGCGAATAGCCAGGTCTTCCACTCCCGCCGGCTGTCTTTGCTCATGGATACCCGGGCCGCAACCAGGGGAACCGAGGCCAGGACGGAAACCGTCGTCAGGAGAACAAACAGCGGATTGACTCCCCAGGCCAGGAAGGCCGTCACCGTTGTCGACATCAGCAGGACCAGGGCGGCGTGGCCAAGCCATTGTCGGCGTTTCGGGGGCTGGGCGGTGGCTACCACGCCGTGTCCGTACTCATGTGCGGCACTGGACCAGCCAGTGCGAACCGGGCGACCTAGCCACCATTTCTCCCTGTAAACGCTTGCCGCCAGCTAACAAGGGGGGGTGGCCCTCTCACTAGGGCAATAAGTCCCCTGGGAGTCGTTGACCGGCCCTACCCCGCCGGCAAGCTGGGTAAATGTTCCATGGCCCGATCGCGGTGCCTAGTTCTGGGGGGTCCCGCCGAGGATCCAGGCGGTGATGATCTGAATCTCTGCTTCGGAGAGTCCGCCGCCCGGTGGCATCACCACCCCGTCGGGATGGGTCCCGATCAGGCTCTGCAGTAGACGGCTGTTGAGCGGATCGCCGGGGATGATGGCGGGGCTGGGGTCCCCGGTGAGCAGGGCATTCGAGTAGGTGGTTCCGTCCCACCCACCCGAGGTGCCGTGACACACGGTGCAGCTCTGCTCGAAGATCGGAAGCACGTTGGCTTCGAATGTTGGGATCCCCTCCGGCGGCAGCGGTGGATTGGCCAGCTCCCGAATCGCCGTGACTAGTTCCTCGATCTGGGCGGTGCTGAGGACCTCACCCCAGGCCACCATCGAAGTGCCGACGTGACCGACGTTGATCGCATCGAAGATCTCCTCATCGGTCCTGCTGTCCTGCCACTCCTCATCCTTGAGGTTGGGCCCGATGCCACCCTCTCCCTCTTCCCCGTGGCATTGGGTGCACAACAAGGAGAAGATCTCGGCACCGGAAGCGCCCGCGGCTGGGACATCCGGCACCTCAGGCGGCAGGTCCACCGGTGGATCGGCTTCCCACGCCCGCATGAACGCAACGATGGCAGCAACCTGGGCATCGTCGAGGGGCCCGCCGAAGGCACTGCCGAACGGTGACATGCCGAAGTTCGGTTGACCCTGGGCGATGATGGCTTGGAGGGTGCGGTCATCACGGGTCTTGAGATATTCGGCGGTGCTGATGGGAGCGATGATGTCTCCGGCCCGGGTGGGATTGGGGCCGCCCTCTCCCAGATCGCCGTGGCAGCTGGCACAGTTTTGGGCGAAGAGATCCTCGCCACCGCTCGGTCCGGTGCCGGAGGCCACGCCGACGACGTACTCGACCAGCGCATCGAGCTGCTCGTCGGTCAGCACGTCGCCCCATACCGGCATGGTTTCGTGGGCGCCCCCGGTGGTGATGATGGACACGGCGTCGTCGTGGCTGGCGGCGGTCGGGACCCGCCCACCGTGACAACCGAAGCAGCTGGTGGTCCACAGGGCGGCGGCGTCAGGACCGGTGTCGCCTCCAGTCACAAACCCGGCCAGCACCGCGATCTCATCGTCGGTCAGCTCTTCCCGGAAGGCCGGCATCTCCAGGTGCGACCCGCCTTCGATGATGACCTTCCGCAATTCGTCCTCGCCGCCCTCGAAGGCCACCGAGCTTCCGTGGCAGGACGCGCACTCTTGGCTCCACAGACGCTGACCGTCGGGGGCAGACAGGAAATTGAGCAGTTCGTCCTGCTCGTCGTCGCTGAGCACAGTTGTCCAATCGGGGACGTTCGCACCGGCGTGGGCTGGAAATTGGGTGCCGAGGGCCAGCGCGTCGCTCAGGTCGGCCGGGTCCTGCTCGACCAGGCTTTCGACCGTGTGGCAGTCGCCACAGGTGGCGGCGAACAGGTCATTGCCTCTCGGCACCAGGATGAACCCGACCAGCGTGTCGATCTCCTCAACCGTGAGGTCCGAGGCGAAGGCCGGCATTCCCTCGTGAGTGCCTCCGGATATCACGCGGAAGAAATCGGTGCCGGGACCGGCGGCCACGGTGGTCCCGTGGCACCCGGCGCAGTTGGCTGAATACAACTCGGCGACGGGGTCGCCCTGAGCGGTGAGGACGTCTCCTCCCGGAGCCGGCGCCTCCAGCAGGGCTTGCGCGGTCAGGAAGACGCCGCCGGCAAACAGGGCGGCGGTGACCCCGGTAACCACCGGCCGGGCACTCCAGTGCCGCCTGGTTGATCGGTCGGTCCAGGGCAAAGCCGCCAGGAAGCCGATGGCGAGCACCGGCAGCACGATGACGCCGATCACCTCGATGGCGCCGGGGAAGAACTTGAGCAACTGGAAGAGAAACAGGAAGTACCACTCGGGCTTCGGGGTGTAGGAGGTGTCGGAAGGATCCGCGATCTCTTCCAGGCCCGCCCCCTCGAAGGCCGACAGACCGAACAGGATCAGGAAGATGATCACCATCACCAGCGTGTCTTTGAAGATGATGTCGGGGAAGAAGTCGACCCCCTTCTTCTTCTCCTCGGCGTACTGCTCCAGGTACTCCTGTTTTTCCTGCTCGTTCACTAGTCGTCTCGTTTGGGAATCGAGGTGATGCCGTTGCGGACCACGAGATACAGGTGGATCCCCACCAGGCTGAGGAGGATGGCCGGCAACGCCCACACGTGCGCGCCGAAGAACCGGGGCAGGGTCAAGGCCGAGATCTCCTCACCTCCCAGCATGACGGTCTTGAGCCATCCCCCGATGAAGGGAGTTACTTCGGCGATCTGGGTGCCGACCACCGTCGCCCAATAGGCTCGCTGGTCCCAGGGGAGTAGGTATCCGGTGAAGCCGAAGCTGAAGACCAGCAGCATAAGGACCACACCGGTCAGCCAGGTGAGCTCGCGCGGGTACTTGTAGGCGCCGTACAGCACAACTCGCAGCATGTGGGCGATGGTCAGGATCACCATGGCGCTGGCGCCGAAGTGATGGAGCCCGCGGATCAGCCAGCCGAAGCTGAGGTCGTGGGTGATGTATTGCACGCTGGCATGAGCCTGGGCTGGCTCCGGCACGTAATAGAACATGAGCAGCACACCGGTAACCACCTGGATGATCAGCACGAACAGGGTTGCACTGCCCAGCGTGTACAGCCAGTTGACCTTGGGAATCTTGCGGATGAATACCGTCGTCCAGGCGAGGCGCCAGCCGCTGCGCTCGTCGACCCAATCTCCTACTTCGGCTGCCCGGGTTTCTTTGCGAGTTGCCATCAGGCTTCCTTGATGAAGATCGTGCCCTCTTCCACCATGGTCTCGAACGAGTCGAGTGGCCGGGGCGGAGG
Source organism: uncultured Acidimicrobiaceae bacterium (assembly GCA_947259275.1). GTDB lineage: Bacteria > Actinomycetota > Acidimicrobiia > Spongiisociales > SHLN01 > SHLN01. The sequence goes on along the minus strand of CAMYMH010000006.1, from coordinate 63,920 downwards.
CCCAGTCGAAACAGACCCGTCGCGGTTGAAGATCGCGTTGTGGCAGGGGCAGAAGAATCCGGCCTGGTCTGCCACCCATCGGACCCGGCAGCCCAGATGGGTACAGATGTTGGAATGGGCCGTGAAGTCCTGGCCGTTCTCGGTGCTAACAAACACCGACACCTCCTGGGTATCGACCAGCCAGCCGCTGGTTCGTTCGACCGTCGTCTTCATCAAGACCGGGTCGCCCGGCACCACCGAGGCGGCCAAGCCGAGCGGAATCCACTCGCCGGTGTTGGAGCGCTCGTTCGACGGGCCGATCAGGTAGCTGATAGCGGGAGCGCCGATCATGGCGCCGATGGCTCCGGCCATGATCGCAATGGCTCTCACCAGGAACTTACGCCTCGTCACGTCCGTCATCAATCAGACTCCTCTAGTCGCCTTGTCCCGCCGGGCGCTCAAGGCCGCCTTCCCTGCGACGCCGCCACAGGATGAGCCCGCCGGTGACGCCGCCCAGGACTCCAAACACCAGCACTAGCAGACCGGCGGCGGAATTGCCGTCTCCGGTCGGCGTGACCGCGGTGCCTCCCGCCAGGGTGGTGGTGGTTGCGGTCGTCTGCCCGTCTCCGGAGAGGGTGGTGATGAACTCGGCGAGCACGCCAATCTGGTCCGAGCGAAGTGAGGCACCGAAGGCCGGCATGCCCTCGGTGCCGTCGGTGATGACGGTGATGAGATCTTGAACCGAGAGCGAGGTGCCGGCCACGGCGGACGCGATCCCGCCCAGGCCGCCGATCCCGTGGCAGGCCCCACAGCCAACGCTGTACATCTCGGCCGGATCGGTGAGGTCGCCGAGGGCAGCACCCGGCGTTCCCACCTGGCCGAGGTTGAAGAGGTAGGCGGCCAGGACCTCGATCTCCTCGTCAGTGAGGGTGGATTCGAAGCCGTGCATGGCTCCGGCTCCCGTCTTAGTGATCTCGACGAACTCCTCGGTAGGGAGGTCGAGGCCGACCAGGGCGGGCCCGATGGCGCCTTGCCCGTTGTCGCCATGGCAGGCCGAGCACCAGGCGACGTAGAGCTGAGCGCCGCCGCTCGGGAGCGTGGTGGTGGTGACGGTGCTGTCCTGCAAACTCAGCGAGTAGTCGGCTACGGCGTCGATTTGCTCGGCGGAGAGGGTGTCGGAGTAGCCGGGCATGCTGCCGGCACCGTTGGTGATTACCGCCACGAGATCACTGAGGGAAGAGGTGCTCGCCTGCAGCGATGGTCCTACTCCTCCCTCGCCGCCTGCTCCGTGACAGCCGGCACACTCGGCGCTGTAAATCTCAGCGCCACCGGCCTCGGCCGCAAGTGTGGTGGTGGTTGCGGTCGAGCTCTGCAGGTTCCGGCTGTAGCGGGAAACGGCATCGATCTGAGCGTTGTTGAGCGAGCTGCTGAAACCGGGCATGGCACCGCCACCGTTACGAACGATGGCCAGGGTTTGGGAAAGTGACATCGTGCTGGCTTGCAGTGAGGGTCCGACACCCCCCTGGCCGCTCGCACCGTGGCATGAGGCACACTGGGACGAGTAGAGGGCAGATCCGCTCACGGTGGCAGGCGCGGTGGTCGTGGTGGTGGTGGCGGCGGGGTCCTGCGCATCCTTGACATAGGAACTGAGGGCATCGATCTGTTCCGACGTGAGGCCGGATGCGAAGCCGGCCATGGATCCTGAGGTGAGCAGCGTGTTGATCTCGGACAGGCTGAGGGTGCTGACCCTGAGAGAAGGGCCGAGGCCGGTGCCGGCGGCGTCGGCCCCGTGGCATCCGGCGCACTTGGACGAGTAGATGGCCCCGCCGTCGGCCGCAGGCAGTGTGGTGGTTGTGGTGGTGGCGGCCGTGTCCTGCACGCTCTTGACGTAGGTGGCGAGGGCGTCGATTTGTCCGGCGGTGAGCCCGGTTGCGAAGCCGGCCATCGATCCGGTGGTGAGGATGTCGTTGATTTGGGCGAGGCTGAGAGTGCTTGCCTGCAGGGACGGGCCGAGGCCGGTGCCGGCGGCGTCGGCCCCGTGGCATCCGGCGCACTTGGACGAGTAGATGGCGCCTCCATCGTCCGGCGGCAACGTTGTGGTGGTGGCAGCCGGGACCTGGAGGTCCTTGGCGAACTGGGTGAGCGCGTCGAGCTGAGTTGGGGTCAGGTCGCTGGTGTACGTTGCCATGGAACCGGTGGAGAGGACTGCGGCTAGGTCCGCCAGCGACAGGGTGCTGTTCTGCAGGGACGGACCGATGCCGCCTTCGCCGTTCGCTCCGTGGCATCCGGCACACTTCAAAGCGTAGAGGGCACCTCCATCGGCCGGCAGCGTCGTGGTCGTGCTGACCGGGACCTGCAGGTCCTTGGTGAACTGGGCAAGGGAGTCGATCTCGCCTGCGCTGAGGCCGCTGGCGTAGGTCGCCATTGATCCAGTGTCGAGGATCGCCTGAATGTCGCCCAGGGCCAGCGTGCTGGCCTGCAGCGACGGCCCGATGCCGCCTTCCCCGTTGGCGCCGTGGCAGCTGGCGCAGCGATCGGCGTAGGCAGCATCGCCGCTGAGCCCGGTGATAGTGACTCCCGCGGTTGACGTCGCTTCCGCCCCGGCCGGGTCGGTGACCGTGAGCGTGGCGGTGAAGTCACCGGCCCCGTAGGTGTGGGAGGGGGTGGGGCCACTCTCGGCGGGAGAGCCGTCCCCGAAGTCCCACGAGTAGGTGATGGTGCCGCCTTCGGGATCGGAGCCGCTGCCGGAGAACGCCACCGGTGAGCCGCTGGTGCCGGTATAGGGGCCGCCGGCATCGGCGGTGGGTGGCTGGTTGATGGCAATGGTGGCGGTGGCGGTGCCATCGTCGGTCTCCAAGCCCGGGTCGGTGACGGTGAGAGTGACGATGTAGCTGCCATCGGTCGCATAGGTGTGGGTGGGAGTCGCGCCGGATCCGGCGGGGGTGCCATCACCGAAGTCCCACGAGTAGGTGAGGGCTCCGGCTTCTGGATCCGTCGAGCCGGTGCCGTCGAATTGGACCGGATAGCCGGCCGTGCCGCTGTAAGGACCCCCGGCTACGGCGGTGGGAGGCTGGTTGGCGGCAGGACCGATCGTCGCCTGGGTGGGTGCAGTGGCAGAGTCGCCCTGGTCGTCGGTCACCCGCAGGGTTACGTTGTAGATGCCTTCCGCCGGGTAGCTGTGGAACACGGTCGGAGTAGCCAGGCTGACGTCGTAGACGAGGTCGCCATCGAAGTCCCATTCGTAGGTGTCGATGGTTCCGTCGGGGTCGGATGAGCCGGAGGCGTCGAATAGGATCAGCTCGGCGATCGCGCCCGTGTACGGACCCCCGGCGTCTGCATCCGGGGGCTGGTTCACAATCGGCTCCTGCACGGTGATGGCTAAGGAGCTGGTGTCGGTTCCGTCGTTTCCGGTGCCACTGCCGTTTCCGGACAGCCCGGCGCCGTACAGCGTGGCGCTCCCGGCGGTCCCCGGTGCGGTCCATTGGAAGTTCCATGAGATCGAGCCGGCTCCGGCGAATTGCTTTGCAGTGGAGTGGATGAGCTCCCCGGCGGAAATTGCCGTTCCCTGGCCGCCGATACTGACCAGCGTTCCGCTGGTGGCGGAAACGTCCAGACCACCTCGAGGATTGCTGCCCGATTGGGCTCCGGTGATGGTCAGGGTGTAGGTGTTGGTGGTTCCGACATCGACGGTTGTCGGCCCGCTGATTGACACGGTCGGCACGGTGCCTCCGTCGTGACAGTCGGTGCAGTCGGCTCCTCCGTTGATGCCCGGGTTCCCCGAGTACCCGTCGATACCACCGCTGCGGGCGGACGCTGAGGTCTGATATAGGACGAGGAGAAGCAGCCCAATGCCCAGTACCAGCCAGAACTTCCACAGGCCGCCGCCGTGCCTCCGGCCGATTCGCGCTCCGTCAGTCACAATGTGACCAGGCTAACCGATTGATTGAAGGGTCCAGCCAACCTCGTCGGGGCGCGATCGCGCCTCCGGAACGCTGTTTCAGCCGGATTACCTGGTGTCTTCACGTTGCCACGAAGGTATGAGGAGCCCCCACCATCCCAATAGGGCCAAAGGCCCCATGTGCCCTCGGCAGCAGACCCTCGCGTAGGGACTAGACACCGCGCCCTGAATCCGCACCGCGGGCCCGAGACCTTACCGCGGGCCCGAGACCTTGGGTTATGACGAACATAACCAGATCCAAGTGATCTGCTCCAAAGGCCAACGGTGGCAAGGTCGGAGGTGGCTTTCTGCGGCGTAGTGCACTCAGTCCGTGCCGGTCAGCGAGCGGACCTTGGCCGCGACGGCTCCGAGATTGATGGTCCAACCAACGCCGAACACGCGGCCGACAATGATTGAACCATCAGGGTTCCAGAAGGTGTACTTGATCTTCTCCACGGTGGGCATTCGGAAGTCGTATGGCACGAAACCGCCGAGGGCGCCGTGCCAGGTTCGTTCCTCTTTCGGCAGTCGCAATTCCTTGATCACTGCTGCGATTGCCAAGACCGCGGCCAGCAGCTTCAGGGGTTTCATGCCATCGGAACGACGTCGTTTGGAGTCGGGAGTGCTAGCCGGCTTTCGCATGAGCCAAGGCTAGTGGCGGACGCCCGGCGCAGAACTCGGGACCACCCGCCGGGTTCAAGGAAGCCCCGGTCGGGGGCCGGATGTGAACTCCGCGACCTTCGGGTCATGAGACGAGGTGGTTGCGCGAGAATGGTGGTGTGTACAGCATTCTTGCCACCAAGAAGTTGCTTGATCGGGTGAAACAGCCGGTCGAACCGGCTGTTTCCCAGCCGACCACGGTGCTGGGCAACTGGTATGCCAACGCTCTTCTATGGAAACCGCAGCTCGTCCTGCTGGTCAACGAGCGGACGCTGTTTCCGGTCGTGATGCCGCTGGCGCCGGCCGCGACGGTGATGAAGCGATTCCCCGGCTCACTTCGGGACGTTCTCGAGGCTCGCCGGGTTCCTTCCGAGTTCATCGAATTCGAGACCGCCGCCATGGCCGAAGGCCGGTATGCCAAGACTGCCAGCAAGAGCATCCTTGCTGTCATGAACGACTTCGTTCGCCACCTCAGATTCCGGCGTGACGATCACGGCATCACCGATCCCGTTTGGCTGGCCCTCGAACTCTCGCAGACCCCATCCGGACCGCTTCGTGATCGTCATGGCTTCCCGGACCGCGAGCTCGATGCTCTCGTGACGACCTGGATGATGAAAGCGGTGCCAAAAGAGTCGCCGAACGGAGCCAGGCACCTGTCACCGTGAACTGCCGGGGACCCAAGGGCGGCTGCCGAGGCCATTCCCCGCCTCGCGAAACACTTCCCAAGACCTTTGCTAGTTGAGTTGGAACCGTCCTATACTTCCCGGTCCGCGGTAGCGCGCGTGCCTGTCCGCTTCTACAGGGTCCTTCAGTTCCGACCAATTGGAGGTCTGACCGACGGGAGACGGACCTCATAGGTCGGCGGTTTCGCTCGCTCTGAGTGAAGCGCCGACTTTGCGCGTGTCTGCAGCAGTTTTGAAGAGAGCCAGTTGCCCGGTGAGATCTAGCCGGCCCCGACCGGCGCGCGACAGAGAGTAGAAGGCATGCCAACCATTCAGCAGCTGGTCCGTCAGGGCCGGACGCCGAAAGGCAAGAAGGAAAAGACGCCCGGTTTGGGCGGAGCCCCCCAGCGGCGGGGCGTGTGCACGCGCGTCTACACCGTCACCCCCAAGAAGCCCAACTCGGCACTGCGCAAGGTATGCCGCGTCCGGCTCAGCTCGGGCGTCGAAGTCACCGCCTACATCCCAGGCGAGGGCCACAACCTCCAGGAGCACTCCATCGTCCTCGTACGTGGCGGCCGCGTGAAAGACCTCCCCGGCATCCGCTACAAGGTCATCCGCGGTGCCCTCGACGCAGCCGGTGTGACCGAGCGCAATCAGTCCCGGTCCCGCTACGGATCGAAGAAGGGTTAGCCATGCGCCGCTCAGCTGCCGAAGTCCGCAAGGTCAACCCCGATCCCGTCTATGGATCGGTGCTGGTCAGCCAGGTCGTCAACAAGGTTCTCTGGAAGGGCAAGAAGGAACTGTCGCGCAAGATCGTGTACGACGCCCTCAGCCTGGTGGAGCGTCGCCGGGGCGATGACCCGCTCAACACCCTCAAGCGCGCCATCGACAACATCCGCCCCTCGGTGGAAGTTCGCTCCCGTCGGGTCGGTGGATCCTCCTACCAGGTGCCGGTCGAGGTGCGCCCCCGCCGGGCCAACACTCTGGCGGTCCGCTGGCTGGTCGAGTTCGCCCGCAAGCGGCGGGAGAACACCATGTCCGAGCGCCTCGCCAACGAGATCCTGGACGCCGCCGACAACACCGGGGCGGCCGTGAAGCGCCGCGACGACATTCACAAGATGGCCGAGTCGAACAAGGCGTTCGCCCACTACCGCTGGTAACCGTTATGGCCACACGTCCCTACCCCCTCGAGAAGGTCCGCAACATTGGGATCATGGCGCATATCGACGCGGGCAAAACCACCACCACTGAACGAATCCTCTACTACACCGGCCGCACCTACAAGATCGGCGAGGTGCACGAGGGGGCGGCGGTCATGGACTGGATGGAGCAGGAACAAGAGCGCGGCATCACCATCACCTCAGCCGCCACCACGGCGAAGTGGAAGGACGAATGGATCAACATCATCGACACCCCGGGCCACGTCGACTTCACCGTCGAGGTGGAGCGGTCGCTGCGCGTCCTCGACGGCGCCGTCGCGGTGTTCGATGGCGTGGCCGGTGTCGAGCCGCAGACCGAGACCGTATGGCGCCAGGCGGACAAATACGGCGTGCCCCGGATCTGCTTCATCAACAAGATGGACCGCACCGGGGCTGATTTCTTTGCGGCCGTCGAATCCATCAAGGAGCGCCTCGACGCCAAGCCGGTCGTTATCCAGCTCCCGATCGGGGCCGAAGCCGACTTCGCGGGTGTCATCGACCTGGTCCGGATGAAGGCCCTGGTCTGGAAGGACGAAGACCTCGGTGCCGAGTGGGACGAGCTGGACATCCCGGACCAATACCAGGAGCAGGCCCGCGAGTATCACAACGCGCTGGTTGAGGCCGCGGCCGAGACCGACGACACGCTGCTCACCCGCTACATCGAAGAGGGCTTCCTGTCCGAGAAGGATCTCATTCAGGGCCTCCGGATTGGGACCCTCGGCCTCGAGTTCACTCCCGTGCTGTGCGGAAGCGCCTTCAAGAACAAAGGCGTGCAACCACTGCTGGATTCAGTGGTCGACCTGCTTCCCCATCCGCTCGACCTCCCGCCGATGACCGGCTTCAAGCCGGGCGACGAGGACGAGATCCTCGAGCGCGAGCCGAGCGATGACGAGCCGTTCTCAGCCATTGCCTTCAAGATCATGAGCGACCCATACGTCGGCAAGCTCACCTACTTCCGGGTGTACTCCGGCAGCGTGGAGAAGGGCGACACGGTTGCCAACTCCACCAGCGGCAAGAAGGAGCGCTTCGGCCGGCTGCTGCGGATGCACGCCGCCACCCAGGAAGACATCGAGGCGGTGTTCACCGGTGACATTGTCGCCGCCATCGGAATGAAGAACACCAAGACCGGCGACACGCTGTGCGATCCCCAGCAGCCGATCGTCCTCGAGTCGATGACGTTCCCCGAGCCCGTCATATCGGTGGCGATTGAGCCCAAGACCAAGGGCGATCAGGAGAAGCTAAGCCAGGCACTGCAGCGGCTGTCGGAGGAAGACCCGACCTTCGTGGTCCACTCCGATGAGGAAACCGGCCAGACCATCATCGCCGGCATGGGCGAGCTGCACCTGGATGTGCTGGTCAATCGGATGGTGCGCGAGTTCAACGTCGGCGCCAACGTCGGCCGGCCCCAGGTGGCCTATCGCGAGACCATCAGCAAAGCCGTCGAGAAGATCGACGGCAAGTACGTTAAGCAATCGGGCGGCAAGGGGCAGTACGGCCACGCCGTCATCAACCTCGAGCCGGCGCTGCCGGGCGAGGGCTTTGAGTTCATCGACAAGATCACCGGCGGCCGCATCCCTCGCGAGTTCATTCCCGCGGTCGAGAAGGGCGTGCGGGATGCCCTCGAAGGCGGGGTGCTGGCCGGATACCCCCTGGTCGACATGCGAGCTACTCTCGTCGACGGGTCGTTCCACGCGGTCGACTCAAACGAGATGGCGTTCCGCATCGCCGGCTCCATCGCGCTGCAGGCGGCGGCCAAGCGGGCGGGCATCAAGCTACTGGAACCGGTGATGGAAGTCGAGGTCGTCACTCCCGAGGACTACATGGGAGACGTCATCGGCGACCTGTCGGCCAGGCGCGGCAAGATCGAGAACATGGATCAGCGGGGCAACGCCCGGGTGGTCACTAGTCTCGTCCCGCTCTCGGAGATGTTCGGATATGCCACCGACCTACGGTCACAGACGCAAGGACGAGCCGCCTACAGCATGCAGTTTCATTCGTATCAAGAAGTTCCAAACACAATCGCTGAGGAAATAGTCAAGAAGACCCGTGGCGAATAGGTAGGAGGAGAACGGTAATGGCAAAGTCAAAGTTCGAGCGGACAAAACCCCACGTAAACGTCGGGACCATGGGTCATATCGACCATGGCAAGACGACGTTGACGGCCGCCATCACCAAGGTGCTTGCGGAGTCGCAAGCGGGGACTGAGTTCACCGCCTTCGACGAGATCGACAAGGCGCCGGAAGAGAAGGAGCGTGGGATCACCATTGCCATCGCCCACGTGGAGTACGAGACGGAGAACCGTCACTATGCCCACGTCGACATGCCCGGCCACGCCGACTACATCAAGAACATGATCACCGGCGCCGCCCAGGTCGACGGTGCCATTCTGGTGGTCTCGGCCGCCGACGGCCCCATGCCCCAGACTCGTGAGCACGTGCTGCTGGCCCGCCAGGTTGGCGTGCCCGCCATCGTCGTGTTCCTCAACAAGGTCGACATGGTCGACGACGAGGAGTTGCTCGACCTGGTTGAGCTCGAGGTGCGTGAGCTGCTCAGCGAGTACGAGTTCCCCGGCGACGACATTCCAGTCATCCGCGGATCGGCGCTCAAGGCCCTGGAAGGCGACGAGGCCGCCGCCGGCCAGATCATGGAGCTGATGGAAGCGGTCGACTCTTACATCGAGCAGCCGGTCCGGGACAAGGACAAGCCGTTCCAGATGCCGATCGAGGACGTGTTCTCCATCACCGGCCGCGGCACGGTTGTCACCGGCCGGGTGGAGCAGGGCACGCTTGACATCAACACCGAGGTCGAGATCGTCGGTATTCGGCCGACCACCAAGACCGTCGTCACCGGCGTCGAGATGTTCCGCAAACTGCTGGACAGCGCCGAGGCGGGCGACAACGTCGGACTGTTGCTGCGAGGCACCGGGAAGGATGATGTCGAGCGCGGGCAGGTCATCTGCACGCCGGGCTCCATCACGCCGCACACGAAGTTCGAGGCCCAGGTGTACGTCCTCACCAAGGATGAGGGTGGACGCCACAACCCGTTCTTCTCCGGATACCGTCCGCAGTTCTACTTCCGAACCACCGACGTCACCGGCACCGTCACGCTGCCCGAAGGCACCGAGATGGTCATGCCCGGCGACAACACCGAGATGTCGGTCGAGCTGATCGCCCCCATTGCCATGGACGAAGGCCTGCGCTTCGCCATTCGTGAGGGCGGACGGACCGTCGGTGCCGGCCGCGTCACCAAGATCGTCGAGTAGGACCAGATAGCGAGCAGGTAGCACCATGGCAACCGGTCAAAAGATCCGTATTCGCCTCAAGGCGTACGACCACGAAGTGGTCGACGAGTCGGCGCGCAAAATCGCCGAAACGGTTGTGCGCACCCAGGCGAAGATCAAGGGACCGGTGCCGCTGCCCACTCAGATCCACCGCTATTGCGTCATCCGCGGGCCGCACGTCGACAAGGACTCCCGCGAGCACTTCGAGATGAGGATCCACAAGCGCCTCATCGACATCCTCGAGCCGACCGCCAAGACGGTCGACTCCCTGATGCGCCTCGATCTGCCCGCCGGAGTAGAAGTGGAGATCAAGCTGTGAACGCCCTTATCGGCGAGAAGCTGGGCATGACCCAGCTGTTCGACGAGGAGTCCCGGACCATTCCGGTGACCGTTGTCAAGCTTGGTCCCTGCCGGGTGGTCCAGGTCAAGACCGCCGCCACCGACGGCTACGAAGCCATCCAGATCTCCTACCGAGAGCTGGATGCCCGCAAGGTCAACAAGCCAATGGCCGGCCACTTCGCCAAGGCGAACGTGCCTCCGGCCCGCCACCTCATCGAGGTGAGGGTCCCGGACGCCGGCGAGTACCAGGTAGGCCAGGAAATAACTGTGGCCGATGTGCTCGAGGTTGGTCAGCGAGCCGACGTCGCCGGTATCAGCAAGGGCAAGGGATTTGCCGGTGTGATGAAGCGCCACAATTTCGCCGGTCAGAGCGCCAGTCATGGCGTGCACCGGGTGCACCGGGCGCCGGGCGCAATCGGCGCCTGTGCCACTCCGGCCCGGGTGTTCAAAGGCATGCCGATGGCGGGCCGCATGGGCGGGGAGCAGACCACGGTGCTCAACCTGGACATTGTGAAGGTGGACGCCGACCGGGGCCTCGCCATGCTGCGGGGTGCCGTGCCCGGGGGCAAGGGCTCGGTGGTAGTGGTGCGACAGGCGGTGAAGGCCGGTGGCTGACAAGCTGACCGCCCCGCTGTACTCCTCCGACGGCAAGTCGAAGGGCGAAGTGACCCTCGACGCCGCCGTGTTCGGGATCGAGCCGAACGGTCCGGTCATGCACCAGGTGGTCACCGCCCAACTGGCGGCCGCCCGGGCCGGAACCCACAGCACCAAGACCCGCGCCGAGGTGCGAGGCGGTGGTCGCAAGCCGTGGCGTCAAAAAGGCCTCGGCCGGGCCCGGCACGGGTCGATCCGATCCCCGAGCTGGACCGGCGGAGGCGTAGCCCACGGCCCCAAGCCCCGGGATTACTCCCAGCGGACCCCCAAGAAGATGAAGCGGCTGGCGCTGCGCTCGGCATTGTCCACCCGGGCCGCCGACGGACAGATCAGGGTGGTCGAAGGCTTCGATTGGGACGGTCCCAAGACCAAGCGAGCCCGCGACTTTCTCACCGCCATCGACGCCGGCGCCAAAGTGCTGGTAGTGCTCGACCACTCAGACGATGTCGCCTATCTGTCGCTGCGCAACCTCGAGAACGTGGTCGTCAACGGCCAGCTCAATCCCTACGACGTGCTGTGGGCGGACACGGTTGTGTTCACCGCCGGCACCCTCGACGCTGCCACCGGCGCCAGCGACTACTCAGTCGGGGAAGAGGACTTTGTGAAAGAGGCAGACAGCCCACCGCCCACCGATGACCGTAACGATGAAGACGCGGTCGGCGGTGAGCGGTCGGCGGTGGGCGAGCCTGAGCCAACTGAAGCTGAAGCGGACGAGGAACTCTGATGAAGGACCCGCGCGACGTCATTATCGAGCCGGTTGTGTCTGAGAAGGCGTACGACGGCATCGACCTGCTCAATGCTTATACGTTCCTAGTTGACAAGCGCGCCAACAAGACCGAGATCCGTCTGGCGGTCGAGGAGATCTTCGAGGTCACGGTACGCAAGGTCAACACCATCAACCGGCGCGGCAAGAAACGCCGCTACGGATACAAGATCGGCTATCGCCCCGACAGCAAACGGGCAATCGTCACGCTCGCCGACGGCGATTCGATCGACATTTTCGAGGTATAACACCCATGCCGACCAAGCGCTACAAACCAACATCACCCGGACGCCGGTTCCAGACCGTCTCGGACTTCGCCGAAATCACCACGTCGGAGCCGGAGAAGAGCCTGCTCGAGTCCAAGACCCGCTCGAGCGGCCGTAATGTGCACGGTCGCATTACCTCGCGTCATCGGGGCGGCGGGCACAAGCGCCGCTACCGGGTGGTCGACTTCCGCCGCAACAAGGATGGCATTCCCGCCAAGGTGGCTTCCATCGAGTACGACCCCAACCGGAATGCCCGCATTGCGCTGCTCAACTACTACGACGGTGAGAAGCGCTACATCCTGGCGCCGGTCGGCCTCAAGGTCGGACACGTGCTCGAGTCGGGAAGCGGAGTCGACATCCGGCCCGGCAATGCCCTGCCACTGCGCAACATCCCGGCCGGTACCACGGTCCACGCCATCGAGCTCCGCCCCGGCGGCGGTGCCAAGCTGGCTCGGTCGGCCGGCGCTTCGGTTCAGCTGGTGGCCAAGGAAGGCGACCTGGCGCTGCTGCGCCTGCCGTCGGGCGAGATGCGCAACGTCCCGCTCAGTTCCAAGGCGACCGTCGGCCAGGTCGGCAACCCGGAAGCCGAACTGGTGAAGATCGGCAAGGCCGGACGCAACCGCTGGAAGGGCAAGCGTCCCCAGTCCCGTGGCGTCGTGATGAACCCCGTCGACCATCCGCTCGGCGGAGGCGAAGGGAAGAGCTCGGGCGGCCGCCACCCCGTGAGCCCGTGGGGCAAGCCGGAGGGCCGAACTCGCAAGAAGAACAAGCAAAGCGACGCCTACATAGTCAGGCGACGCAGCAAGAAACGGCGGAAGTAGGCCATGCACAAACAGAACACGAATCCGTTCCGGACGGCAGGGTGCCCCCCTACCCCTGATGTTTCGGGTCAGCTGCTCGGCGACGTCGATCGTCGCTCCCCTGAGTTTCCAGCTCGGTCGAGCTCACTCGCTCGGCGGCACCTCGACCTTTCCCCCGGCTTACTCCGTTCGCAGGGGGAACCGACATGACCCGCAGTCTCAAAAAGGGCCCGTTCGTGGACGACCACCTCATGAAGAAGGTCGAGGACCTCAACTCGCGAAACGAGAAGCGAGTCATCCGCACCTGGAGCCGCCGCTCGACCATATTCCCCGAGATGGTCGGCCACACCATCGCGGTGCACGACGGGCGCAAGCACGTCCCGGTATACATCACCGAGTCGATGGTGGGCCAGAAGCTGGGCGAATTCGCCCAAACTCGAACCTTCCGCGGCCACGCCAGTGACACCAAGGCCAGGCGCGTATGATCGTCAAGGCTCACGCCCGCCACATTCGGCAATCGCCATACAAAGTAAGGCGGGTGCTCGATCTCATCCGGGGACTGCCGGTTGAGCAAGCGCGCGACACCCTCCAATTCACCAATCGCCGGGCAGCCGAAGCGGTTGCCAAGGTTCTGAACTCGGCGGTCGCCAACGCCGAGCACAACAACGCCCTCGATGTCGACATGCTTTACGTGGCCGAGGCGTACGCCGGCGAGGGGCCCACCCTGAAGCGATTCCGGGCCCGAGCGCGCGGGCGCGCCGGCCGGATCGACAAGCGGACCAGCCACATCGTGGTTGGGGTCGCCGAGCGAGAAGAAGACGACGAGTGAGAAGGCAGGTGCACTGATGGGCCAGAAGGTTCACCCATACGGCTTTCGCCTCGGAATCACCACCGACTGGAAGTCCCGCTGGCACGCCGACAAGGGCTATGCCGACCTCGTGAACGAGGACTCGGAGATCCGGGATTATCTAGCCGGTGAGCTGCTGCGGGGCGCGGTTTCTCGAATCGAGATCGAGCGGATCGGCGAGCAGATTCAGATTGACGTGCACACCGCCCGCCCGGGCGTGGTCATCGGCCGCCGCGGCGTCGAGGCCGATCGCCTGCGGGCGGGGCTGGACAAGATCACCGGCCGTCCCGTCAAGCTGAACGTGATCGAAGTCAAGGATCCCGAGACCGACGCTCAACTGCTGGCCCGTGGCATCGCCGATCAGCTGCAGGGGCGGGTGGCGTTCCGGCGCGCGATGAAGCGAGCAGTGCAGTCCGCCATGAAGGCGGGCGCGCTTGGTGTACGGGTGGAGGCCAAGGGGCGCCTGGGTGGGGCCGACATGGGCCGGCGAGAGTGGTACCGGGAAGGCCGGGTGCCGCTTCACACGCTGCGGGCCGACGTCGACTACGGCGAGGCAACCGCTCGCACCACCGTCGGAGCCATCGGGATCAAGTGCTGGGTGTACAAGGGCGATGTGGTGCCCTCCCTGTCTTCTACGCGCGAGAAGATCGCCGCCGAGGCGGCGCTGGCGGCCGGGGCCCCCTCCCATGTGGCGCCCATCAAGGCCCGGGCCGAGGAAGCCGCCGGCGAGGACCGATCCAAGAGACTCATCGAGGCCGGCGGCGGCAAACGACTCATCGAGGCCGGCGGCGGCCGCCGCAAAGGCGAGGGTCGTCCCGAGGCGAAGAGCACCGAGGATGAATTCGAAGACGAGACCAGAGTGACCACCACCGACGAGCCGGAGACGGCTCAAGCCGACAGCCCACCGCCCACCGCCGACCGCGAGGAAACGGAAACCGCTGAAGCCGCAACCGAGACGGAATCCGCTTCTGAGCGGGAAGCGGGCAGCGGCGAGCCGGAAGCGACCGCTGACATCGCCTCCGCTGAAGACGCCGACGAGGAGAACGCCGACGAGGAGAACGCCGACGAGGAGAACGCCTAATGCTGATGCCCAAGCGGACCAAGTTCCGCAAGCAGCACCGGGGCCGAATGAAGGGCACCGCCAAGGGTGGAAACCGGGTGACGTTCGGCGACTATGGGTTGCAGGCCCAGACCGCCGGATGGATCACGGCTCGCCAAATCGAGGCAGCCCGTATTGCCATGACCCGTCACATCAAGCGGGGTGGGAAGGTCTGGATCAATGTGTTCCCGGACAAGCCGGTCACCGAGAAGCCGGCCGAAACCAGGATGGGCTCGGGCAAAGGCAATCCCGAATACTGGGTGGCGGTCGTGAAACCGGGACGGGTGATGTTTGAGCTGTCGGGTGTCGACGAGGGACTCGCCCGTGAGGCAATGCGCCTGGCCGGGCACAAGCTGCCGCTGCGCACCAAGTTTGTTTCTCGGGAGGAGACATGAAAGCTGCCGAGCTTCGTGAGCTCTCTTACGAGGAACTCGCCGACAAGCTGACCGAGGCCAAGGAGGAGGCGTTCAATCTGCGCTTCCAGTTCGCCACCAACCAATTGGACAACACTGCCCGGCTGCCGGAAGTGCGGCGCGAGGTGGCCCGCATCGCCACCATCATGCGCGAGATGGAGATCGAGGCTTACTACCAGCAGGAGAAGAGCGATGACTGATCGGGCTCGCCGCAAGACCCGGGTTGGTGTGGTTGTGTCCGACCGGCGCGACAAGACAGTGACGGTCGAGATCACCAACTCCATTTTACACCCCAGATATTCGAAGACGGTTTCCCGTCAGACCCGGCTCCACGCCCACGACGAGGCCAATGACGCCCATGTTGGCGACACGGTGCGGGTGGAGGAGACGCGGCCGCTCTCCAAAACCAAGCGGTGGCGCGTAGCCGAAGTGGTCGAGCGGGCTCAGTAAGGAAGAGAAATGATTCAGCAGGAAAGCCGCTTGAAGGTGGCGGATAACAGCGGGGCCCGTGAGGTCCTCTGCATCCGCGTCCTCGGCGGCTCCAGCCGTCGCTACGCCGGGATCGGCGACGAAATCGTTTGCACCGTCAAAGATGCCATTCCCGGTGGCGGGGTCAAGCGGGGTGAAGTGGTGCGGGCCGTGGTGGTGCGCACCAAGAAGGAGCGGCGCCGGCCGGACGGGACCTACATCCGCTTCGACGAGAACGCCTGTGTGCTGATCAACGAGCAGCGCCAGCCGCGCGGCACTCGCATCTTCGGGCCGGTGGCCCGCGAGTTGCGGGACAAGAAATTCATGCGCATCGTTTCGCTCGCCCCGGAGGTGTTGTGATGAGACTTCGTTCCGGTGATCTGGTGAAGGTCATCACCGGCAAGGATGCTGGTAAAGAAGCCAAGATTGCCCGGATCATCCCCAAGAAGAACCGGATCATTGTGGAGGGCGTGGCCACGGCCAGGCGTCACGAGCGCCCGCGTGGCCAGACGATGCAAGGAGGCATCGTCGACAAGGACATGCCAATCGATGCCTCAAACGTGATGATCATCTGTTCCAAATGCGGCCCCACCCGTATCGGGTACCGCATCGACGACGACGGCACCAAGACTCGCATCTGCGTCAAATGTGACGGTGAGCTATGACCCCCCGGCTGAAAGAGCGATACGTGAACGAGCTGAAGGCCCAGCTCCAGGAAGAGCTCGGCCTCGACAACGTCATGCAAGTCCCGCGGCTGGTGAAGATCTCCGTCAACATGGGGCTGGGCGATGCCCTCGGTGACTCCAAGATCATCGATGGTGCCCAGAAGGACCTGGCGGTGATCACCGGTCAAGCTCCCAAGGTGAACCG
Source organism: uncultured Acidimicrobiaceae bacterium (assembly GCA_947259275.1). Lineage (GTDB taxonomy): Bacteria > Actinomycetota > Acidimicrobiia > Spongiisociales > SHLN01 > SHLN01. The sequence goes on along the minus strand of CAMYMH010000006.1, from coordinate 47,684 downwards.
GGCGCGCAAGTCGATCGCCAACTTCAAGCTGCGGGAAGGAAACGCCGTCGGAGTGTCGGTGACGTTGCGTGGCGACCGGATGTGGGAGTTCCTCGATCGGCTCATCGCGCTGGCGATTCCCCGCATCCGTGACTTCCGGGGTCTCAACCCGAACGCATTCGACGGCGCCGGCAACTATTCGTTCGGTGTCACCGAGCAGCTGATCTTTCCGGAAATCAACTATGACGAGGTGGGAGAAATCGAGGGCATGGATATAACCATCGTCACGACCGCCGCCGACGACGAAGGCGGGAGAGCACTGCTGCGCGCATTCGGCTTCCCGTTCCGCCAACAAGAAGCAAGGGTTTAGGAGCACCGAGCACATGGCAAAGAAATCAATGATCGCCAAGGCCAATCGCAAGCCGAAGTTCGCGGTGCGGGCCTACAACCGCTGCCGCCGCTGCGGCCGCCCCCGGGCCTACATGCGCAAGTTCGGCATGTGCCGGATATGCGTGCGCGAGCTGGCTCATCGCGGTGAACTCCCCGGAGTCAGAAAGGGATCCTGGTAGTGAGTACTGATCCAATCGCCGACATGCTCACCCGCATCCGCAACGCCAATCTGGCGCTGAAGGAGCAGGTTTCCATGCCCTCATCCAAGGTGAAGGAGGAGATCGCCAAGCTGCTTGCCGCTGAGGGCTACGTCGCTGGTTTCGAAGTTGCAACCGGGGCCCCCGGCAAGGAGCTGACCGTTGCCCTTCGGTACACCGAGGACCGCGAGCGGGTGCTGCAAGGTTTGCGACGGGTGTCCAAGCCCGGCCGGAGGCTGTACAGCAGCGCCGCCGACCTGCCTCGGGTGCAGGGAGGCCTGGGCGTGACGATTGTGTCGACGTCGCAAGGACTGCTGGTCGACCGTGAGTGCCGCCGCCGAAAATTGGGTGGCGAGATCATCTGCGAGGTTTGGTAATGAGCCGTATCGGAAAGCAACCGGTGGTGATTCCCTCGGGAGTCGACATCAAGGTCGATGGCCTCACAGTGGCCGTCAAGGGACCGAAGGGAACGCTGGAGCGGACCTTTCCCGAGGAGGTAACCCTGGCGGTGGGGGACGGCGAGATCCGAGTGGGGCGGCCGGCGGATGATCGCCGATCACGCGCCATGCACGGCCTGTCGCGGGCCCTGCTCGCCAACATGGTGATGGGTGTGTCCGAGGGATATACCCGCGAGCTGCAACTGGTCGGGGTTGGCTACCGGGCCGCCCTCAAAGGAAAGAATCTCGAGCTGCTGGTTGGCTTTTCCCACCCGGTGGCGATCGAGGCTCCCGACGGAGTCTCATTCGAGGTGCCCGAGCCGACCAAGGTTATCGTCAGCGGTATCGACAAGGAGCGGGTCGGCCAGGCGTCGGCCGACATCCGCAAGGTCCGTCCCCCCGAACCATACAAAGGCAAGGGCATCCGCTACGTCGACGAGTACGTTCGGCGCAAGGCCGGCAAAGCCGGCGTACCAGGAGCAGTCTGATGGCACGTCGGGTTGCACGAGATCGGCGTCACCGCCGGGTTCGCAAGAAGGTGCACGGCACGGCTGCCCGCCCGCGCCTGGCGGTATTCAAGTCCAACCGGTATATCTACGCCCAGATCATCGACGACGAGGGCTGCCGCACGCTGGCCACCGCCTCGTCGCAGGAGCCGTCCCTGCGAGGGAAGACCCTGACCATTGAGAGTGCGGCCGAAGTCGGCAAGCTGCTGGCACAGCGAGCCGAGGAGGCCAAAGTGGCCGAGGTCGTGTTCGACCGGGGCGGATATCCCTTCCACGGCCGTGTGAAGGCGCTTGCCGACGCAGTCCGGGAAGCAGGAGTGAAGTTCTAGTGCCCCACCATCCTGAGGACCACCAACCATGACTCAACGAAGAAGAAACCAACCCGACCGGGGCGCCAGCGACGGGCCTCAGTTCGACGAGCGCGTCATCTACATCAACCGCGTTGCCAAGGTGGTCAAGGGTGGCCGCCGATTCTCGTTCACCGCCCTGGTGGCGGTGGGCGACAACAAGGGCAAGGTCGGCCTCGGATACGGCAAGGCAAAAGAGGTGCCGGCCGCCATCCAGAAGGCCATCGACATCGCCCGCAAAGAGATGTTCGACGTCCCGATGGCGGGGAGCACCATCATCCACCAGGTGATCGGGCGCCACAGCGCATCGCGCGTGCTACTCAAGCCGGCCGCACCCGGAACCGGCGTCATCGCCGGGGGAGCGGTTCGTCAGATTCTCGAGGCCGCCGGCGTGCGCGACGTGCTTGCCAAGAGCCTCGGCTCACCCACTCACATCAATGTGGCCCAGGCGACCATTGCCGGCCTCAAGGGCCAGCGTCGCCCTGAGGATGTGGCGCTGGTGCGAGGCAAGACATCGGAGGAAATCACTCCTCCGGCGCTGCTCAACGCTTACCGCGCCACCGAGATCGCCCGTCGCAACCAGGCTGGTTCCTGATGGCCAAGACGCTCAAGATCACGCTCAAGAAGAGCCCCATCGGGCAGAAGCCGAAGACCCGGGCCACGGTGCGCAGTCTCGGCCTCCGCAAGATCCGCCAGTCGGTTGAACACACCGATAGCCCCGACGTGCGTGGCATGATTGCCCGCGTTGCCCACCTCGTAGAAGTGGAGGAGCAGTGAAACTGCATCATCTCAAACCGGCAGAGGGCTCGAGGACGCGCAAGCGTCGGGTCGGGCGCGGTGAAGCCGGTCGGCGCGGCAAGACTGCCGGACGCGGAACCAAGGGCACCGGAGCCCGTAACAAGCTGCGGCCCGGGTTCGAGGGTGGGCAGCTGCCTATCGCCCGCCGGGTCCCCAAGCTGCGAGGCTTCAATCGGGCCAACAAGGAGTATTTCGCCCTCGTCAACGTCGGCCGGCTCGGCGACTTCCCCGCCAAGGCGACGGTTGGGCCAGACGAGCTACGGGCGGCCGGGCTGGTCAAGAAGCGCGGCCGGGTGAAAGTCCTCGGCGAGGGTGAGATCACCACGGCCATCAACGTGCGGGCTCACGCCTTCAGCCTGGGTGCGGTGGAGAAGATCCAAGCCGCCGGCGGCTCCGCCGAAGTGATCGAGTAGGGAGGGTCGGCGTGCTATCCGTCTTTCGGAACATGTTCCGCATTCCGGACCTGCGCCGGAAGATCTTCTTCACGCTCTTCATGTTCTTCATCTACCGCATCGGCACCGCCATTCCCTCTCCGGGAGTGGACCTCGATGCGGTCAAAGAGGTAACCGAGCTGCAGGAGCAGGGTGGGGTAATCGGCCTCATCAACCTGTTCAGCGGCGGCGCCCTCGAGCAGCTGTCGGTGTTCTCGCTCGGCGTGCTTCCCTACATCACGGCCTCCATCATCATGCAACTGCTGACGGTGGTCATTCCCCGCCTGCAGAAGCTGCAGGAGGAGGGCGAGTCCGGCCGCCAGGTCATCACCCAGTGGACTCGATACTCCACGGTGGCGCTGGCGGTCTTGCAGTCCACTGGCATCAGCTTCCTGATGGCGAGGGGCCAGCTGACCGGCGGAATATCGATCATCCCGGATTACAACGCCGGGTCGGCCGTCCTCATCGTGACGACGCTCACGGCGGGCACTGCCTTTGTCATGTGGCTGGGTGAGCTGATTACCCAGCGCGGGGTGGGTAATGGCATGTCGTTGCTCATCTTCATCAGCATCGTGAGTGCGCTGCCCGCTCAGTTCACCAACGCCTGGGCGACATCCGACCCAAGGGCCGAGTTCGCGATTCTGCTTGCGGTGTTCCTGTTCATGGTGATCGCCATCATCTTCGTTGAGCAGGGTCAGCGGAGGATCCCGATCCAGTTCGCCAAGCGAGTGCGGGGCCGGCGGGTGATGGGCGGCCAGGCGACCTACATTCCGCTCAAGGTCAACAACGCCGGTGTCATCCCCATCATCTTCGCTACTGCCGTTCTGTACTTTCCGACCCTGCTGGTCACGGTGGTCCCCTCTGGCGACACCGGGTTCTGGGCAAACGTTCGGACGTGGGTGGATAACTTTGCCGGCGCCGGCCAGAACGTCGGAGCCAACGGGGGGCCGGTGAGCCTCAACATGCAGCTGTTCTACATGTTCGTGTTGTTCATGCTGATCGTGTTCTTCACCTACTTCTACACGGCCATCCAGTTCGACCCGGTCAAGCAGGCCGAGACCATTCAACGCCAGGGAGGATTCGTCCCCGGCATCCGCCCGGGTGCCCCGACGGCCCGGCACCTCGAGTACATCCTCAGCCGAATCACGCTTCCCGGATCGATCTTCCTGGGAACCGTGGCCATCCTGCCGACCATCGTGTCGATCGTCTTCGATGTCACCTTCGCCTTCGGTGGCATCTCGATCCTGATCGTGGTGGGCGTTGCCCTCGAGACGATGAAGCAGATCGAGTCCCAGCTCATGATGCGCAACTACGAAGGCTTCTTGGCGTGAGGGGAGATGCGGCGAACCCGCAGGGTTCGGAGCATTCCTGTTTCCTGGCGTAGCGAGTACTTGCATGAAGGCAGCCGTTCGGACCAAGTATGGGCCGCCCGAGGTCGTCAGCATCGAGGAAGTCGACAAGCCGACGGTTGGAGACGACGAGCTGCTGGTCAGGGTTCACGCCACCACCGTCAACCGGACCGACGTCGGTTATCGGGGGGGAACTCCGTTTGTCGTCAGGTTCTTCAGCGGGTTCCCCCGACCCAAGGTCGCAGTCCTCGGGACCGAGTTTGCCGGAGAAGTCGAGGCGATCGGCAGCAAGGTCACGGCCTACGGGGTGGGCGACCGGGTGTGTGGCTACTGCGAGGGAACGTTCGGCGCCCACGCTGAATTCATGACAATCCAAGCGGGGCGGTTGATTGCGGCCATACCCGGGGACTGGTCGTTCGAGCAGGCAGCGCCCAGCACCGAGGGCTCCCACTACGCACTCTCCTTCTTCCGGAGGGCCGGGATCAAGAGTGGCCAGGACGTGCTTGTCAACGGCGCCACCGGGGCGATCGGATCGGCCGCGGTCCAGATCGCCAAGAGCCTCGGTCTCAACGTGACGGCGGTGTGTGGCACCGACCACGTAGCGCTGGTTGAGAGCTTGGGGGCCGACCGGGTCATCGACTACCTGGCTGAGGACTTCACCAAGGATCACCAGAGTTACGACCTGGTCATCGATGCGGTCGGCAAGAGCTCGTTCCGGCGGTGCCGGCGACTCTTGAAACCAGGCGGCATCTACACGTCGTCGGACGTCGGTTTCATGTGGCACGGTCCGATGCTGGCACTCATCACCCCGCTGTTTCGCGGCCGAAAGGTGATGTTCGTGGTCCCTCGCAGTGATCCCGAAGGCATCCGATGGCTCAAGGGGCAGATCGAGACCGGAGAGTTCAAGCCGGTAATCGATCGAACCTATCAGCTCGCCCAGATCGTCGAAGCCTATCGGTACGTCGAGACCGGCCAGAAGATTGGCAACGTCGTAATCAGTGTCTGACGCGGCACGAGTCGAACACTGGCCGAAGCCCGGCCGGCATCGACGTGCTCCGGTTATTGGTCGTACTCGCCCACTTCGGGGTGGATCTCGGTCGGGGACCGCCCCTCAGGAAGTGAGCGACGTCGTCTGGGACGATGAAGGCCGAGCCGGTGGCGAGTGCGACCCCGTTCCCGTCTGCATCGATCATCTCAGCCGTGGCGACTCGAGTGCGATTCCCGCGGTGCTGGATCTAGGCATCCACGCGAGGCATTCTGTTGTCGAGCATCGGCGGGCGGAAGTAGCGGACGTGAAGGTCGAGCGACGAGTTGAACTCCCCGGGACCGAGGGTCGAGAAGATGGCACCCTCGAGCTAGCTCCTCGAGCTAGCTCCTCGAGCAGCCGCCGGAAGTGCCTGACCCTCGGGTAAATCACGGATATCGTCGGGACGGACGGGCTCGGAAGCCCGGTAACCTCCTCGGCATGGGACGAAGACTCTTGATGCTGGGCCCTCCCGGCGCCGGGAAGGGCACGCAGGCTGAGCGATTGGCGCGGGCGCTGGGCATTCCTCATCTGTCAACGGGGGACATGCTGCGATCGAACGTGGCCAACGAAACCGACCTCGGCCGTCAGGCCCAGGCGTTCATGGAGGCTGGCGACCTGGTTCCCGACGAGCTGGTAACGGCGATGGTCATCGATCGGCTCCAACAGGAAGACGCGGTTTGCGGCTACCTGCTCGACGGATACCCGCGCAATCCGGCACAAGCCGAGGCGCTGGTGGAAGCGTTTGGAGACGAGGTCCTGGAGTTGGCGCTGATGCTGGAGGTCGACGCCGAGGAGCTGATCCAGCGCCTGGTGCTGCGCGGCGAGGAGCAGGGCCGAGCCGACGACACCGAAGACGTGATCCGCAACCGGCTGGATGTCTACGAGGAGCAGACTGCGCCGCTGGTCGAGTACTACGAGTCCCGCGATCGACTGGCGCGGGTGCAAGGCCTGGGGACCATCCCTGAAGTCTTTGGGCGGTTGATCGAAGTGTTGGCTCAGTGACCTTGTGTATTGACCTCAGGCGTGTGGATTGGCGTCGCCCCCACCCCGGCTCCGCCTTTGGCGGAGCCACCCCGCCCTCGAGGGCGGGGAAGGAGGTTCTGGCGGCGTGATCACCATCAAGGACGACGACGGCTTCGCCAAGATGCGAACCGCCAGCCGGGCGGTAGCAGAGGTCTTGGCCGCGCTCCAGGAGGCCTCCGCGCCCGGAGTCAGCATGACCGACCTCGACGGCATTGCGGCCCGGATCATTCGCGAGCGAGACTGCACGCCGTCCTTCCTCGGCTATCACGGATATCCCGCCACCATTTGTACGTCGCCCAACGACGTCATCGTTCACGGCATCCCGGACGGCTATCGCCTGAAGGACGGGGACATTCTGTCGGTGGACGTGGGAGCGATCTACGAGGGATATCACGGAGATGCTGCCCGCACGTTCGCCATCGGCGATGTCTCCGACGAGGTCACCAAACTCATCCGGGCGACCGAGGAGTCGATGCAGGCCGGGATCGAGCAGGTCAGGGCCGGCGCCCGCATCGGGGACATCGGCGCCGCCGTCCAGCAGGTGGCCGAAGGGGCGGGCTTCTCGGTGGTTCGTGAGTATGTGGGTCACGGGATTGGCGAGCAGATGCACGAGGAGCCGCAGATTCCCAACTACGGCGTGTCCGGGAAGGGCATGAAGCTGAAGGAGGGCATGGCCATCTGCATCGAGCCCATGGTCAACATGGGGGATTGGCGCACCAAGCTGCAAGACGACGGCTGGACCGTCACAACCGCCGATGGCAGCCTGTCCGCCCATTTCGAAAACACCATCGCGATTACCGCCGACGGTGTCGAGGTAATGACAGATTGAGGCCCAAGTCCCAAGTCCCAAGTCCCAAGTCGGATGGCTCTGGCTTGGGACTCGAGTCTCGGGTCTTGGGACTCGTGGTAGCTTGCCGTTAGCTGGGGAGGTTGGCTATCATAGCCCGTCTGGCTGTCCGCGGCCTTTTTGAGGTCTGGCGTGGCGAGAAAAGACGACGTAATTGAGATCGAGGGCACTGTCGTCGAGCCTCTCCCGAACGCAATGTTCCGTGTGAAGCTCGACAACGAGCATGAGGTCCTCGCTCACGTTTCCGGGAAGATGCGGATGTACTACATCAAGATTCTTCCCGGCGACCGGGTGCGGATGGAGCTGACTCCGTACGATCTCAGCCGAGGCAGGATCACGTATCGGTACAAATGAAAGTTCGACCATCGGCCAAGAAGATGTGTGAGCGCTGCCGGATCATCCGGCGGCACGGACGCGTGTGGGTCATTTGCCCGAGCAACCCACGCCACAAGCAGCGACAGGGATAACGAATGGCACGTATTGCAGGAGTCGACCTCCCACGGGACAAGAGGGCCGAGATCGCTCTCACCTACATCTATGGGCTGGGTGCCACCCGAGCCAAGCTCGTGTGTGAGCTGGCCGAGGTGTCGGTAGACACCAAGGTCCGGGATCTGACCGAGGATGAGGTCCTCAAGGTCCGGCGTGCCATCGAGCAGAACTTCCGCGTGGAAGGCGATCTGCGCCGCGAGGTGGCCCAGAACATCAAGCGCAAGGTCGACATCGGTTCCTACCAGGGCATCCGGCACCGCCGCGGCCTTCCGGTACGTGGCCAGCGGACCCATACCAACGCCCGTACCCGCAAGGGGCGCCGCATGGCCATTGCCGGCAAGAAGAAGGCAGTGAAGAAGTAGATGACGACTCCCGAGATTCCCGAAGGGGAGAGCCCGGCTGTGGAGGCTGAGAGCCAGCCGCCCACCGCCGACAGCCCACCGGCAGAGGCGGTCGAAACCGCGGCCCCTGAAGCCGAGGAGACACCTGCTCCCGCAACGCCGGCACCGGCGGCGGCTTCAACTGACGAGGCGGCTGCTGAGGAAGCCCCCGAGCAGGTCGATGAGAAGGCGGCCCGGTCCCGCCGGCGGGAGCGGAGGACCCTTTCTCATGGCCAGGCGCACATCCGAGCCACCTTCAACAACACGGTCATCACCATCTCCGACCTCCAGGGAAACACCATCCTGTGGACTTCGGGCGGTTCGGTCGGATTCAAGGGATCCCGCAAGTCGACTCCGTACGCGGCTCAGGTCGCAGCCGAGCAAGCTGCCCGCCAGGCCGGGGAGTACGGCATTCGCAAGGTCGATGTCATCGTGCGTGGCTCCGGCTCAGGCCGGGAAACCGCGGTCCGCACCCTCCAGGCCATGGGCCTCGAAGTCACCGGGATCAAAGATGTGACCCCTCTGCCACACAACGGGTGCCGCCCAAAGAAGCGGAGGGGAAACTGATGGACCTCACGCTCACCCGGAGGAACGCTTAATGGCGCGTTATACCGGACCCGTCTGCAAGTTGTGCCGCCGCGAGCGCACCAAGCTGTTTTTGAAGGGCCAGCGGTGCGAGTCGTCGAAGTGTGCGATCGAGCTGCGCCCCTATCCGCCAGGAGAGCACGGCCGCGGACGCATCAAAGAGACCCAGTACCTCATTCAGCTGCGGGAGAAGCAAAAGGCCCGCCGGATCTACGGTGTCCTCGAGAAGCAATTCCGCAACTACTACAAGGAGGCAGCTCGGGGCGGTGGAATCACCGGCGAGAAGCTGCTCAGGATTCTCGAGAGCAGGCTCGACAACGTCGTCTATCGGTCGAACTTCGCCACCTCGCGGGCCCAGGCCCGCCAGCTGGTGTCCCACGGCCACGTTCTCGTCGACGGCCGGCGAGTGGACAAGCCGTCGATTCGGGTCCGTCCCGGCTCGAGCCTCGAGCTGCGGGAACGGAGCAAGAACCTGGTAGCCGTCCAGCATGCGATCGACACCTCCGGTGACCGGGGTATCCCCGAGTGGCTGGAAGTCGACGCCGACGAGAAGAAGATCACAGTTCGGGACTTACCGACCCGGGCCCAAGTCGACACCCAAATCCAAGAACAGCTCATCGTCGAGCTCTACTCGAAGTAACGGAGGGAGCCCCGTGCTCATCGTTCAGCGCCCACAGATTCAAGAGGAACTCCTCACCGACACCCGGTCACGGTTCGTCATCGAACCGCTCGAGCCTGGCTTCGGCTACACCATGGGCAATACCCTTCGGCGCACCCTGCTGTCCCGGATCCCGGGAGCTGCCATTACCTCGGTGCGGATCGAGGGCGTGCTCCATGAGTTCACAACCGTGCCGGGTGTCAAAGAGGATGTCGTCGACGTGATTCTCAACCTCAAGCAGGTCGTGCTGCGGATGGAAGAAGGGGAAGGCCAGACCTTGTTCTTGTCCGCCAAGGGCTCAGGCACCGTCAAGGCCGGCCAGTTCAAGCTGCCCACCGGTGTCGAGATCGTCAACCCGGACCTGGTAATCGCATCGCTCTCGTCGTCGGGGACTCTCGATATGGAGGTCACCGTCGAGCGGGGTGTTGGCTATCGAACTGCTGAGAAGAACAAGAAGAGCGACACCATCGGCATCATTCCCATCGACTCGATCTTCTCGCCGGTGCGCAAAGTTGCCTACGAAGTCGGTGCCACCCAGGTGGGTCAGATGACCAACTTCGACAAGTTGATCATCGATGTCGAAACCGACGGCTCGATCGCCCCCTCCGAAGCCATTTCGTCGGCCGGTAAGACCCTGCGCGAATTGCTCGGGCTGTTCGCAGACGTGGGTGAGGGCGAAGGCGTGGGCCTCGAGCTGGGTGACGTTGTCGAAGCCGAGTCGGGCTCGCCCGACCTCGACCTTCCCATTGAGGCTCTCGATCTGTCCGAGCGTCCCCGCAACTGCCTGCGCCGGGCGCAAGTCAAGACGGTTGGCGAGCTGGTGATGCGAACCGAGGATGACCTGCTCAACATCACCAACTTCGGCCAAAAGAGCCTGGAAGAGGTGGCTGCCAAGCTCGACGAGCTGGGTTTGTCGTTGCGGCAGTCCCGCGACGAAGATCCGGCCCAGCCGATCGAGCCAGGACTGTAAAGGACACAGACGGATGCCTCGCCCCAAGAAGGGTCCCCGTTTCGGCGGAAGCCCGTCGCATCACCGGCGCATGATGTCCAATCTGGCTGCCTCGCTGTTCTGGGAAGGGCGGATAGAAACCACCCTCTCCCGAGCGAAGGTGCTGCGGCCCTACGCCGAGAAGCTGATCACCAAGGCCCGCCACGGGAGCCTGCATGATCGGCGGATGATCCTTCGCCAGATCGAGGACACCGAAGTGGTCACCCGTCTGTTCGACGAAGTGGCACCCCGCTACACCGAGCGCAATGGCGGCTATACCCGCATCCTCAAGCTCGGCCCCCGCCGTGGCGACGGCGCAGAGATGGCGATCATCGAACTTGTGGACTAGGGCGGACGCACCTTCGGCGTGCCGACCGCCAACATACGACCGCCAACCGCGACTCAGAACTGTTCACGATGGGCGGTGGGCTCAAGGAACGCCGCAGGCGTTCCCAAGTAGCGCTGCCGGATCGCGAAAAACTAACCTAAGGGCGCTACCCACGGAAAGAGGAACCCATGCTGGAACGGATGATTCGCGCCGCCAAGCTCGACGTCGAGTTGTACGAAACGGTCGAGCACGATCGCGGATACACCGGCGAGGCGTTCACCATCGTGGTGGTTACCGCCCTTCTCTGGGGAGTCGGCCAGTGGATCCTCCCGGAGACCAAGTTCTGGGGCAGCGTGGTGGGCGGGCTCATCGGCGCGGTCGTCGGCTGGGTCCTGTGGGCAATTATCACCAACATCATCGGCAGGCAATTGGGCGGAACCTCTGACACCGGAGAGATGCTCAGGGTTCTTGGCTATGCCTCCAGCCCGATGGCGCTCGGCATCGTGCCCGGAGTAGGCCATTTCGTCGGTGGCGTTTGGGCGCTGGTGGCGGCAGTGGTGGCGGTCCGGCAAGGCCAGGATTTTTCGACCGGCAAAGCGGTCGGAACCATTGTGATCGGCTGGATCGTGTACCTTGTTGCCCGCGGCATACTTGGCTTCATCTTCTAGGAGCTGAATGGAAACCCAGCGCTTAATGCAGGCCCTGCAACTCAAACGCGACGCCTACGTGTGGATGCAGTTCAACTCGGCGGCCAATGGCGACGCGGTTCTCATCGTGGCCGGTGTCTATTTGTTCTGGTGGATTGTTGCAGGAGTCGGGAGCCTGGGTGGCCTGCCGTTCCTGAGAGCAGGAGTCTTCGCCATCCCCGAATTCCTCTCGCTGTTCATCAGCGGGGCATTCGCATGGATCCTCGGCTCGGCGGCGGTATATGCCATCTCGACTTTCATCTTCGAGGCGAGAATCAACTTCGGGACCATCGTGCCCATCACCGGCTACGCCCACGCCCCTTTGGCGCTGGTGCCGATCGTCGGCCTGCTCCGTCTCCCGGTGGGCGCGGCCATCATCTTTCTCGGGATCTGGTCGGCGGCAATGATGGTGACCGGATTTCAGTCCAACCTCGACATGACCCAGGAACGAGCCATCGGCTCGGCGCTCACCGCCATGTTCGTGTGGTTCCTGCTGGTCGCCATTCCCGGATTCGGTTGATCAACTACCGGCTCGACTTCTCCTATGACGGCTCCGGCTTTCACGGGTACGCCGTTCAGCCGGGGCTCCGGACCATCCAGGGTGAGCTCCAGTCCGCTTTGATCCCGGTGCTGGGTCCCATCCGGACTCATGTAGCAGGCCGTACCGATGCCGGCGTCCACGCCCACCATCAAGTAGTCAACGTCGAAACCGAACGCGAGATCAACCCGGACAGGCTGCTCCGGTCACTCAACCGGATGCTCGGCCCCGAGATTGCCTTTCAATCCGTCACTGTTGCCAACTCCGACTTCCATGCCCGCCATGACGCCGGCCACCGCACCTATCGCTATTTCATACTCAACCGGCGCTGGCCCGATCCCTTCCGCGCTCGTACTACCTGGCACTACCGCTACCAGCTCGACCTCGGCCGCCTCAACGCGGTGGCCGCCCACTGCATCGGCGAGCACGAGTTCGCATCGCTGTGTCGGAAACGGGAAGGAAAGAGCACCCGGCGCACGGTGGTGGACGCCCGCTGGTGGAGCACACCGGACGACACCGTCGTGTTCGAGATCTCGGCCGACTCTTTCTGCCATCAGATGGTGCGAGCCATTGTGGCCCTGTCGGCCGAGATCGGCCGGGGAAACGGGGAGCCCGACGACGTGCCCGCAATCCTCGAGAAGGAAGACCGGAATGCGGCCCGGGGGGCTGCACCGGCCAAGGGGCTGTTCCTGTGGCGGGTGGACTACTGATCAGTCCCAAGTCCAGAGACCGAGGAAGTCCCAAGTCGCCAGTCCCAGGCCAGAACGCGCGAGCTTTCTCTTGGGCCTTGGGTCTTGGGTCTTGGGTCTTGGGTCTTGGGTCTTGGGTCTTGGGTCTTGGGTCTTGGGTCTTGGGTCTTGGGTCTTGGGTCTTGGGCTCGCATTGCGCATGCTGGAAAGGTGACTATCATTTCTCCGTTCCCGCAACCTCTTGGGGAGTTTTCTCCGCGTGAAGCAACAGAAGACCTATACGCCGCGTCCCGCCGACATCGAGCGCGTCTGGTGGACCGTCGACGCCACCGACCTGCCCCTCGGGCGGATGGCGTCTGAGGTGGCCCGCATCCTGCGCGGCAAGCACAAGCCTCTATATACGCCGCATCTCGACGTCGGGGATCACGTCATCGTGATCAATGCCGAAAAGGTGGCGGTCACCTCCGCCAAGTCCGAGAAGAAGATCTATTACCGCCACAGTGGATTTCCAGGTGGCATCAAGGCCGAGTCGTTCGAGCGGCTACAGGCTCGCCGGCCGGAGGCCATCGTGGAGCGGGCGGTGCGCGGCATGCTGCCAAAGAACCGGCTTGGCCGGGCGATGTTCCGCAAGCTGAAGGTGTACGCCGGGCCGGACCATGCCCATGCCTCACAGAAACCGCAGCCGTTGGAGTTCAAGATTGCGAAAGTGGAGAAGAAGTAATGGCTGAGGTCCTTGGGCAAGCAACCGGCCGCCGCAAACGCTCTCGGGCGCAGGTCAGGATCATGGAAGGCGAGCCTGGATTCAAACTCAACGGCAAGCGCTTGGAGGAGTATTTCCCCACCATGGCCATGCGGGTGCGGGTGCTCGAACCTCTCCGTGCCGTCGAGCTGGAGGGTCGCTACGAGATCCACGCCAAACTGGAGGGTGGAGGCACCACCGGACAGATCGATGCGCTTCGCCTCGGAATCGCCCGGGCGCTCGAGGTCATCGATCCCGAACTGCGTGACGCCCTCAAGAAGGGCGGTTTTCTCACCCGGGACGCTCGACGGGTTGAGCCGAAGAAGTACGGTCTGCGCAAGGCTCGGCGCGCCCCGCAGTACACCAAGCGGTAAATTGCTCACCGAGGGCCAGCGGCTTTTCGGAACGGACGGGGTCCGGGGGGTGGCAAACGAAGAGCTCACCGTCGACTTCGCGATGAATCTGGCGCGGGCCGCAGCCGACGATATCGTCGGTCCCGTCGTCATAGGTCGGGACACACGGCGCTCTGGGGAGATGTTGAGCCTGGCACTTCAGGCCGGTTTCCATTCGGTGGGTATCGATACCGAGGACGTTGGAGTCATCCCCACCGCTGCTATCGCCCACCTCACCGATCTTGCCGACGCCTCCCTCGGGGTGGTTGTGTCGGCCTCCCACAATCCGGCCCCCGACAACGGCATCAAGTTCTTTGGGGGCGACGGCGGCAAACTGAGCGACTCCATCGAGGACCAGATCGAAGCCAGGCTGCGAAAAGGAGCCCCCTGGCGCACGCCGCGGGCCGGCGTAGGCATCCGCTTGCCCCGTCCCGACGGCATCGATCTGTACCTCGAGTGGCTCAAGGCGGACGTTGCCTACACTCTTCGGGGGATCGATGTCGTGATCGACGGTGCAAATGGAGCCGCCTTCCTGGCCGCCCCGCGGTTGTTCGAGGAGCTGGGCCTCAACGTGCGGGCGCTCGCCTGTGAGCCGGACGGCCTCAACATCAACGATCGATGCGGTGCCACCCATCCCGAGTTCCTGGCCTCCCAGGTCGGAGGACAGATTGGGCTGATATTCGACGGCGACGCCGACCGGTTCGTCGCCATCGATGAGGCCGGCGTCTCCCTCAACGGCGACGTGATCATGGCGATCATTGCTCGTCACCTGCACGAGCAGGGCAAGCTCAAGAACGACACCGTGGTTGTGACCGTCATGACCAATCTCGGATTTCGCCGTGCCATGGCCGACCTGAACATCAAGGTCGTCGAAACCGCCGTCGGTGACCGATACGTTCTCGAGGCGATGCGTGCCCACAAGGCCAACCTGGGCGGCGAGCAATCCGGGCACGTTATCTTCCTCGACCACATTTCCACCGGCGATGGGCTGCTTACCGCGCTTCGCCTGCTCGAGGTGGTTGCCGCCACCGGCCGGCCCCTAACCGAATTGCGACAGGTCATGACCGATTACCCCCAGGTCCTGCGCAACGTGCGGGTGGCCGACCGGGCCGGGCTCGAATCGGCAGACGCAGTGTGGGAAGCGGTTCGCCATACCGAGGAGATGCTGGGAGGCGGAGGCCGGGTGCTCATCCGACCTTCCGGCACCGAGCCGCTCGTGCGGGTGATGGTCGAGGCCGCCACCAAGACCGACGCCGCTGCCATCGCAGACGACCTGGCGAAAGTGGTGAGAGGCGCCCTGGGGGAGTAGGGAACGCCTCCGGCGAGCCCACCGCCCACGGCCAACCGCCCACCGCCAACCGCCCACCGCCAACCGCCCACCGGCTGATGCGCTTTCTTTCGGGTAACGGGCAACGGGTTGCGCTGCTGCTTCACTTCGCGAAATTCGTGATAGCCTGAGGCGCGGTACAACGAGTACCGGAGTTAAGAACTAGCGCCTGCCCTCGCTTTGCGAGGCGACGAGGAAGAGGGTTATCGAAATGCTCGGCGGATGCCCTCTCGGCCGCTCACGGTCGTAACCGACGGGAAGAAACCCCGGGAGTGATCCCGGGAACAGAGGCCCGGCGGATGTGAGCCCAATCATGGGACCGCGCACCTGCGCACACTCCGGCACTCGGGAACAGGAGCTGTACGTATGTGCGGAATCATGGGATATGTGGGACCACGTCCCGCCAGCCCGATCATCCTTCAAGGCCTCAGGCGGCTCGAATACCGGGGCTACGACTCCGCTGGCGTTGCCGTCGCCAACCAGGGCGCAATCGAGGTGCGCAAAGCGGCCGGAAAGCTCGACCGACTCACCGCCCTCCTCGAGGAGACTTCCCCGGAGGGGCAACTCGGCATTGGGCACACCCGTTGGGCCACCCACGGCGCTCCGACCGATTTCAACGCCCATCCTCATTCCGACCCGAGCGAGTCTTTTGCCATCGTCCACAACGGCATCATCGAGAACTACTTCGAGCTGAGAGAGGAGCTCCTGAGGTCGGGGGCGAGTTTCTCGTCGGAGACCGACACCGAGGTGCTCGTGCACCTGATCGCGGCCGAGTACGACGGAGACCTCGCCGAGGCGGTGCGCCGGGCCGTTGCACGTGCCAGCGGGGCTTATGCACTCGTAGCCATGACGGCGCACGAGCCGGACACTCTGGTTGCGGTCCGCATGATCAGCCCGATGGTTATCGGTTTTGGGGATGGTGAGACGTTTGTCGCCTCAGGCATTCCTGCGCTCCTCGATCACACCCGCCGGGTGATAGTGATGGAGGATGGTGAGATGGTCACCATCACGCCTCAGGGGATCCGGATGGAGAAGCTGGACGGCACCCCGATCGAACGCGAGCAAACAGAAATCGACTGGGATGTCGAACAAGCCGAGAAGGGCGGCTATCCGCACTTCATGCTCAAGGAGATCTTCGAACAGCCCAGGGTGGTGGCGGACTCATTGCTCGGGCGCCTCAGCGGCACGGATGTCACTCTCGAGGATGTCGGATGGGACACCGGTTTCGAAGAGTCGCTCGAGAAGATCTGGATAACTGCCTGTGGCACGGCTTTTCATGCCGGGCTGGCCGGCAAGGAGGTGTTCGAGGGTCTGCTGCGCATCCCAACCGAGGCCGTGTATGCCCACGAGCTGAGGTACCGGGACCCCATCGTTGCCCCCAATTCTATGACTCTTGCCATCAGCCAATCCGGTGAGACGGCAGACACTCTGGCCGGCGCCCGCCTGCTACAAGAACGGGGGTCGCGATTGGTGGCGATCACCAACGTGGTCGGTTCGGCGCTCACCCATTACAGCGACGACGTTGTCTACACGCGGGCCGGGCTCGAGATCTCGGTTGCCTCAACCAAGGCTTATACCGCCATGCTCATCGCCCAGTACCTGCTGGCCTTGAAGCTGGGACGGTCACGGGGCCTGCTGGACGACGGCGCGGCTCGTGAGGTGGCGACCGCACTCGAGGCACTGCCGGAACAGGTCGAGTCGCTCCTCAAGCGGGAGGAGGGCATCGATGAGATGTCCCGCTTCCTGGCCGGTCAGCTGGCCGACAAGGACGACATCTACTTCATCGGCCGGGGGCTCGACTACGCAGTCGCCACCGAGGGCTCCTTGAAGCTCAAGGAGATCAGCTATCTGCACTCCGAGGCCATGCCGGCCGGCGAGTTGAAGCACGGCACCCTCGCTCTCGTTACCGAAGGCACGCCGGTGATCGTGGTCAACACTCAGCAGCATGTCTACGACAAGACCGTCTCGGCCCTGCAGGAAGTGAAGGCCAGGGGTGCCAGCGTGATCGCGGTCGCCTACGACGACGACACCGAGATCGAGCATTACACCGACCATGTGCTGCGAATTCCCCGCACCATGGACTTGCTGAGCCCGGTGCTTTCAATCGTGCCCTTGCAGTTGCTTGCCTATCACGTCGCCGACGCCCGCGGCCTCGAAATCGACCAGCCGAGAAACCTGGCCAAGAGTGTGACGGTGGAATGAGCCTCGCTTCGCTCGGAGCCCACCGCCCACTGCCCACCGCCAACCGTGCGCAGAAACCCACGGTGGGCGGTCCTCGGTTGGCAGATGTGTGCCCTACGAGTCCGTGGAAACGCTGGCTGGCTTAGCTGAACTCGAGGGTAATCGGTACGTTGCCGGCAAGAGCTTGCGAGACCGGGCAATTCTGCTTGGCCTCTTCGGCAGCCTCCCGGAATCCTTCGTCGCTGAGGCCGGGTACCTCACCCGTTAGAACCAACTGCATCCCGGTTATCCCCTCCCCGGGAACGAACGTGGCGGTAGCCGTCACGTCGAGATGATCCGGTGGCGTCCCGGCCTTGCCGAGGCCGTTAGACAGCGCCATTGAGAAACATGTCGCATGGGCGGCAGCAATCAGCTCCTCCGGGCTGGTCTTGTCGCCGTGCTCTTCTGACCGCGCCTTCCAATCGACCGGGAATGGACCGCCAGCCCCGGAGGTGAGGGTCGCAGTGCCAGCACCCGACATAAGGTCGCCTTCCCAATGAGCTGTCGCCGTGGAGTCCAGGGCCATTTTCCGTTCCCTTCCTAGTTGTTCGCGTCAGCCTAAATGGCCAGACGGGATCTCGAGGTCTCGAGGTCGCCGAAACTCCACCCCCGGCCGTTTTCAGAGCGGCCGTCACGGCACGTTCTCGCCCTCCTTCGTGCCGATCCGCTTCGCGCTTGGGGGAGGTATAAGCTCGCTCCCATGAACATCGTTGGCATCGGGATCGATCTGGCAGAGATCGGCCGGGTGGAGAAGCTCTATGGGAAGTATCCCGAGCGATTCTTGGCCCGCTGCTTCACGGAGCACGAGCAGGCCTACGCCGCCCGGTTCGCCAACCCCTCACGCCGACTGGCCGCCCGTTTTGCCGGCAAGGAAGCAGTGATGAAGAGCCTGGGCCGCGGCTGGCGCCAGCTCCGCTGGAAGGACATCGAAATAACCGGCGGCGGAAAGCCAACGGTCCGGCTATTTGGAACGGCTCTGGACCGGGCCTCCCAACTAGGTGTCACCGAGGTCCATGTCTCGATTACCCATACAGACGTCACGGCCATGGTTCTGGCCATCTCCGTGGCCCAGGTGTGACAACCGGGGACGTTTTCCCTGGCGGGATGGTGTGATGGGTTTAGCGCTCCAAGCGAGACTGTGGGTCGTCGAAAACTCACATCTCACAAGGAGGGCTCGTGTCTCACGCTAGATCCCAGCATCCCAGTGCGCCGCTCACTCCCCAAGGTCGCCGTCGCATGGTGTCCTGTGTCCTCGAGGCTGGTTGGACGGTTAAAGCGACCGCCGAGCGGTTTCAAGTGGACGCCAAAACGGTTCGCAAATGGCGGGACCGGTTTCGGACCGAAGGTGAGAGGGGTTTGCTCGATCGGTCGTCGCGGCCGCACCGGTCACCGAATCGCACCCCTCGGCGGCTGCGACGGCGGGTGATTCACTGCCAGGAGACCGGCACCACCGTGAAGAAAGCCCGCCCGTATCGACCCCAAACCAACGGCAAAGTCGAACGCTTCCACCGCATCCTCCTCGAAGAATCGGCCTACATCCGACCCTGGACCTCAGAGCACCAACGCAGCATCGGCTTCCAATCGGCTTCCACGGGTTCATCCACTTCTACAATCACCACCGAGCCCACGGATCACTCAAATGAGCCACCCCCATCAGCACCCTCAGGGACAACCTCCCCGGAGACCACACCTAGGCCATCACGCCGCCGGGGGAAGCTCGACGATCTCAAACCAGTATTTAGACAGGCTGCGCACGATATCGACCATGCCCTCGAAGGTCACCGGCTTCGAAATGAACGAGTTGACTCCGAGGTTGTAGGTGCGGAGCACGTCCTCCTCCGCTCTCGACGTCGTGAGGACCACGATGGGAATGCTGCGCAGGTTTTGATCGTCCTTGATCTCACGCAGCGCCTCCCGTCCATCCTTTCTCGGCATATTGAGGTCGAGGAGGATCAGACCCGGCCGGGGAGCGGCTTCTGGCCCAGCGTAGCGGTCCCGGCAATGCAGGTAGTCCATCAATTCCTCACCGTCCTCCACGAAGCGGAGATGGTTGGCCAGCCGGGCTTCTTCGAACGCCTCGAAGGCCAACATTCGATCCTCGGGATCGTCGTCGGCCATGAGAATGGTGATAGGCCGTGGTGCTGTCATCGCTCGTTCGCTCCTCTGCTCTGGGTTGTGGGGAGGGTTATGACGAAGGTCGTTCCTTCCCCTGGACTGCTGGCCGCCTCGATCGTGCCGCCGTGTCGCTCGACGATCTTCTTGCAGACTGCCAAGCCGATCCCCGTCCCCGCGTATTCGCCCCGGCCGTGCAGTCGTTGGAACACGCCGAAGATTCGGTCGGCGTATTTGGCGTCAAAACCGATGCCATTGTCTTCGACGGAGATACTCCATGTCGCGGTGGGCAAGCCGGCTGCATCTAGCGGCCGGGCTTGCACCATGACGACGGGAGGTTCGTGCGGCCTGGTGAACTTCAGGGCGTTCCCGATCAAGTTCTGAAACAGCTGGCGCATCTGCAACCCGTCGGCCTCGATGATGGGGAGCTCGCCGATGATTACCTTCCCCTCAACCTCGTCGAGCCGCACCTCCAGATCGGAGAGGACGCCTTCCACCACCTCGACCAGGTCAACTTGCTCGAAGGGCCTGGCGGTGCTGGTGACCCGCGAGTAGCTGAGCAACCCGTCGATGAGGTCTTGCATCCGGGCCGCCGCCCCCTGCATCCGCTGGAGGTAGTCCTGCCCGCGTTCATCGAGCTGGGACCCATACTTGGCCTGGAGGCGGCTTCCGAAGGACTGCACCTTTCGCAACGGCTCTTGCAGATCGTGGGAAGCCACGTAGGCGAACTCTTGCAAGGCGCCGTTGCTGCGCTGCAGTTCCGACGCGTACGTCTCGAGGGCGGCCTCCGCTCGCCTACGCTCGGTGACATCACGAGAAACGTGGACCACCTGAATGATGTCGCCGGCATCATTACGAATCGGCGACGCCGAGACTTCGGCGTAGCGCATACCGGAATCGGTGACGTGTTGGTGCTCGGCCGAAGCGGTCTGGCCGCTTGCCACAGAGTCGAGAAGCGGACACACATCGTTGGGAGGCTCACAGGGCTGGGCGCGTCCGTGTGTCACCGCATGGCACGAACGACCTCGAAGCTCTTCGGCGGTTAGCCCGTATTGAGCGAGGAAGACGCTGTTGGCGCCGACGATGGTGAAGTCGCGAACATCGACGATCGAGATCGAATCACTCATGCTGTTGAGCACGGTCTCGGCGAACTCCTTGGCGTGGCGCATGTCCATCTCGGCTCGCTCCCGCTCGTGGATCTCGTCGGTCAGGGCGGCATTGGCGTGCGAGAGATCGGCCGTCCGTTCCGCAACGCGTTCCTCAAGCTCCTCGATGAGCTCGCCCAACTGCTCGGTCATCGTGTTGAAAGCCGCGGCCAACTCGGCGATCTCGTCACCGCCCCGCACCTTCACCCTCGGTCCCAAATCCCCGCCGGCGATGGCGGTTGCGGTTGCAGTCATCGAGCTGATCCGACTCATGCTGCGCCCGACTGCCAGGAACATAAACCCGACGATGGCGAGGACGGCGGAGCCCACGACGATGAATCGAGTGTTCAGGGACTCGAGCACGCCCGTCTGCGAGGCAACCGCATCCTCCACCCATTCTTCGGAGACGTGATAGAACTCGGCGTTGTCGGCGGCGGTCTCGGCCACGCTCCGAAATAGGAGAGCGACCGCCTCGTTGTTCAAAGACGCTTCTTCGGCCGGAGCCGCCACGAAGGCCTCGACCTGGGTCCGTAGCCCGTCGATCGATGCCAGGATCGGAGCCGAGTCGTAGGTGTCCCAGAATTCCAAGCCTTGCGATGCGCGCAGCTTGGATTGCGCCTCGGTCAAGTCGGCCAGATCTCTCGAAACGGCGGCACGCTGCTCGCTCCCGCGCACGATGACGAACACCTCGAGATTATCGTCGAGAGACGCCAGACTCTCCGAGAGTTCGAGCGCCACGTGGTGCAGCTCGCTTACGGGTTCCACCGTGTTGGATATCCGGCGGGCGTTGCTGAGGTCTGAGTATCCCGTTAGTCCCAGCCCCAGCACCAGGGCGATGACCACCACGAAGACGGCCACGAGTTTGGCCCGCAACGAGTCGTAGAAACCACGGCGTCCGATCACCCGGACGGCTCTACTTCACGGTAGATCTCGGCAGTGCGCAGCACCGACGGGCCGAATACCACGCCGAGCGCATCGGCAATGTCGGCGTTGACGATGAGCTTGCCGACTGCGTTCTCGGCTTCCGGAATCGACGCCGGCGACGCCCCCTGCAGGATTTCCAGAGCTGTTGTCGCAGCCCACTCGCCTTGCTCCTGGCCAAGCTTCGCCAGGGTCACCAAAACGTACGGTGCCATCCAGGAAGAGCGCGAGCCGGTGGGGATGGAGGTGTGAGTGGCCGCCAACTCCGCCGCCGCCGCGTCGTCCCAACCTTCGATCCCAGCATTGTTGCCGAAGAGCAGGATGTCGACCTGCTCCTGCATCTCCACGAAGGCCTGCTGGAACTCGTCGAAGGTCGTGACGAAGGAGGCGACAACTTCACCGCCGAAGAATCGATCGTTGTACACATCCACCAGCTTGCGGTCGGTTTTGGTGTCGCCGCTGATGTAGCCGACCCGAATCCCATCGGCATGGACAGCGAGCAGATCCACCAGTGGTTCCACGAGATCGACCTCGATCATTCCGGTTACATTCGGGGAGGACGAATAGCCATACTCGGATGCATCCCAATTAACGCCGGCAAAAACCACAGAGACCCCGACATCGCGAAGATGGGGCACCACCAGATAGGTCTGAGCGTTGTCGTCCGTGGCGATGACAACATCGGGTTCGAAGGCTGAGATCACCGCCAAGGCTTCGCGCGCCGCGGTATGGCTGGCTTGTGGGCCCGGGTTCCGCTTCGTGTCCATGCGTACGATGCGCAGCTCGACGCCGGTAGGGTTGATCACCGACCGCAGACCCTCTTCGATTTCGATCGACCACTCGTACTCCGAGTGATAGGAGTCGACCCACAGGATCTTCCCAGCGTACGACGAGTCATCGGGCAATTCCGCCGACTGCTCAACATCCGGGGCACCGCAAGCACCTGCCAGCAGAGCCAGTGCTACGCCTAGCTTCGCGATTGCGGGCGGGGATGGCCTACCAGCTCGGGCCGGTGCGATGTCCCGCCGCCCTCGAAACCGTCTGCCTTGGCAAGTCGTCGTGGGTGTGAACATAGGAGGTCATCGACACCAGCTTCCAGGTCTTGAGTGATTCGCCGGGCGCTAGTCGAGAGCCGGCGTTTCGATGGGGGGGGCCGAGCCGCCTCGAAGGCGAGGGCTGCACCCAAATCACTCAAGCGATTCCCAGACTTTTCCGATCCCATGCGTGATGCATGCACCAGTGCTCACCATCGAAATGACATCCCCGGGGACAGGGAAAGACGGCCCTCAGCCGGCCGGGACCCACACCCGGATGATCGGCCGCCGCCATGCCGTCGGGCGCGAAGGAGATCGGGCGTAGCTATGAGTGCCGCTCCAATCAGAATCCTGCTGGTCGATGACGACGAAGACGACTACGTCGAAACCCGCGACGCCATCGAGGAGATCCCGGGCGACCGCTACGTGCTCGACTGGGTGCCGACCTTCCAGGAAGGCCTCGAAGCCGTTGCCTTGAATCAACACGACATCTGTTTGTTCGACTACCGCCTCGGCGAGCAGACCGGCCTCGACTTGCTGCGGGAGACCGCCGCCAACGGCCGGCAAGCTCCCGTGATCCTTCTCACCGGGCAGGACGACCGGGAGATAGACCTCGAGGCGATGCGGGCCGGTGCCTACGACTACCTGATCAAAGGACGGGCCGATGCCACGCTGATCGATCGGACCATCCGTTACGCGATCGAGAGGTGGCAAGCAGAAGCAGACCTCCGCGCTGCCAAAGAGCAAGCCGAGGTCGCTACCAGAGCCAAGTCCGAGTTCCTGGCGAACATGAGCCACGAGATCCGCACGCCGATGAACGCCATTTACGGCATGACCGAGCTCTGTTTGGGAACCGACCTGACTGCCGAGCAACGCGAGTACCTGGGAACCATCAAATCGTCGGTGGACGGACTCCTCGCGCTCATCAACGACATTCTCGACCTGTCGAAAATCGAGGCCAACAAGCTGAGCCTCTCGGAGATCCCCTTCAGCCTGACCGATGTAATCGGCGAGACGGTGGCGACCCTTTCCGTGCGGGCGAGCGCACAGGGCCTTGAGCTGCATCGGCGTGTCGATCCAAGCGTCCCCGACGGGCTGGTGGGTGACCCCGGGCGTCTTCGCCAGATCCTTTTCAACCTGGTTGGCAATGCACTCAAGTTCACCGCCGTCGGAAGTGTCACGCTGGATGTCAACCTGGAGGCGCGAGAAGGGGAGGTCGTCGACCTGCACTTCCAGATTACCGACACCGGCATCGGAATCCCCGACGAGCATCTGGCCACGATCTTCGATCCCTTCGAGCAAGGAGATGGCTCCACGACCCGAAAGCACGGAGGCACCGGCCTGGGGCTCGCGATCACCGCCGAGCTAGTAGAGATGATGAATGGCCGAATTTGGGTAGAGAGCCGGGTGGGCGTGGGAAGCACATTCCACATCCTCGTTCGGCTGGCGCTGCAGAACGAGTCGCATGTATTCATGCCGAAGACGCCAGACGAGCGCACGGACGCTCTGCCGGTGGTTGTCTTGGCCGACTCCGCCGCCAAGCGGCGCGTCTTGTGCGAGGTACTGCGACAAGGCGGGATGATTCCGATCAGTGCGGACGACTTCGACGCCGCGCTTCATCTGATCAGCCGCGCCAGGGAGCAGGACATCGAACCGCGCGTCTTGGTCATCGACGTCGACGCCGACCAGCTTCAACTCGCCGCTGCCGCCTCATCGCACAACGCCGTCCGAGACCTGTCCGTCATCGTGATCGCTACCGCAGGAGCCCGGGGCGACGCCGCCAGCTTTCGCGAAGCCGGGGCGGCCGGATACCTGACACAGCCGCTCGACGCGGGCGACCTTGTCGAAGCCATCGAGGCTGCCATTGCCGCCGCGCCTGAAGGGCCGCCCCAGCTGATCACCCGTCACTGGCTGCGAGAACAGCGGCGGCGGTTGAACATACTTGTGGCCGACGACAGCCCCACCAACCGCGTGGTGGCAGCCCGACTTCTCGAGAAGCAAGGCCACTATGTAGTAGCGGTCGAACATGGGGGGTTGGCCGTTGCCGCGGTCCAGGAGAGCGAGTTCGACTTCGTCCTCATGGACGTGCAGATGCCCGAGATGGACGGGTTGGAAGCGACGGCCGCCATCCGAGCACGAGAACGCGGCACAGGCAAGCATGTTCCCATCGTTGCGCTCACCGCTCATGCTATGGATGGGGACCGCGACCGTTGTCTGCGGGCGGGAATGGACGGCTATCTCGCCAAGCCCTTCAAGCCGGAGGAGTTGCATGCCCTCATCACGCAACTGACCCGTCCCGCTCTCCAGCCGGCCGAAGCGGATTCCGGCAGCGACCAACCCGATCCTATGCCGGCGGCCGCCGGGCCGACCACCGCCGACACCGCCAGGTTTGCCCGCGAGTTTCTCGATGATTACCAGGAGCTGTCTGCCGAGATTGAGCTCGCCGTCGCCGAAGGAGACCAAGGCCAGGTCGCCCTCCTCGCTAACCAGGTTGCCGATTCTCTATCGCAACTGGGGGCAGACGGCGCCGCGTCGGCTGCCAGCGCCCTGGCGGCCGCAGCCGGTGTCTCGGACGACGCGGCCCTAGCGACGGCCTGGTCGGCCCTCGACAAGGAGCTCGAACGATCTCGGCCCCGGATGGTCGACCTCGTGTCCTCCCGATCCGTCCAGGACTCCAGCGGACAAGAATCGCCCGGCCAGGCCGCCTAGCGACACAGCCTCACTCCGACAACCAGGCGATCGCCTCTTGCCGGTCGCGGAACACGGCAGCCGTCCAGCCCCGGTTCGAGCAGATCACCTTGTAGAAGTCCGCCAGCTGCTCGCCGCGATCGGAAAGGGGAGGGATGACGGCGACGCGAATTGATGGATCCAAGCCCTCGTCGAGCTGCAGCTGGTGGAGCCCAAACACGTCGAAGGGCGAAGACTCGACCGTGGCCTGGCTGTAGTCCGAGAGAGACAGGTGGGCGTCGTGTTCCTCGGCCTGGGCTGCAGTCATCCTCACCACTTCCGGGAGCTCCTCGGCAAAGACGACTCCGGACATTGAGAGTTCGACTACTCCGGAAGTCGGTTCGTAGCTGACCGTCAGCGGCATCCTCGGCCCTCGGACCCCACGGGGATCCCCTTCTCTTGCTGGGCTTCGAACCTGAGGGTACCCGTTGGCAAGAGTTCTCCGGTGGAAGTGGCTGCGACCCCGATCAGATCGAGCCGAAGCTGTCGTCTCTACCGGCGTGACAATTTGCGGCCTGGTTGGCCTGCCGACTTGTACGCTTGCCCCATGCAGCTCGTGATCACTCCTGGGGAGTCGGCGGTGCTCGACGCGGCGGCTGCGGATCGGATCGAATCGCTGATGGAACGGGCCGGGCTGTGGGTGGCGCTGGCCGCGGTCGACATGGGCGTCGGGTACGGGTCACAGGTGGCGGTCCTGGCCGGACCCGGTAACAACGGCGGAGATGCCTACGTTGCCGCCAAGTACCTTGCCCGGCGGGGGGCGGCGGTGGTGGTTCACGCCCGGGGGTTTCCCAAGGGAGACTTCTCGGCCGCCAGGAAGGCGTCGGTGGCTGCCGCCCGCGCCGGGGTTGGGGTGGTGCCGCTCGACGACCCGGCGCCGGCCGATCTCATCATCGACGGCCTGTACGGCTCCGGCTTCCACGGTTCGCTCCCCGACGATGTCCTGCCCTGGCTGGCGCACACGGCTCCGGTCCTTGCCATCGACGTGCCGAGCGGCCTGAGCGCCGGTGACGGGACTGTGGCAGGCGAGGCGTTCTTTGCCGAGCGCACGGTGACGTTTCATGCTCGCAAGGTCGGGCACCTGCTGGGCGAAGGACCAGAACGGTGCGGGGTTCTGGAGGTCCGGGACATCGGCCTCGAGGGAGGAACTCCGGAGCTTCGGCTGGTCACGGAGGCCGACGCTGAGATCCCGGCTCGTCCGCGGACGGCCCACAAGTGGTCGGCCGGTTCCGTTCTCGTCGTGGGTGGCTCACCCGGCCTCACCGGAGCGGTCATGCTGGCCGCCGCGAGCGCGCTTCGGGCCGGCGCCGGGGCGGTGGCGGCGGCGGTGCCGGGCCGCTGGCAGGGAGCGCTCGAGGCCATGAGCGCCGGCGTGATGACCCGGGGCATCGGCAACGGCGATCAATTTGATCCCGCCGACGTGGCCGAGCTCCTCGAGCAGGCGGCTCGTTTTGATGTGGTGGCGCTCGGCCCCGGCCTGGGACCGGATCAGGACAAGTTCGTGGCCGAGCTGATTGGTAGTTGGGACGGCAAGCTGCTCATCGACGCCGACGGCCTCAATGCCATCTCCGATCCTGCTCAGTTGCGACGGACGGGGGAGACGCTCATCACCCCGCATGCCGGCGAGTTCCGACGGCTCACCGGCGAGGGCGCTTCCTACTCGGCCGCCGCCACCCTGGCCACCGCCACCGGGACTACCGTGCTGCTCAAGGGCAATCCCACCTTCGTGTGCGCCGCCGCCACTCCCTGGGTGATCACCGAGGGGGGGCCGGAACTTGCCACCATCGGCACCGGTGACGTGTTGACCGGAACAGTGGCGGCATTGTGGGCCGGCGGCCTTGACTCCGATGCTGCGGCATACGCCGGTGCGTTCTGGCACGGGCGGGCCGGACGATCGCTTGCCGACTGGTCGGTGGTGACGGCCGAGAGCCTGGTCGAGGAAATCGGGGTGGTGCTGCGATGAGGCCGTCGTGGGTCGAGGTCGATCTCGAAGCAATTCGACACAATGTGAAGGAAATCTCCCAGGTGGTCGCCCCGGCCAAGTTCTGCGCGGTGGTCAAGGCTGATGGTTACGGCCACGGTGATGTCCCGGTGGCGGAGGCCGCTCTGGAGGCCGGAGCCGGCTGGCTGGCAGTCGCTACCGTCACCGAAGGGCTGCGCCTGCGTGAGGCCGGTATCGAGGCTCCCGTGCTGCTGTTGTCGGAAGCCACCACTGCCGACGTCTCGTCGCTCATCGACCACTATCTCACGCCGACCGTGTACACCGAGTCTTTCCTGGCGGCGCTTTCCAGAGCAGCCGCCGGTCCGATTTCGGTGCATGTGAAGGTCGACACGGGGATGCATCGGGTTGGGACCGACGAGATAACCGCCGCCGGGCTGGTGGCGCGTATCCAGAAGGATCCGTGGCTGACTCTTGGCGGCATCTGGACCCATTTCCCATCCGCCGAGGACGAAGCCGACTTCACCCGCGGCCAGGTCAAGCAGCTCCGCCAGTTCGTCGATGGGGCCGACGCGGCTCCCGACCTCGTCCACGCCGCCAACTCGGCGGGAGCTTTGCTGTATCCGGAGGCCCGCTTGGACATGGTCCGCGTTGGTCTGGCCATGTACGGCTGCTATCCATCGGCCGCCTGCCGAGAGGTAGTCGCGCTGCAGCCGGCCATGCGAGTTGTCTCGCAGGTGGCTCATACCAGGCGTCTTCCGGCCGGTGCCCGGCCTGCCTACGGGCGCATCCGTCCGCTCGAGGCCGAGTCAACCGTCGCCACCGTCCCCATCGGCTATGCCGACGGCGTCACCCGCCGGCTGGCCAAGATCGGCGGAGAAGTGCTGATTGGGGGAAGGCGCCGGCCGTACGCCGGGATCGTGACCATGGATCAGGTGGTAGTCGATATGGGCGATGAGCCGGTTCAGGTCGGTGACGAGGTGGTGCTGCTCGGGAGACAGGGAGATGGCGAGATCGACGCCGACGAGTGGGCGGAGCGGCTCGATTCCGTGAGTTGGGAGATCCTATGCGGCTTCGGGCCGCGGCTCCCGAGGCGATACCGCGGATGACTCTCACCTCGGTTCCCGGCATCCGGGTCGGTCATTGGACCGATCCGGTCGGGCGCACCGGCGTCACCGTAGTGACACTTCCCGAGCCGAATCGCGTGGTCGCCGAGGTCCGTGGTGCCGCTCCCGGAAGCCGCGAGCTGGCCTTGCTGGCGCCGGGGATGCGGATAGAAGAGATCCAGGCGATCGTCCTGACCGGCGGGAGCGCCTTCGGGCTGGCGGCCGCCGATGGCGTGGTCCGCGCCCTCGAGGCCGAGGGCCGCGGCCACGAGACTCCGCGGGGGCCGGTTCCGATCGTTCCGGCCGCGGTCATCTACGACCTCCTGGCCGGCGATCCGGCCGCCCGGCCGGGTCCGAATGATGGCGCGGCTGCCTATGCGGCCGCCGGCGACGCGCCGGTACCTATGGGGGCGGTGGGGGCAGGTACCGGGGCGTTGGTCGCCGGTTGGCGCGGGACTGAGAACATGCAAGCCGGCGGGGTGGGCTCGGCCAGCATATCCGTTGAAAACACCGTCGGCGGGCAGGCGGTGGTGGGTGCACTGGCGGTGGTGAACGCAGTTGGTGATGTGTTCACCCTCGATGGTGTGGCTCTCACCGGGGGCTCGCCTCGGCCGGGTCCTCCGGCCGGGCCTCCGGCTCCGCTCGAGAACACCACGCTGGTGGTGGTCGCCACCGACACCCGGATCGATCGAAACGACTTGCTGCGCCTGGCGGTGCGGGCTCAGGACGCGATCGCGGCCTGCATTCGGCCGGGCCACACTCGATATGATGGCGACGTCGCTTTTGCGGTCTCCTGCGGCGAAGCAGTAGCAGATCTCGACGCAGTGGGCGAAGCGGCATTTGTGGCGGTGGGCGATGCCATCGCGGCGGCGCTCACGGCCGCCACCGAGGAAGAGGGATGACGAGCGAAGACCCCGCAGCCAAACTCCGGCTGCTAGAGAAACAAGCATCCATCTGCGTGGATTGTCGGCTGCACGAGGGTCGCAAGACGGTGGTCTTCGGAGCCGGGGCGACCGATGCCGATCTCATGTTCATTGGGGAGGGCCCCGGCCAGCACGAGGACGAGCAGGGCCTTCCGTTCGTCGGCCGGTCCGGTCAGCTGCTGTCAACCCTATTGGAGCGAGTCGGGCTGACGCGTCCCGAGGTGTATATCTCCAATGTGGTGAAGTGCCGTCCGCCCGGGAATCGTGACCCCCGGCCGGACGAGATTGACGCCTGCAAGGGCTACCTGATCGAGCAGATCAAACTCATCGACCCGGCGGTGGTGGTCACGCTCGGCAACTTCTCAACCAAGCTGCTTCTCAAGACCCAGGTCGGCATCACCCGGATGCGCGGCCAGGCGTATCCATGGTGGGGCCGCCACGTTGTGCCAACGTTTCACCCGGCCGCCGCCCTCCGAAACGGGGAGCGCGTGGTTGAGGAGATGGTTGGCGATCTGCAACTGGCGGTTCAAGTCATCGAGCAGCAGCCGGCGCCTGCACCTCCGGAGCCGTCCGTACCCCAACAGATCGAGCTGTTCTCTTGAGCGTCGACATCTTGTGCGAAACCCCCGCCGAGACGATGGCCGTTGGCCGGCGCCTCGCCGGCCTCCTCTGGGCGGGAGATGTAGTGCTCATCGACGGCGAGCTGGGAGCAGGCAAGACCACCTTCGTGGCCGGATTGGCTGAGGGTCTCGGCGTCGACGAGCCGATCACCAGCCCAACCTTCATCCTCATGCGGACCTATCCCGGGCTCCTGCCGCTAACCCATGCCGACGTCTACCGACTGGAGACAATGGCCGAAATCGAGGACCTCGAGCTCACCGAGGCGTCGGCCGAAGGCGTGCTGGCGGTGGAGTGGGGCACCGCCATTGAGCAGTGGATGCCTGCCAATCACCTCGTGGTCAGCCTTCGGATCGAGGATGGTGAGCATCGCCGGATCCAATTGGTCCCGCATGGCAACTGGGTCACGCGCCCACTCCAGGAAGTCCAACAGTGAATATTCTCGCCATCGAGACGGCCACTCCCGCCTCGTCGGTAGCGCTGGGTACCGATGATGCCCTGCTTGCGATGTCGCTGCAGGTTGATCGGCGGGGCCACGTTAGGTTCCTGGTCGCCGCGATGGACTACTGCTTTCAGCAGGTCGGCTGGACGCCACGAGAGCTCGACGCCGTGGTCGTGGATGTTGGTCCGGGGCTCTTCACCGGCATTCGTGCCGGCCTGGCCACCGCTCAGGGAGTGGCGGCCGCCACCGGTGCCCAGCTCGTGGGTCTCTCGTCGCTCGATGCGCTGGCGTTTCGGGCCGCGACCGGCCGGCGGATCATCTGGCCGGTGGTTGACGTGCGGCGAAACGAAGTGGCGACGGCTCCGTACCGCCCGGTTCCAGGTGGTGTGATCAGAGATGGCGCCCCCGAAGTGGTGAACCCGAAGGGTTTCGCCGGTTTGCTCGACGCAACCGCCGAGGACACGCTGGTGGTCGGCGACCACCAGACGCTTCCCGCCGGCACCCTGCGCGGGATCCACCGGGTCAAGGTTGGCCGTCCCCGCTGGCCGAGCGCCGACGTGCTACTCGAACTGGCAGTGGCCCGAATGGCGAAAGGAGATCTGCCGGCTCCCGATGACGTGCGGCCGCTCTATCTGCGAGAGCCGGACGTTACCATCAACTGGAAGGACTACCGTCAGGAGGCAGGGTGGCCCGACTGAACATCAGCTTGCGCCCGTTGGACGAAGCCGATCTCGATGAGGTGGCCGTCGTCGAGGCCGCCTCCTTCGTCGAGCCGTGGTCGCGAGCGCTGTTCACGGAGGAGATTTCTCAACCGAGCCGGCGGTATGTGGCCGCTCTGGATGGTGAACACATCTGCGGCTACGGGGGCATCATGCTGGTTGGTGAGGACGCTCACCTGGTGACGCTGGCGGTAGCGCCCGGCTATCGAGAGCAAGGGTTGGCCTCGCGACTTTTGGTGGACCTCATCGACATGGCGCGGGCGAACGGGGCCCGACATTTGACCCTCGAGGTTCGGGAGTCGAATGCGGCCGCGCTCGAGCTGTATCGCAAATTCGGGTTTGAGCCCGCCGGTCGCCGCAAGGGGTATTACACGACGGAGGATGCAGTGGTGATGTGGGCGATTGACATCGATTCTGTTGACTACCAGCAAACGCTTGCCTCCATTCGGCAGGAGGCATCGTGAGCGGAACGCCGGTGGTGCTCGGCATCGAGACCAGCTGTGACGAGACCGGGCTCGGTGTCGTTGCCGGTCACGAAATGCGGGCGAACGTGCTGGCATCGCAAGTAGACATCCATGCCCGCTTTGGCGGTGTGGTTCCCGAGGTTGCGGCCCGGGCGCACGTTGAGTCGGTACGGCACCTGACCCACCGGGCGCTCTCGGAGGCCGGCGTGCATCAAACCGACCTGGACGCGATTGCGGCTACGCAGGGCCCCGGGCTGGTAGGAGCCCTGGTGGTTGGTTTCACCTTCGCCAAGTCGCTCGCCTGGGCGCTCGGAAAACCGTTCATCGGCGTCAATCACATGGAGGGACACCTATATGCCCCGCTCCTCGGCGATCCAGCCTTTGCCCCGCCGGCGGTGGTGCTGCTTGCATCGGGCGGCCACAGCCAGGTGGTGCACATGAAGGATTGGGGCAACTATGAGGTTCTCGGGAGTACCATCGACGACGCGGCCGGTGAAGCCCTCGACAAGACTGCACGATTTCTCGGACTCGGATATCCGGGTGGTCCCGCCATCGATCGGGAGGCCGCCGACGGGGATCCGGCCGCGATTGCGTTTCCCCGTGCCCTGCCGGACCGGCCGTATGACTTCTCGTTCTCCGGTCTGAAGACGTCGCTCATCACCTATGTTCGCGAACACCGTGATGCAGGAACGCTGCCACCGATCCCGGATGTAGCCGCTTCGCTGCAGGAGGCGATCGTTGACGTGTTGGTCGACAAGACTTTCAACGCGGTCGACGCCTCCGGAGTCAAGGTGGTCGGCGGCGGGGGAGGGGTGATGGCCAATTCACGCTTGCGCCACCGGCTCCAGGAGGAAGCCGACCGGCGCGGAGTAGCCCTGTTCGTTCCCCCCCGCGACCTGTGCACGGATAACGGCGCAATGATCGCCGTCGTCGGCGCCCACAAACTCGGACGTGGGGAAATTAGCGATTTCGGGAGTGATGTCGACGCGGGGTTGACGCTGTAGGTATCCGGCGCTCGCGGCGCTCGCTTTCCGGTATCCGGCGCTCGCGGCGCTCGCTTTCCGGCATCCGGTCGTGGTGGGAGCGCTTTGCCGGATGCCGGATGCCGGATGCCGGATGCCTGGTGCCGGTCGCCAGACCCAGATAGTTTCCTGAGCGGTCGGCGGTCGGCGGTCGGCGGTTCGCGGTTGGCGACCTATCCAAAACTCGTACAAAAAGACTTAGCACTCGCGCGGTTTGACTGCTATATTTAGCGCTCGTAAGTATCGAGTGCTAAAGGAGGGGAACCGCATGAAGCTGCAGCCGTTAGGCGACCGCATCATCGTAAAACCCAAGGAAGATGACACCGCAACCACCCCATCCGGTCTGGTGATCCCAGACACGGCCAAGGAGAAGCCACAGCTCGGCGACGTTCTGGCCGTGGGCCCCGGTGACTTCCAGGACGGAGAGCGCGTCCCGGTGGACGTGAAGCAAGGCGACGTCGTCGTGTATTCGAAGTACGGCGGCACCGAGATCAAATTCGAAGGCCAGGACTTCTTGATCCTGTCCTCCCGCGACGTGCTCGCGGTCATCGGCTAGGAGAAGAGAACT
The DNA here is from genome assembly GCA_947259275.1 of uncultured Acidimicrobiaceae bacterium. Lineage (GTDB taxonomy): Bacteria > Actinomycetota > Acidimicrobiia > Spongiisociales > SHLN01 > SHLN01. Next base: position 14,594 of record CAMYMH010000006.1, on the reverse strand, counting down.
ATGGCAGCCAAAGAAATGCAATTTGATGAGGAGGCGCGGCATTCCCTTCAGGCCGGCGTGGACGCCCTGGCGGATACCGTCAAGGTCACACTCGGGCCCAAGGGCCGCAACGTGCTCCTCGAGAAGAAGTGGGGTGCACCCACCATCACCAACGACGGCGTAACCATCGCCAAGGAAATCGAGCTCGACGATCCGTGGTTGAACATGGGCGCCCAGCTTGCCAAGGAAGTAGCCAACAAGACCAACGACGTTGCCGGTGACGGCACAACCACCGCCACGGTGCTTGCCCAGTCAATGGTGCGGGAAGGCCTGCGTTTTGTGGCCGCCGGCGCCAACCCCATGGAGCTCAAACGGGGTATCGAACAGGCCGTCGAGTCGGCGGTTGGCTTCCTCATGGATGAGGCAGAGCCGGTCGGGGCAAACGACAAAGAGAAGATTGCCTATGTCGCTGCCAACTCGGCTGCGGACGAGGCCGTCGGCGACCGGATCGCCGAGGCGCTGGCCAAGGTCGGCAACGAAGGCGTTATCACCGTCGAGGACAGCCAGACGTTCGGCGTTGAGCTGGAGTTCACCGAGGGCATGCAGTTCGACAAGGGCTACATCTCCCCGTACTTCATCACCGATGCGGATCGCCAGGAAGCGGTGATGGAGGATCCCTACATCCTCATCGCCAATCAGAAGATCACCGCGGTCCAGGACCTGCTTCCCGTGCTGGAGAAGGTCATGCAATCGGGCAAGCCGCTATTGATCATTGCCGAGGATCTCGAGGGGGAGGCTCTCGCGACCCTGGTGGTGAACAAGATCCGGGGCACTTTCGCCTCGGCGGCCGTCAAGGCCCCCGGGTTCGGTGAGCGGCGCAAGGCCATGTTGCAGGACATTGCCATCCTCACCGGTTCGACGGTCATCAGCGAAGAGGTTGGCCTCAAGCTGGAGAACGCCACGCTCGAGCTGCTCGGTACCGCCCGCAAGGTGGTGATCAGCAAGGACAACACGACGATCGTGGAAGGCGACGGCAAGAAGGCCGATGTCGATGCCCGCGTCACCCAGATCCGTCGCGAAATCGAGAACAGCGACTCCGATTGGGATCGTGAAAAGCTGTCCGAGCGCTTGGCCAAGCTGGCCGGTGGCGTTGCCATCATCAAGGTGGGTGCAGCGACCGAGGTCGAGCTCAAGGAGCGCAAGCATCGCATCGAGGACGCGATTCAGGCGACCCGAGCTGCCGTCGAGGAGGGCATCCTTCCCGGCGGCGGGGTTCCCTTGCTTCGTTCGGCCGCAGCGGTCGAGAAGCTGCGCGGCGGCACCGACGATGAGAAGGCCGGTCGTCAGATCGTCCTCAAGTCGCTCGAGAGCCCGCTGCGGCAGATCTCGGTCAACGCCGGGTTCGAGGGCGGTGTGGTGGTTGAGCATGTGAAGGGTCTCAAGCACGCCAAGGAGGGCTTCAACGCCCAGACCGGGGTGTACGAGGACCTGATGAAGGCCGGGGTCATCGATCCTGCCAAGGTCACCCGCTCGACGTTGCAGAACGCGGCATCCATTGCCGGGCTCCTCATCACCACCGAGGCCATTGTGGCCGAGGAGAAGGAAGAGGCGCCTCCTGCTATGCCGGCTGGCGGCGACATGCACGGAATGATGTAGGAACTCTTCGAGTTCCCTGGAAGAAGGCCGGCGCTTTGCGCCGGTCTTCTTCATGCCAACTGCGGCTTTGCATCTGGGAAAAGGGGCGCTCGCGGGCGCCTCTCTTTTGTGTGCGTTCTCGTCTCCCGTTACCCGGCTCTCGACAGAGGAGTCGAGGTTGTTCCCTCGGGAAACGGGTAACGATCCCGAAGTCTCCCGTGTCTATGCCGTCAGCCAGCCTTCGTCGGCGTACTCGGGCCTCAAGTTCCGGTACTCCTCTTCGAGGATTCCCCAGATGGAGTGATCCATCCAGACACCATTCACCTGTAGCTCCTGGCGCAGCAGGCCTTCGCGGGTGAAGCCGAGCTTCTCTGCGACCCGCTCGCTACCCCGGTTGCCGACGGCGATGCGCAGGACCACCCGGTGGAGGCGGAGTTCGTCGAAGGCGACGGCCAGAATGCGGGCAGTTGCTTCGGTGGCCACTCCCTTGCCGGTTTCGCTCGACCGGATCCAGTATCCGACCTCGCCCACTCGCGATTGGCGCGAGATGAACCAAGCGGATACGTTTCCGACGTGGAACCCGGGCCTGTCGAGATACCGGATCGTGAAGTCGAAGGCCCGGCCCTCACCCCACGCCGAAACCGAATCGCGCAGAAACACCAAGGCGTCGCGTCGCCCGTACCCCGAGTGGGCCCACGGGAGCCACTTGCTGAGGTCTGAGAGCGAGTCGGCGGCCGCATCTACCAGGGCGTCGAGGTCGCGCCGGCGAAACGGCCGCATCTCGAGCCGCGGCGTGAACCGGGAGGCGCCGGTCAGCGTTCCCGGACTCCCTCCTGTCGGCTGCGGTCGAGGCATTGGAGAAGCATATATGGAGTCCCATGTCCCAAGTCGCCAGTCCCAAGAAATGAAGCCCATTCTTGGGTCTTTGTTCTTGGGTCTTGGGACTGGCTCTAGTCTTCTTCGATGGCTTCGCTTTGGGACACGCTCTCCGATCTGCCGGCCGACCATTACGGCGACCGCCCGGCCACCGCGGCGGTGCTCGTTCCGTTGTTTGAAGACCAGTCCGATGTGGTGAGGGTGGTGATTACCAAGCGCCCCGATCACATGCCGTCACATCCTGGTCAGCTGGCCTTCCCGGGCGGGAAAATCGACCCGATCGACAACTCGGTACTGGCGGCGGCTTTGCGGGAGGCCGACGAGGAGGTCGGCATCCAGGCGCATCAGGTAACGCCGCTTGGGTTCCTGGAACCGGTCTCGACCAATCGCTTCGATGTGGTGGTGGCACCGGTGGTTGGTCGGCTCGACAGGGTTCCCAAGCTGGTCCCGGATCCAGCCGAGGTGGCCGCGACGATGGTGCCCCCGCTCCACCATTTCCTGAACGAGGACCGATGGCGCACGGAGAACTGGTCCGGCCACCAGCTCTGGTTCATCGAGGTGGAGGGCGAGGTGCTGTGGGGTGCCTCCGCCGCCATCATGCGGTCGCTCCTGGCGGTGATTAGAGGGCAGTGAAGAGGGGAGCCAGCACCAGGGCCGGGAGCAAGTTGCCGACCCGGATCCGCTTGAGATCGAGCAGCCGGAGCGCCACCCCAATCAACAGAATGCCGCCCGCCGATGCCAGGGCGTCGAGAGATGTGTCCGACAAGAAGTCGCCCAGCAGTGCCGACAATCCGGCGATCCCACCCTGCACGACGAGCACGACCATCGCCGACATGGCAACGCCCCACCCATAGACGGCGGCAAAGGCAACCGAGGCGAAACCGTCCAATCCGGCCTTGATATACAACAACTCGGGGTCGCCGAGCCCGTCGTTGATGCTTCCGAGCACGGTGAGCGGCCCGACGCAGAAGACGAGTGAGGAAACCACGAATCCCTCGGCGAAGCGGCTTCTGACCTCTGTCGGGAGGTCATCGGTGGCCGCCTCCGGCAGCTCGGGATCGATGGTCGGCATCTCGTGCCCGCCGGCGAAACGATCCCGCAAGCGATCTCCGAGCCACTCGAGGCCCTGCTCGATGCGAATCAGCTCCCCGATGACTCCGCCGGCAAGGACGGCAGCCAGGATGGGAATGAAGTCGGTCGCTTTGAGCGAGTCGCGAAAGCCAATGGCGAGCGTTAGCAACCCGAGCGCGGCCATCACCGTCGAGCGGACCCGCTCCGGGAACCGGGCACCCGCAATCGCACCGATGGTCGATCCGATCAGCACGGTGGCGACGTTGGCCGCCGTCCCGAGGAACATGTCAGGTCAGCCGCAACAGGCCGACCACAACTCCGTCGGCCACTGCCTCCCACGAGGCCTCGATGATGTTCTCGTGCACGCCGATGGTTCCCCAGGCCTCCCGGCCGTCGCTCATTTCCAGCAGCACCCGGGTGACGGCGGCGGTTCCAGCGGCGGGATCGAGCACCCGGACCCGGTAGTCGGTGAGGCGCAGGTGCTCGACGTCGGGGTAGGCGCTGGCCAGGGCCTGGCGCAGAGCCCGGTCGAGCGCGTTGACCGGCCCGTCGCCCTCGGCGGTGGCGACCACTCGCTCGCCTCCGACGTGAACTTTGATGGTGGCCTCGGCCACGACATCTCCATCCCGGCGCCGCTCGGTAAACACGCGAAACGATTCCAGCTCGAAGAACGGCTGAGTCCAGCCGGTTGCCTGGCGCACCAGCAGCTCGAAGGTGCCGTCGGCCGCTTCGATCTGGTAGCCCTTGGCTTCGAGTTCCTTGACGGTGGCAAGGATGGAGGCTGCGGTGTCGTCGTCGAGATCCAGGCCGTGCTCGCGGGCTTTGCCGAGAACGGTTGAACGGCCCGCCATCTCCGAGACCACCATTCGGGTGGTGTTTCCTACATCGGAGGGGCTGATGTGCTCATAGGCGTCCGAGCGCCGGGCGAGCGCCGAAGTGTGAAGCCCGGCCTTGTGGGCGAAGGCCGAGGTCCCGACATAGGGGTGGTGCGGGTCGACGGTGATGTTGACGAGGTCGGCGATCAGGTGCGAGATGGTGGTGAGGCGGGTGAGTCGTTCCTTGGGTATCGCCTCGATCCCGAGCTTGAGAACTAGATCGGGCAGCACCGTGCACAGGTCGGCGTTGCCGGTGCGCTCGCCGTAGCCGTTGATGCAACCTTGAACCTGAACCGCGCCGGCGGCAACGGCGGCCAGTGTGTTGGCAACCGCACAGCCCGAGTCGTTGTGGGTGTGGATCCCGAGGACCGCATCGGGAATTGCCGCGCGGGTTGCCTCCACCGCAGCCCCGATCGATGACGGGAGGCCGCCTCCGTTGGTGTCACACAGGATGACTCGTTCGGCGCCGGCGGCCGCAGCCGCGGCAGCCACCGAGAGGGCGTAATCCGGGCTGTTGGTGAAGCCGTCGAAGAAGTGCTCGGCGTCGAAAAAGACCCGTTTCCCTTCGTTCTTGAGGAAGGTGACGGTGTCGGTCACCATGGCGAGGCCCTCTTCGAGGGTGGTGCGGAGGGCCTCAGTTACGTGGTAGTCCCACGACTTGCCAACGACGCAGATCACCTCGGTGTTGGCGTCGAGGAGTGCCTCGAGCTGCGGATCGGAGGCGGCCTCGGCGTCGGCGCGTCGCGTCGAACCGAACGCGACCAACGTTGAGGATCCGAGGTCGAGCTCCTTCTCTGCCCGGGCGAAGAACTCGGTATCTTTGGGCAGGGCTCCCGGCCAGCCGCCCTCGATGTAGTGAACTCCGAGTTCGTCGAGGAGCGTGGCAACCCGTAGCTTCTCCTCGACCGTCAGGCTGATACCTTCCAGTTGGGTGCCATCGCGCAGGGTCGTGTCGTAGATCTCGACCATGCCGTTCTCCTTTCAATGAAAAACCCTCCGGGTTTCCGAAGGGCAGCGGCGCATACGCGTGGGGACGTATGCGCTAAGTAATACCGATGCTGGTGGGTGCGTGCATTGTGGTGGGCAGTTTGGTGGGTGGGACGGGGTAAGTCAACAAGCAAGCGAATCAAACAGTAAGCAGCAGGCAATGAGAGAGTCTCCAGTCATGAAGAGTCGCCAGTCACCAGTCTCCAGTTATCTCTTTCGGGCGGAGGATTCTGGGAGAGGCAACTATCGGCGGTGGGTTGCCTCTTCGCAGCCCCGACCTAATTGAGCTCCAACTGGCGACCGGGACTGGAGACTGGTTGCGGTGGGCGACCCCCGATGGAATCGGTTTTGTATGGCCCTTGAGTGGTATGGGGCACTCTGGCTGCGTGGCTTTCGATTGTCTCAAGAAAAGAGGATGCCATGCTCCTGGAACCGCATACGGTCCGCCATCTGGAACGCGCACATCGCGCTCGTCTGATTCGAAACACTGCAAATCGCCGGTCATCGACGATGGCTGCTGCCCCGGCCGGTGACCGGGACGATGCACTCTCCGTGCCGAGCGCTCCCCGTTTGGACCGTTCGGTTGAAGGAGATCGGGATGCCGCGTAACCGGCGCTCAGTCGCTGGTGGCGGCTCATGCCAGAAACCGTGACATTGTGCCCTTGTGCGGTCCTGCCTCCAGATCGTACGCTGCCGGCGTGGATCTCCTCGTGCTCGGCACTGTTGAGGTGGCGAGCGATGGGGAGCGGCTGCCGGTGGGTGGACCAAAGCAGCGAGGGGTTCTAGCTCACCTCGTTGCCAACGCCGGCCATACGGTCCCCATCGATCGCATCGTCGACGACGTCTACGGAGAAGACGCCGATGTCGGCGCTCGTCGCTCGGTCCAGACGTTCGTTTCGACGTTTCGCCGGGAGCTGGGTGACGTGATTCGTTGGGGCGGAAACGGATACCTCCTCGATGTTGATCCGTTGACGATCGACGCCAACCGCTTCGAGCAACTGGTGGCCGACGCCCGCCGCCTGATTCCGGTCGATCCGGTCCGCGCCGGCCGGGAACTGCGGACCGCACTGGCCATGTGGCGCGGCCATCCCTACGCCGACGTGGACGGGCGCGGATCTCTGGAACCGGAGATCACCCGGCTACGCGAGCTGCGGCTCACCGCGTTGGAATGGCGGATCGATGCCGATCTCGCCGCCGGACTCCATGACCAGTTGGTGGGGGAGTTGGAGGCGCTGGCCGACGAGTTCCCGCTGCGGGAACGGCTCCGGGCTCAGCAGATGCTGGCCCTGTACCGCGCCGGCCGCCAGACCGAAGCGCTGCGTGCCTATCGACACGCCGAGCAGTATCTCGCCGAGGAGCTTGGATTAGAACCTTCGAAGGAGCTGCAGGACCTCGAGCTGAAGATCCTGCAACAGGACGAGGAACTGCTGGCAGGTTCGGGACGGACGGTGACCCAGCGACTGGCATTCCTGGTGACCGATATCGAGGGATCGACCGAGCGCTGGGATCACTATCCGGCGGCGATGGCGGATGCACTGGCTGCACACGACCGCCTCCTGGGCACAGCCGTCGAAGAGAGCGGGGGGACTGTTTTCAAGCACACCGGTGACGGGTTGCTGGCAGCGTTTCCGTCAACCACCGCCGCGGTGCGGGCGATCGAAGCAGCGCTCCGCAGCCTCCGGGACCACGAATGGGGCACCGTCGGTGAGCTGCGGGTGCGAGCCGGCATCGACGTGGGGGAGGTCGAGTCCCGGGTCGGTGACTTCTACGGCCCGCCCGTGAACCGGGCCGCTCGGTTGGCCGCCGCTGCCCACGGCGGACAGGTGCTGGTCTCAGTTGCCGCCCAGAGAGCGCTGCTAGAGGATCCGCCGCCCGGCATGCAACTCAGGCCGCTCGGCGAATTCCAGCTCCGGGGGTTCGCCGCTGGCGAGCGGATCGGGCAAGTGGTGTTCGTCGGACTCCCCGCCGACTTCCCCGAGTTGCGCATCGATGCCGAGTCGACGATTGCTGACCGTGCTCCGCTTCTGTCACTCCCGGGATACGAATTGCGCGATGTGATCGGGGAGGGTGCCACCGGTTTTGTATACCGCGCATTCCAGCCTTCGGTGGGGCGCGAGGTGGCGATCAAGGTGATTCACCCGGATTTCGCCGGGCAACCGTCGTTTGTTCGCCGGTTCGAAGCCGAGGCCCGCACCATCGGCCGGCTCGCTCACCCCCGGATCGTTCCACTGCACGATTTCTGGCGTGATTCCGACGGGGCCTATCTGGTCATGCAGCTGCTACCGGGTGGCACGCTGACTCCGCTGATCGGATCACTCGACCTCAGCTCGGCGGTCCGGATCATCTGCCATGTCGGCGAAGCCTTGACGCACGCACATCAGCTCGGCGTGACGCATGGAGACATCAAGCCCGGCAACATTCTGCTCGACCGTGACGGCAACGCATACTTGTCCGACTTCGGGATCAGCGCCCGGCTGCTCGAACCCGCCGAAGTAGGAGCCTGGTCCTCGTCGGCACCGGCCTACCGGGCCCCCGAGGAAGCTGGGGAAGGTCCCAGCGTCAAGAGCGACCAGTTCGCGTTGGGAATGCTCGCCTACGAAACCCTCACCGGACGGGCGCCCGAGGCGGGTGGGTCTCGACCCGCTCCCTCGGCGTTGAATCCTCAGATCCCTGCCGACTTGGACAGCGTCATCGCCCGGGCCACCGCCTTCGATCCGAACGATCGGTTCGCCTCGATCGAGCAGTTCCTGATTGCGTTCGACGCAGCGGTCACGGAGGCAGTCCACGACATGCCGCCCCGCCTGACGGCGCTGCGGAATCCCTACAAGGGTCTGCAAGCGTTCGAAGAGGCGGACGCCCCAGATTTCTACGGTCGCAGCGAACTGGTGGGATCATTGCTGGCCGCGGTGGAGCGGCTTCGGTTCGTTACGGTCGTTGGCCCGTCGGGGTGCGGGAAGTCATCAGCGGTGCGAGCCGGTTTGGTCCCGCGGCTGCGTGGCGGAGAAATCGAAGGATCCGACAACTGGTTCGTGGTCGCCTTCACCCCCGGACCGCAGCCGAATGAGGCTCTGGTCGAGGCGCTCGAATCGGTGGCGACTACTCCGGTTGACCTCACAAGGCTGGTGAACGAAGGGAATCTCGCCGCAGCCGCGGAGCGGTTGCTCGGCGACCTCGACGGCGACCTGCTGCTCGTCATCGATCAGTTCGAAGAGCTCTTCACCCTCGTCGAGGACCCGGAGCGTCGCGCCGAGTTTCTGCAGCTGCTCACCGCGGCTGTTACCGACCCGGGGTCGCGGGTACGGGTGGTGGCGACCCTGCGGGCGGACTTCTACGACCGCCCGCTCGAGCACGACGGCATCGACCGGCTGGTGCGCGACGGTCTCGTCACCGTGCTGCGTCCCAGCCGGGATGAGCTGGTTGAGATGATCACGAAACCGTCCCTCGCCGTCGGCCTGCGCTGGGAGCCGGGGCTTCCGCTCGGCATCGCGGCCGAAGTTCATAACCAGGTCGGCGGGCTTCCGCTCCTGCAGTTTGCCCTCACCGAGCTCGTTGAGCGACGCCACACCGATCTGCTTGGCGCCGCCGACTATGAACGAATCGGCAGCACCACCGGCGCCCTCGCCACCCGCGCCGAGTCCGCCTATCAAGCACTTCCCCCCGGCCAGCAGGACACCGCGCGGGCGGTGCTGCTGCGGCTGGTCACGGTCAACGAAGACGCCGAAGACACCCGGCGCCGGGTTCGCCGCTCAGAACTTGAATCGCTCGACGTCGACTCCACCGGCCTCGACACGCTCCTCGCAGAGTTGGTTGCTCGACGCCTGCTGACGACCGATCGAGACCCCCTAACCCACGGACCGACCATTGAGGTCGCGCACGAGGCTCTGCTCCACCAGTGGCCTCGCCTGCGGGAGTGGATCGACGAACAGCGGGAGTCACTCATGCTCGGCCGTCGCCTCCGGGCCGCCATGGCCGACTGGGAGGATGCCGGCCTCGACGACGATTACCTGCTCACCGGGCACCGACTGGCCCCCTTTGCGGTCTGGGCTCCAACGACGGCACTCACCACCGACGAGCGCGCGTTCTTCGAGGCGTCGGTCACTCAGGACGAAGCCGCCGCCCAGGCCCGGGCGCGCCGCCGCCGCATCCTCACCACCATCCTCGCCGTCGCCTCGGTGGTAGCTCTTATCCTGGCCACAGTGGCGGCGGTCCAGTGGCAGCGAGCCGACCGCCAATCGGGCATCGCCGAAGAGCAGGCCGAGTTGGCTAATGAGCAGAAAGCCCGTGCGCAAGCCGAGACCGCGCGAGCCGATAACAAGGCTGCCGAGGCCGAGGACGCCCGAGGGTTGGAAGCTGAACAGCGGGTGCGAGCAGAGGCCGAGGAACGTAAGGCGCGTGCCCGGGAACTGACCAGCTCGGCGTTGGTGGCGCTCGACACCGATCCTGAGTTGAGCATGTTGCTGACGCTCGAAGCTATGGATTCGACTCGACCGGACGGGGTCGTCCTTCCAGAGGTCGAGACGATGCTCAGACGTGCCCTCGCCGAGCACAAACTCGTAGCTGCGTTTCCCGGTTCTCGTCGCCTGTCCGTGGATGCCGCCGGGACTCGTCTCGCGGTGCTATCGGCCGATCGGTCGTCGGCCGCCGTGGTGGATCTCGAAACCTTCGAGACGCTGATCGAGATCCCGGGAGATCCCGGCGATGGATTGTTCACGGTGACCATCAGCCCAGACGGCCAGCTCGTAGCTGTCGGCACCAGCATGGGACGGGTCTCGGCCTTTGAGGCCAACTCGGGCACGATGGTGTTCGACAGCCCCTTCGCGGGAGGCGCCGATTTCTTCGAGATGTGGTCGTCGGCAACGGAGGGAGAATTCACCCTCTATGCCTATGACATCGTCTTCCCCTTTGATGCTCGCGCGGCCGAGGTCGAAGCCGCACTCGAGCAGGCCCCCTCGATAGCCGATGTCAGCGTGACGGGAGAAGGAACCATCGAGAGCCCTTGGCAGGTACAACTAATCGAAATAGCAGAAGCGCCGTTCTGGTTCTCGGAAGGAATCAATCTCGACGCGCTGGGCCATGTGGCGCCCGTTGACCAGCTCGAATTTAGCGCCGACGGCACCCGGCTGGTTTCGCATTCATACGACGGGACAGAATGGCTGTGGGACCTCACGAAACGTGAAGGTTCGAGAGTGTCGCGGCTGGGCGTGGGAACCTGGTTCGGCGATGGCATCGACTTGTCTTCGGACGCCTCAAAACTTGCGGTCGCCCCATCGGAGCAAGGCGCAATCGTCGTCGACCTCAACGGAGGCGGGGCACGCTCGTACTGTTGCCAGGACGATTACGTCTTCGACGTGCGGTTCTTTCCGCAAGAGGATCGGCTACTCACGATCGGATTCAACTCCTTCCTCAAGATCTGGAACCTGGACACCGGCATCGTCGAGGACACGATCTACTTCCCTGAAGGTGGCGGGTTGATCACGGGCGACGTGAGTCCCGACGGCCGGCTGATCGCAGCTGGCGGACAAGGTGGACTCCTACGGGTGTGGAACGTGGCCGAGGGCGGGGCTCGCGAGGTTATGACGGGCGCCCACACTGGCCCAGTACGTGATCTGACTTTCACTGGCGACCGGCTCATCAGCGTGAGCAACGACACGGTCAAGATCTGGGACATCACGCCGGCAGGCGGGCAGGAGCTGATGGCGTTCCCTTCGGTCGCCGGATACTCGGATGTTGAATACAGCCCCACCGGAGATTTCCTCTTCACGGTCTCGGCGAACAGCGAGGTTGTGGTGAGGCATGCCGAATCCGGCGATCCAATCCGCACGCTCGAAGGAGTGACCGGAGTCCCCGAAGACTCGCCGGTATACCCGGGAGGTGTGTGGGTGGTCGAAGCCAGTCCCGACGGACGCTGGGTGGCAGTCACCGGTGGCAACGCCGGAGACAAGACCGAAGGTGCGCTCACGATATGGGAAACGTCTACCTGGGAACGCACTCTGCTTGTGGACCGCATGGCCGAAGACGTGAGGTTCAGCGCCGACAGCAGATGGGTGGTCGCTTCTTTCCGGAATGGCGTCTACCGATGGGAGGTCGGCAGTTTCGATGAGTCACGCGTCACTCCCGGTTCCTGGGCGCAGGTTGCTCCCCATCCGAAAGGCCCGGCAGTGGCGACCACCGGCTACGGCGTCTCAGAGGTCACATTCTTTGATGTCTCAGGTGGAGGACCGATCGGGGACCCGATTCAACACGGTCAAATATGGACCATTCGATACAGTCCCGATGGGACCCTCCTGTTCGTCGGGGGCGACGGAGGCATGCTGTACGACGCCGACACTCACGAGGTGGTACGAGAGCTGGAAGGCCATCCGGTTGAAATCCAAGGCTCGGACTTCAGCCCGGACGGCCTCCTGTTGGCGACGGTTGATCGCGAGGGTGATATCCGCGTCTTCGACGTGGTGTCGGGATCGCTTCTGCTCAAAACCAACCCCCACGATGGAGGTGCAGGCTCCATATCCTTCTCGGCCGATGGTGAGCTACTGGCGTCGACCGGAGGTCAAGGGAGCGTGAAGATCTCGATCCTCGACTCCGAGCCGTTGATCTCCACCGTCCGGGCACGCCTCACGCGTGACTTCACTCTCGCGGAGTGCGCAACCTACGGAATCGACCCCTGTCCGGCCCCGGCCGAGGGCTGACAGCCGGCCCAAGGCAGCGATATCGTTGCTTGTGCCTCGTGTCAGTAGGTGATTGGTCAGCCCGGAGAGGCAACTATCGAGTGGGTGGTTGCCTCTTCGCAGCATCGAGCGAACTGAGCTCCAACCGGTGTCTGGCAACTGGCGAGCGACTTTTGGCGGTGGGCGGTGGACGGTGGGCAAGAGCGACTAACCTCCCCAGCCTCATGTCCAAGCAAATCGTTTTCTCCGGGATCCAACCGACGGGCGGCGTCCACATCGGCAACTATCTCGGCGCATTGCGGAATTGGGTCCGGCTTCAGGACGAATACGAGACCATTTACTGCGTCGTAGATCTGCACGCCCTCACCATTCCGCAAGATCCTGCCGAGTTCGAAAGAGAGCGGTTGGAAGCAGCCAAGATGGTGATCGCGGCCGGGGTCGACCCCAACACCTCCCTCTTCTATTACCAGAGTCAGGTCCCGCAGCACACGGAGCTGTCGTGGATACTCGGCACGCTCACGCAAGTCGGTTCGCTCAACCGCATGACCCAGTACAAGGACAAGGCCGACCAGGCGGGAGCCAACCTCGGGCTGTACGCCTACCCCGTGCTGATGGCCGCCGACATCCTCATCCACCACGCCCACCGGGTGCCGGTGGGAGATGACCAAATCCAGCATCTCGAGCTGACCCGAGACCTGGCCGAGCGGTTCAACCGTCGCTTCGGCGAGGAGTTCCCGGTTCCTGAGGGGATCATCCCCGAGCACGGGGCGCGGATCATGTCGCTGCAGGACCCGACGTCGAAGATGTCGAAGTCCGATCCAAACCAGGGCAGCCGCATCCAACTCCTGGACGATCCCGACACCATCCGCAAGCGGATTGGACGGGCGGTCACAGATTCCGGCACCGGCATCGAGTTCGACTGGAACCGCAAGCCCGGAATCAGCAACCTGCTGGAGATACTGTCGCTGTTCACCGATACTCAGGTCGACAAGCTGGTCGCCGAACACAATGCCATGCAATACGGCGAGTTCAAACACGTGGTGGCCGAAGCCGTCATCGACGGCCTGGCACCCATCCGCAGGTCCTACAGCTCGCTCGAAGACGAAGAAGTATCGCGCCTCATGTATAAAGGCGCGCTCGACGCCCGCACCAGTGCCGAGAAATACCAGGTGAGCGTTAGGGAAAAGGTGGGCCTCACCGGGCACTGACCTCGCAGGTGCTCCACCCATCCGCACCGGCCAGACATTGCGCCACCAGGTCGTCCACCCCATAACCGGGGCCGTCGGGGACGGTCGGCTTGCTACATTGGCTTGGTGAACGAGCGGAACCTCGCCCTTCGTCGTGCCTTGATGAAGGCGGTGCTCGCGATCGTTGCAGTCGTGCTGGTGGCGACCGTGATTCTCTCGGTGAGGGAAAGCATTTTTCCGCCGCGGGCGTTCATGCTGGTCGTGCTCATGCTCGGCGGCAACCATTCACTGTTGGATCTCGAGACACGAGCAACCGACACGCAGGTGATGGTTACGATCATCTCTCTAGTCCGCATCCTGATCATGGCGTTGGCGGCGGCCACCATCCTGGACTTCATATTGCGCCAACGTCTCCCCATGTTGTACACACGTAGGAGCAAGCGAATGCAGAACCACGTCATCTTATGTGGGTTGGGCACGGTCGGCTATCGAGTGGCCGGCGAACTGCAACGGTTCGACACGGAGGTGACCGTGGTCGAGCAGGACCCGGCAGGGACCTTCGTCGCCGCGATCCGAGAACAAGGCATTCCCATCCTCTTTGGTGATGCTCGCCACACAGACGTCCTGATCAAGGCTGGCATTGAACGCGCCGTGGCCGTCATCGCATGTACCGACGATGACATGACCAACTTCGAGATAGCTCTCGACGCCAGAGAGGTTCGGCCCGACATCCGCGTGGTGCTGCGTTTGTTCGATCAAAGCCTCGCCTCGAAGATCACCAACAGTTTCGCCATCGAGGCAGCCTTCAGCGCTTCAGCGCTGGCGGCACCCGCGTTTGCGGCCGCCGCGGTTGATCCTTCGGTGCGGGATAGCTTCTACGTTGGAGACGTCTTGTTCGTGCACTCGACCTTCTGGGTTCCTGAGGGTTCCCCCCTCACCCGTGAGTCGGCGTGGGACCTGCGGGGTAAATACGACGTGAATACGCTGAGCTTCACCGATGAGTCGGGGGTAGTCACTTGGCACCCGGGTCCCACCGTCCATGTTCCCGCCGAGTCAATGCTGGCAGTGGTTGGCCCTTATGAACAGGTGCAGCATCTGCAGGCCGATCACGGGATCATCGACCCGGCCGCCAGGGTGAAGCACTCCTCAGCAGAGGAGACTTCCTCGGCAGAGGAGACTTCCTCGGCGGAAGAGACCTCCTCGGCAGAGACCCAGCAGTCGGCCTAGATACCCCAGGGGTGCATTTTGTCAAGCGGCTTCTTTGTGGGTGGTGGTTTGGCGGTGTGCCCAGGCGGTGTGTTCGTCATAGGTGGTGTGGT
>CAMYMH010000005.1 GCA_947259275.1 uncultured Acidimicrobiaceae bacterium | reverse complement strand
TCGGTTGGGTCTCCGGGGTCTCCGGGGTCTCCGGGGTCTCCGGGGTCGGTTGGGTCTCCGGGGTCGGTGGGGTCTCCGGGGTCGGTTGGGTCGCTGGGGTCTCCGGGGTCGCGGGGGTCGGTTGGGTCTCCGGGGTCTCCGGGGTCGGTTGGATCGCCGGGATCGCCGGGATCGCTGGGGTCTCCGGGATCGGTTGGGTCGCCGGGATCGCCGGGGTCTCCGGGGTCGGTTGGGTCTCCGGGATCGCCGGGATCGCCGGGGTCTCCGGGGTCTCCGGGGTCGGTTGGGTCTCCGGGGCCGGTTGGGTCTCCGGGATCGCCGGGGTCGGTTGGGTCGCCGGGGTCTCCGGGGTCGCCGGGGTCGGTTGGGTCTCCGGGATCTCCGGGATCGGTTGGATCGCCGGGATCGGTTGGGTCGCCTGGGTCCTCGAACTCGATGACGATGTTGTCGATCGCCCCGGATTCGCCGAGGATAATTGCCATCTGGGCGACGTCGGCCTGGTTGACCTCGAACGTCTTGGATGCGTTTGGCCCGCCCGTCGATCCGAGCTGGCGAGTGCCCAGCAGCTCGCCGTTCTCGTTCCGGAGCTCGATTGTTGATGGGCCGCGGCCGCCTTCCACTCCGATCAGGTCGAGGGCTGTCAGATGGGAAATCGTCACAGTGCCGTTCCCGAATTCCGCAAAGTCCAAGACCAGGACGCCGCCACCGGCTGAGTCGTCCGGATCGTTCCCGTCGAGGTCCTCACTGATGATCAAGACGTTGCCTAGCCCGGGCTTTTCGAGATCGGGGTCCTCGCCCGAGCAGCCACCCGGGCACCTGGCGTCGAAGATCATCGCATGGTTGGCGCCTGCGGTACTGATACTTCCGTCACTCTGGCGTAGCAGTTGGGGAGATCCGTAGACCCCGATGCGCCCGGGAGGGTCTCCAGTCATGCCGATTGCCCCGGTCAGTTCGGTGACGATGTTGCCGGCCACTAGCCCGACTTCGAGGTCGACCGTGGCGACCGTGGTCTGAGTGTCGGCTAGAGCCTGCGGGAGGAGGACAAGCGCGACCGCAAACGCGGCAACCAACGCCACCACCGGCGTTGCGGCGATTCTGCGCGTGAGCTTCCTGGCCCCCTCTGGCTCATGTATCAAGTCTCAGAACTCACTCGAGAACGCCCCTTTCGCCTTGAAATCGTAGGCGATCTGGTTTTTGGATGACGGGCCTGTGTCGGCGGCCCGCTGGTGGCACGCAGGACTTTGAAGCGCACCGCCGGGAGGGCAGCTAGACGGTTCCCGGCGTGGTTACGAAGTCGATTAGGCGTTCGACGGCATTGATGAGCGGCGTTTCGACATCGGCAACGGAAGAGACCGACCCGAGGATCCGTCGCCAGAACCGCCCAGTGTCTTCACCCACGCCGAGCCGTGCGACCACTCCCGGTTTCCAGGATTGATCGGGCGGGACGGTCGGCCAGGCATCGATGCCGATGGTTGCGGGTCTCACCGCTTGCCAGATGTCGACGTATGGATGGCCCGTAATCAGCACGTCAGGACTGGCGATTTCGGCGGCGATGCGCGACTCCTTGGAGCCATACACGAGGTGATCGAGCAAGATGCCGAGCCGGCGCCGCGGTCCGGGGCCGAATTCTCGCACCGCTGCCGTCAGCTCGTCGGCTCCGTGCAGAGGCTCCACCACCACGCCCTCCTCGCGCAGGTCGTCGCCCCAGATCTTCTCGATCAACTCAGCGTCATGGATGCCCTCCACCCAGATTCGGCTGGCGCGGGCAACCTTGGCCCGGGAGTCTGCGGCTACAACGGAACCAGAAGGTGTGTACCGGGTGGGAGTCGGGGCGGCTGCGGCCGGCGAGCGGAGGGCAACTTTCACCCCTTCGTGCTCGAAGAAGCCATCGATGGGGGCGAACTGGTGCTTCCGGCCGGCGCGGTCGCGCAAGACGATGCGCACTCCCTCGGTGAAGGCCACCACTTGGCCGGTTGTCTTGGTGGACCGGTGGGTGAGCACGATCCCGAGGGGCACTGCAATGGAGGGTGGAATGGCAGCCTGTTGGTCGGCGTCGATGACGTCGTCGGCGGCCCAGCGGTTGGTCTCGGCCATGGTGGGGGAGCGTACCCGCCTGCTACCTTCCTCACCGTCAATTCGAAGCGAGCAGGTGTGGCCGACGAGCGGATCCGCCGGGAAGCAGAGTTCCACGACCGGATCTATGCCGGTGCGGGCGAGTCACGCGCGGCCGCCGTCAAGTACTACCCGGTCTTCTTCGAATGCCGGGCCGCCTCTGTCGACAAGATCCTGGAGGGCGCCGGCGGCAGCCGGATACTCGAGTACGGCTGTGGCGTCCAAGCGGATGCGGTTCGTTTGGCCGCCGCCGGGGCCCAGGTGGTTGGCATCGATATCTCGGCGGGGGCGATCGAGGGCACCCGGGCCAGCCTCCCGGCCGCCGCCGACTTGGAGTTCGTGAAGCTGGCTACCGAACCAGGATCACGGTGATGGCAACTCTGACCGCCATCACCCGGCCGACCGGCGAAGAGTTAGTCGACTGCGAGCTGACCCACATCGACCGCAGCCCGATCGACTTCGAGCGAGCGCGTGTCCAGCACGACGAATATCTGAGCGTTTTGCGCCGGCTCGGCGTTGATGTAGTTGAGTTGCCCCGGCTTCCCCAACATCCCGACGCTGTCTTCGTCGAGGACACCGCGCTGGTTCTGCCCGAAGTGGCCGTGTTACTGCGGCCCGGCGCCGAGTCTCGACAGGGTGAGGTGGCCTCGGTAGCGGAAGCACTTGCGGCCTATCGGGATTGCTTCTTCATGGAGGCACCGGCCGCCCTCGACGGCGGGGACGTGATCGTTTTCGGAAAGCAGGTCCTGGTTGGCCAGACCACCCGGTCAAATGAGTTGGGGATTCAGGCACTTGCCGGTCTGGTTGAGCCGTTCGGCTACACCGTCGTAGGCGTGCCGGTGCGGAACGTGCTTCACCTGAAGTCGGCGGCCACGGTGGTGGATGAAGAGACGCTCATCGTGTACTCCGACTGTGTCGATCTGGGTTTTCTCGGCGCGAGTTTGCTGGAAGCCGACCCGGACGAACCGCAGGGAGCGAATGTGGTCCGGATCGGCGATGCGCTGCTGGCCGACGCTTCGGCCCCCCGCACGATCGCCATGCTCGAGGCTCGGGGGGAGCGGGTGGTCGGGGTGCATGTTGATGAGTTCGGCAAGGCCGAGGGCGCCATCAGCTGCCAAGGCCTGATCTTCGACAGCTAGCTCGAGCAGTCCGTCGTCTGTTACGGATTCTCTTCCAGCCAACCCCGGCCTACCTCGCAGAACTTGGTGAAGTCGCAGTGGTGGCAGGCGGCCGAGGGCGTGGGCTCAAACTGATCGTCGGTGATTCCTTCGAGGATTTCGGTGATGCGTGACCGGGCCGAACCAAGCCAGGCGGCATCGACCGATTCAGAGACCTCTTCCAGACCGTCGCCGAAGTAGGCGAAGGTAACCGAAAGCTCCTCGGGCCGGTCAGCGCCGAGCGCGCCTTCGTCGACCGCCACGGCATAGGCCTGCAACTGGACCATCCGGGCAGGGTCGGGCCGATGACGACCAGACTTGAAGTCGACCACTTCCCACGAGCCCTCCGCCTCATAGACCGCGTCAATGCGACCCCGGATGCGCATCTCCTCTCCCGACAGCACGAATGGAATCTCGACCCACCGGGGTTTGGCCTTTGCGAAACGGGAGTCCTGGAATGTGGTGTAGGCGTCTGGTCTTGGCTCGGCCTCATCGGGGGCGAAGTCGTACATGTCGGACTCGGCGAGGTCGAGTGGAACAACGCCGCGGTTGTGTAACTCGATCTTGCGGTGCAGCTCGACGCCCCGCTTGAGCCAGGGAGCGGGGCGGCGGGGCAGCCGGTCGACCTCGCTCCAATAGAACCGCCGGGGGCAGGTGGCATAGGTGACCAGCCCGGACACCGAAGTGGTGGTGGCGGTGGGCTCTTCGCCCTCGGGTTCGGGAAGGCTGTCGAGTATCAGGGAGAGCTGATCCACCTGGTCATCGTACGCGGCTCGGTTGGTTGTCTGGGCTTGCGGCCAGGTGGGATCGGTGATTGAAGCCCGCAAGGCCCCGTCCCACCCGTCGGGGAAATGAGGATCGGGGGTCGGCCCGGTCGCTTCCAACGTGACCGCGGCCGGTCGTTCGCCCGGATCCTCGCAGGTCGAGTAGCTCACAACGTCTGGCAACCCGGCCACCAGATCGAACAGGACGCTGGGCTGTTTCGGCCGCTTCTGGCTGTACCAGAAGGCGCCGGTCATGACCAGGCGGTGGCGGGCTCGAGTGGCGGCGACGTAGGCAGTACGCCACTCCTGATCCAGGTGCCGGGGTCGGAGGGCCTCCTTGCGCGCCTTTTCATCTTCTGGGTCGAGGTCGGGAAGCGTGTCGGTGTCGAGGCGGGCGGTGTACGGAAGCGATGACGGGCGGCTGAATGGGTCGTCGAACGCCCTCGCCCGGGCAGGGAAGGTGTCGATCACAACCGCCGGCAGGAAAACGACGTCCCATTCGAGACCCTTGGCCCGGTGGGCGGTGATGAGCGTGACGGCGTCGGCCTCCGCCACTCTGGCCAGGTCGAGCTCCTGAGGAGCCGACTCATCGAGCAGGGTGATCAGATAGGCGAGGAAGGCGGTGAGCGACGGGCGCCCTTCCAGCGGGCTCCACGACTCGGCGAGATCCAAGAAACGGTACAGGTTGAGCCGGGCCGAGCGGCCGGCCGCCTCCTCCATGGCGTCGACCTCGATCCACACCCCGAGGCCGGCGAGGATGCGGCGGCACAGCTCCACCAGAGTTACGCCCTGGGCATCCTCGACCAGCCGGGCGTAGAGGCGGCGGAATCGGTCGAGGGCGTCGGTGGCTTCGGCTCGCTCCAGGTGGTGCGCCTCGAAGGCGGCCTCGAGGAGCGAGAAGCCGGGAGCTTCCGGGTCATCGGTTGAGTCGTGGCCGGTTTCTTGTTCGCGAACCCAGCCGGCTAACGGCCTCAGATCGCCAAGGCCCAGCTGAAAGTGGGAGCCGAGCATGATCCGCAGGAAGGCGGGCCCATCCGAGGGGTCCCCGAGGATGCGGAGCCATGCCAACAGGTCGCTGACTTCCGGGACATGCAGCAATCCGCCCAAGCTCACGACCTGCAGCGGTATACCCGCCGACGACAGCGCACCGCGCACCAGCGGAATCTGAGCGTTCTTGCGGAAGATGACCGCCATTTCGCCCCAGTCGGTGCCGGCCGCCTCGGCCTCCAGGATGGAGTCGGCGATCCATTGGGCTTCGTCGGTAGCAGTCCGAAACCATCCGCAGCCCACCTCGCCGCTCCCGGATCCCTCCGCCACCAGGTCGTAATGACCGGCGCGGCTACCGATTTCGGCTGCGATGGCGTTGGCGGCATCGAGAATGCGTAGATCGGAGCGACGGTTAAGCGTCAGGGGAAGGGTGACGGCCGGTGATCCGTTCTCGGCGGGGAAGTGGGTGGGAAACCCTGCGAAGTTCTCCAGCGAAGCACCCCGCCATTCGTAAATGGTCTGGTCGGCGTCACCGACCGCCGTCACCGGGAACCCGTTCCCGAACGCCAGCCGCAGCATCTCTCGCTGAGCCGGGTTGGTGTCCTGGTACTCGTCGAGCAGCACCACTCCAAACCGCTCCCGAATCTGTGCGACCACCGCGGGGACCTCCTGCAGCAGCCGGTGGGTCAACACGATGAGATCGCCATAGTCGAACACTCCGAGCCGGCGTTTGATGGCCTGGTAGCGGGTGAGCGCCGCCAACAACTCGGAGCGCTTCTGGCCGACCTCTCCCTCCGTCTCGGCTCCCTGGTCGACCCGTCCGAGGTTGTCGGCGAGCTGGCCGCTGAGAGCTGCCATCTCTTCGACTCGATGTCCGGGCGCCGCCAGGTCGAGGTATCGATAGGTTCCTCCACCGAGGGCATCGTGCATCAGCTGGCGAACGAAACCGGGCGTGATGAGCCGGGCAGTCCGCTCGACCCCGACGTAAGCCCCGAACTCGCTGAGGAGGCTGTTGGCGAATCCGTGATAGGTGCTGACTTCCACGGCCTCGATATCAGGAGAGGAACGGAGCGAGTCGATCCGCTCGCGGAGTTCCTGCGAGGCCTTGTTGGTGAAGGTAATGCCGAGGGCGGCGTCGACCTGGCCGGTGTTGAGGAGATGGGCCAGCCGGAGTGCCATTGTGGTGGTCTTGCCGGTCCCGGCACCAGCATCCACTCGCAGCGGCTGGAGCGGATAGTCGATGATCTTCTGTTGTTCGGGGCTTGGCTGGATGGCAGTCATGGCTGGTAGGCCTGGGCGCCTTGCGGCCAGGCGGGACAGACGAGTTGCACCGGGCACCGGTCACAGCTCTCGTCGGGCGCCGGGTCCCATAGCTCTCCGGCGATGCCGGCCGCCACCTCCCGCAGGCGCTGCTCGACTTCTTCGAGGTTGGCTGGGTCGAAGGCGACGATGGGGAACGAATTGACATTGCGCATGGCCACCATCCACAGCTCACCGGCATCCGGGTGCCCATGGCGGACGATGCCGGGGTCGTTGGCGGCCGCCAGCAGATAGAAGCCGAGTTGCAGCGAGGCGCCCGCTTCCTCTTTGGTCGGTCGGGACCGGCTGGTCTTGTAGTCGACGATGCGCACGTGCCCGTCCTCGGCTTCGATCCGATCGGCGATTCCTCGCCACGACACCCCATCGACGTCGAGGCTCAAGTCGTGCTCGAGAGCCAGCGGGGTGGCGCCCGGATGCGGCCAGTGGTTGTAGGTG
This sequence comes from uncultured Acidimicrobiaceae bacterium, assembly GCA_947259275.1. Classification (GTDB taxonomy): domain Bacteria; phylum Actinomycetota; class Acidimicrobiia; order Spongiisociales; family SHLN01; genus SHLN01. The sequence continues at coordinate 97,582 of CAMYMH010000005.1, read as the reverse complement.
AACTCGAGCGCATCCTCGGCGCGTTTCCGCCACGCATCGGCCCACGGCTGGTAACCAAACGGCGCCGGGTCCCACAGCGATTCGAGATGGTTCCGTGCCTCGGCGGCGGTCCCATGCGTGTCCCCACGGTCCATGGCCGCCTGCTCGGTCAGCTCGAGCACCCGGTGGATGAGTGAGCCGAAAGTCAGGTATACCGAGCTATCGGGTCTCACCCGCAGGCGCCGTTCAATGACGTAACGGCGCGGGCACGTCTCGTAAGCGCCTGCCTGACTCGGCGACAAGACCAGCTCGGCCGGGGCCAGCCCGGTGTCGGGGCCCGGCTGGTTGAGTCCGGCGAAGTGGCGCGGATTGCGTAGCTGCCACGAGGGCCCCCGCGCCAGGCACTCCATGGCCGCCAGCCGGCGGGGCTCGGGCTGAGCGGGGTCGGCGGCTATGCGCCGCAGCCAGGCCTCGGCTTGGCCGGTGGTAACCGGGGCTCGATCGCCGTCGGGCGGAGGAGCCGGGTCACCGTCGGCCAGTCGGATGAGCAACGGACTCGGCGTACCCTCACCTTCGTCGAGCCCGGCGGTGGTTGCGGTCCACACCACCCGCAGTCGGGCGCGAGTCATGGCGGTATAGGCGAGCCGGGTTTCCTCCTGCAGTCGGAAACGGCGGTACTCGTTTGGATCCTGCGGCAGGTGGGCGGCGAGGTGCCGGGTGCCGATCAGCGACTCGCGGGAGCGGAGGTCGGGGAACACCCCATCGACGGCATCGGCAATGAAGACGACCTCGAACTCGAGACCCTTCGATTGGTGGAGCGTTGTCACGGTGAGCCGGTCGACTCCTTGATCCCGGAAGTCGAGCAGCGGCTGTGCCTCGAAGCTCTCCTCCTCGGACCAGCGAACGAAATCACCAAGCGAGGCAGCCGGGTCGCGGTCGTACAGCCGCCCCAGCACCTGCGAGAAGGAGTTCCAGGCGGACCGCTCTTCGGATCGGGCAGGATCGACAACCAGGTGGACAAACTGCGGGAGAGTGATCCACAGGTGCCAGAACCCGTCGACCGCCGGGTCGGTCTCAGCCCAGGCGGGATCTCGCAGCAGGCCGGCGAGAGCTGCCCCGTCCGGCACCTCCTGATCGATCACCCCGGCCCAAGGCCGGGGTCGGCCGGCCCGATCGCGCTCCAGGGCCCGGAGTCGGCCGATGGGCAGCTGAAACAGGGGACCCAGCAGCAGGCGGCGGATTGCCCGCGCCGCTTCCGGCTCACCGGCGGTGGCGGCGGCAACGCAGTCGAACACCGCCCGCACGGCCGGATGGTCGGACAGCCGTGAATCGGGCTGGGTGTGCGGTATTCCGCGGCGCTCGAGCGCCCGGGAGAGGCCGGGGAGGAAGCGCCGCTTGGAGCGGACGAACACGGCCATCGAGCGGTACGGGAGCCCGTCGGCATGAAGCTGCAGGATTTCGTCTGCGATCCACTCGGCCTCCCGGGTGGCCTGTTCGAAGACGTAGGTCTCAACCGACCCGGTCCCGGCCGCCGGCACCACCGGACCGCTGGCCCCGGGGAGCTCCAGGCCGGCGGTGAGCTTGACGGCGGCCTCGAGGATCTCTGCCGGGGCCCGAAACGATGTGGAGAGAACCCGGCGAGCCGCCGGCGTCCCGTCCGGGCCCGCGAACGCCGCCGGGAAGTGGGCGACGTTCTGGAGGTCCGCTCCCCGGAAGCTGTAGATCGACTGGTAAGGGTCGGCCGCCACCGTCAGATGAGACCCGGCCGACACCAGCTGGCGCAGCAGCTTGGCCTGGGCCACTGTGGTGTCCTGATACTCGTCGACCAGCACGTAGCGGTAGCGCTCGGCGACCTCGGCCAGCGTCGGCAGATGGGCAAGGGCGGTGACGGCCGACGCCTGCAGCGTTCCGTAGTCGATGCGGTGCTGGTCGAGAACGGTTTGCCGGTATCTGGTCATGAAAGCGGGGAGCGCCCGCCAGTCGTCGCGCCCGAACTGGGCCAGGTCGGCGGGGCCAATGAGCAGTTCGCTGCAGCGCAGCATGAAGTCGGCGACCTCCTCGGCAAAGGTGGTGGTGTCGAGCAGGCTGCGGAACAGCACCGGCCACTCCGATCGATCCTCGGCTGCCAGCATCGAGCGGACTCGCAGCACGTATTCCAAGGATGTGAGCAGGGTGGGCACCTGTTCCCAGTCCAGACTGTCGGCTGCGTACGCCTCGAGCAGCCGGAACGAGAAGGAATGAAACGTCGAGGCGTCGAGCTCGGTGCGGGTGCCGGTGAGGGACGCATCGGCCCGGTTTCGGAGCCCGGCCGAGCCGCGGCGCGAGAAACTCAGCAGCAGAACCTGTTCGGGGGCCGCCACCTGCTGTTCGATGAGGTGCACGGCGCGCCGCACCAGGAACTCGGTCTTGCCGGTTCCCGGCCCGCCGACGATCAGCTGGGGTCCGTCGGTATCAGCGATGGCCGTTTCCCAGTCGGCCGGATCTATCCGCTCTTCACCCACGGCCACCACGGTACCGCCCGGGTGCGACGGGAAATCTCTCTGCGTCGCTACAGACCCAGGGTTGGCTGATGAGTGCGGGTCGACCCGTCGGCGAGGATATGGACAACGGTGAATCCGGCGTCCTCGAAGCACTCGGCCAGCTTGGTCGTGCGGTGACAGTGATCGGGGTCGAGCTCGGCACACAGCAGGGCGCTGGTGGCACCCCGGGCCAATCCCGCGGCCTCAGTCACCCCGGCCGCCAGCAGGGATGGGTCGGCGGTCGGCACCCGCCCGTCCGGCCCGAGCGGCTTGCCGCCGAGACGGTCGCCGAGCCATCGGTATGAGATTCCGTCTGCCGTGAGCTCGGCTCCCATTTCTCGGCCGTTGTACTGGGGGGCTCGGCTCGAATAGGGCTCGGATCGCACATCGAGCACGGTGCGAACTCCGTGCCTCTCGAGTCGGCGGAGCAAGTCGTCGAAGGGCAGCGCCCCGTGCCCGATGGTGAATAACACTGGTCCTGTCTCCGTGGATGTCGTCCGTTAGATTGGCAGCGCTAGGAGGCTATATGTCGGATCCATTCGGGGAGGGTGGTCTGGGTGAGCTGGAGTCACCCCTCTACCGCGAGGCGCTAGCTCAGCTCGATCGAGTGGCCGGCGTCATGGGCCTGGACGACAACATTCATGCCCGGCTCCGGGTCCCGCAACGGGCGACCATCACAACCTTCCCATTCCGGCGCGAGGGCTACTACGAGGTCGAGACCGTTTTCGCCTACCGGGTACAACATGTACTCACTATGGGGCCGACCAAGGGTGGCATCAGGTATGCCCCCGACGTCAACCTCGGCGAGGTCGCCGCCCTCGCCATGCTCATGACCTGGAAAACCTCCTTGATGTCGCTTCCGTTCGGAGGTGCCAAGGGTGGAGTGCGAGTCGATCCCACGGTGCTGACCCGCCCCGAGGTTCAACGACTCACTCGTCGCTACACGGCCGAGATGATCAAAGTCATCGGCCCCGACACCGACATCCCGGCCCCCGACATGGGCACCAATGAACAGGTGATGGCCTGGATCATGGATACGTATTCGCAACATGTTGGCCATGCCGAGCCGGGTGTCGTTACCGGCAAGCCACCCGAGCTGGGCGGCTCGATTGCCCGGCGGGAAGCGACCGGCCGCGGGCTGGTCAGCCTGCTCCCGGCGGCGGCGACTCATCTGGGGTTCGAGCTCGAAGGCGCCCGGGTCGTCCTCCACGGGTTTGGCAACGTCGGCCAGTACGCCGCCCTGGCTGCCCACGAGCTGGGTGCCCTGGTTGTGGCCGTATCGGATGTCACCGGCGGCATCCACAACCCCCAAGGCCTCGACATCCCCAAGGTTCAGGAGTGGGTGAACGAGAACGGCACCCTCGCCGGCTTCCCTGAGGTCGACACGGTCACCAACCAGGAGCTGTTCGAGCTCGAATGCGACATCCTCATCCCGGCCGCCGTCGGGGGGGTTGTAACGCGGGACAACGCGGATAGGATCACCGCTCGGATCATCGCCGAGGGAGCCAACGGGCCGACCACGCTCGACGCCGACAACATCTTGCGTGAGCGGAATGTGTTCATCATTCCCGACATCCTCGCCAATGCCGGTGGCGTCACCGTGTCGTACTTCGAATGGGTGCAGGATCTTCAGAACTTCTTCTGGTCCGAGGGCGAGATCGTGGCTCGGCTGCGCGAGATCATGGGTCGGGCCTTCGAGGAAGTGCTCAACATCTCCTTCAACGAGGGATACGACATGCGCACCGCCGCCCTAGTGAAGGGGATCCGCCGGGTAGCGCAGGCCAAGCTGGTGCGGGGGGTGTATCCGTAGGCGGCGTGTCAGGGAGCGGGTTGACGGAGGTCGTCGGTCCAAGCCGCAGTCGGTCGCCGGTGGAACGTGCGCGGGCGAAGTGGTCATGGTCCGCCGCCTCGGTCGGTTCAGGAACGGGCAGTATCGAAGCGCGGAGTCGCCACGATGACGACTTCCGAGCGGCGAGTCCCACGAGCCGGCTTCACGTAGACGCGGTGGCCGACAGCCAGCCAGGCTCGGGTTCGCCAAACATGGCTAGTAGGTAGTCCCGCGAATCCTTGACCGCCGTGCGGGGCGCATCCAGCGAAGCCTTGAGCTTGAAGTCCTGCTTGAGTATCTCGCCATCGACGAGGACGGTCTTGACATTGGAGACATCTGCCGCACAAACGACGGCGCCTACTGGATCAATGATCGGGGCGATGTTAACGGCGGACCCGTCCAGGATCACCACGTCTGCCTTTTTGCCGGGGGTGAGTGATCCGGTGCGATCGGCAACGCCCGCCACCTCGGCTCCACCGATTGTGGCCCACGATAAGGCCTGACGTGAAGTGATGAGACCCGGCGATGGTTCGAGTCCGTCGAGATCGTCGTCCCAGGCCGCTTGATGGGCGAGCCCCCGTTCTGAGCCGAACACCGCACGCATCTGGGTGAACTGGTCAGACGGCGCCGTGGTCGCAACGTCCGACGAGAGGCCAACCGGCACGCCGTACTGCTCTGCGGTAGCAGCCGGCGCCCACCCGTGGCCCATCTGGATCTCGATCTGAGGGGCGAGGCTGACGTTGCCGCCGGAATCGCTGACCAGCTGCCACTCCTCGTCGGTGAGGTGCGAAGAGTGGACGTAGGTCGTGCCCGGATAGAGCAGGTCCATGTCACGCAGCGCAGTGACCTGGCCCTTGGTGTAGCCGAACCGATCCATACCGACGTGGACCGTGATGTTGATCCCGAGTTCTTTGGCAAGCTCCCAATCGTGACGCACCACATCGGGCTTGCAGAAGCCGGGTCCCCGGGTAGCAAGGCCCATGGTGATCCGACCCCCGTCCGAGCTGAAGTATTGCGACCGCAGGCGCCGTGCCTCGTCACCGTCGGAGGTCAAGACGCTGCCGGTGTAGTCGGGACCGAACCACCAGTCCACGAGCGAGGTGTTGGGAAAGCCGTAGGCGAAGACCGATCTAATGCCAGTCGCGCTCAATGCATCGATGGACGCGTCAGCGTGATCCGGCGTGTTCATGATGTGCGCCCAATCCACCAGCGTCGTGATGCCGGCGTTGATGCATTCGAGCGCGCCCCAGTGTGTGGCCGAATGGACGTCCTCCGGTCGGTAGTGGGGAGCGAACTTGTCGAGAATCGCGCTGAAATAGGTGATGAGGGCGAAGTCGGGGGCACAGGTCCGGATACACGTCTCCCAGGTGTGCCGGTGGGTGTCGATGAAGCCGGGGATGACAATGTCGCCGGATGCGTCGATGACCCGGGCGTCGCCCGCGGCAAGGTCGGAGCCGATGTCGGTGATCGTGTCGCCCTCGATGAGCACGTCTGCGTTCGGCATCTCGCCGAGTTGGGGGTCCTGGGTGAGTACGATCCCGTTACGGATGAGGATTCGGTCAGTCACGGTCAGTTCCTTCCTCCGGGCAGCTCGGTCTCCTCACGTGATCAGACCGAGCCTGCGATCTCGCGGGTGCACCGCTGCGCGGGCCCCGAGCATTCCCTCAGCCGATCCTACTCGTGAGGCGGTAGCCCGGTGCCTCCGGCTACCGGTGGATGTGGCCGGAAGACACCTCTTGAATCCGCGACCTGCGGACTATCAGACTGCTCCGGCGTCTCGCCGGTGCCTGGGCTCTGCCCGGATCATCGCCGAGGGAGCCAACGGGCCGACCCTGCTCTCGGCGCCGACACCATCTTGCGTGAGCGGAATGTGTTCATCATTCCCGACATCCTCGGCAATGCCGGTGGCGTCACCGTGTCGTACTTTGAATGGGTGCAGGATCTCCAGAATCTCTTCTGGTCCGAGGGCGAGATCGTGGCTCGGCTGCGGGAGATCATGGGTCGGGCCTTCGCGGAAACGAGGACGCCAACACCATCGGACGAGAGATGCTTGACATCGCCGCCGACCTGGGCGACGTCGGCCCCTTCAGCGTGGCAGTGAATCCAGACGGCTCAATCCTCATCTGCAGTTCCGACCAGGCCATGGCCCGCCAAACCGAGCAGCGAGCGCCAGAGCTTGGGATCGAGGTGACGGTTTCTAGCGATTGCGTCACCCCGGAGCGGTATCCACTTCCTTGAGCGGAAGGTTTGCGACCCGTCTGGGCCTCTAAGCGGGAGCCGGTTCCGGCACGGGTTCAGGCCTGCGCTCCATTTCGGCGGTTGGCTCGCCGGTGCCGCCGAAGGCGGGGCATATTTCCTGGAAGGAGCACCAGTCGCACAGTTTTGATTGTCGGGGCGGGTACGACTCCCGTTGCTCGGCACGCTGAATGGCCTCCCACAACGCACGCACCTGACGCTCCATGGCGTCGAGTTGCTGCTCGTCGACGTCGAGTGAGTACAAGGTCGGGCCGTTCAAGTAGAGCAGCCGGAGTTGCACCGGCGCCCGCCCGAGATGCTTGCGGGTGAGCAGGGCGTAGATCTTGAGAGCGAAGAAGGCGGGGAGGGCGTAGCGCTCGGGCGGGGCCTTGCCGGTCTTGTAGTCGGTGACCACCAGCTCGCCGTTCTCGTTCTCGTCGATGCGGTCGAGGATGCCGCGCACTTGCACGGTGTTGACCTCTTCGAGCAGATCGAGCTCGCAGCCGACCGGAGCGATCTCACGCGGATCCTCCACCGAGAAGTAGTTGGCCAGCAACTCCATGCTCTCGATTCCCCAGGCGCGTTCCTCCTCAACCGATTCGAACATGTCGGGATACTCCTCATCCCTCACTTCGGCCCAAGCTTCCCGGAACAGATTGAAGAGACGCTCGGGAGTTCGGTCTGCAGCCTCCAAGCCGTAGAGACGTTGCAGCGCCAGATGGGCGGTGGTGCCGCGGGCCTGATAGATGGTGGCCGGTTCGACCAACCGATCGATCGAACGAAACTTGAACAGCTGCGGGCACTGCTTGAAGTCACCAGAGTGACACGTTTGTAATTAGTGAGTCCCAAGTCCCAGGACCCAAGTCCGAAGCCAGACTGCGGGAACCTCGTCGGGTCTCGGGTCTCGGGTCTCGGGTCTCTCCGCGAAAACATCATTAATCACGCGAAAACAAACCACCATTCTCATTTGACCCGGTCGCGATCTGGTCGTACATTCATCTTCGTTGTCCGGGAAACCGGGCGTCCCGGCTGGAAGCGAAAGCCGAAAGCGGGCTTGCGGATCGAAAGGTTTGTGAGAACTCCGGAAGGGCGAAATCTCGACCGGAACTCTGGAAAGGTGTGAAAGCCAGACCAGAGAACCTGGAAAGGTGTAAAAGCCGGACCGGGCCCTGCGACACCGGATCGTGGGAGTGGCCACCCGGGCCCCGATCGGGTCGGCCGGATGGGCTCACAAGGCTCAAACGGTCGCCGGGAGACCACACCTCATTCGCCGTTACGGCGGAGGATGAGGGTCGGCGAGGGTTGGACCCGAGAGGGCGAGGCTCCCGACCGACACTCGATGATCGTAAGGTCACCGAGCCAGCGACGCTGGAACGTTGAAGCGCAAAACGCTTCGGCGCCGCAAGAGACACGGGCTCACGGGCACCGATCTCGGGCGGAAACCGCCGGCACGGCACCCGAAAGGGGCCGCCCGGCAGCGGGAACATCCCGAGAGGGTTTTGGTCACGGCTAAGGCTCACTCGGGATTTCCCGCGCGATGCCCCTCTTCGATTTCTCCGCCGCGGCATGGCTGGCGCGTTGGACGGCGGAGAAATGCGAGTGCTGCCGCCGAACCGCTAGCTGATCGACGGCCGGCGCCGCCGGCGCCAGGCCCCGGGAAACCACGAGAACTCGTCAGTTTCGGTCTGCTTTGGAGGCTGCAGTTGCGACGCGACTGCCAAGCTGCCCGTAGGGCAGCCGCTGCCGGCGCCAGGCCGAAGCATGACCTCACGCTGAGGGTCTTGGGTCTTGGGTCTTGGGTCTTGGGTCTTGGGTCTTGGGACTCTGATGCCACAATGGCCCATGCCCTCGGACCACATCTACGATCAGCCGGCGGCGAAGCAGTTCCACGCCTTTGCCCGAGCGGTCGGTGAGGAGATCCCTCTCTACGCACGGCTGTCGGAGGCGATCGTGGAGGATGAAGAACTGCTCGGGCTGGCCGGCTTGGCGATGCCCGGCCAGCCGCCACCCAACGTCTTGTTCGCGGCGGTGCAATACCTCATCACCGGGGGGGCGTTGCACCCACTCGCCGACTGGTACCCGGCGGTGTCCGGAACGGCCCCACCGGCAGCCGATCCCGTTCCGGTGTTTCGGGACTTCTGTCGAGTCAACCGTGGTGAACTGGAGGAGCTGATCCGGACTCGCCGGACCCAGACCAACGAGGTGGCGCGGTGTTTGGCTCTCATCCCCGCGCTGGCTGCGGTCGAGAGGCGAGTTGAGTTGCCGATGGCACTCGTCGAGGTCGGCGCCAGCGCCGGGCTGCTGCTTGCCTTCGATCGTTATCACTACCAATACGGCACTCAGACGTGGGGTCCGATTGACTCGCCGGTCTCACTCGCCACCGAGCTGCGGGGCGCGGCCCCGCCACTGCCAACCGCCGCCCTCAGGATCTCGAGCCGGGTTGGTATCGACCTCCACCCGGTCGACGTCACTAATGAATCAGAGGTCCGGTGGCTCGACGCGCTGGTGTGGCCCGGCCACGGAGAACGGCGGGGTCGGCTTCGCAGCGCCGTCGCCGCAGTCGCAGCGGACCCGCCCCGGCTGGTAGCCGGTGATGCCCTCGAGCTGTTGCCCGATTCGATCGACCAGGTCAACGATGGCCATGTTCCGGTCGTTTTTCATAGCTTCGCCCTCATCCAGTGGTCCTCGGAACAGCGGGCCGGACTCGACCGGCTTCTCCGGGAGGCGGGCCGCCCCGTCATCAGGATCTGGCTCGAGTGGTTTGGATACAAGCGCAACCTGCCCGTCATCAAACTGTACGAGTACCGGGACGGTGATGTGCAGGTCGATACGCTGGGTCGGTTCCATCACCACGGACGCTGGCTCGAATGGGGGTGGGACGAACCTAGCGGTTCGTGATCGTCAGTCCGGGCAGGTATGTCCGCACGGTGGGGTAGGCGAGCTCAACCGCCGGCTCGGCGTCGAGCTTCTCGAGCAGCGAACGCCAGATGGTCGTGTCGATGTGGCGGCGAGATCGCACCGGGATGATGGCCCGACCGGTGACCATGACGCCGCTGTCTTTTACGGACACGTAGGAGGTGGGGGTGAGGTGGGTGTAGCGGATTTGGTACTCGGTGGCCGCTTCCCGGATGGCCGTACGCGCTTCGGTGGATGCCATACTCGGCGCGTGCTCGGCCAGGGCTTCATTCATGAGCTCAACCGCCCGCTGCCAGTCGCTCTCGAAGGTCACCAGCATCGGGATCTCGTGCCAGATGTAGGGGAAGCCCTCGGTGTAGTTGGCGAGTGGCTTGCTGAACAGGAGACCGTTCGGGATCTGAATGATCCGGCCGGTTGATTGGTCGGCATCCACCCATCCCTTGATCTCGAGAATCGAGAAGCGCTGAGACCGAACGTCGACCACGTCGCCTGCCTGCCCGTCGATCTCGATCCGGTCACCGATCTTGAAAGGACGACGAAGCAGGATGTATCCCCAGCCGACGAAGTTCCGCAGAACATCCGAGAGCGCAATCGCCACCCCGGCAGAAACCACGCCGATCCAGGCACCGATGTTGCTGACCTGGAACCAGACAAAGGTCACCACCAGGATCACGAGGAAGCTGCCGCCGTAGCTCGACAGCTTCTGGGTGCGATACCAGATCTCCGGGTCGTCGACTCTCCGGCGCACGATGCGGAGGATCACCAGACGAAACACGATCACCGCCAGGATGACGGCGAGGGTCACGGCGAGCCGAATCTGCCACAGCGAGGGGTCGGTGAAGAAGTCGTTGAAGAAGTCGCGCACGGTTGGAGCGTAGAGCCAAATCCAGCCCGATCGCGGCATCGATTTGTAGGCAGAAAACCGGCGCGAAATCTTCTTTTAGGGCGCGAAAACTAGGTAGCCCCTGGGTTTGACGGGAGGCCGACTCGCCCGTAACGTGCTTCGGGTGATGAGGGAAACCTCACCACACTCCGAAGGTCCGAAAGGGCTGGAGGAGCGGCTTCGCCGGACGCCCCGCAAGGGGAACGGCCAAGAGGGCCTTCGGGCTCACTCGGACGCCGGCGAGGCCACTACCTCGAAGGACGGCTTCGGCCGACTGGAGAGGTTCCTCACCGGGAGGCTTCGGCCGACTGGAGAGGTCGGAGCAGCCTTCGGGAGGCTTCGACGGGAGCCCCGGAGGGGCGAAGGTTTCGGCCGACGCTCAGCCGGGGTTTTCCGCGTCCGGGCCGGCGTGGCTGCGGGCTTTGGCTCAAACCCGGAGCGGTAACTGCCGAAACCTAGGAGCAACCTCCCAGGGATTGGGCTACCGCCATGCACCTGCCAGACGTCTCCGAGGCCGTTGGACTCGACCCCGGCGCTACCTCCGAGCCGATCCCCGACGATCAGTCGATCGGCACCCCGCCCTATCAGCGTCCCGGCGGGCTCGGGTTGGCACTCCAGATCATGTTTGCGCTGTGGGTTCTCGTGGCGGCGGCGCTTCTCGCCTGGTCGCTCGCCCTGCATGACTTCGTGGGCGGGCTCCTCCGATCTCCGCTCGGAGTCGATGTCGAGGCCCTCGAGGCTGCGTTGCGAAGGGCCAACGCCATCACCATCGTCGAGCTCGTCAGTTCCGTGATCACGGGCGGCGTCTTCATCGCCTGGACGCGCCGGGTCTACTCGAACCTCCCGGCTCTCGGAGCCCGCGGCCTCAAACACAGCCGGGGATGGGCGGTGGGAGGCTGGTTCGTCCCGTTCCTCAACCTCGTCCGGCCCAAGCAGATCATCGACGCCACCTTTCAGGTAACCCATCCCAATCACACGCTCGAGGCAGGAGACGCCTGGAGGCACATTTCGGTATCCCCGCTGGTGCATTGGTGGTGGGGCCTGTTCATCGCGATGCGGGTCTTGCCCGCGGCGTTCGATGCCGGCGCCGCGCCCTCGATGAACGCATTGCGGACCCAAGCCCTGGCCATGGCAGCCGCCAGTGCGTTAGAGATGGCGGCGGCGGTCATCGCTTTCCTGCTCGTCACCCGCATCACCACCAATCAGATCAATCGGCACAATCGAATGGTGGTGTTCGCCCCCAGTGAGGACCGCCCGATCCGGGACCCCCGGTGGGGAATGCGGCCCGTCGGTGCGTGGATGGCCGGACTGGCGGCAGCGGCCCTCGTGCTGGGCGCGGTCACCTACAGCACCGGCAACCTCGATGGCTCGGTCGGCGAGGGCACCGCCGGACGGGACGCCTCAGGGGCGATATCAATGGCCGGCGGCATGCTCATCGAAGATCTCCGGATCGGCGACTGCTTCAACCAACCGGACGGCACTGGATCGCTGGTGGCGGTCGAAGCCTTGCCGTGTGAGTCCCCGCACGGCAACGAGGTCTTCTCCATCTTTCAGCTTCCGTCTGATCGGAGCGTCGACTACCCGGGTGACGCCCAGATTCAGATCGACGCCGGTGGGCAGTGCCTCCAGAACATGGCGGCGTACGTGGGAACCGGCTTCAGAGAATCGGGCCTCGACATCTTCACGTTCTTCCCGAGCGAGGAAACCTGGGGTCTCGGTGACCGGCGGGTGGTCTGCTCGGCCTACGACCTCGGTTTGGGTCGGCTCAGCACGTCGCTCCGAGACGGCGGTGGTGTCATTCCCGACGGGTCTGCCACGCTGTGGAGCCTGAGCGCCGGGGATTGCTTCGACGAATCGGATGACTTCCTCATCCCGCTCGTCCCGTGTTCCGGACCCCACTACGGCAGCCTGTTCGATACCTTCGATATCGACTCACCGGTTCGTCCCCTCAACATCAACGCCGACGTAGACAGGTGGTGTCTGGAGCGCGCCGAGGCAACGTTCACGTCACTGGAACTTGCCGGCCTCGACATCTTTGCTCTCCGTTGGCCCAACCTTGCCACCTGGGAAGGGGCCGACCGGGAGGTGGCGTGTGTCGCCCTTGACGTAACGGCAGCGTCCTGAACCGGGGCTAGAGCCCCATGTTCGCCAGGAACGCCTCGTTGTTTGGCTGGCGGCCCAGAAAATCGAGCAGCAGGTCGTCGGCATCCTTGGTGCCGCCCTGCTCGAGGATGGCCTGTCGATAGGCTCTTCCCACCTCCGGATTGAGGACCCCCTCGGCCTGGAAGCGGCTGTACATATCGTCGCCGAACACTTTCGACCACAGATAGCCGTAGTAGCCGGCGTCGTAGCCCCCCATGACATGTCCGAAGCTGGCCAGAAAGAAGGTCCCGTCCGGGAACGGGAGCTCGTTGACCTCGTAGGCCTGCCGATCGAGTGCATCCAGGTCGCGTTCTTCCGCGTCGTCGTGGAGCAGCAAATCGAGGATGCCGAAGTAGGCCTGGCGCAGGTTGGCGGCTGCAATGTTCACGTCACGAGCCGCCACCAGGTTGTCCACCATCTCCCGCGGGATCCGGGCTCCCGTTTTGTAGTGACTGGAGAAACGAGCCAGCACGTCGGGCTCCCAGGTCCAATGCTCCATGATCTGAGAGGGAGCCTCGACGAAGTCCCACTCGGTGTTGGCACCCGAGAAGCGCACGGTCTCTGCCCGGGTCAGCGTCTGGTGGAGAATGTGGCCGAACTCGTGGAACAGCGTCAGCACCTCGTCGTGGCGGAGCAGCGATGGTGCCTCTTCGGTCGGGTTGGTGAAATTGGCCACCATGGCGGCAATCGGCCGGACTGATTCGCCCGCCAGGTTGGTGTGGCCTGCCACCAGGTCGAAGGCCGCGGCATGGCCGTACTTCCCCTCCCGGGGGAACAGGTCCATATAGAAATACGCAAGATGGTCGCCGCCGGAGGCATCGATCACCTCATACAAGTAGACGTCCGAATGCCACCCGGCTGCGTCTTCGACGCGCAGGTACTGGACGCCAAACATTTCGGCGGTGATGTCGAGCATGCCGTCGATGACCGCCTCGAGGGGGAAGAACTCGGCCACCTGGTACTGGTCGACTCCGTACTCGTCGCGCCGGATCTTGGTGCTGAAGTAGTTGACATCCCACTGCTGGAGGGTGTCGTCGCCGTACTCCTCGGCCAGCATGCGGCGCATCTTGTCGTGCTCGGCCTTCACCTTCTCTCTCAGGCGGGGCACCAGGTCGGCGTAGAACCTCTGGACGCGCTCGGGATCGGCCATCTTCACGTCCATGCTGTGGTGGGCCCACGACTCATATCCGACCAGTCGGGCGACAGCGCGCCGCAGGGCGAGGGCCTCCTCCAGCAGCGGCCGGTTCTCGCCGACGACTGAGGTGTTCTTCTTGCGAAGCAGCTCCTCGCGGCAGCCCCGGTTGGTGGCGTTCTGGAGAAATGGGTATAGCTCTGGATAGTCGAGCGACACCCGGAAGGTACCGTCGGTGTCTCCTGTCTTGAGGGCGTCGATGTAGGAATCGGGGAGGCCGTCGAGCTGGTCTCTCGTTACCTCGATGTAGTCGGTGTAGGCGTCAACGTTGGCCCCGAACGCCACCTCCAGTTCCACCAGGCGCTGCTTGAGCTCCTTGAGCTTCCTCTGGTCGGGTGGGGCGAGCTCGTGTCCGGCCCGGCGGAAATCCCGCATCCAGAAACCCAGCAGCCGGAGCTGCTCGGACCCCGCGGTTGGTTCACTATCGGCCAGTCGCTTGAGGGCTCCATAGAGGTCGGTCCGGAACACCACGTCGATGCCCCACTTGTTGAGCCTCTCCTCCTGCTCGGTGGCGGCGATCCGCACGTCCGTATCCGGGTGGACCCGGGCCATGAACGCACCCTGCCCGTAGGCGGCCTCGATGATGGCGGCGGCCTCGTTGAGGGGAAGCAGTGTGTTTTCGATGGTATTCGGGCCTGGTTCGGAAGCGATGCCGTCGATCAACTGATTGGCGGCCCCGATCGCCTCGTCGGTGATGCCGACGACGCCTGCTGCAGTCGTTCGGGTGTAGTCGTGGAGCATCCGGCCAGAATAGCCAGCCGTGCACGGCCGCCTCGCCGGCCGTAAGATCGCCCAATGAAATATCCCGAGTCCCTCCTGAGCGACGACGAAGAAGTCCGTCGCGCCTTCCGCCCTCATTGGAAATCGCTCATCATCCCGGCCTTGTGGACGCTGCTTGTCATCATCGGTCTCGTTCTCGTACCCCGCCTTCCTGACGAGACCTGGCTGCGGGCGTCGGTGGTTGTCATTCTCTTGCTCGGCCTGATCGTGGTGGCGGTGATCCCGGCGATGCGGTGGTGGTTCACCCAGTTCGTGCTCACCAACGAGCGACTGGTGATGCGCAAGGGAATCATCGCCCGCAGCGGAGTGGAGATCCCGCTGGAGGTCGTCAACGACGTGATTTTTTCCCAGACCATATTCGAGCGGTTGCTCGGGTTCGGAGACCTCATCATCGAGTCGGCGGGCGAGATGGGCCAAAGCCGCTTTTCCAACATCCCAAGACCCGACGAGTTCCAAGCCGAGCTATACCGCACGCGGGAAGATCGCGCCCGGGCACTTTCGAGCAGCCAGCCGCCCTCGGACACGCTCGCCACCCTCGCTCGCCTCCACGCCGATGGATTCCTAACCGACCAAGAGTTTGAGGCCAAGAAGGCGAAGCTGCTGGAGGAGATTTAGAGCCAACCGCTAACCGCCAACCGCCCACCGGAGGGTGCCCATGTCGCGGTTGGCGGTGCACGGTGGGCTGTTGGCCACACAAACTTCGTGGCTTTGTCACGAAGTTTGTGTAGAAGAACTGCTTGGCTGTTCGTTGGATAGGTGAAGGGGGCCTGGAGAGTCTGGGTCCACAAGCTACGAGGAGCGATTGATGCCGAAATACGCCGCATTGATTTACACGCCCGCCGAGACCGAGGAAGAGGGAACGCCTGAGGAGTGGGCACAGGTCATGGCCGAATACGAGGCGTTTGGGGAGAAGGCGGGCGCCGCCGGCGTCATCGCCGGCGGCGAGGCCCTCCAGCCGACCTCGACCGCCACCACGGTCCACGTTACCGGCGGGGCAGGTGGAGACATCTTGACCACCGACGGACCCTTTGCCGAAGTGAAGGAAGTGCTCGGTGGCTTCTACATCCTCGACTGCGCCGATCTGGACGAAGCCATCAAGTGGGGGAGTCAGATCCCCGGCGCCTGGTATGGCAAGGTCGAGGTCCGGCCTCTCATGGTGTTCGACGAGCAAGGTTGAGCGGCTCCCTCGAAGAAACCCTGCGGATCGAAGGTGGCCGGGTTCTGGCCACCCTCATCCGTCTGACCGGCGACTTCCAGCTCGCCGAGGATGCGTTGCAGGATGCCGCCATCGCCGCACTCGAGAAGTGGTCGGCATCCGGAGTCCCGGCCAACCCGGCCGGGTGGCTGACGACCACCGCCCGCCGCAAAGCGCTCGACCGCATTCGGCGGGAGGCGAGGCGACCCGACAAGGAGGCCGAAGCAGTGCGTCTGCTCCACGATGAGCCGTCCGAACCGCCCGATGGCCGCGACGATCGGCTGCGGCTGCTATTCACGAGTTGTCACCCGGCGCTCTCGCTGGAGTCCAGGGTGGCGCTGGCCCTGCGCACCATCGGGGGTATGACGACCGAGGAGATCGCCCGGGCCTTCCTGGTGCCGGTTCCCACCATGGGCCAGCGCATCCACCGGGCCAAGGAGAAGATCGCATCTGCCCACATCCCCTATCGCGTCCCCGACGACCACGAGCTGCCCGACCGGTTGCCGGCGGTGCTCGGTTCGGTCTACCTCATCTTCACGACCGGCCACCATGCCCCGGCCGGCCGGCTCGATTCCCGGGTGGACCTCGCCGTCGAAGCGGTCCGCTTGGCACGCCTCCTGGTCGAGCTGATGCCGGACGTCGACGAGTGCGCCGGGTTGTTGGCGCTGCTGCTTGCCACCCATGCTCGCCAGGACGCACGCCTCGACGATGACGGCAACCTCGTGCTGCTCGCCGATCAGGATCGAGCCCGGTGGGACCAGGCGGCCATTGAGGAAGCCGGCCTGCTGGTGAGAGAACGCTTGCGCCGAGGCGCGGGCGGACCCTACCTGCTGCAAGCCGCCATCTCATGCGCCCATGGGCAGGCGTCTCGCTACGAAGCGACGAATTGGGCACGGATCGCCGGACTGTATCGCCTGCTCGAGGTCCAGCAGCCGACCGCGGTCGTTCGAGTCAACCGGGCGGTGGCGGAATCCGAAGCGTTCGGCCCCGAGCAGGGTCTCACACTCCTGGAGACGGTCACCGGCGTCGAGCACTGGCATCTGTGGTGGTCGACCAGGGCAGGCCTGCTGTCACGCCTCGGCAGAGATTCCGAAGCCGCCGGGGCCTACCGCTCGGCTCTCGACTGCGAAATGAACGATACCGACCGCCGGTTCATCGAGCAGCGTCTCCTTGAGTTGAGCTGAGACGTACCCCTCCCGGTGGCGGGAGGGGTCAGGGGTGGGGTGAGAGCGCGTTCCGGTGTTCTCGCGCTTAACCCAGCTTCTCCAGCAAACGGGCGCGCCGAGTCTCTAGCTTCTGGCGGCGGTCGGCGAGCTTCTCGAGACGCCGTTCTGATCGACGGACGTCGCCCGCCGTCAGCGAGGCGTTCTCCCGTTCGACGGGGTCGTCGTAAACGGCCGCGTCGCGAGCCGCGTCGTCCGCCAACGACCGGTGAAAAGACAGCTCCTCGGTCAGGAGGCGCTCCTCTTTGCTGATAGCTTCCAGCTGGTCGGTGATCGCCAGCAAGCGCCGCTTCAGACCGGCCATGTCTATTGGTCCCTCCCGTGAGAGTGGCGGCCCTGCACTAGATGACCACGCCGTCTTGGACGATGGTGGCCGGCCACGACAGCGTGCCGACGTTCTCGAGCGGGCTCTCGTCCACCAGCAGCAGGTCGGCGACGTTGCCGATGGCAAGCACCCCGACGTCATCCCAGTCGAACGTATCCGCAGCCGCAGAGGTGGCGGCCACGATGACTTCGTTGGGGCTCATCCCCAGCTCGACCAGAAGCTCCATCTCCTGGACCAGACCCCCGGGCGGATTGAAGGGTGTGCCGGCATCGGTTCCCGGCAGCACCCTTACCCCGACTTCGATGGCGGTAGCTACCGACTCAGATTGCAGGTCGCCTACTTCGTTGGCCCGCTTCATGAGATCACGCGGGAGGTCGAGCTCGCGTTGGCGGAGTGCAACCAGCGGCACCAGGGTGGGCACCATCGCAACCCCGTCCTCGACCATGCGTTCGGATTGCTCCCGGGTGGCTCCGGTCCCGTGCTCGATGGTGTCCACCCCGGCGTCGAGTCCCATATCGATGCCTTCCGGGCCGTGAATGTGGGCCGCCACGTGCATATCGAGCTGATGAGCGGTCTCGACCGCCGCGTTCATCTCGTCCAGGGTCATCACGACGTCGAAGCCATGGGTGCCGGCACCGAGAACACCGCCGGTGGGAAATAGCTTGATGAGGTCGGCGCCTCGCCCGTGCTCGGCCCGGACCGCGGCCACGACCTCGTCGACTCCTCGTACCTGCACGGCTAGTGCCTGTCCATGTCCGCCGGGCGGGGTGAGACCGCGGCCCGAGGCCAGGATCCGGGCGCCAGCCAGATCGCCGTCTCGTTGGGCGGCGGCCACGTCGATGGCGACGCCCTCCCGAGACCCGACGTCGCGAGCGGTGGTGATGCCGGCGCGAAGCAGCAGGCCTGCCCCATTCGCCGCCCGGATCAGAGATCGCTCCACCGGCTCTTCGGTGATGTCGTAGATCCCGGTGAGGGTGGGAGCAACGCTGATGTGGACGTGGGAATCGATCAACCCCGGAAGCACCGTCCCGCCATCGGCCTCAATGAGGAGCGCATGGTCGAGAATGGCTTCGGGGTCCGGCCCAATCCAGGAGATGACCCCCGCTTCCCAGATGATGGCCTGGTCGGAAACCGGGGCGCTTCCGGTGCCGTCGAGGATCGTCGCCCCGGTGATAGCTACTCGAGCCATGAGGGAGAGGTTAAACCGCTTGCCGGCCGTCGGCGGCGACGCCATTTCGGCGCTGCTCGGGATTTGCTCCCCAACTCCTTTTTGGTTGAGGGGGTAGCGGTTAGCCTCCGCCGACATGGCAGGCTTTCACACGACATTCGGCTGGGTGGCGATTGTTGCCAGCGGGCTGGCCGGGGTGACCGCTCTGTTGTATGCCGGTCGTCGGAAGGACTTGCCGCCCTGGTACTGGTGGTTGGGCGGTACCGCCATCACCGCCATGGTGGTCCAGATTCTCGCCGGTGTTTACCTCTACCAGCAAGACCGCCGCCCGGGCAGCCAGCACATGTTCTACGGGTTCGTCATCCTCTTCACGCTCACCTTCGGCTACGTCTACCGCTGGCAGCTCCAGAAGCAGCCCGCCTTGCGGTGGGGCCTCTTCCTGCTGTTCGTCATGGGCCTTGGAATCCGCGGTCTCATGACCTACGGCGAGAGCTTCTGAGCCTCCCGTCTGTAGCATGGCCCCGGATCTGCAGTGAGGGAGGACCCGCGTGCTGCTCGAAGGCAAACGACTGTTGATTTCCGGGGTTCTCACCGACTCGTCGATTGCCTGGCACACGGCGCGGGTCGCCATCGAAGAAGGCGCCGAGATCGTCCTGACCGGGTTCGGTCGCGGAATGAAGCTGACCGAGCGGGTGGCCGATCGGCTTCCGGTTCGGCCCGACGTCATCGAGCTCGATATCAACAACCCCGCCCACATGGAGGCGCTGGTGGCGGATCTCGAAAGCAGGTGGGGTGCCATCGATGGTGCCTTGCACGCCATCGCATACGCTCCCGAGGATGCGCTCGGCGGGAACTTCCTCAACACCCCTCCGGAGAGCGCTCAGATCGCCTTCATGACGTCGGCGTTCTCACTCAAGACGCTCGCCGTCGGTCTCCGCCCGCTCATGCAGGCGGCCGGCGGCGGCAGCGTGGTGACCCTCGATTTCGACAACTCACAGGCTTGGCCGATCTACGACTGGATGGGGGTAGCCAAGTCGGCCCTGGTGTCGATCGTCCGGTACCTGGCCCGCGATCTCGGCGGTGACTCGATCCGAGTCAACGCCGTGTCGGCAGGCCCGCTTGCCACCGTGGCAGCCAAGGCGATTCCCGGATTTCAGGGACTGGCGGATGAATGGGAGCGCCGCTCACCGCTCGTGTGGGACACCGAAGATCCGGAGCCGGTTGCCAAGATGGTCGCGGTGCTATTCAGCGATTGGGCTCTCGCCACCAGCGGGGAGGTCGTCCATGTTGATGGGGGCTTCCACGCGATCGCGGCCGGGGTCGACGAGTAGCATCCCGGCCCCGACCTCCAGGGTCGGCTCAGCGTCATGTTCGGCACGCGGGAAGGCCAGAGTGAAGGTCGCTCCACCTCCGGGTGTGGCCTCCAGCCACACGCGCCCTCGCATGGCTTCGGTGAGGTCCTTCACGATGTTGAGCCCGAGGCCGGTCCCACCTATGAAGCGAGTGTCCGGACGCTCGATCTGAGTGAACCGCTCGAAGATGGTCTGTTCGTATTCGTAGGGGATTCCCTCCCCGTTGTCGATCACCGATATCCACACCTCGTCGTCGACCGCCCGCCCCGTCAACTCGACCATTGAATCGCTCGCATATTTGCGAGCGTTGTCGAGCAGGTTGGTTATGACCCGCTCGAAGTGGTCCGGGTCGATGGCCACCTTTGGCAGGAGAGGAGAGAGTGACACCTCGACAACCTCCGCCCAGTCAGGAACTCGGGCGATCAGGTTCTCCACGATGGCGCCGAGGTCCTGGATCTCGAGGCGAATCGGTAGAGCCTGGTTATCGATCTTGGAGACCGTCAGCAGGTCTTCGATGAGGTTCTTCAAGCGCTTGGCCTGACCCGAGGCAGATGAGAGCAGGCTGAGTGCTACCGGGTTTTCCGGTGCGAGCTCGGGTCGCGACAGTGTCGACAGGGCGCCGATGACCGACGTCAGCGGCGTCCGAAGCTCATGGCTGACTACGGACACGAAGTCGGATTTCAGTTGCGCCAGCTCGCTCATCCGGCGTCCGGTTTCCTGGGCTACTTCATAGCGGGCGAGGTGATTGAGGACCAAGCCGGCCGGCGTCGATAGCAGCTCGAGGGCGGCGATGTCTGCCTCGGTGAAATCGGTGGCCTTGTCGGCGACCAGGAGAACACCGATGGTTGCGCCTTCAACCTGCAGAGGTACCGCGGCAACTCGCTCAACGCCGAGATCGGCGAGGAGCTGGTCGCGGGAGATGTCGATTTCGGTCACCTGGTTGCGAAGATAGGCTGCGCCGGAGGCGAAGACCATTGCGGCAGTGGAGTCTCCGTCCACCTCGAACCGGTAGCCCTCCGCCTCGAGTGCCTGACCTGCCACCCACAGGGGGGAGAGCGCGATCAGCTCGTTTTGGTCTGGTTTGTGCAAGATGACGAGGCCGACTTTGGCTTCGATGTATCCGGCAGTCCGGGCTACCAGCTCGGGCAGTACCTGTCGCATGTCTTCGCCGGCGCCGATGGTCCGGGAGACCTCGTAGAGCTGCAGAAGTTGGCTCTCGCGGCGGCGGAGGGCTTCGCCTTGTGCGTCGAGCGAGGCGAGCCGCTCGGCAGTGTGGATTGCCTGGGTCCGAAGTGCGTGCACGGTGATGCCAACGATGATGGTGGTGGTGGCGAGGCCTGCGACGTGCCAGGCGAGATCGACGGTGCCTAGGGTCTCAGGGTTGATGGCGACGGCGGTACCGAACGCGACAATTACCAACGCCGACGTGAAGCCGTAGCCAGTCAGCGGCAGCAGCACACCGGCGTACAGCACGATCCAGATGCTGGCGATGAAGATGCCCAGTATCGACCCGTGAAATGGTGAAGTGGCGATCATGTCACCCATCAGCACGGCCAGCCAGAGGAAGACGAGTATCGATGTGATCGGCCGCCCCCGGAACCGTTTCCAGGGTACGAGGCTCAGGACGAGCAGGGCGGCGGACCCTGCGGCGAGCGGGATCCAGTAGTCGTCGGTTTGAAGGTTGCCGGCGTCCCAAGCCACCCAGGCGAAGGCGGCCAAACCGATCCAGCTGCCGGCGAGACCGAGCCGAATCGAATGGACTCGGGAATCGGCGAGATGGGTGGTTCCGGTGCGGGCAAACCGGCGTCCCCGCCGGCGCTCGGCCACCACACGCTCTCTGGCGTCTCGCAGCTTGGCAGCCTCCTCCGCTTTGACCGCGGCGACCTCGGCGGCCGCCTCTGCTTTGGCGGCTCTCATGTGGCGGCGAAGCTCCCGGCGGGTTGAGTCTCCTGTGGTGATCTTGCTGGCGAGGTATTCACTCGACTTGGCGCGTTGTCTGACCTCGACGAGGCGTTCCTTGCCCATCGTCCGCTGATCGGCAACTGCCTGTTTGGCCTCATTCACCCGGTCTCTTCGGGAGCCCTTTTCGGCTTCGCGTCCGGCCGACTCGGCGATCAGTGCTTCCGGTACGGGCGCTGGGGGGGACGGTGATGAGATTTGAGCCTCTGCCATGTCCCCGGAGCGCGGTCGGCGGCGGCCCCGGCGTCCTCGAGCCGCATCTTCGCCGGCTTCGGCTGGGCCGTCGTCGGCTTTGGCTTGCTTGGCGTCCTGGCGAGCGAGTTTGCGGTCGCGGCGGGTCGGTTTCGGCGCCTGCCCGCCGTCGGCGGCGGCTGGAGGGGGGACCGGGGCTGAATCGGAGATCGGCTGCCGGGTCGTTGGTGGCGGTGGATCCGGTAGGTCAGGCGCCGGCGCCGGCGTCGTCTTCGCACGCAGTGTCGAACGGCTCCTCAGGTGTTCGAGACTGGCCACCAGGTGGCTTTCGGTCGGCAGTGGCCCGGCCGACTCGGGAGGATCGGCTATGACCATCCGCCGAGGCAGCCCGGGCTCGAAGGAGGAAGCCTCCTGGCGCGGCATCTCCATGGCCGGCACCTCCCCGGCGCCGGCAGGCGACTGCTCTTGGCGTCGTCGCTTGAGCGCCTCTTTTCTGGCGCGGCGCTTCGGGCGCAAATTCGACATCTCGCTGTAGATGCTGTTATCCATCCAGTCCCAACCGGTAATGTCGTGGCATGCCTGCGGTACTAGTCCTTTTCGGAGGGAAGTCCGCCGAACATGAGGTTTCCTGTGAGTCGGCGGCAACCGTTGCGGACTCGCTTGCTGCGGCCGGACACCACGTGACGCTCGTCGGCATCGACCCGCGGGGTGGTTGGCACCTGGTCGACGGTTCTTCTCGCCCATTGATCGCACGGGGTGATGCCGTGTCTTTGTCGGTGCCGGAGGGCGCTCTCGTCCACGGGGATGCCACGCTGGAGTTCGATGTGGTGTTTCCCGTTCTCCACGGCCCATTTGGCGAAGATGGCACGGTTCAAGGGTTGTTCGAGGTCATCGGTGCGCCCTACGTAGGGGCGGGCGTGCTGGCGTCGGCCGCTTCGATGGACAAGGACGTGGCCAATCGCCTGCTCGTGCAGGCAGGCTTGCCGGTTGCCGACTCTGTGGCGGTTTCGCTCGACGACTACGGACCCGAAGTCGATCGGCAACTCATCGAACGCCTCGGGCTGCCGCTCTTCGTCAAGCCGGCCGCCCTGGGGTCATCGGTGGGGATCAGCCGGGTGAGTGAAGAATTCGAGCTCCCAGACGCTATGGCCTTGGCCTTCAAGTTCGGAGAGAAGGCCATTGTCGAAGAGGCAGTGCAGGCCCGCGAGATAGAGGTGGCTTTGCTCGACGGTCCAAACACCTCGGTTCCCGGCGAGGTAGTTTCGGCGGACTGGTACGACTATGACGCTAAGTATCTGGACGACGCCACCGAGCTACTGGTGCCGGCACCCCTGACGCCTGAGGAATCCGATCAGGTACGGGGCCTGGCCGGCCGCGCGTTTCAAGTGCTCGGCGTACGCGGGCTCGCCCGAGTGGACTTCTTCTACGAGGAGAGTGGCCGCGGGTTCTTGATCAACGAGTTGAACACCATGCCGGGCTGCACATCGCGCTCGATGTTCCCGATGCTCTGGGAGGCGACCGGGGTGCCAAACGTTGAGTTGTTCGACCTCCTGGTCCGGGCGGCGCTCGGCTAGAGCGACACCACGGGGCAGGTGACCGTGCGGACGATGCCAGACACTGAGGGCACCCTGCTGGCGACGAGTTTGCCGAGCGCGTCGATGTCTTCCGCCTGCGCGTCGACGATCACGTCATAGGGACCGGTGACGGCACTCGAACGGACCACGCCGTCGAGGTCGCCGAGCGCCGCGGCCACAGTCGCGGCCTTGCCCACCTCTGTCTGGATTAGCACGAACGCTTCGACCAATGTTCCTCCTCGGATTCGATGCTGTTCCGGACTCTAGGCCGAGGATTCGACCGGTGCCGTGGCCTCGACATCAGTCCTCCCGGCCATGCCCAAGGGAACGTACCGCGGCTCGGATGGCAGGGGTAGGGGAGTTAGTACCCGTCGCTCCCAAACCGGAGACGCTTTGCGTAGTCGACGCCGTCTTCGGTTTCGAGATCGAAATTGACTCGCTGCCCTTGACGCAGCATCCGAAAGATGCTGCCTGCCAGTGACCCCGGGCGAAGGTAGACCTTCTCCCGGTTGTCCTCCCTGACGATGATGCCGACACCGGTGGCGGAATCGAAAACCTGAACTACGCCCTGCATTGTTTCCTTTCGATTTCTCCGCCGCGCTCCGAGCACCTTTGCGTCAATGGCGGAGAAATGCGAGTGCTGCCGCAGGATAGCTAGGTGATCGACGCCGGCGCCGCCGGCGGATGAGTAGTGTCCCCCGATGACCGAGGCAGCCCAGAAGGTTCAGCGCACCTACCTGCTGCTGACCCTGCTCTCAACTTTGTCGGCCTCGTTCATCTGGGGGGTCAACACGCTGTTCCTGCTCGATGCCGGGCTCAACAACGCCCAGGCCTTCGGCGCCAATGCTGCCTTTACCGCCGGGCAGGTGATCTTCGAGGTGCCCACCGGGGTGATTGCCGACACGGTTGGACGACGGGCGTCCTACCTGCTCGGTGCCGTCACCCTTCTCGTTTCGACACTGCTGTACCTGGCCATGTGGTCGGTCGAGGCGCCGTTCTGGGGCTGGGTCATCTCCTCCGCCGTCATCGGGCTCGGCTTCACGTTCTTCTCGGGTGCAGTCGAGGCGTGGCTGGTGGATGCCCTCAACGCATCGGATTTCGAGGGCGACTACGAAACCGTCTTCGCCAAGGGTCAGACGACGATGGGAGTCGCCATGCTCACCGGCTCGGTGGCGGGCGGGTTCATCGCCCAGATCACGAACCTGGGTGTCCCGTACATCATCCGGGCGGTGCTGCTCGCCGTCACCTTGGCGGCGGCCTTCTTCCTCATGCGCGACCTGGGTTTCACGCCGCGCCACGGTGCCAATCCAATCGAAGAGATGCGCCAGATCGTCACGGCCTCCATCGACAACGGGTGGCGCAAGCCGCCCATACGCTGGCTCATGCTGGCCGCCCCGTTCACGGGCGGCGTCGGCGTCTACGCCTTCTACGCCCTTCAGCCCTATCTGCTCGAGCTGTACGGCGATCCCGACGCCTTCGGTATCGCCGGGCTGGCGGCCGCCATTGTGGCTGCGGCCCAGATTGTCGCCGGGCTGATCGTGCCCCTGGTTCGGCGCATCTTCCGCCGGCGCACCGATGTGCTCCTGCTGGCGGGGGCGGTCGGGACGCTTGCCCTGCTCGCCATCGGTCTCACTTCGAGCTTCTGGGTTGCGATTGCCCTGCTCGTTCTGTGGTCCCTGGCCTTCTCGGTCAGCATGCCGATGCGTCAGGCGTATTTGAACGGGCTCATCGACTCGGACCAGCGGGCGACCGTTCTGTCATTCGATGCGCTCATGTCGTCTACCGGGGGAGTGGCCGCCCAGCCCGTCCTCGGGCGGGTGGCCGACGCCTGGAGCTATGGGGCTTCATATGTCGTGAGCTCGGCGATCTCCCTGGTGGCGGTGCCATTCTTTGTGCTCGCTCGCCGCGAGCAGGCGCCGTCGGATCCCATTGAGGCCGACGAACTGGAGCCGGCGTAGCTTTCGGCTTCAACCCCGCCCGCGGCAGCTACCTCCAACCTGTCAATGAGTAGCAGGCCCCGGCGGGCGACTGGCGACTGGCGACGGCTGCCGCCGGAGGCGGCCGCTATACCTTTTCGATCTTGCCGGCTTTGATGCAGGAGGTGCAGACGCGGAGGCGCTTGGAGTTGGTGCCGTCCTTCACTCGGACCCGCTGGATATTGGGATTCCAGCGGCGGCTGGACCGCTTGTGAGAGAAGCTGACTTGCTTGCCGAACCACGGCTGCTTCCCGCACACTTCACAAATAGCTGACATTCGAGACCTCCAAGCGGCGAAAGCGTAGCACGCGGTTCCGCCTGCGGCGGCAGTCGCCAGCTGGTTGGCGGCTGGTTTCGTCCGCCTGCGTACACTCCCCTTCGTGGCAGAACAACAGGCTCTGAAGGTCCAAGGCCTCAAGAACGTCATCCGGCGGTTCCACGAACGGCTGCGTGAGCACCGTGACGCACTCAACCGCCTCAATGTCTATCCAGTGCCCGATGGCGATACCGGCACCAACATGGAGCTCACGGTGGCCTCGGTGGTCGACGAGGTTTCGGGCGCCGAGACGATGGAGGAACTGTCCACTGCCATTTCCCACGGGTCGCTCATGGGTGCTCGCGGGAACAGTGGTGTCATTCTGAGTCAGATTCTGCGCGGCCTGGCGGACACGTTCCGTTCGGCCGACACGGTCGGAACCGATCAGATCGTCGACGCCCTCGACCGGGCTTCGGATGCGGCTTATGAGGCGGTCATGCGTCCGGTGGAAGGGACCATCCTCACCGTGCTGCGGGAATGCGCGGAGGCAGCTGGCCAGGCCGACACCGCGGAAGCCGAAAACCTGGCCGACCTGCTCCGACGTACCTATCAGCGGGCCGAAGCTTCACTCCAGAACACTCCCGAGCTGTTGCCCGTCCTGAAAGAGGCAGGCGTGGTTGATGCCGGCGGAGCCGGGTTGTTGCTGCTGATGGCGGCGTTTCTCGAGGAGGTGACCGGTGAGGAGACGGTGCTGCCGGCCGAGATCTTCAAGGCCGTTGCCGTGGTCATCGCCGAGGAAACCGCCGCCGAGCACGACATCAGCGGCCTCCGCTATGAGGTCATGTACTTCATGGAGGCGGCCCAAGAGGCGGTGGCGGTATTCAAGCGCGAGTGGATGGAGATCGGTGATTCCATCGTCGTGGTGGGCGGCGACGGGACCTACAACTGCCACATTCACACCGACGACATCGGTGAGGCCATCGAAGCCGGGATTCGGGCCGGGCGGCCATTCCGGATCCAGGTCACCGATCTGCTCGATCAGGCCGAGGCGGAAGCCATGCACCACCATCCGTCGGGTTTCGAACCGCTTCCTGCCTTTGCCGTGGCGGATATCGGTGTGGTTGCGGTTGCGGTTGGAGCTGGGATCGTCGAGATGTTCCGCCGGCTCGGCGTGCAGGGGGTGGTGGTCGGGGGTCAGACCATGAATCCGTCTACCGAGGAGCTGCTGGCTGCCGTTAACGAGGTGTCGGCAGGCGAGGTGGTCGTCCTTCCCAACAACAAGAACATTGTTCCGGTCGCGGAGCAGCTCGATGCGCTCACCGACAAGCACGTGGTGTGTGTGCCGACCCGATCGGTTCCCGAAGGGTTGGCGGCGATGGTGTCCTATCTGCCGTCCGGCAAGGCGATCGATGAGGTCGCGTCCGCCATGGAGTCGGCGATGAGCGAGGTCGCCAGCGGCGAGGTCACCCGGGCGGTGCGGGATTCGAGCACTCCGGCCGGTCAGGTGCGGGAGGGTGATTGGATGGGCATCATCGACGGCGACGTCGCCGTCATCGAGCCGCAACTGGACGAAACCCTCACCGGGTTGCTGGCCCGCCTGGCGGCCGGAGAGCGTGAGATCGTGACCATCATCACGGGCTCCGAAGCCGACCGGGCCGTCACCGAGGCGGCTGCAGTGTGGCTGGAGGAGGAGTATGACCTCGAAGTCGAGGTGGTGCCGGGCAGCCAGCCGCTCTACCCGTACCTCGTCAGCGTCGAGTGACTCCCGACAATGGCGAGCGGACCCTCGCTTACCTGTCGACGATCCCCGTCTCACGGGTCAAGGGCCTGACGGGCAAACGGGCTTCTGCCCTCAACGCCGCCGGCATCGAGAACGTCGCCGACCTGCTACTTCACGTTCCTCGCCGCTACATCGACCGCTCGACGACGGCGACCATTGCAGACGCACCGCTCGGAGAGGAAGTGACCGTGGTGGGCACCGTCCACGACATCAACATGCGGCGAGTGCGCCGAAACCTGGCGATCATCAATGCCACGATCTTCGACGGCGAGACCTACCTATTCGTCACGTGGTTCAACCAGACCTTTCGCGAGCGGCAGCTGCCACCGGGGACCGAAGTGGCGTTGTCGGGCAAACTCGAGCGCAGGCGGGGCCGGCTCGAGATGAAGACACCCGAGGCAGATGTGCTCGATCGTCCCGGCGAGTCGCTCACCACCGGCCGGGTCGTCCCCGTCCATCCCGGCGTCAAGGGAGTGAGCCCCGGCTATCTCAGGCGCGGCATCCACAACGCGGTGCGGCGGTCGCTGCCGGTCGGCGACCCGATTCCGGTCGAGATGCGTGACCGGCTCGGGTTGATGGACCGGTCGGCGGCCGTTGCGGCGGTTCACTTCCCTGAGTCAATCGAGGAGGTTGCCCCGGCCCGGGACCGGTTGGTGTTCGATGAGTTCTTCCGGCTCGAGGTGGCGCTCGCCCTCCAGAAGCGACGCCAGATCGACGAAGCCGTCGGCATCTCCCATGTCCGGGCTGCCGATGGGCTGGTGGCGGAGATGACCAAGGGCCTCCCGTTTGCTCTCACCGCCGCCCAGCAGCGGGTGATCGACGAGGTGCAGAGCGACATGACCCGTCCTCACCCCATGCATCGGCTTTTGCTGGGCGATGTTGGGTCGGGCAAGACCGTGGTGGCCGTGGCCGCCATGCTGACGGCGGTCGATGGCGGCCATCAGGGTGCGGTAATGGCGCCCACCGAAGTGCTGGCAGTCCAGCATTTCCTGAGCATCGGCGGTTTGCTGGCCGGCGCGGGGATGGCGCCGCCGCTCGAGGCGAGAGGCATGGGCAGCCTGTTCACCCAGACCGAGCCCGAGCGACCGGTCAAGCTTGCCTTGCTGACCGGCTCGAATGCGGAAGCGAATTACCGGGATTCCATTACCCGGGCCGAGCTGGTCGACGAGATCGCCGCCGGCACCGTCGACATTGTCGTCGGCACCCACGCCCTCATTCAGGAGGGCCTGCACTTCCACCGGCTCGGGGTGGCCGTCGTCGATGAACAGCACCGTTTTGGGGTTCATCAGCGGGTCGAGCTGCGCGAGAAGGGTGTCGACGCCGAACCCGATCTCCTCATCATGACCGCCACTCCCATTCCTCGGACGCTATCGATGACCTTGTACGGCGATCTCGACGTCAGCTCAATCGCTCGCGACGAGATGCCGCCAGGCCGGCCAGAGGTCGAAACGGTTGCCCTGGCCAAGAGTCCGGCCGCCGAGAAGAGGTGGCTGCAACGGATCCGGGATGAGGCGGCCGCCGGGAATCAGAGCTTCGTTGTGTGTCCGTTGGTCGAGGACAGTCTCAAGGTTGAGGCGGCTTCGGCCACCGCCGAACGGGAGCGTTTGGTCGGGCTCCTGCCGGAGCTGCGGGTTGGCCTCCTTCACGGCCAGATGATCCCGGCCGACAAGGCATCCGTCATGGCCGCCTTCCGGGACCGGGAGCTCGATGTGCTGGTGGCCACCACCGTCATCGAGGTTGGCATCGACATTCCTCATTCGACGGTCATGGTGATTGAGGATGCCGACCGGTTCGGGCTCTCTCAACTGCACCAGTTGCGGGGCCGGCTCAGTCGCGGAGTCGGGCCCAATTACTGCTTCCTGGTGGCCGACCCCACCACCACGGAAAGCGAAGCGCGCCTGGCGGCGATGGTGGCATCCGATGACGGGTTCGTGCTGGCCGAAGAGGACCTGCGCATCCGAGGGCAAGGCACGGTGTTCGGCGCCCGCCAGGCCGGCACCGCCGACCTCAGGATCGCCGACCTGCTGCGGGATACCCAGCTGCTCATCGACGCCCGCCGCGAGGCGTTCGCGCTGGTTGCCGCCGACCCGGACCTCTCGGATAGCCCGGCCGTTGCCACCGAGGTCCAGGCGCTGCTGGGCGATGCGGTCGCCTGGCTGTTTGTCTCATGAGGGTCATCGCCGGATCCGCCCGGGGCCGCCGGTTGCGAGGCCCGTCCGGCGATCAGACCCGCCCGATGATGGATCGGGTCAAGGAGGCGCTGTTCTCATCGCTCGGCGATCGGGTAGTGGATGCCAGGGTGCTCGACCTCTACGCCGGATCCGGTGCACTCGGGATTGAGTCATTGAGCCGGGGGGCCGAATCGGCCACTTTTGTTGAGCAGTCGAGGGGCGCGCTCGATGCGCTTCGTTCTAATCTCTCCACCCTCGGATTCGAAGGCACGGTGCTGGCGTCAGACGTTGCCGCCTTCTTGGCTCGGGCCGAACCGAGCTTTGAACTCGTGTTCGTTGACCCTCCCTACCGCCTGTCGCTAGCGTTGGTGGGCGAGGTGATGGAGGGCGCAGCGGCGCTGCTGGCCAACGGAGGAATCATGGTGGTGCATCGGCAAGCTGGCGAGGACGCACCCGATGCACCCGCCTCAACTCGCTTGCAGGATGATCGCCGCTATGGAGACACCCAGCTATGGATCTACCAGAAGGAAGCGTCGTGACCGTCGCGGTGGTTCCAGGTAGCTTCGATCCACCCACGCTCGGCCACGTCGATGTGATCTCCCGGGCCGTCGAGGTCTTCGATCGGGTCCTGATAGCGGTGGTGGCCAACCCTTCGAAGTCGCCACTGTTCACGGCCGACGAGCGCACGGCCATGCTCGAAGAAATCTGCACCGGCTGGGAGAACACCGAAGTGGATTCCTTCGACGGGCTGTTGGTCGACTTTGCCAGGGACAAGGGCGCCGGTGTCATCGTGAAGGGCCTGCGGGCCGTCTCCGACTTCGAGTATGAGCTGCAGATGGCACAGATGAACCATCACCTTTCGGGGGTGCAAACGGTCTTCTTGCCTACGAGTCCCGACCATGCCTATCTATCGTCTTCTCTTGTCAAAGAGGTCGGCCGGTTTGGTGGCTCGCTCGATGGGCTCGTTTCACCGGTGGTAGCCGCAGCATTGAAGGAGCGATTCGAATGACCGACGAATTCGAGTTCGATGTCGAGGAAGATACGGAGGAGGCTCCGCCGAGTGTTGGTGAGCTCCAGGACATGGTCGAGGAGCTCATAGTGACCGTCGAGCAGGCCCGCGGCATGCCGCTGTCCGGTAATGCCAGCATCGACCGCAACGACTTCATCGAGCGCTTGCGCGACTTGCGAGAGCGGCTCCCGGAGGAGCTGCGGACGGCTCGCTGGATGGTCCGTGAGCGCGAGGCGTTCATCACCCAAACCAATGAACAGTCGGCCGAGATCATGCGCCGGGCCAAGGAAACCGGTGCTCAGATGGTGAGCGAGACCCAGGTGATGACTGAAGCCGTCGAGGAAGCCAACATCCTGGTTCGCAACGCCGAGGAGCAGGCGCGCACCATTCGCCTCGAGTCAGAGGACGTGGTCGAGTCGAGCTACGAGCACATCGAGACGCTGCTCACCAACCTCCTCGAGCGAATCCGTGACCGTCGAGCCGAGCTCCACCAGGCCCGCCCGGCACCCCCCGAGGTCCCGATCAGCGAGTAGGCGCCGGCGGATCCGCCAGCCAAAGCGTGACCGCGCGCCCTCCTCGTCTTGCCCAAGGTGACGTTTGCCCCTGACGGCACCAACTGTGACGTGGCATCAATGAAGGTGACTGCCGGCCGGGAGGTGGGGGTGGAATCGCGACTCGAGTCGTCGGAGATCCAGTCCGGCGACCAGCGGTCCGAGGTATCCGTGGTGCTTCTGACCAACGGGGTGAGCTGGTATCTCCGATCAGGTCTGACCGTCGACCAGAGGCAGCTCAGAGTCACCACGCCGCGGACCATCCTCGGCCTAATCCCGGTTGGGAAGCGGCGGTTGGCAGTCGATCTGCTGGAGCTGAGCACTGTCTCCCTTGGCACCAAGTTGAACCCGGGTCGCATGATCGTGGCTGCCGCGCTCGGCCTGGCCGCCGCTTTCGGTGGATTCGGCGCCATCGTTACCGCCGCCTGCAGCGTTGCAGCAGTGGCATTCCTGCTGTTGGGGTTCATCGCCGTGGTACGCATCGAGGAGCGCAACCGGCCGGCATCGACCGTGCCCGTCTGCCTGGCAAATCTCCCGCGGGCTCGGCGTTTCATCGCCGAAGTTGAACTGCGATCTGTGGTGGCGCATCAAAGCCCGGGAGCGGGTGATGATTGAAATCCTCGAGCGCGCCCTCCGGATCGCAGGGGTCGCCGGGCTGATGTCGGCGTGGATGGTGGCCGGTCGAGCCGCAGCCCGGGGCCGGCGGCGGGCGGCAGGACGCGGGCTCGGTCTGGCTCCCAGGTTCGGGGCCCTGACATCCTATCTGTTGATAGCGGTGCCCTATTTCACCGTGTGGGTGGTCTTGTGGAGGCCGCTGCCCGGCACGCCTACCGGCTGGCTGCGACTAGGTGCCCTCGTGGTTGGAGCAGCGTTGGGATCGGCCGGTTGGGTGCTCTACTTATGGGGGCATCGCACTCTCGGCGAGATGTACAACGTCTCGTCGTCTCTGGGTACCGAGCTGTATGCCAACCATCAACTCGTTACGGCAGGACCGTTCCGGTATGTGCGGCATCCGATGTACGCCGGCATCGGTCTGGCGGCCGTGGGAGGGCTGGCCGTCTATCGAACCTGGGCGATGGTGTTCGCCGTTTGTTCCGTACTCGGCTTGACCATCAAGGCAAGACATGAAGAGCAGTTGTTGGCAGCCGAGTTCGGACCGGCCTGGTCCGAGTATTCGAGACTCGTGCCCGCCTGGTGGCCCCGCCCGCAAATGCTCCGGCCAAGGCCCGTTTCACTCAAGGAAGGAGAAGGTCATGAATGACCAACCACCCCGCAAGTCACTGCCCGGATGGGTGATCGCATTGCTGGTTGTCGGCGCGCTCGTTGTCCTGGGTGGGGGAGTTTGCGTCCGGGTTCTGGGTTTCTAGTGTTTCCGGTTCTGTCCCGATTGGGTTCGCTCGAGATCGGGACCCATGATGCCTTGGTTGCCCTCGGTGTGTGCGCTGCGGTTGGCGTGTTCTGGCTGGAGGGCCGGCGGCGGAACCTCCAAGATCCGCGCTTGTGGACGATTGCAGCCGGCTCGCTCGTCTCGGGTGCTGTGTTTGCCAAGCTCGGGGCAGGCTGGCGCTACCTGGTCGATGATCCCGAACCCAGTTTGGTGGGTCTGTGGCTGCACGGGGGCAAGAGTGTTCTGGGCGGGCTGGCCGGGGCCTATCTCGGTGTCATCATCACCAAGCGCCTGGTTGGCTATCCGCACAAAACGGGAGATCTCTTCGCGCCGGCGGTCGCGCTGGGGATTGCGGTCGGCCGGGTCGGGTGCTTTCTGACCGAGCCGATCGGGACCCCGACCTCGCTGCCGTGGGGCATCACTGTTTCGCCCGAGGTCGGGGCCCGGATCCCTGATTGCCCGCAGTGCATGTCGGGCGTTCCCCTGCATCCTTCTTTCCTCTACGAAATCGCGGTACTGCTCGCACTGTATGGGCTGTTGCGCTGGCTGCGACCGCGGGTGGATGTACCCGGTGAGCTGTTCAAGGTCTTCTTGATCGTCTACGGCACTTTCCGGTTCGTCGTCGAGTTTGTCCGCGGCAACGACACGTTCGTACTCGGGCTGTCCGGGTCGCAGATCTTCCTGCTGGCGACCATGCCGGTGCTGTTCGCCTACTTCGCCCGTCAGTTCGCCCACCGCGCCTACCGGCCGGCGCCGGTGCCGATCCGGCCGATGGCGGCCCGGACTATCTCATGAACGCGCCGCTCACATTCGATCGCATCCGGCGCTCGGTGTTCGCGTTCTGTCCCGCCTGCCACATTGATTCCCCGGGGGGACCCCTTCGTGATGTCCGTCGTTTGGCAGGGCAACTGGCCGAGGCCGAAGGCAAGGTCTGGCTGCTGCGAACCTGCCCCGACCACGGCCCGATCGTGACGCTTTACGAAGAGGACGCTGAGCTCCTCGACTACCTGGAGCAATGGACCGCCCCGACCAAGCCGTCCACTCCGGACGCACCCGGCAACACCGATCCGATCCCGGTCGTCTACGAGCGGGGTCTTGGTGCAGGCCAGATCCAGCACACCTGCATCCTGCTGGAGGACATCACCGAACGCTGCGACCTGAACTGCCCTACCTGCTACGCCGGCTCGTCCCCCGCGCTCACCGGAGTCGCCCCGGTCGAAGACGTGCTCGCCAACGTCGATCAACGCCTCAATCTCGAAGGCGGCCGGCTTGACGTGTTGATGATCAGCGGCGGTGAGCCGACCCTCCACCCCCAGCTCTTCTCGCTGATCGATCAGCTGCTGGAGCGCGACATTGTGCGGCTCATCCTGAACACAAACGGTGTCCGGGTGGCTCGCGACCACGAGCTGCTCAACTTCCTGGAGCGGCATCGTTCACGTCTCGAGGTGTACCTCCAATTCGACGGTTTCGAGGAGGCGACCTACCGCTTCCATCGGGGTGCCGACCTGCGTCGCTTGAAGCGGGCGGCGGTCGATCGCCTCACCGCGGCGGGGGTATTCACGACACTGACGATGACGGCCGCCCTCGGGGTCAATGACCATGAGATCGGGCGGGTGGTCCGCTTCGCTCTCGAGACCCCCTTCGTTGGTGGGGTCGCCGTTCAACCCGTCTTCGGGTCGGGAAGGTACGAGCGAATCGATCCTCTCGACCGTCTCACCAACACCGGTGTCCTCCGGCGCCTGGCACCCCAGACCGGCGGTGTCGTGACGGCTCACGACCTCATCGCCCTTCCTTGTTCTCATCCGCACTGCGCCAGCGTCGGATACATGGTGCGAACCGATGCCGGCGATTGGACCAGCATCGTCCGGCTGCTGGGCCAGGATCGGCTGCAGGATCACCTGGGCCTGGTGGGCAATTGCATCGTGCATCCTGCCCTCGACGCCGACCTGCGGGTGCTTGTCAAAGAGTCGTTGCACGGCTTGTTTAGCGAGCGCTCATCCCTCACCCACCCGAAGATCAGCGACCTGTTTGATGTTGTGCTGCGGCGTTGCGACCTGGGCCTCTCCACGCTGGTGCGCCTGGCGGGCCGGGCTGTGAGAGACCCCGATGCTCTTCGGCGGCTGGTGGCTACCCGTGTGAAACGCATCACCGTTAAGCCGTTCATGGACGTCAATACTCTGATCGAGGAGCGGCTGCTCCAATGCTGCGTCCATGTCGGAACTGTCGGCGGGAAGCACCAATGCGTGCCGTTCTGCGCCGCCCAGGCCTGGACGCGGCTCGGGAGCATGAAGCTGGGGGAGGGGTCCAGGCTGCAACCTGCCTCGCATTGACCGGTGGGGCGATGGGAGGTTCACCGGGCTGAGAACACGAAAAGCAGGTCACTCCTCGGGCTGGGCGGCCACCGTGCACTCCTGGACCGGGGCTCCCGAGCCGAGGCCTCCGGCTGTGAACGGCTCGGTATCCACGAAGCCGGATCCACGATCGTCGGTGGTCATGTAACGAACCAGGGCCCGGTACACGGCGTCCGCGTAGGCCTGACGGAACTCGGGCGTGGCCAAAAGTGCTTCCTCGGACTCGTTCGAGATATAGACGCCTTCGGCGATGACGGCCGGTACCTTCGACTGTCGGAGGATGCCGTACACATCCATGCCGTTCTCCTTGACCCGAACCTTGGCCCCGGCCTCGTCGTCGCCTACCCACTCGGCTTCAAATGCTGAGAACCCCCGGCGCATCTCTTCGAGTATCAGACCGCTCAGTCTTTTTGATCTCAGGTCGGTGACCTGGTGATACACCTCGCTGCCCGGGCCGTCGAACGGGCCATCGGGGGCGGCGTTGTTGTGGATGGAAACCAGCGCATGGGCGTTCAGGCTGTTGGCGAGGGTCGTCCTGAAGGTGAGGCCGGCCTCGATGTCGGCGCCCTCCGGTCCTTCGGGCCTGGTGAACCACACCTGTCCGGCCGGGGGGATGGCCAATCCATCGAGGATCTCGCCGGTTTCCCAATCTACGGTGTGGGGAGTTTTCAGCAGGTCGCGGGTGCGCCGGGCGATGTCGAGGTTGACTTCCTTCTCGATGAGGCCGGTGGGTCCGACTGCGCCGATGTTCGGTCCTCCGTGGCCCGGGTCGATTACCAGGACGGCGTTGGAGAATTCGAACCCGCTGCCAACTAATTGCTGGTTGGTGCGGGCGGGCGTGAACGCCACCTCGTCGAACCGGACCCAGCTCGGATCGTCGCAGTGGTCGAGCAGCTCCAGCCATTCGCCGTCGCGACCGACGACGGGAAACAGCAGGCCCTCGTGGGCGCGGACATACGGTTCGGAGGAGTCGCGATTTTCGAAGAGGTCGGCACCTCCGGCGGCAATGACGACGGCGCCCTCGCCGGAGGCGGGAACGGTGGAATCCGGTGCCGGTGCGGTCGCATCCTTTGCCGGTTGAGAAGGAATCGTCGTCGGAGTTGGCGGAAGGGTCGTCGTTGTCGTGGTGGTCGTGGTCGTTGTGGTCGGAGCGACAGTGGTGGTGGTCGTGGACGTGGCCACGGGAGCGGTCGGCTCTGCCACGTCGCCTTGGCAGGCGGCGGCGATCAGGGCAAGAGGTAGCAGGAGTCTGAGGCGGTGCACCCGTCGAGGCTACAAGGGTCTCTGAGGTGTGAGCGAAAACGGCAATCGTGCCGTCTGAAAACGACCGCACAGGAAGTGACGGAATGTGGGGGCGGCACTGCGATCTGGCCCAAGAACGGAGACTCTCTTCGGTAAGGGGTCGGGCGAAGGTCATCGATTGGGACGTCCGACCGGGCCGGCAACAACTCGCGAATGCCCCTGGCCCCCGCGACGGCCTTCAAGTACCTTCATCGTCGAGGAGGTCGCTCATCCCGAGATGGCCGGCCGGTGAACCAGCAGGAGGTGCGATGCGTTTCTTGGTGTTATCGATTTCGCGGCAAGCCCTACCCCCCGCCCAGGTACTGTCGCGCCCACGACGGCTCGCACGCTTCGCATAGGGCCCTCCGCCTCTAGACGATTCGGCAACGACGGTGAGATGCTGCCTTGGCCCCAAGAGGGGCTCCTTGTGGGCTGCTCAGTGACCAGGTGTCGATCTTCTTGCGGCCGGGGCAGCCACCCCTCTTGTATCACCGATCCGGAGCCTTCCTTGGAGGAGAAAGGGGGAGGTGTCATGACACTTCCACATGGTGTGGTGACCTTCTTGTTCACCGATGTCGTCGCTAGTTCCGCCAAATGGGACCGCGCTCGGAGCGCGATGGGGTCGGCAATTCACCGTCACGACGCGATTCTGGGCAAGGCGATCGAAACGCACGACGGTCAAATCGTCAAGAAGATGGGTGACGGGATCATGGCGGCGTTCGCCGATCCCGGTGAGGCCGTCAACGCCGCCATCGAGTCGCAGTTCGGCCTGCAAGCGGAACCGTGGGCCGAGGAGATCGGCGGGCTCATGGTGCGCATGGGCGTCCACTCGGGGCCCGCCCAACCCGAGGCGGGTGACTATCTCGGACCCGCCCTCAACTGCGCGGCTCGTATCGCCGCGGCCGGCCACGGAGGCCAGATCCTGGTCTCGGCGGCAACCAGGGAGCTGATCGGGACCACCCTCGACGTCGGATACCGCGACCTCGGCGATCACCATCTGAGAGGCTTGACCCGGCCGGCTCGCCTCTATCAAGTGACAGTCGCAGGCCTCAACAGCGAATTCCCGCCGCTGCGGACTGAAACCGGGCCCGACCGGCCATCGATCGCCGTCCTTCCATTTGAAAACCTCGGTGATGCCGAGCGGGAGACGTTTGCCGATGGGCTGGTCGAGGACCTCATCACCGGGCTTTCCCGCTGTCACGACCTGTTCGTGATTGCCCGCAACTCGACCTTCGTCTACAAGGACACTCATGTGGACGTGCGAGCCGCCGCGGCGGCACTCGGGGCGCGTTATGTCCTCGAGGGCAGTGTGCGGTGGGCGGGAGATCAAGCTCGCATCACCGCTCAGCTGATCGACGGCACCACCGGTGGGCATCTGTGGGCGCGCAATTACGACCGTCGCATCACGGATGTGTTCGGCGTCATCGACGAGATCACAGCGGACATCGTGGCCCACCTCAGCGGATACCACGGCGTCCTGGTTTTGAGCGACAAGAAGCGCACGGTGGCCCAGGATCCCGGGTCGCTCGGCGACTACGAGGCATACATGCGAGGGCTCGAGCTGAAGCACCGCTTCATGCCCGACACCAATCTGGAGGCGCGTCGAGTCTTGCTAGATGTGCTCGAGCGCCGGCCTGCTTTCGCCCGCGCCCATGCGGCGGTGGCCTGGACCTGGCTATTCGACGTGATTTGGGGCTGGGGCGACAACCCGGAGGCATCGCTCGCTGAGGGGTGGCGACACGCCGAACGGGCCGCCGAGCTCGACGATCTCGATGCCGAGGTCCACTGGGTGCTCGGCGACCTCTGCCTGGCTTCCCGGCAGTATGAGCGGACTGAGGCTGAATACCGCCGGGCCTTCAAGCTCAATCCCAGCCTGGCGGACGTCCGGGCAGATTGGGCGTCTACCGCCAACCGGCTGGGGATGGCGGAGGAGGGTGTCGAATCGATGGAGCTGGCGAAGCAGCTCAATCCCAACCCTCCGATCTGGTACAGCTGGATGCATGGAGCCGCTCTGTTCGGGGCACGTCGCTATGACGAGGCCGAGCAGGTGCTGCAGGCCGCTCCGGCTCACACGGTGATCAGCCGGCTCTACCTGGTGGCGACTCTGGCCCGGCTCGGGAAACTCGACGAGGCCAAACGCGAGGTAGCGACCGCAATCGACGAACTGCCCGGCCTCTCGATCGCACTCCTCGAGCAATTCGAGACGTATCGATCGGCCGAGGACCAGGAACACCTGAGCGATGCATTGAGACTCGCCGGGCTGCCCGACGCGTAGCTCCGGCGCGCCGCGAGGCGGCGAGCTCGGCACTCAGCCGACGATGCGGCGCACCGGTGAGTCCGCGGGTGTTGGCTCGGAGTCGACGAGCTGGGTCGCGCTACACGTTTTCGGATAGCGCATAGCGACGTCAAGCCTTTTCGTCCAGCATCGCGGGTCAGCTCTAGATCCGGCCATCCCGAGTGCAGGCTCGGGGCGCTTTGTGAGTGCTAGTCGGTGTTCTCGAGTTGTGTGACCCGCTCTTCCAGGGCCTGGACCCTTGCCCGTAAGGCACCGAGCTGGTCGACAGCATCGGGTGTGGGGGTGGTGGCCGAATCGGGGTGCGCCGTCTCGACGTGAGCCTCCGAGCCCGCTTCGCCCAGCAGGTGCCGGTAACGGGACTCCTTCTCGCCCGGCCGCCGGTCCAGGCGTTCGGCCAGGGGCTGCTGGCGGTGCTCGAGCCCGGCGAGCACCTCCTCGGCAGCCGCCACCGACTCGAAATCGTGATACCGCTCCGTCCGAAGGCGCAATTCGCCGGAGGTCTGCTCACCACGCAGCATGAGGACGGCCAGCAGGGCAGCTTGTTCACCGTCGATCTCCAGGATGTCATCGAGGGCGTGCTTGTACTTGGCGGACCGGCCACCGGGGGAGCGGACTGCCCGCACCAGGCCGAGCTCGCGCAACGCGTTGATCCCATCGAGCACGCCGGACTCGGTGTACGACACGACGGGTGCCCGGTTCGTCTTCTGGTTGGCGGCGGCGGTGAGAGCGTTCACCGTCATCGGGTAGTAATCAGGAGTCGTCATCTCCTTCTCAATCAGACAGCCGAGCAGTCGAAGCGATATCGGATCGAGGTCCATGTGCTCGATGTTACGGGGTCGGGTCGGTCCCCCCGGCGGAAGCGAGACGCCGAAGGCGAGGGGTGAGGGGGTCATCTCGCTTCGGGAACGCTGGATAGTCCGTATCCTCCATCTCTATGCACAGCACCCCCTTCCTGCTCGATGTTGGCGATTTGCTGACCCATCCCGGTGAAACCCGGTCGGTGGAGTTCACCGGCGCCTTCGATGCCGAAGTCGCCCAAGCCTGGGTGACGGGTCCGGTCCATGTGCGCGGCCGGCTGGAGGGGCTGACCGACGGCGTGTACATGGTGGTTCGGGCGCAGGTTCCGGTGGCGGTGACCTGCAATCGCTGCCTGACGAATTGGGATGAAGCCTTCGAGATCGAGGTCCGCCAGCTCTTCGGCCGGGAACCGGACGAAGACGGGTACGGGGTCGATGAGCACTGGATCGACACCGAAGGGCCCATCCGCGACGAGGCGGTGCTGGCGCTTCCGTTGGCTCCGGTATGTCGCGTCGACTGCCGGGGTATTTGCGCATCGTGCGGAGCCGACTTGAATACGGCCCCGTGCCAGGGGCACGAAGAAGCGGAGAGCTCTCCGTTCGCCGGTCTCAAGGATCTGCTTTCCGACTGATGAAAGGAACTGCCAGTGGCGGTACCAAAGAAGAAGATGTCCCGTTCCCGTACGCGCCGCCGCAAGGCGATGTGGAAAGTGGCCGCGCCCACCACCACAACCTGTCCGCAGTGCAACTCGGCGATGCTCCCACATCGCGTCTGCCCTGAGTGTGGCTCGTACAACGGCCGTGAGGTCTTCGCCGACACGACTGAGTAGGTTCCGGCCATGGCTCGGATAGCGCTTGACGCCATGGGGGGCGATCACGCTCCGGTCGAGACTGTGGCCGGCGCCGTGGATTCAGGGGTCGATGTGGTGTTGGTCGGCGATGAAGCCCAGCTGGCCCCGCTGGTGGCTGACGCCGGGGTTCCCATCGTCCATGCAGAGGACGTCATCGATATGGCCGACGACCCGGCCAAGGCTCTGCGCGAGAAACGCAAGTCGTCCATCGCGGTGGCGGCCCAGCTGGTGTCGGACGGCGAGGTCGACGGCCTGGTGTCGGCCGGGTCGACCGGGGCCGCGCTGGCCGCCTCCGCCATGATCATCGGCAGGATGAAGGGAGTCTCCCGGCCCGTCATTGCCGCGCTGGTGCCGACCGGCGAGAAGGGCAAGATCATTCTCGACGCCGGCGCC
This sequence comes from uncultured Acidimicrobiaceae bacterium, assembly GCA_947259275.1. Lineage (GTDB taxonomy): Bacteria > Actinomycetota > Acidimicrobiia > Spongiisociales > SHLN01 > SHLN01. The sequence goes on along the minus strand of CAMYMH010000005.1, from coordinate 57,021 downwards.
AACCCCGATGTCAAGACTGAGCACCTCGTTCAATTCGCCATCATGGGAGCCGCCCTCGCCGAGACCCGGCTCGGCATCGCCACCCCGACCGTCGGCCTGCTCAATATCGGCCAAGAACCGGGTAAGGGTCGTAAACACGAACGGGCGGCCTTCGACGCGCTCGAGAAGGCGCCGGTCAACTTCATCGGCAACGTCGAGGGCTACGACATCGTTGCGGACCAGCCGGATGTCATCGTCACCGACGGCTTCACGGGCAACGTGGCACTCAAGGCCTCCGAAGGAACCAGCCGGTTCGTCATGGAGGCAATCAAGCAGGAACTCGGGCAGGTGCTGGTCGAGCGTCCCGAATTGGCGGAGCTGCTGGCGCCCCGTTTGACCGGGCTCCGCCAGAAGCTCCACCCCGAGTCATACGGCGGAGCCTCATTGCTCGGGGTAAAAGGTGTTGTCACCATCGCCCATGGGTCGTCGTCACGCACCGCCATCGCCAACGCGCTCCGCATGACGGTGGAGGAGGCGGAGCGGCATCTGCTCGATCGGATTCGCTCGGGTCTGCGGGCATGAGCTCACCACTCGAGGAGGCGCTCGGGTACGAATTTCGGAACTCCGACCTGCTCGAGGCCGCTCTCACACACCGGTCGTTCGCCACCGAGGATCCCGAGGCCAATGACTACGAACGACTCGAATTCCTCGGTGACGCCGTTCTCCAGCTGGCGGTGACCGAGCGGATCTTCACCGATTATCCGGACATGCCGGAAGGCCAGCTCGCCAAACTGCGGGCGGCGGTGGTGAACGAAGAGGTTCTCGCCGCGGTGGCCCAGCGCCTCGAGGTCGGTTCGTACCTCCGGGTCGGCAAGGGGGAGGAGGTAACCGGCGGGCGAGAGAAGGCCAGCATTCTGTCGGACGTCGTTGAGGCTCTGTTGGGGGCGTTGTACCTGGATGCCGGGTACTCAACGGCTGCCGCCGTCACCTGGCGCCACTTGACCGGGGAGATCGACCAGCGCGCTCATGCCCCCGGGGTCGAGGATTTCAAGACCCGGCTCCAGGAGGTGCTGGCCAAGCGGGGATCCCGGCCCAACTACCGGGTCAGCGACGAAGGCCCCGATCACGACAAGGTGTTCCACGCCGAAGTGACGGTCGACGGCCGGCTGGTCGGCTCCGGCTCGGGCGGTTCCAAGAAGGCGGCCGAGCAGGCCGCAGCCAAGAAGGCTCTGAGGATGGTGACGTAGTGCCGGTCGCCTTGATCAGCCGCCGAAGCTGAAGCCGTTGCCGAGCTCGTCGGCGTCAGTCACCTCGCTGGCCGGGGGTGCCGGCACATCGATGTCGGCGCCGAGGTCGAACAGGTCGTAGGTCACCACCATTCGCTCGAAACTCTCACCGCCGTCGCTTTCAAAGCCCGAGCCGGCAACGTCCATCACGAATCGGGTGAGGATGCCGGAGTCGGTGATCCAGACGTCCATGGGAAGCTCAACATCGGGGATGCCCCCGGCCTCCAGCTCGGCAAGCTCCTCGGGGGTTGCCAACGCGTAGAGCGATTCGGTGTCGAACAGCACCCGGTAGTGGGTGGTGTCGAGGCCGTTGACGCTCTCTCGGCCGAGGTCGGTGATGGTTGCATCGGCGTTGGCAAAGCCGCCGAGGATGTCTGTCGGCCGGGATGGAGTGACGAAGCCAAGCCCATCGGTCAGCTGCGAGCCCTCATCCACCGGGGCAGCCAGCCACTCCGTTTCCAGCCCGAGAAACATGCTGAAGAAGGGGTATCGAATGTATGAGGTGTCGCCGATCTGGCGGATCTCCATCTCGCCGAGCATGACGGCGAACTCCGGTGGAACCTCTTCGCCGCTCGCCTCTGCCAGCCCGCTCATGTCGAGCGCAAATGAGTAGTCACCGTTGCGGGCGAACGCGCCATTGAACGGCATCTCCAAGATACCGCCGGGGAATCCGTTGATGCCCACCATGGTAAGTGAGCCTTCCATGCGGCCCGAGTTCGAGTCGGTGGCCTGATCGAAGGCGGCCAGGACGCCTGGCAGTCCGGAGGCGGCGGTCGAACCACTGTCTCCGGGGGCCGGCGCCGTGTCTGCCGGCGCCATTGAGGTTGCCGGAGATTGCGCCACAGTGCTCGGGCTGGCGGGTTGTGACCCGACGCTGCCCGATTCGGTGGCGGCGCCGCCGCAGGCGGCCGCCACGAGGGCGAGTACGGCGATGAGAGTCATGGCCTTTCGGGTCTTCATGTCACCCTCCGATTCGTGCCCCCGCGGGTTCGTGGGCGGATAGGCGTGGGGATCTCAGAATCAGAACATCGGCGGGTGCGAGCCGCTACCTGAGTGAATCCAAGGACTAGTCAATTCGGCATCGGATCCTTTGCTTCCTGAGATTTTTCTGAGTGGGTCGATGTTTCTCCTAAGCGGAACAAAGGAGACGGCCGTGCCCCGATGGCAGGAGATGAACACGCACTCAGGAAAGACCGGTGTCAGCTGGGATGGGCCTCGGCTCCGCACCGCTACCAAGGCAGCCGGTGTCAGCTGGACGGCACCGAGGCTTTCCTCGGCTTTCTTCGCGCTCGCTTTGGCCCTCACCGTTCTCGTGCCGACCCCGGCGTTGGCCGACGACTCCGTTGACGTCATAGTCCAGCAGGTCCCGGGTACGGCTACCGATGTCGCCGCCCTCATTGACGACCTCGGCGGCACGGTGACCGGTGGGCTCGGCATCATCGACGGGTTCGCTGCCGAGCTTCCGAGCTCGGCGCTCGATTCGTTGGCAGGCCATCCGGCGATCGCCTCGGTTGTTCCTGACGGGACCGTCGAGCTGACGGGCTGGGACTACGCCAGTTCTGGCCAGGAATCCATGGCCACTGTTGCCGACCGAGTCGTGAACGCCGATCGCTTCTGGAACGGCGGCTACACCGGCGAAGGCGTCGACGTTGCCCTCATCGACTCGGGCGTCAGTGGCGTCGACGGGCTGACCGTCAACGGTAAGGTCATCAACGGACCGGACCTGTCCTTCGAGTCGCAGAATCCGGATCTCCAATATGTCGACTCGTTCGGTCACGGCACCCACCTGGCCGGTATCATCGCCGGACGGTCGAACTCAGCTCCCAACAAGATCACCACGAAGGAAGCGAAGCGGCACTTCCTAGGCGTGGCCCCGGACGCCCGCATCGTCAACGTCAAGGTGGCCACCCGCAACGGAGCCACCGACGTGTCACAGGTAATCGCAGCCATCGACTGGGTGGTGCAGCACCGCGACGACAACGGCATGAACATCCGGGTGATCAACCTGTCCTTCGGGACCGACAGCACCCAGAGCTACCGCTATGACCCGCTGGCGTTCGCCGTCGAGCAGGCCTGGGAGCACGGAATCGTCGTAGCAGTGGCCGCCGGAAACGATGGCAACAGCTCGCCGCTGCGCAACCCCGCATCGGATCCCTTCGTGATCGCAGTCGGTGCTGCCGCGACCAATGGGTCCGAGCGCACCGGCGACGACTCCATTCCCTCGTTCTCGAGTTGCGGCACTTACCAGCGCCATGTTGATCTGGTGGCTCCAGGCAAGTCGATCGTGAGCCTGCTGGCTCCAGACTCGAGTGCGGCCCGGGACCATCCGGAGGCGATCGTCGATGGCTCCTACCTGGTTGGGAGCGGAACATCGCAGGCTGCCGCCGTCGTATCCGGAGCCGCCGCCCTGATCATCGATCAGCGGCCCGAGATCACTCCCGACCAGGTGAAGGCGCTCCTCATGGGCACTGCCCAACCGATTTCTGGAGAAAGCTCGAAGTGCCAGGGCGCCGGGCTGCTAGATCTCTCCGAGGCCTACGGGGCATCAACTCCCAACGGGCACCAGAGCTCACAGGCTGCACAGGGAACCGGATCGCTCGAGGCCTCCCGCGGCTCCTTCAACCTGGAGCACGACGGTGTCGTGCTCGAAGGTGAGCAGGACATCATGGGCAACCCCTGGGACGGAGCGAGCTGGTCGAGCCTCTCCGCCGACGGGGACAGCTGGTCGGACGGCGACTGGAACGGCGCTCCCTGGTCGGGTGCTTCCTGGTCGGGCATGTCCTGGTCGGGCATGTCCTGGTCGGGTGCTTCCTGGTCGGGCATGTCCTGGTCGGGTGCTTCCTGGTCGGGTGCTTCCTGGTCGGGCATGTCCTGGTCGGGCATGTCCTGGTCGGCCAGCGCCTGGCTCGGTCTCTCGTGGGGTGGTCCCGCCTTTTTCATCGTATGAGCCAGTAAGAAGTGAAAGGGCCGCCGGATTGGTCCGGCGGCCCTTTCTCGTTGTTGGCTCCAGTGAGGCCGGTGGGATGCCGATATTGCTGGGAACACATGGTCGAGAGTGCCCTGCGGTGCCGGTTATTCCTGCACCGGCAGTGGGCCGAACCCGAAAGGACGGTTGGTGGCCCAGATCCGAACTGTGGCGGCGAGAATCGCCGAGCGGGTAGCCGGGACCTCGTCGCGCCGCATTTGGCTGCTCACCCTGGTCATCACCGCCGCCGCCGGCCTGATCGCCTGGGCGACCGCCGGCATGGGCCCCATCGGCGGCCCGCTTCGACTGCGGTGGTGGATGCTGGCTCCCATGGTGTACCTGAGTGAGCTCACGGTGGTGCACCTGCGCTTCCGACGTGATGCGCACTCGTTCTCCATGAGCGAGCTGCCGCTGATTGCCGGCCTGTTCTTCGCCACTCCCTTAGAGCTCTTCATCGCCCAGCTGATCGGCAATGCCGCTGCCCTGGCGATAAACCGCCGCCAGCCGCTAATCAAGTTCGCATTCAACCTGAGCCAGTTCTCTCTCCAGGCGGCCATCGCCATCGTGGTATTCCGGTTAATAGTCAGCACCGGCGCGCCCGACTCGTGGATCGGGTGGCTGGCGGCCGGAACGGCGACCCTCGCCGCCCTGGTATTTGCGACCGGTCTGATCACGGCTGCCATCCGAATGTCGGGTGGGAGGCTCAATCCTCAGGAGATGGTCGAGGTGCTTGGCCTCAGCAGTATCGCCACCCTCATGAACACGTCGTTGGCGCTGATTGGTGTCCGCCTCGTCTGGTCGACTCCATCGAGCGCCTGGCTGGCACTGGTTCCGCCGGTTGTTCTGTCGTTCGCCTACCGCGCATACATTTCGCAGCGTGAAGAGCGCAGTCGCCTCGAATCGCTCTATCACGCCATGCGATCTCTTCATGAAGCCGGCCACATCGAGGTGGCTCTTACCGGGGCGGCGATTCAGGCCAGCCAGATGTTTGAAGCGGAATTCTCGGAAATCATTCTGCTGCCGGAGAACGAACATCTTCCCGCCTACCTTTCTGCGGTCGGACCCGGGGAGCGCTCTGAATCCATGCTGCCCATCGATCGGTCGCTAGGGGCCAACCTTCTGCGTCGAGTCGGGCCCGGCCAGGCAATGCTCCTTCCCGGTACCGAAGAACAACCCACCCGGCCGGCCGGCGAGCTGCCCCGAATCGAAGACGGCATGGTCGCCCATATCAGGGGCGGAGATGGGGCGGTCGGAGTGTTCATCGTTGCCAATCGGCTCGGCGACATCAGTCGGTTCAATCACTCCGACACCAAGCTGCTCGAGACCTTTGCGGCCCAGGTGAGCACCACGCTGGTGAACGGCCAGCTGGCCGACTCGCTTGCCCAGCTAACGGAGCTGAAAGACGAGCTTCGGCACCAGGCGCTTCACGATTCGCTCACCAAGCTGGCGAACCGGGTGCTGTTTTCCGACCGGCTCAAGAACGCGCTCGAGAGGAGTGCGGACACGAAACGCCTCGTCGCAGTTCTGTTCCTGGATTTGGACGACTTCAAGACTGTAAACGACAGTCTCGGCCACGAAGCAGGCGATCGTCTGCTGGTTGCAGTCGCTCAGCGGATCCAGGCTGCCACCCGCCCGGGCGACACCGTCGCTCGATTCGGGGGGGACGAATTCGCGATATTGCTCGAGGATGTTGCTCAACCCTCAGACGCCGAGGAGGCGGCCGAGCGGATCCTCAACACCTTGGCGGTGCCCTTTCAAATCCGCGATCGAGATTTTGCCTCGCATGCCAGCATTGGTGTGGCCATCGCAGAAAGCAACTCGAACCCGGATCAGCTGTTGCGCGACGCCGACACCGCGATGTATGCAGCCAAGCGGAGGCGCAAAGGGACCTATCAGCTCTTCGAAGCTCCCATGCGCGAAGAGATGACCCAGCGCCTCGAGCTCCGAGCCGATCTCGCCGAGGCGATCGCCCGGGGGGATCTCATCGTTCACTATCAACCAATCGTGGATCTGCATGCTGGTTCGCTGATGGGAGTCGAGGCGCTCATCCGGTGGCCGCACGAGAACGCCGAGCTGGTCGCTCCGGATGCCTTCATTCCCTTCGCCGAGGAAACCGGGCTCATCATCCCGCTGGGGCGATGGGTGCTCGACGAGGCGTGCCGCCAGATCCGCCGGTGGGAACTCGATACCGGACATTCCCTAACGGTCAGCGTCAACCTGTCACCGAATCAGCTCCACGACAACGAGTTCGCCGGTCAGGTGGCGTACATCCTCGAGCAACATCGGCTGGATCCCGCCCGGCTGGTTCTCGAGATCACCGAAACGGTTCTCATGCAAACCCCAGTCGAGGTCCTGGAGGACATCAAGAGCCTGGGAGTTCGAATGGCGATCGACGACTTCGGCACCGGGTACTCCTCGCTCAGCTACCTCGATCGACTTCCGATCGAGATCATCAAAGTAGACCGCTCCTTCGTTGAGAGGGTGGCGAGCGACGAGCCGTCACCGCTGGCGCGAACCGTGGTTCAGATCGGCGAGTCCCTTGGCCTCCGTACCGTGGTGGAGGGCATCGAAACCGTCGAACAGCTCAACGCGCTCATGGCGCTCGGGGTGAGTGTCGGCCAGGGCTTCTACCTGGCGGAGCCGATGAGTGTCGAGGGGTTCGAGGAGCTGCTGCGCGATGTTCTTCCGGGCGAGCCGATCGTGCCGGTCGCCGGCAACGCTCAGGTCATTCAGCTCCGCTCAGAACGGAGCGCCTAGCCGGCCGGGGCGGGGTCATTCCTTCGGCTTCCTCTGCTGGCGGCGTTCCACTCTCGCCTCGACCGCATGTCCGGCCACCAGGCTGAGGAACGAAACGAGGATTCCGAGGCCGAGCAGTATGTACACGATGGTGAAGACCTTGGTGGGGGCGCGGGTGGGAGCCAGGTCTCCGTATCCAACCGTCGTGAGGGTGATGACCGAGAAGTAGAGCGAATCGAGCAGCGTCCAGTCTTCGAAGCGCCAGTAGAAGAGCGTTCCACTGATCAGGAGCACCAGGACGAGGAAGGCGAGCGCCCGAAATTGCGGATCGCCCAGGCCCCGGCGCATGGCAACCGCAAAGGTCCTGAGCGCCGTGAAGAACGCGATCATGCCGGGAACCGTAGCCTGGTCGGGATGCCGGAGCTGCCAGAAGTCGAAACCACCCGCCGCGAGCTCGAGCCGCATCTGCGAGGCCATCGAGTTGTCGATGCCGAGTCGCGTCGGCCCCGCATGTTGCGGCGCCAGCCACGGGATCGAGACTTCGCCGATCGGTTGCGCGGCCGGCGTGTGCTCGGGCTCCGGCGGCGGGGGAAGTTCATCTTCGTCGATGTCGAGGGCGACCTCACCTGGGTGATTCATCTCGGAATGTCGGGGCGGATGCAGGTAGCCGATCCCGGTGAGCCCGAGGCACCCCACACCAACGTGGTGGTTCGCACCGCCCACAAGGAGATTCGCTTCGTCGACCCGCGTACTTTTGGATTCATGGCGGTTCTCACGCCGGAGGAGTTCGACGAATCCACCTTGGCAGGCCTCGGTCCCGACGCTCTCACCGACTTGCCGGCCAGCCGCCAATTGGCTGCGCGGCTCGCCGGGCGTAAGCCGGCCATCAAGTCCTTGCTGCTCAATCAGCGGTTGCTGGCCGGCCTCGGAAACATCTACGCCGATGAGGTGCTGTTCCGCGCCAGGGTGGCCCCTCACCGCCAGGGTGGTTCGCTCACCTCGGGCGAGGTCAAGGCCATCCGGGCGGCAGTCCGGCCGGTGCTCGAGGCCGGACTCAAGTACGGAGGCACCAGCCTGAACGATCTTGCCTACTTGCTTCCCGACGGCCGGGCAGGACAGTTCGGCCGCCGGCTCAAGGTCTACGGACGCGAGGACAAACCGTGCCGGCGCTGTGGGACCTCGATTCGGCGTTCCCTCATTGGCCAGCGCAGCTCATACTGGTGCCCATCATGTCAGAGGTGAAGGCGATCCGGTGTCAGATCAGCGGCCGTGTCCAGGGGGTCGGGTTCCGGTACACGGCCCGGGAGCGTGCCACTGACCTCGGTCTGACGGGTTGGGTCCGCAACATCAGCGGTGGGAGGGTTGAGGTGTTTGCGCAGGGTTCGGAACCCATCGTGCAGGTGTTTCTCACCTGGCTGCAGGATGGTCCGACCGCAGCCCGGGTCGAGCGGGTCGACGAGGTGCCGGCCTTGCCCGACGGCCGGTTCACTACTTTCGAGGTCCGCCCTTAGGCGGGCTACCGGTTGCTGCCGCGCATCGACCCGGTCAGCCGTGACCCGTCGACAGTCGCCAGGGCGCAGGTGACCTCACGGTCGTCGCCTTCCTCCCAGGTTTCCTGAGTCGGTTGCAGAACCCAGAAGTCGAGCTCTGAGTCGTCCCACGGAATGCCGACATACGACTCCCACCGGTCGTAGCAGCCGAACCAGCTGGCTTCAGAGACGGCCTCCTCTCCCGGCCAATCGGTCCCGGTTTGGTCGAAGGCAGCGTAGGCCTCGGCATCGTGCGGCTGACTGCACGGGACCGCCTCGAGAGACTGGACCAGAGTCATGTCGTCGGGGACGTTAAGACAGTCGCCGGTCTGGATCGCATAGGCGCCCAGGCCGCCCGCTTCAACGATCGATCCGGAGTCGTCTCGCACGGTGTTGTCATCGAACGCACTTGCTCCGCCGAATGCGGCCACCGCGACGACGCCCGCTGCTATCAGTCTCTTCATGATCTCTCCTGTTTCGAGGGAGGATCGGCAATGGTCCAGATACCTTCAGTTCGCACCCGAGTTACACGATTGGCATTCGTTCGAAAAGACGCCTAGTAGGCTGGCCCCGCCTTGTTTCTCAAGACTCTCAAGATCCACGGCTTCAAGTCGTTCGCGGACCGAACGCGACTCGAGCTGGAACCGGGCGTGACCGTCATTGTCGGTCCGAACGGCTCCGGCAAGTCGAACGTGGTCGACGCCATCTCTTGGGTTCTCGGCACTCAGGCCACCAAACACTTGCGCACCGACAAGATGGAAGAGGTGATTTTCGCCGGTACCACCACCCGGCCTGCCCATCGGGTGGCTGAGGTCGTGCTCACCATCGACAATGCCGAACGCCGCCTTCCTCTCGACCTCAGCGAGGTGACCATCGGGCGCCGCCTGCACAGCGACGGGACCTCGGACTACGAGATCAACGGCACCCCGTGCCGATTGCTCGACATCTCCGAACTGCTATCCGACGGCGGTGTCGGCCGCCATCAGCACGTCATCATCAATCAGGGCCAGGTCGCTTCCATTCTCAATGCCGGCCCCGAAGAGCACCGGGCGGTGATCGAAGAGGCCGCCGGTGTTCTGAAGCACCGTAACCGCCGAACGCGGGCTGCCCGGCGCCTGGAGCGAACTCAGACCGATGTTCAGCGCCTCGAGGACATCCACAAGGAGCTCCTCCGCCAGATGCGTCCGCTCAAGCGGCAGGCAAACGCCGCCGCTCGCTACGACGATGTCCGGAGCCGGGCCCGGGCCCTGCGGCTCTTCCTGGGGGGACAGGAGCTTTCCCAGCTGCAGGCTCGGTTGCGGACGGCGGAGGCCGAGGAGCAAGTGGCAGCCATCCGTCAAGAGGAATCGACTTCGACCCTCGCCGACCTGGAGACCGGACTGGAGTCGCTCGAGGCCGCGGCAGGCGAATCAGGCCGTGCGTTGCAGCGAGACACTGCCGCGGCCGCCCGACTCGAGACAACATCGGAACGACTGCAGCGCATCGCCCAGGTGGCTCACGAGCGACACCGCAGTCTCATTACGGGGGCCGAGGCCGCCGGCGAGCGGCACGACGACCTGATGGCTGAGACGCGGACCATCGTCGAAGACCTGGCGACGTCTGCGACCGAGGAGGGACAGGCCCGGGCCACTGCCGAGCGGGCCAAGATTGCCCTACGGGCGCTCGAAGACGAGGAGCGCTCGCTTGCCGAGCAAGAGAGCTTGCCGGTCGAGGGCGTGATCGCCACCTTGCGAGGAGATCTCCAGGCACTCGAAGCGGCCGCCGGCCGGGACGGGAGGGAGTTGACCGGAGCCACGCAGCGCCTCGCCATCGTGGCCGGATCGCTCGACCGGGACCGAACCGGCGTCGAGGAACTGCGCGAAGAGATCCGCCGGCTCGACAAGCAAGCCGGTGCTCAGCAGGACGCCTACCAGCGGGCCGGGACCTCCCGGGAGGCCGGTGAGAGCGCATGGCAGGCGCATGAGGCGGACCTCGCCGACCAAACCCGGCGGCTGGCCGCCGCCCGGGCCCGGGTCGAGGCGCTCGAACAAGCCGGGGTGGTAAGCCCCGAGGTGCGCGACCACGCAGCCGGCCTGGCCGGAGTCGGGGACGAGGTCGTTGCAGTGCTCGACATACCTGATGAGCTGGTCGACGCGGTCGGAGCCGCCCTTGGGCCGTGGGCCGAAGCCCTCGTGGCCACTCCTCAGGGCCTGGCCGACACCGTGGCCGAGCTCAAGACCCGCCACCTCGGCGGAATGTCATTTGTAGTCGGCGGAGTGGGAGGCGACGACAGCCGGATGTTGCCGACCACCGTCCCCGGCCGGCCGATCATCGAGCTGCTCGGGCCGGCCACGGACGTTTCGGTGGCGCGCCGGCTGCTGGCAGACGTCGTTCTGGCCGATAGCTGGTCGGCGGCGTGGGCCTTCGTGCAGGCCCATCCCCAGCTGCGGGCGGTCACCCGCGAAGGCGACCTGATAACCATCGCCGGCATCCGCCTGTCGGCCGGTTCCGACCGTCTGGCAGTCACTCTCACCCGGGCACGCGAAGAGCTGGCCGAAATCGACACCGAGGCGGCGAGAGCCGCTAGCCGCGAATCGGCCGCACGTCGGACACTCCAGGACCTCAAAGACGAGGAGCGTTCCCAGCTCGAAGCTCTCGAAGCGCTCGAAGCTCGCATGGCGGGAGCCGCCGAAGCTCTCGACCGGGTGGAGCGCGCCGTCACCGAAGCGGCCGGCGAGAAGACCCGGCTGGGCGATCGGATAGGCGCTCTCAAAGAGGGCGAGCTGCATCGCAATGAGCGTCTCGTCGAGCTGCGCAGCCGCCTCGATGATCTCGAAGGAGAAGAAGCTGCCCGGCAGGCAGCCTGGGAGGCGCTGAGCCGCCGACGGCAGGAGATCGCCGACCGCCGCGAACAAACTCGCCGGTTGCGCGAGCAATCAGCTGCTGCGCTCGGTGCCGCCACCGAGCGTCGCAAGCTGCTGGAGACCCGGAAGGCCGCGGTCGAACTGGAGCTGGAGCGGGCGGTCGGCTTTCATGTCGACCCGAGCGACCTGGTGCGCCTGCAACGAGTCGAGGCCGATGCCAGGTCGGGCCTCGCCTCGGTTGGGGAACACATCGCCGTACTTCGCTCCCGCCAGGCCGAGCTGCGTCGAACCTCGGGTGAGGCGGTCGAGCGATTGGACGAAGCGCGCAGCCGGGCGGGGGAGCTGACCAAGCAGATTGCGGCCACCAAGGAAACCCGTTCAACTCTCGCAGTGGAGCTGGAAGGGCTCAGGGTGCGGATCGAAGCAGTGGCCGAGGGTCTGCGGCGGGACCTGGACGCCACCGTCGAGCAGGCCCTGGCGGCCCCGGCGGTGGAAGTACCCGAAGGGGCCGATCCCCGCGCCCACCTCGAGTCACTCGAGGCCGACGTGCGCCGGATGGGCCCCGTCAACCCGCTGGCAGCTCAGGAGTATGAGGATCTCTCGCAGCGGGCTGAGTTCCTCGACGGCCAGCTCGCCGACCTGAACGAATCCGCCGCCGAGCTCGAGAAGGTCATCAAGGCCCTCGACGACGAGATGGCGACCTTGTTTGCCGACGCCTTCGTCGATATCTCCTCCTCATACGCCGAGAACTTCTCGTTGCTGTTCCCCGGGGGACGCGGCACGCTGTCGCTCTCCCATCCGGGCGACCACCTCAACACCGGTGTCGAGATCGAAGCCCAGCCGCTCGGGAAGAAGGTGAGCCGCCTGTCGCTCCTGTCTGGTGGCGAGCGGTCCCTGGCTGCTCTCGCCTTCCTGTTCGCCGTGTTCCGCGCTCGTCCGAGCCCCTTCTATGTGCTCGACGAGGTGGAGGCCGCCCTCGACGACACCAACTTGCATCGCTTCTTGCGGCTGGTGGAATTGCTGCGCGACTCGGCGCAGGTGATCATCGTCACTCACCAGCAGCAGACTATGGAAGGCGCCGACACCCTCTACGGCATCACTATGGAGCCGGGCGGCTCAACTCAGGTTGTCGCCAAGCGACTCTCAAACGTCACCGTCTGAGCATGGAAGCACTAGTAGTCGTCGTCATCGTGACGGTTGTGCTGCTGGCCGCGGTTGCTGGATTGCTCTGGTCGCGAGGGAGAGCGGAGACGGCAGCGCCCTCGCTGCCTCCCTCTCCCACCGCGGCGCCCCCGACACCTCGCACCCTCGGAGACCGCCTCGCCCGCACCCGCCATGCGGTGGGAGACCGCCTGATCGGCTTGTTCGGCCGGGGCACGCTCGATGAGGCCTTCTGGTCCGAGCTCGAAGAAACGCTCATCACCGGAGATGTTGGGGTCGGAACCGCAACCGCCGTCGTCGAGCGGGTACGCGCCTCGAAGCCGGATGACATGGCGGCGGCCCGCGCTGCCCTCCAGGCCGAGCTGCTCGGCCTCTTCGCCGCCCGGGACCGGTCATTGAGGGCGGACGGCAGGCCGGCGCTCATGGTGATAGTGGGAGTCAACGGCACCGGCAAGACCACTTCGATTGCCAAGCTCGCCCATCGATTCGTCGGAGCTGGCAAGCAGGTAGTGCTCGGCGCGGCCGACACCTTCCGGGCCGGAGCGTCCGAGCAGCTCGAGACCTGGGCCGACCGCGTCGGTGCTGAGTACGTAGGGGGAGAGCCAAACTCGGATCCGGCGGCGGTTGCCTTCCGCGCCCTCGAACGTGGAACCGAGATGGGCGCAGACCTCGTCATCATCGACACCGCCGGCCGGCTGCACAGCAATCGCAACTTGATGGAGGAGCTCGGCAAGATCATTCGCATCCTCACGCGTGAAGCGGGGGCCATCGACGAGACGCTGCTGGTGCTCGACGCCACCACCGGGCAGAACGCGATTGCTCAGGCCCACACTTTCACGGATGTCGTCGGGGTCACCGGCATCATCCTCAGCAAACTGGATGGCACCGCGCGGGGAGGCGTGGTGGTGGCCGTCGAACAGGACCTCGAGCTGCCCGTCAAGCTAATCGGCGTCGGAGAAGCGATGGAGGATCTCGTCACATTCGAGCCTGCGTCGTTCATCGCCGCGCTGCTCGGCGAAGGCGGGTAGCGTCCTCGTGATGAATGATCAGGAACTGCTCGCCGCAGCCGGCGCTGCCTCGGAGAACGCCTATGCCCCTTATTCACGCTTGCGGGTCGGTGCGGCGGTTGTGGGTGAGTCCGGAGCGGTTTTTACCGGTGCCAACGTCGAGAACGCCGCCTACCCTTCGACGCTCTGCGCCGAGGCAGTGGCCATTGGCCAGGCGGTAGCGGCCGGGGAGCGCAAGCTGCGGGCCGTCGCGGTCCTGTCGCCCGACCTCACCTCGATCCTCCCGTGCGGTCAATGCCGCCAGCGGATGGTGGAGTTCGATGTCGAGCGGGTAGTCGTAGCGGGCCCGGATGGGAATTCGGCCAGCCATAGCCTGGAAGAATTGCTGCCCGGAGGCTTCACCGACTGGCGCTAGCTACCCAGACGGGTTCGACCTCTACTTGACCCTAAGGTTCCAGCGATGGTCGAATAGGTCAACGACGATGGGCCGGGGGAAGGTTCTTACCCGCGACCGCGACATAAGACGATTTTGTCATTTGTCGAACGAGCGTTTGCTCCACGCCTCGCGGTCGTCCAAACGCACAATGAAGCGGAGCGCCGTCCAACCGTCATTGAGAGACAGTCGGCGGGAGTCGAGGAGGCCGAAGCGCATCCCGGCCGCCTGCGCCACTCCGGTCGAGACGTCGGTTGGGTAGCCGGACAATTGCTTCGGCCAGGCCACCCACAGGCTGCCGCTGGCGGCGAGGGCGTCGACCGCCGGCGGCATCGCGTCCGTCAAATCCGCCCGGGATTCAACGAACAGCACGATGCAGTCGAGGTTGCCGTCGGCCAACGACAGGTGCTGGACGCCGGCGGGGAGCGGTTCGAGATCCTCGCTGAAACGCACCGGAGAGTCGACGATGGCCAGCCGTACCCCGCTCCGGATCCCAAGTGCGCGCACCAAATCCATGGAATCACCGTACCCCGCAATGACTCAGGGCGCTCACCGATAGGCTCAGCAGGTGCAGCTGCATCCCGGCCTCGAGCCGATCCGCTTTCTGATGGGATCATGGCGCGGCATGGGCAACGGGCGGTACCCGACCATCGATCCGTTCTCGTACACCGAGGAGGTGTCGTACCGCCCGGGACCGGGCAAGCCGTTCCTGCTCTACACCCAGGCGACGCGTAGCGGAGACGGGACGCCGTTGCATTCAGAGATGGGGTACCTACGCATGACTCCGGCAGGGCCCGAGCTCGTCCTGGCTCAGCCGACCGGACTGGCCGAGGTTCACCACGGCGTCCTGGAGGGAACCTCGCTCGCCTTCCACTCGGTCACCGTCCAAGCCAGTCCGACCGCCAAAGCGGTGAGCGAGGTGGTGCGGCACCTGGTGGTCGAGGACGACTCGCTTTCCTACCGGCTCGACATGGCCTATGCCGACGTGGGCTTGAGCCTGCATCTCGAGGCGACTCTATATCGGGTTTCCGAGAGCTAGGCGGCGCCCCTCAGGGAAGCGCTTCGAGCAGCTTGGGAATCACCTGGTGGAGGTCGCCGACGATGCCGAGATCGGCCACGTCGAATATCGGGGCATCCGGGTCCTTGTTCACCGCGATGATCGTTCCCGAGTCCTTCATTCCAACCAAATGCTGCATCGCTCCGCTTATCCCGCAGGCGATATAGACGTTCGGCTTGACGGTCTTGCCGGTTTGGCCAACCTGCTTGGAATAGGCCACCCATCCCGCGTCAACAACTGCCCGGGTGGCGCCGGTGGCGGCTCCCAGCTTGTCGGCGAGCTGTTCCATCAGCTCGAATTTCTCGGCGGCGCCGAGACCCCGGCCACCAGACACGACGATGTCGGCCTCCTCCAGCTTCGGGCCCTCCGACTTCTCCACGTGAACGGCTGTAACCGATGCCGAGCCGGCATGACCAACGTCGGGGAGTGCAACCTCGGTTACCGCCGGAGTCTGCTCTCCGCCGGGCTCGGCATTGAAGGACTTTGGCCGGGCGATGACGAGCGCCGGGGCCTCCGCCCGCACCGCCGTCTCCACCCGCACGGTGCCACCGAAAATCTCGTTGGTGGCCACGATCGAGTCTCCATCCGCCTTGATGTCGCTGGCATTCGACACGATCGGTCGCCCGAGGCGGACGCTGACCCTGCCGGCCACGTCGCGGTCTGTGTAGGTGAGGCCGAACAAGATGAGGTCCGGTTGCTCTGCGGTGGCCAGCTCGGACAGGGCGGCCGCGGCCGCCGCCGCCGGGAATGAGCCTTCGGCCGGCGTCAACTTGTACACCGCGCTCGCCCCGAACCGGCCGAGTTCGGCGATGGCCTCGTCACTGCTCCCGAGGAACACCGCGCTCACCTCACCGAGGTCGCGAGCCTTGGTCAGCAGCTCCAGGCCAACCGGGGCGGGTGCCCCATTCGTCTCTTCTACGAAAACCCACGTCTTCACGTCAGACCACCTTCAGTTCTTGGAGCTTGGCAACGATTTCTAGGTGCGCCTCGCCCTCATCCTCGATCTTCACGCCGGCGACCCGTCCCTCGGCAGGCGCCACCGACAAGATTTCCTGTCCGGCACCGGCGATTTCGACGCTGAGATCGGCCAGGGTCATCTGCTCGACCGGCTTGGATTTGGCGGCCATGATTCCCTTGAACGTCGGGTATCGAGGCTCAACCACGCCGGCGGTGAGGGAGAGCAGGACCGGAGCTGGTGATTGCACCTCGTTGTACCCGGCCGCGGTCTGTTGCTCGATCTTGACCGTCGAGTCATCCAGTTCCACCTTGCGGGCATAGGTGAGGGCGGGCACGCCGAGGATTTCGGCAATCTGCTGGGGAACGACGCCGCTGTATCCGTCGGTCGACTCGGTGCCGCACAGCACCAAGTCGTAGCCCTCCCGAGTGATGGCGGCCGCCAGCACCTGGGCGGTTTCCAGTGCTCCGGCGCCGCGCAGGGCGTCGTCGGTGATGATGACGGCCTTATCGGCGCCCATGGCCAGCGCCTGGCGGATGCCCTGGAGGCTGCCGGCGGGTCCCATCGAGACGAGGGTGACCGAACCTTCCGAGGCCTCGGCCAGCTGTAGCGCCATCTCGACTCCGTAGCGGTCTCCATCGTCCATCACCTGATCATCTGGTCGGACGAGGAAATGCGATTGCGGATCCAGCTCGCTGGGGTTGGCCGGATCCGGTATCTGCTTGACGCAGACGACGATGTTCATGCACATGCTCCTGGATTGACAAGCATCGAAATCCTAGGGCGTCCCAATCGGCCCGCTTCGCAACGGGTAGCGTGAAGGGGTGGAGCTCAGCTTCCCCCGCGACTGGCCCGAACGGGCCCCCATAATCGACGTCTTCACCGCCGCACTCGAGGCCGTCGACCCGGAGAACGCGGTCCGGGTGGCACTCGAGGGCCGACCGATCGAGGAGCCGGTAACCGTCGTCGCCATCGGGAAGGCTGCTCCCGCCATGGCCCGGGGGGTTCCGGGGGCGGCATCCGGCATTGTGGTGAGTGACCACGTCGAGCCCCTCCGTGACGGCTTCGTCAGTTATACCGGCGGGCATCCCATTCCCGACGAACACAGCCTGGCCGCCGGTGAGGGAGTAGTCGCACTCATCGATGCCAGCGATGGGCCGATTCTGTTTCTCATATCCGGCGGCTCATCGGCGCTGTGCGAGCTGCCGGTGCCCGGCCTCTCGATTGAGGACCTGGCCACCGTCACGGCTGCGCTGCTCAGGTCGGGAGCCGACATCGGCGAGATGAATGCCGTCCGCAAGCACCTGTCCTCGATCAAGGGAGGTCGCCTGGCCGAGCGTTCGGGCGAGCGGCCGGCCCGGTCGCTGCTCCTATCCGATGTGGTTGGTGATCCGGTCGACACCATCGGGTCCGGCCCCACAGTGCCGGATCCAACCACCTACCGGGAAGCGGTGAGGGTGCTGGAGAGCTATCGGATTGATGCCCCGGCCGCCGTATCCGCGGTGCTGGAAGCCGGGCTACGAGGCGCCGTCGCTGAGACCTCGAAGGACCCCTTCCCGTCCCACGAGGTGGAGGTGGTTGCCAATGCCGCACTGGCGGCCGAGGCCGCCGTCGTGGCCGCCGAACGAGTGGGGATACCCGCCCGGATCGAGACCACCGAGCTGGGCGGCGACGCTGAGACCGCCGCCGGGGGCGCAGTGGCAGCCGCGGCGGAGGACGGCATGACGTTCTCAGCGGGCGAGACCACCGTCGAGGTCACCGGCGGCGGGGTAGGCGGCCGAAATCAGCATGCTGCGTTGGCCGCCGCGCTGCTTCTCGACGGCGGCGACGAGCAACTGCTATTCGGGACGCTGGCGACCGACGGCGTCGACGGCCCAACCGACGCGGCCGGGGCGGTGGTGGACGCCGGGACCGTCAGTCGAGGCCGGGAGGCCGGCCTCGATGCGGTCGCCTACATCTCCGATCACGACTCGCACCCCTTTCTGGAGGCAAGCGGGGATCTGCTGCGGATCGGGCCGAGTGGGACCAACGTCGGCGATCTATGGGTGGTGTGGCGCCGGTGAATACCGGTGCGCTCCGCCTCCAGCTACTCAAGTCGCTGTACGGGGACGGCGCGGCCGCGGTCGCGCTCGAGGTCGATGCGATCCTGGCCGAGCATGGCCTCCACCAATCAGATGGCGGCGGATGGTCGGAGCGCGATGCGTGGCTCATCACATACGCCGACCAGTTCCAGGAACCGGAAACGCCGCCGCTCCAAACACTCGGGGAGTTCTTTGACCGGCATCTGGCGGGCTGGTTGACCGGGATTCACATCCTCCCGCTCTATCCCTGGTCGAGCGACGACGGGTTCAGTGTCATCGATTATCTGGCGGTCGATCCCGACCATGGAACCTGGGATGACGTCGAAGCCATCGCTCGTCGTCATCGGCTTGGACTCGACGCGGTGCTCAACCACATGTCCGCTCAATCGGCTTGGTTCGAGGGATTCCTCGGCGGCGACCCGGAGTACGCCGGCTTCTTCCTGACTCGTCAGTCTGGCGCCGACTACTCCGCCGTGGTGCGACCGCGAACGTCCCCGCTGTTCACCCGCTTCGAGGCCGATCAGGGCCCGGTTGAGGTGTGGACCACCTTCTCGGCCGATCAGGTCGATCTCGACTTCTCCAACCCGCGGGTGCTGCTCGCCAGCCTCGACATCCTGCTGGCATATGCCAAACGCGGCGCCTCATTCATCCGCCTGGACGCGATTGGCCTGCTGTGGAAGGAGGCAGGAACATCGTGCATTCACTTGCCCCAGACGCACGCGGTTATCCAGTTGTGGCGAGCCTGTCTCGACGAAACCTATCCCGATGTCCTGCTCCTGACCGAAACGAATGTGCCCCATGAGGAGAACATCTCCTACTTCGGCGATGGATCGGTGCGGGAGGCCCAAATGGTTTATCAGTTCCCGCTCGGTCCGCTCGTGCTCGATGCTTTTCGGACCGGAGACGGCACCGCCCTCCGGGAATGGGCAGCTTCGCTCGAGATCACGGTTCCGGGGACCACGTTTTTCAACTTCCTCGCCTCGCACGACGGGGTGGGGGTGCGGCCGCTCGAGGGCGTCGCCGATTCGGGGGCGGTGGATGGACTGGCCTCGCTCACCATTGATGCCGGAGGGCGGGTCTCGCATCGGACCGGTCCGGATGGGCGCGAAATCCCCTACGAGCTCAACTCGACCTGGTTTGACCTGATGGCGGCCGGGCATGAGGAAGAAGCGGCAGTTCGGAGACACCTCGGTTCCCACGCCATTCAGTTGGCGCTGCGAGGCATTCCCGGCATCTACGTGCACAGCATTTTCGGTACGCCCAACGATCAGACGGTGTTCGCCGAGACGGGCCGGGCCCGATCGCTCAACCGTCACAAGTTCACCGACCTGCCGGGACTCGAGCGTCGGATGGGAGGAGGCACGACGGGACGGATACTCGGGGGGATGCGCCACATGTTGAAGCGGAGGGTGGGCGACCGGGCGTTCCATCCCGACGTTCCACAGCGGATACTCGATCTGCCATCCGGCCTTTTCGGCATCGAGCGGCAGCCGCGGTCGGGCTCTCCAGGCCGGGTGATCGTCAACCTGACCGGTGAGGAACTCGCCTACCAGATCGGAGGCGAGATGTACCAGATCGGGCCATTCGAGACACACTGGGACACCTAGGGTCCTCCGGCCCTGCAGGCTCACAATCCGGCCTGCTACCTTCCGCGATATTGACGCTTTCGGTTGTGGCCCATCGGGCGCAACGCTCGGAGTGGGCCAGCCGAGCTGAGGAGGAAACCCAAATGAGACGCGTTTTCGCGTTGTTCGCGGCGCTGGCACTCGTAGCTACGGCGTGCGGCGACGATACGGTTGAAACGAGAATTGTAACTGAGACCTCGATCGTGACCGAGGTCATTACCGAGACGTCGATCGTGACCGAGACGGTGGTGGGTGAGACCATTACGTTCTGGTCGACGGAGAAGGAGCCAAGGAGGGTCGAGATCACCCAGGGCATCCTGGATGACTTCTCGGCCGCGTCCGGCATCGGGGTGAACCTGGTCATTACACCCGAGGATGACCTACCCGGCCTGATGGTGACCAACGCCGCCACCGGCACGCTGCCGGATGTGGTGTTCCACCCGATCGACCTCACCTTCGGATGGGCAGATCAAGGCCTTCTCGACATCGATGCCGCAAATGCTGTGGTCGAGTCGCTCGGCCCTGACACGTTCTCGCAGGGCGCTCTCAACCTGGCGACCTTCGAAGGGAAGGCTGCCGCGGTTCCGACCGACGGCTGGGGCCAGTTGCTCATTTACCGCAAGGACCTGTTTGACGCCGCCGGGCTGGAGGCGCCGGACACGTTTGCCAAGATCGAAGCGGCGGCGGCTGAGCTGAACGACCCGGCCAACGACTTTTACGGAATTGCGGCTTCTAACGCTGCCGGGGTCCGGTTCACGCAGCAGACCTACGAGCACTTCGCGCTTGCCAATGGATGTCAGATGGTTGACGACGCCGGCACTGTCGTGACCGATAGTGCTGAGTGCACCGAGGCGTTGGAGTTCTATACGAACTTGCTCGACAAGTACAACGCTCCGGGGATCGAGGAAGTCGTCGAGACTCGGGCTCGGTACTTTGCCGGGAAGGCCGGGATGATCGTGTGGTCGCCGTTCATCCTCGATGAGATGGCCGGATTGCGTGATGCCGCCCTGCCGGCGTGCGCCGAGTGTGAAGCCGATATCGCCTTCCTGGCGAAGAATTCGGCGATCGTCCCGGCTTTCAGTGGTCCGAGCGGCGCTCCCGCCCAGTACGGCCAGGTTTCCTTGATGGGGATCGGCTCGGGTGCGAATGTCGCCGCCGCGCAGGCATTTCTCGAGTATTGGTTCACAGACGGATACCTGACCTGGCTGTCGGTGTCGCCCGAGGGCAAGTTTCCGATGCGGCAGGGCACCGCCGGTAATCCGACCGAGTTCATCGATGGGTGGGCGCTGCTGGAGACCGGCGTCGATCGTCGGGACACGCTGAGCAACTTCTACAGCGCCGAAGTCCTCTCAACCCTGATCGCAGGCTCGAGCAACTTCGACCGCTGGGGGTTCCCGCAAGGCCAAGGTGCGTTGGTGACCGCAGTGTATTCCGCCAATATCTTCCCGGACGCCATCCGGGCAGTGCTGGACGGAAGCCTCTCGGTCGACGCAGCCGTCGAGGAGACGACGGAGCTGGTTCAGCAAGAGCTGGACTTGCTGGAGTAGCTAGCTAGGCGCAGAGGGGGGTGCGGTGGCACCCCTCTCTCGCACATCCAAGGGAAGCGGGAAACCTATGACGACCACGTCGGCCGCGACGGACACCGGGCCGCCGGCCAGGCCCGCGTCGCGGCGTACGGGCACCCTCGCTCGGCGTGAGGCGCGCCTGGGCATCTTGCTCGTGCTGCCGGCCGTGCTGGTCGTCTTTGGGCTCGTGATCTTCCCTGTGCTGTGGAACATCTCGATGAGCTTCCAGAGGATCAGGCTGATCGAGCTCCGCGAGTTCAACTTCCTCGACTTCGACTACACGCTCGCCAACTTCGACCGGGTGATGGGGGTGCGTGACTTCTGGGATAACGTGCGCGTCACCTTCATCTACACCATCGGCGGGACCACTCTGTCCATTGCGATGGGGATGTGGGCGGCGCTGACGGTGAAGAGCGCTTTCCGGGGACGGGCGGTTGTGCGGGGGCTCATGCTCTTCCCGTACGTGGCCCCGATCATCGCTGCCGCCTTCGTGTGGCGGGTCATGCTCAACCCCACGTTCGGTATTGCCAATGAGTGGCTCGATGCCGTTGGGTTTCAGCCGATCGATTTTCTCGGCCGGCGGGACTTCGAGCTGAACCTCTTCGGCTGGGATCCAAATCCGCCACTGGCGCTGCTCACCGTCATTGCCTTCGAAGCCTGGCGATACTTCCCGTTCGCGTTCCTCTTCATTCTGGCCCGGCTGCAGGCACTTCCGGCGGAGCTGGATGAAGCCGCCAAGGTCGACGGCGCCACGCTCAGCCAACGCTTCTTCTACGTCACGCTGCCACAAATGCGCGGCGTGCTCTCCGTCCTGTTCCTCCTGCGCTTCATTTGGACGTTCAACAAGTTCGACGACATCTTCCTGCTGACCGGCGGAGGCGCGGGAACGAAAGTCATTACGGTGGCCGTGATCGATTGGCTTCGGGGCCGGTTCGATGTGGGGGCGGCTGCCGCGCTCGGGCTCCTTCTTGCCGCCATGTTGGCGGTCCTGCTTGTCATCTACTTCCGCTGGTTCTACGAGGAGGAGACGGCCTGATGGCGGTGGCGCAGCAGACAGCACCGGTGACGCCCAAGCGCGGCATAACGCGGGCCGAGTTCGAAGAACGGCTGTTCGGCACGCTCAAGTGGGTCAGCATCGTGTTCTTTGTGGTGATCACGGCCTTTCCCCTTTTCTACATGATCTCCTTGTCCTTCATGCCGATCCAGCAGTTGCTGCAGGATCCCGGACGGTTCTTGCCAAGCTGGGACTCCATAACCAGCTTCGAGTCATACAAGGACGTGTTGCGGCCCCAGAGCGAAGGCGGGCAGGGCTTCTGGCGCTTCGTGCGCAACACGCTCATTCTGTCGCTCGCCACCACCTTCCTCACCACCACCCTGGCCATCTTTGCGGCCTACGCCGCCGCCCGGCTCGAGTTCCGGCTCAAGAAGGTGATCAGTTGGGGGATCCTCGTGGTCTACCTGTTCCCGGCGGTGGTGATCGCCATCCCGCTGTTCGTGATGTTCACCCGGCTCCAACTGCGCAACTCGCTGATCGGCCTCACCATCGTCTACGTGGCTTCGACCATTCCCGTCGCCCTCTACATGCTGCGAAGTTACTTCCTGACGATTCCACCCGAACTGGAAGAGGCGGGTCTGATCGACGGGCTATCCCGGTTCGGAGTGATCCGTCGTATCACCCTCCCGCTCTCGGCGCCGGCCATCGCGGCGGTTGCCCTCTTCGTGTTCATGATTGCCTGGAACGAATTCCTCTTTGCCCTGCTGTTCCTGGTTGAAGATCGAGGGCTGTGGACTCTGTCACTCGGCGTGCAGCAGCTCGACACACAGGAAGTGCCGAAGACGGTCCTCATGGCCGGGTCGGTCATCATCACGATTCCGGTCATTGCCCTGTTTTTCGCAGCCGAGCGCTTCCTTACCGAGGGTCTCACGGCAGGGGGGGTCAAGGGGTGACCGTCGGGCTGATTTCAACGCGCCTATCGGGCGTCGACGGGGTCACCCTCGAGACGGCCAAGATCAAGTACATTCTCGAAGAGGCCGGCCACGAGGTCGTCAGCTTCGCCGGCCTGTTGGAGGAGCGTTTCCTTCCCGGGGTCGAATACCCACCCGCTCACTTCGCCTACCCGGATAACGTCGAGCTGAACGCCGACGCCTTCGGCTCCGACACCAGGTCCGACTGGGTGAGTGGTCGCATCCGGCAGCAGGTCGACGACCTCAACAACCACCTTCGAGCATGGGTTGAACAATTCGGTGTGGATGTCATCATTCCCGAGAACGCGCTGTCGATTCCCCTCCAGCTGCCCCTCGCCCTCGCCATCGCCGAGCTCGTCCTGGAAACAGGAATCCCATGTGTTGCCCATCACCACGACATGGTCTGGGAGCGGGAGCGGTTCTGGCCCAACGGCGTGCCCGACATCATCGGGGCCGTCTTCCCGCCTCCCGGGCACCAGTTCACCCACATGGCGATCTGCTCGGCGCAGTGCGAGGACATTGCTCGCCGGGTCGGCCGGCCGGTAACTCTCGTGCCCAATGTCATGGACTTCCAGTCCGGCCCTGAGCCGGGCGACGCCGAGCGTTTTCGGGACTATGCCGGCATTTCCGACGACAACATCCTGCTGCTCCAGCCCACCCGCATCGTGCCCCGCAAGAGCATTGAAACCACCATCGACATCGCCGAGCGCCTCGGTGACTCCACCGTGCGAGTGGTGGTGACCCACCCGAACGAGGACGAGGTGAAGGACTACTGGCCATTCCTCGTCGAGCACGCCGAGCGGCGCGGCGTCGACTTCCGTCTCGCCCCCATCGACACGCCAGACTCACCGTCGCTGGAGGACGCCTACGCGGCCGCCGACCTCGTGTGCTACCCGAGCATCATCGAGGGCTTCGGCAATGCCCTCGTCGAATCTATGTTCTTCCGCCGGCCGCTGGTAGTGAACCGGTACCCCGTGTACAACCGGGACATTGCCCCCACCGGGGTGCGGTTTCTCGACTTCGATCGGCTCATCACCAACGAATTGCTCGAGGAGATCAACAAGTGCCTGTCTGATCCCGCCCACTACGCCGAGGCGGTGGAACACAACTACCAGGTGGGGCTCGACAACTACTCGTATGAGGTGCTGAGAGAGCGGGTGGTCCCGCTCTTCGCCCACCTCGACTGAGGATCTTGGCTACTGGTCATTCGCCGGTTTCCGTGCGACTCGTTCGATCGTTCCCCTGTCGCGATAGATGCGACACATTGATCGCTTATCTTCCCCGCCCTGAGGGCGGGGTGGCTCCGGCGGAGCCGGAGTCGGGGTGGGGGAGGGCTGGAACCCTGTAGTCCACTGGGCTTGCAGGTATGGCCGTCTCCCTCCATCCGTCCTCGGAGCTCCGCTCCGAGTCCACCTTCCCCTCGAGGGGAACGAAGAGCGTGTCATGGCTCGACCGTCGCACACAAGCCGCGACAGATGGCCTGAGGAGAAGGTGGCCCCATCTCGGAGGGCCGGTGGCGGTTGGGCCTGGATGAGGACAATCCGGCGAGGTCGAGTGTCTTCGCTCTCCTAGGTGTCCTTCCCAGGGACGTTGTTGACACTTGACAGGGTGAGAGCCTCCCGGTTCGGTTTGGGGTGATAAAGCTCCAAGCCGAGGGAGGCTCTCGTGGGATACGGTAATTCGAGGTTGACACCGTTCGGGCGGCGACTGCTGGTTGATCGGATAGTGACGTTGGGATGGCCGGTGGCATCGGCTGCCGCCGCGGTCGGAGTGTCTCGCCAAACTGCGTATCGGTGGGTGCGCCGGTTCCGATCTGAGGGTGAGGCCGGACTGGAAGATCGGTCGTCGCGGCCCCATTCATGTCCGACCCGTCTCAACGCCGAGGCTGAGCAGCGGATTGTCACCGATCGAGTCACTGAGAAAGAGGGTCCGCATTTGATGGCAGGCCGGCTCGGGATACCCCGCTCAACGATCTACGCGGTGTTGGTGCGTCGGGGAATGTCTCGACTTTCCACCCTGGACCGAACCAGCGGGATTCCGATCCGATACGTGAAGGACTGCCCCGGTGAGCTGGTGCACGTGGATATCAAGAAACTGGGCCGGATCCCCGACGGAGGAGGCTGGCGGGTCCATGGCATGGAGAACCGAGGAACCCCTCATCGGGTCGGTTATGAGTTCGCCCATTCCATGGTTGATGACCACTCGAGGGTCGCCTACACCGAGATCCTCGACCACCAAGACGCCACCGCCTGCGCGGAGTTCATGCTCCGAGCCTCCCAATGGTTCGCCACCCTCGGGTTCCGTATCGACCGGGTGATGACCGACAACGCCTGGGCCTACACCAGTCATAGCTTCAAGGCCATGCTCGACACGATCGGGGCCACCCACAAACGCACCCGACCATATCGACCCCAAACCAACGGGAAGGTCGAACGGTTCCACCAAACCCTCCTCAAAGGATGGGCCTACAAACGGCCCTACAACTCGAACCCAGAACGCCGAGACGCCCTCCCCGACTTCCTCGAGACATACAATCAAACCCGACCCCACTCAGAACTCGCAGGCCAGTCACCCATGACCGTCCTTGTCAACCACCTCTGTGGGAAGGACACCTAGGGCCCACCCGGTCTCCGAGGCCGGAGAGCGGCTCCGGCCGGGCCCGTCCCAGAGGTTTGGCCATCCAACCCGCCAGTTCCTAACCTCCACTGCGGACGAAAGGCACTGCTGCGTGGAGTTGTTCGACTACTTGCCGATTGCGATCATGGTCGTCCTCGGCATCGGATTCGCCGTGGTCTCGCTCTTCGTGTCGCGGTTGGTGTCACCCAGCAAGCCGACGCCCGAGAAGCTGGCCCCGTATGAGTCGGGCATCGTTCCGGAGGTAGAGCCGGTCGAGCGGTTTCCGGTCAAGTTCTACTTGGTGGCGATGCTGTTCGTCATCTTCGACATCGAGATCATCTTCCTGTTCGCCTGGGCTACCCGCTTCACCGAGCTGGGCTGGGTCGGGGTCGGCGCCATCGCCGTTTTCGTGGCGCTTGCTATCGAAACGCTCATCTACGTATGGAAACGGGGCGCACTCGACTGGAACCCACCCCGCCGGGAGCGGTATGTGCCCGACACCGAGGAGGCCGCCTGATGGCCGAACCGCCCGGCTTTCTCACCACCACCATCAACTCGATTGCCAACTGGGCCCGCTATCAATCGTCGTGGGGCGCCACCTTCGGGCTCGCCTGCTGTGCCATCGAGATGATGCACACCGGCGCCGCCCACAACGACCTGGCCCGCTTCGGGATGGAGGTCTTCCGCGCCTCGCCCCGCCAAGCCGACCTCATGATCGTCGCCGGCCGGGTCTCGCAGAAGATGGCGCCGGTCCTGCGCCAGGTGTACGACCAGATGCCCGAGCCCAAGTGGGTTATCTCAATGGGGGCGTGCGCCTCAACCGGAGGCATGTTCAACAACTATGCGCTAGTCCAAGGAGTCGACCAGGTGGTGCCGGTGGACGTCTACGTGCCCGGGTGCCCGCCCGGGCCGCAGTCACTAATGCACGCCATCCTCACCCTGCATGAGGGAATCAAGAGCGGCGAGTTCGTGCACGTATGACCGACGACGCCGCGGCACCGGAGGAAGAGGTTGTGGCACCTGAGCCATCGCCTCCGCTGCCTCCTCCACTTGCCGCTCTGGTCGAGGCATTCCCAGCTGCCACGCTCGAGCATTCGGCCGCCGGCCAGAATGTGTTCCGGGTGGAGGCCAGCCATCTGGTCGAATTCGCCCAGGCGGCTCGCGACGCCGGATTCGAGATGTTCATCGACCTCACCGCGGTCGACTACTACCGCCAACGGCCTGGCCCCCGCTATGACGTCGTGGTTGTGCTCCTCTCACTCCAGCACAATCTGCGTCTGCGCATCCTGGTGGCTGTCGACGGCGACGTGCCGGCTGCTCCCTCCATCACCGGGGTGTACCCGGGCGCCAACTTCTACGAGCGAGAGGTCTACGACCTGTTCGGGATCGACTTCACCGGTCACCCCGACCTCACCCGCATCATGCTTCCCGACGACTGGGAGGGGCACCCGCTGCGAAAGGACACCCCGGTCGGCTCGGTGCCGATTCAGTTCCGCGGTACCCACAAGGTCGAGTGATGAGCGAAGACACCAGTACCCAGGACACCACCACCGAGGAGACGAGCGGTGAAACCGCGCCCGCCTCCGAGAGCGAGCGCCGTCGGCTGCAGGAGATCTGGGCGGCCGGGACCGAAGAGCCGGCCTGGGTGACGGCCGCCACGGCCGAAGGTGCCCAGCTGATGCTTCCCCGCGATCAGGCATCGCCGGTTGAGGTGGCCGAAGAGGGGGGCACGCTGGTCAACGACGATCGGCTCTACGAGCTGGAAGCGGCCGAAGAGGAGACCACCATCCTCAACATGGGACCGCAGCACCCATCCACCCACGGGGTCCTGCGGCTGCAGCTCGAGCTGGAGGGCGAGATCGTCCGCCGGGTCAAGCCGGTCATCGGCTACCTGCACACCGGGATGGAGAAGACCGGCGAGACCCTCACCTTCCTCCAGGGCCCCACCAACGTCACCCGCATGGATTACCTGGCTCCGTTTCACAACGAGCTGTGCTTCTCGCTCGCCACCGAGGCGCTGCTCGGCATCGACCTGCCGCCCCGCGCCCTGGCGATCCGGGTGCTTATGACGGAGCTCAACCGGGTGTCGAGCCACCTCACCTGGGTAGCCACTCAGGGCATGGACCTGGGCGCGGTCTCGATGATGATCTACGGCATTCGCGAACGCGAGCTGCTGCTGGCCTTCTTCGAAAAGACCACCGGCCTGCGCATGAATCACAATTACATCCGACCGGGTGGGGTGGCCGCCGATCTCCCGGACGGCTGGCAGGAGGACGTGGCCGAGATTGTCGAGGCCATCCCCAAGGGTCTGGATGACTACCACGACCTCCTCACCCACAATCCCATCTTCCTGGGACGTACCGAGGGCGTTGGTGTTATCACGGCCCAAGAGTGCTTTGCCTATGGGATCACCGGCCCTCCGCTGCGAGCGGCCGGCGTCGATTGGGACCTCCGCAAGACCCAGCCATACAGCGGCATCGAGCATTACGACTTCGAAGTGCCGCTCGGCCAGCACGGCGACGTCTACAACCGTTACCTCGTGCGGATGGAAGAGATGCGCCAATCGCTGCGAATTGCCGCCCAGGTAGCCGAGTCGATGCCGGACGGCGACTATCGCAGCGAGGACCTGAAGGTGACCCCGCCTCCCCGCAAACGGATCGATGAGTCCATGGAAGCGCTCATCCACCATTTCAAGATATTCACCGAGGGTTTCAAGGTGCCCGCCGGCGAGCACTACCAGGCGATCGAGGGTCCCCGCGGCGAGCTCGGCCACTATGTGGTGTCGGTCGGGGATGCCAAGCCGTGGCGGCTTCATTGCCGCACCCCGAGCTTCGCGGCCATCCAGGCCCTCCCCACCCTGATGGCCGATCAGCTCATCGCAGACAGCGTCGCCATCATTGCGTCGATCGATCCCGTGCTGGGAGATGTGGACCGATGAGCCGTCCGACCCCCAACCCCCGGCACCCGACCCCCGACCCGATCCCGGGTCTCGCGGTTCTGGACCGGGGACGGAGGACGGGGGACTGGGGACGTGTCATTGGCTGACTGGACTACAACACCCCGCGTCGAGAAGATCCTGTCGTCCTACCCCGACAAGCGCTCCGCAGTCATGCCGCTGCTCTACCTCGCCATGTCCGAACACGGGTATCTCACCGATGAGGCGATCCGGGAAGTTGCCGGACTGGTCGGCCTGACCTCGGTACAGGTATCCGCGGCCGCCACCTTCTACACGATGTACAAGCGGCAGGCGGTGGGCAAATACCTCGTTTCGGTTTGCAGTTCGATCTCATGCGGGTTGCTGGGAGCCAAGCGCGTGCTCGCCGCCATCGAAGACGAGGCGGGTGTCCCCGCCGGCGAGACCGACCCTGAGGGGCAGGTGTCAGTCGAGCATGTTGAATGCATCGGCGCCTGCGGCGGTGCCCCCGCCGTCCAGGTCAACTACGAGCTGATTGAAGGAGTCAACCCCGACCAGGCCCGATCGCTCGTGCAATGGTTACGCGACGCCTCGCCTCCGGTGGTCAACGGCGACGAGATGCAGGCCCTGTTCGGAGGCCGGCGCAGCTTCGACTGGGGCCCGGCCGACTCCACCGGCTCGGTTGGTCCCCTTCCGGCTCTGGAAGGCCTTGGCTCGACCGGTGAAGGCTCATGAAGATCCTCACCGCCCGCATGGAGGCCCACCCGAGCGACAGCCACACCCTCGAGCGCTATTTGGCCACCGACGGGTACCAGGCTGCCCGCAAGGCGATCACCCAGATGACCGCGGAGAAGTGCCACGAAGAGGTCAAAGCCTCCAACCTGCGTGGCCGAGGGGGGGCCGGCTTCCCATGCGGCGTCAAGTGGGGCTTCCTTCCGGCAGAAACTCGCCCCCGCTATCTGGTCGTCAACGGTGACGAATCCGAACCGGGAACCTTCAAGGACCGCCAGCTACTCGAGCGCGATCCCCATCAGCTCATCGAGGGCATCATCATCGCGGCCTACGCCATTGACTGTCATGAGGCGTTCGTCTACATCCGCGGCGAATACCCCAAACCGGCCCGCCGGGTGGAACGAGCCCTGGCCGAGGCGTACGAGGCCGGCTACCTCGGCGAAGACATTTTCGGAAGCGGCTTCGACCTCAACGTCACTCTGCACCTGGGAGCCGGGGCCTACATCTGCGGTGAGGAAACTGCGTTGCTGAACAGCCTGGAGGGCAAGCGGGGCGAGCCACGCATCAAGCCCCCCTTCCCGGCGGTTGAAGGCCTGTATGGAAAGCCGACCATTGTGAACAATGTCGAGACGCTTTCCAACCTGCCGTGGATCATTGCCAACGGTGGCGCCGCCTACGCGGCTATCGGCCCGGAGGGGTCCTCAGGCACCCGGCTGTTCAGCCTGTCCGGTCACGTACGCAAACCCGGCAACTACGAAATCGTCATGGGCATGACGTTTGGGGAGTTCATCGAGGAATATGGCGGCGGGGTGCGGGAGGACCGGGCGGTCAAATGCCTCATACCGGGTGGAGCCTCGGCTCCGTGGTTCACGGGCGACCAGCTCGACGTGCCAATCACCATCGACGATGTCGGAAGCGCCGGCTCGATGCTCGGCTCGGGCGCCATCGTCGTCATGGACGAGACCACCAATGTGGTCGAAGCCGCCCACAGCATCGTCAGCTTCTTCGCCCACGAGTCGTGCGGCCAATGCACGCCGTGCCGGGAGGGAACTTCGTGGCTCGAGATGGTGCTGGCGCGCATACTGCGCGGCGAAGGCAGGCCGATTGATCTCGATTTGCTGCTCGACGTGTCGGACAACATCGCGCCGGGACTCGGCTGGCCGCCCAAGATGACCACGATTTGCCCGCTCGGTCCCTCGGCAGTGTCGCCCGTGACATCCATCCTCAGTAATTTCCGGGACGAGATCGAGGCCATGATTCCGGCAGGAGTGGCAAGTGTCTGATCCGGTCACCATCACCATCGATGGCACCGAGCACCAGGCCGCCGGCGGGTCGCTCCTGATACAGGCGGCTCAGGACGCCGGGACCTACATTCCCCGGTTCTGCTGGCACAAACGCATGAAGCCGGTCGGCATGTGCCGCATGTGTCTGGTGGAGGTCGACACCGGGCGAGGCCCCATGCTCACGACCTCCTGCACCATGCCGTGCAGTGACGGCATGGTGGTCGACACCAAGTCCGACGTCGTCAAGAAGGCCCAGGAAGGCGTCCTCGAGTTCCTGCTGATCAATCATCCGCTCGATTGTCCGGTGTGCGACCGGGGAGGCGAGTGCCCGCTGCAAGATCAGACCATGGCCTACGGGCCGGGCGAGAGCCGGTTCGTTGAGGAGAAGCGCCATTACGAGAAGCCGATCGACATCTCCGAGCTGGTGTTGCTTGACCGGGAGCGCTGCATTCTGTGTGCGCGCTGTACCCGCTTCTCCGATGAGGTGTCGGGCGATCCGCTTATCGAATTCCAGGACCGGGGCAACTACACCCAGGTGCTCACCTTCCCGGACGAGCCGTTCCGCTCATACTTCTCGGGCAACACCGTCCAGATCTGCCCGGTGGGAGCCCTCACCGCTCGACCCTATCGGTTCCGGGCCCGTCCCTGGGACCTGGAAGCCGTTGAGTCCACCTGTCCCCACTGCGCGGTCGGGTGCCGGATCAGCGTCCAGTCGTCCCAGAATCAGGTGCTCCGTTTTCTGGGAGTGGACAATGAGCCAACCAACCAGGGGTGGCTGTGTGACAAGGGCCGCTTCGGCTTCGAGTACATCGGGTCCTCCGAGCGCCTGACCACTCCGCTGGTACGCCGGGAGGACGGTGAATTCGAGGAAACCAGCTGGAATGCCGCCCTTCAGGTGCTCTCACAATGGCTGCAGGACATCATCGCCGAGCACGGGCCAGACAGCGTTGCCGGCCTCGGTGGCACTCGGGGCACCAACGAAGATGCCTACGCCTTCGGAAAGCTGCTGCGGGGAGTAATCGGGACCAACCACCTCGACGCCCAGCTCGACGACGGGCTCAACCCTCAATTCCTGGCCGCCACACCCCGGGCCACGATTCCCGACCTCGACACCGCCGGCACCATCCTGGTTTGGGGGCCCGACCTGAAGGAGGAGCTCCCGGTCCTCTACTTGCGAGTGCGCCAGGCCGTCCTGGAGGGTGCCGGCCTCATCGTTATTCATCCCCGGCGGACCGGCTTGCATGATGTGGCCACCCGCACGGTCTCCTATGTGCCGGGGAGCGGGCCAAAGACTCTCGAGTCGCTGCGCACCGGTCGCGGGGAGCTGGCCGAGGTGCGTCAGCTTCTCATGGACGGGGGGCCGGTGGTCGGTCTCATCGGACGTACCGGCTACACCGAGGACCCGATGCTGGCCGAAGCGGTGGCGGCGTTCGTCCGCGACCTCCCCGATGCCAGGATCATGCCGCTTGCCCGCCGTTCCAACCTCTTCGGTGCCCTCGACATGGGCGTGGCGCCGTCTCTGCTGCCCGGTCGGGCCGCCTTGGCAAGCCCCGAGGCCCGCGCCGCTCTCGCCGTCGAGTGGGCTACCCCCATCCCGGACACCACCGGCCGTGATGCGGCCGGCATCATCGCCGGGCTCGCCGACGGCCACATCCAGAGCCTGTTCCTGTTTGGCGCCGACCCGGTGCGCGACTTCCCGGACCAGGTGACCGCCCGGACCGCCCTCGAACAAGCCAACCTCATCGTGGCCATCGACCAGTTCCTCACCCACTCGTCCCGCATGGCCCACATCGTTCTGCCCGCTGAAGGCTTCACCGAGGTAGACGGGACCGTGACCAACCTGGAAGGCCGGGTACAGAAGGTTGCCCGGCTGGTGGCCGGGCCCGGCCAATCCCGGCCCCCCTGGTCGATCTTCGAGGACGTCGCATCGGCGCTCGGCTCCTCGATCGGGGCAGTCTCGGCCGAGGCCATCCTCAAGGAGATCACCCAGGCGGCGCCTGCCTACCGCGGACTGTCCTGGGAGCAGCTGGCGTGGGGACCGGGCCGCGAGGGCGTGGTCGTCCCAACCGAAGACGGCGAGCAGCCCCTCCGCTACGTCCCGGTCGATATCGGGGTCCCGTCCCGGGCCGCTCGTCTGGCCCTCCACTCAGCCCGCACTCTCTATGACGACGGCGTTCACGTCCGGTTCGGGCTGTCGCTTGCCCGGCTGGCACCCGGTGCCTACGCCTTTGTCAGTCCGCAAGACGGCGCTCGCTTGGGAATCGCCGACCGGGCGCTGGTGCGGGTGACCGGCTCGGCCGGGTCGGCCGATCTCGAGGTGCGCCACGATCCCAGCCTGCCCGACGGCGCCGTATATGTTCCGTTCAATCAAGAGGACGGCGTCGGCATCGGTGACGGGCTGGAAGTGAAGCTCGAGGTGCTGTGATGCCGCCTTACCCAAACTCGGCTTGCCTGGTCCATTCGCCCCGCGATGGGGAGGAGCACTTGTGACCGATTGGATCGACGTTCTCATCGTGGTGGTCAAGGTGGTGGCCGCCTTCGCCGTCATGCTGGTGGCGACCCTCCTGCTCATCTGGGCGGAACGAAAGATTCTCGCCGACATGCAGAACCGGATCGGGCCCTACCGAGCGGGGCCGTGGGGTTTGCTGCAAGCCCTTGCCGACGGAGTCAAGCTGTTCTTCAAGGAGCCGATCACGCCCAACCGGGTAGAGAAGACCGTATATCTGCTGGCACCCATCCTCGCCCTGGTCCCGGCGCTGCTCATGTTCCTGGTGGTGCCGATCGGACGCCCGTTCTTCATCGGCGACCGGGAGATCACCCTCCAGGCGATGGACCTCAACGTCGGGCTGCTCTTCGTGCTGGCAGTCTCCTCCATGGCCGTCTACGCAGTGGTGCTGGCCGGCTGGTCGTCGGGTTCCAAGTATCCACTGCTGGGCGGGGTCCGGGCCACCGCCCAGGCGATCAGCTACGAGGCCGCCCTCGGGTTGGCACTGGTTCCGGTGGTGATCTACGAGGGAACGCTGTCGGTCGCCGGGCTGGTGGAAGGGCAATCCGGCAAGTTCCTCGACCTGTTTCCTGCCTGGAACATCATCCTGCTGCCGTCCTTCGTGTTCTTCCTCATGGCCGCCATCGCCGAAACCAACCGGGCCCCCTTCGATCTCGTCGAAGCCGAAAACGAGCTGGTTGGTGGCTTCCACACCGAGTATTCGGGACTGCGCTTCGCCCTGTTCTTCCTGGCCGAGTACATCAACATCTTTACGATGTCTGCACTGACCGCCACCATCTTCCTCGGCGGTTGGAATGGGCCAACCTGGGACGGCTCATTGCCGTCGTCGATCACCTGGATCTTCCCGATCCTGTGGTTCGCGCTCAAGACGTTCGCCATTGTCTTCGTCTTCTTCTGGGTGCGGGCCACCCTGCCCCGCCTGCGATATGACCAGCTAATGGAGCTTGGCTGGAAGCGGCTCATCCCCGGCACGCTCATCTGGATGATCTTCGTTGCGGTGGCCCAGGCCTTCGACGAGTTTGGAGCACCATGGGCCTCGTAACCACCTTCGCCAAGGGCCTGGCGGTGACCTTTCGCCAGATGTTCCGGCCCCGGGTCACCACCTCCTATCCGCAAGAAACCCGGGTCAAACCGCAGCGCTTCCACGGCCGCCATGTGCTCAATCGCCACGCCGACGGGATGGAGAAATGCATTGGATGCGAGCTGTGTGCCGGGGTGTGTCCGGCTCGCTGCATATATGTACGAGGTGCCGACAACCCGCCCGAGGCGCCGGTCAGCCCCGGGGAGCGCTACGGGTTCATCTACGAGATCAACATGCTGCGCTGCATATTCTGCGGTTTGTGCGTCGAGGCCTGCCCGACCGAGGCCATCACCATGACCCAGCTCTTCGAGATGTCGGTCACCACGAGGGGCGAGGCCATCTACACCCGCGACGAGCTGCTGGTGAATGAGGATGGGTCCCCCAACCACCCCCAGCCGGACGGTCCCCTCATTGACTTACAGGAGCTCAGGCTCGCCGACGGATGGATGCGCGCTACCGCCCCCTCCGGTCGAGCCGCCTACGAAGGGGTGCCGGGCTGGACGCCGTCGGCCGGGGTCGGCCTCCGTCCACCCGAGCAGGGCCAGGCACCGGCGCCGCCGGGAGCCGTCGATGAGGAGGAGGGCGACTGATGGTGGAGCTGGTGCTGTTCATCGTCTTCGGGTTGATCGCGGTTGCCGGCGCGCTCTCCATGGTGCTGCACCCCAACCCGGTCTACGGCGCCCTCGGGCTCATGGCCACCATGCTTTCGATCGCGGTGTTCTACGTGGTCAACTCCGGTCACTTCATCGCCGCCGTGCAGGTAGTGGTTTACGCCGGGGCGGTGATGACGCTGTTCCTCTTCGTGATCATGCTGATCGGCGTCGATCGGGCCGAAAACCTCGAAGAGCGACTGCCGATGCAGCGCCAGCTCGCCATCGGTCTCGGGGTTGCCTTTTTGGTTCTCATCGGCCTGATCGGGGGCAATGCCTGGATCACGGCGCCCGCGTCGGCCTCGGAGCCGAACGGGTCGGTTGAGGCGATCGCCGACTTGATATTCACCGACTGGTTGCTTCCGTTCGAGGTCACGACGCTGCTGTTGATCATCGCATCGGTTGGCGCCGTCGCCCTCGCTCAGTTCAGCCCTCGCCGGCGAGGGGGGGCGGAAGAGTGACTCGGGTTTCCGTCTCTGCCTCCGCTCCCCGCCCTGGAGGGCGGGGTGGCTCCGCCGAAGGCGGAGACGGGGTGGGGGAGGCATTGTTCCTTCAGGCCCTCCCCCCATCCGTCCTCGGAGCTCCGCTCCGAGTCCACCTTCCCCTCGAGGGGAAGGAAGATAAAGGACCGACGTGGAAGTAACCGCGGGCTGGTATCTGGCGCTGGGAGCGGTGTTGTTCGTCATCGGGGCAGGCGGCATGCTTCTGCGGCGAAACGCGCTCGTCATGTTTATGTCGATCGAGCTGATGCTCAACGCCGTCAACCTGACTTTCGTGGCCATCGGACGCCACGTCGGGGACCTCAACGGCCAGGTAGCGGTCTTCTTCGTCATGGTGGTGGCGGCCGCTGAGGTGGTGGTCGGGCTCGCCATCATGATCTCCGTTTTCCGGCGCCGGGCGAGCGCTTCGGTCGATGACCTGGCAGTACTGAAGGGGTAGCGGGATGGTCGACTACATCTGGATCGTCATCGCCCTTCCCCTGGCCGGGGCCGTGTTCTTGCACTTCTTCGGCTCGCGCCTGCGCGAGCCAATTGCCGGCGTCATCGCCACCTCAACCGTCGGGCTCAGCTTCTTCTATGCCCTGATCGCGGCCGCCGATTTCTTCTCCGGCACCGGCGAAGCCGAGACGGTGCACCTCTTCGACTGGATTCCCACGCTGGGGGCCAACGCCGAGCTGCTGTGGGATCCGCTCTCGGCGGTGATGACGCTGACGGTCACGGGCGTTGGCGCGCTCATCCACCTGTACAGCATCGGCTACATGCACGGCGATCCCCGCTTTGGGCGCTTCTTCACCGGCCTCAACTTCTTCACCGCCTCCATGCTCATCCTCGTGTTGGCCGACAACTTTGGGGCGCTGTTCGTCGGCTGGGAGCTCGTCGGCCTCAGCTCTTACCTGCTCATTTCGTTCTGGTTCCAGAAGCCGTCGGCGGCTGCGGCCGGCAAGAAGGCCTTCATCGTCAACCGCATCGGCGATGTCGGGTTCCTCATCGGTCTCATGCTCATCCTGGCCAATTTCAATACGCTCACGTACGGGACCGTGTTGGCGGACCCGGCAAGGTTCGTTACCGCCGGAACCGCCACCGCAATCACACTGTTGCTGCTGCTGGGCGCGGCAGGCAAGTCGGCCCAGATCCCCCTGTACTTCTGGCTGCCGGACGCCATGGAGGGCCCCACCCCGGTTTCGGCGCTGATCCATGCCGCCACCATGGTGACCGCCGGTGTCTACATGGTGGCCCGCACCGCTTCGCTGTTCGAGCTGTCCGGGTTCGCGGCCGCCACCGTGGCCACAGTCGGGGCATTCACCGCCCTGTTCGCGGCCACCATTGCTCTGATGCAACGCGACATCAAGCGGGTGCTCGCCTTCTCCACCATCAGTCAGCTCGGGTACATGTTCCTGGCGGTCGGCACCGGCGCCTATGTCGCCGGCATCTTCCACCTTTTCACCCATGCATTCTTCAAGGCGCTGCTCTTCCTCGGGTCGGGATCGGTCATCCACGCCATGGGCGACGAACAGGACATGGCCAAGATGGGAGGGCTGGCCAAGGTCATGCCGGTGACCCACCTGACCATGGTCATCGGATGGCTGGCCATCATCGGGATACCTCCACTGGCCGGCTTCTGGTCCAAGGACGAGATCCTCGCCCTGGCATTCGGAGCGGGTGGCTGGTTCACGTTCTTGTGGGTTCTCGGGATCATCACCGCGTTGCTCACCGCCGTCTACATGACCCGCTGGATGTATCTCACCTTCTGGGGCGAGGCTCGCTGGGACGACGGGGTTGACCCTCATGAATCCCCAGCAGTGATGACGCTCCCGCTGGTCGGTCTGGCAGTCGGCAGCGCCGCCTTCGGTCTGCTCAACACACCGTTTCACGGTCCCTTCAAGCCGGCGTTCGAGCACTTCCTCGAGCCATCCTTCGAGGCAATCGAAATGGCTCACTTGCCGTCAGGGTCCACCCCGTGGTTCCTGGCGCTGATCTCGATCGCGGCGGCAGCCGGCGGGGCTTTGTTCGCATACCGCCGCTACCAGGGTGCCGAGGCCTTCGATACCGCGCCGGTGGCGGCCAAGCGCACCGGCGTGTGGCGCTGGGTCACCAACGGGTATTACGTCGACGACATCATCGGCAATCTGCTGGTGCTGCCGGGCAAGCTGGTGGCGGCCTGGACTGCCTTCGTCCTCGATACCGAGATCATCGACGGCTCGGTGCGAGCCATCGGCGGGGGAGTGCGCCGGATCAGTGGCTGGCTGCGCCCCGTCCAAACCGGCTTCGTTCGCAACTACGCCGTGGTCACGTTCGCCGGGGTGGTTGGCTTGCTGGTGTGGTTCGTTTCGCAGGGAGCCGGCTAATGGGATTCAACGTGCTCTCCCTGCTCATCTGGCTGCCGGTGGCCGGAGCCGCGGTTGTGATCGGTCTGCCGAGGCGCCGTCCCGAGCTAGTGGTTCCAGTGGCATTCGCTCTCAGCGTGCTCACTCTCGGCCTGGCCGGATTCCTCGTTTTCGACTTCGAGACCGCCAACGGTGGCTTCCAGTTCATCGAAAAGACCGCCATCGCTCCCGACCTCGGTATCGACTATCACCTCGGAGTCGACGGCATCAGCCTGTTCCTGGTGGCGTTGACCGCCTTCCTGTTTCCCATCAGCATCCTGGCTTCGGTCAACGTGGCCGACCGTCGCAAGGAGTTCATGGCGGCGGTGCTCTTGTTGGAGGGAGCGCTGATCGGAGTGTTCCTGGCGCTCGATCTGGTGTTGTTCTTCGTGTTCTTCGAGGTTCTCCTGGTCCCGATGTACTTCCTGATCGGATTGTGGGGCGGTGAGCGCCGGCTCGAAGCCGCGCTCAAGTTCTTCCTGTATACGGCCCTCGGCTCCGCCTTTCTGCTCGTAGGAATCATCTTCTTGTCGGCCCAGGCCAACGACCAGTTCGGCAGCCCAACGTTCAACTACCTCGAGCTTCTCAATCTGGACATCTCCCGGAGCGCGCAGTATTGGCTGTTTGGCGCCTTCGGGGTTGCGTTCGCCATCAAGGTGCCGTTGTTTCCGTTCCACACCTGGCTGCCGGACGCCCACACCGAAGCCCCCACCGCCGGTTCGGTGGTGCTGGCCGGCGTACTCCTGAAGATGGGCACCTACGGGTTCTTGCGCTTCAACCTCAACCTGTTCCCCGAGGCCACCGTCCAGCTGGCCGGCTTCCTTGCCGCCCTCGGGGTGTTCGGCATCATCTACGGAGCGGCCGTCGCCATCGTTCAGCCCGACCTCAAGCGACTGGTCGCTTACTCCTCGGTCAGCCACCTTGGCTTTGTCGTCCTCGGCATCTTTGCGCTCACTTCCCAGGGGGTGTCCGGAGGGGTCATCCAGATGGTCAACCATGGACTCACCACCGGCGCACTCTTCTTGCTGGTGGGAATGATCTATGAACGGCGCCACACGCGCGAGATCGCCGCCTATGGCGGGCTCCAGAAGGCGATGCCGTGGTTCGCCGGCTTCTTCCTCTTCACCGCCTTCGCCTCGGCGGGCCTGCCGGGCCTCAACGGGTTCGTTGGCGAATTCCTCATCCTGCTGGGCAGCTATGGCCGCTACCCGGTGCTGGCGATCATCGCCGCCTTCGGGGTGCTGCTGGCCGCCGTGTACCTGTTGTGGGCCTACGAGCGCGTCTTCACCGGCGAGCCCGACAAGGAGGAGAACCGGGTTCTCTCCGACCTCGGTCTGCGGGAAGTCGGGATCCTGGTGCCGCTGGTGGCCCTGGTGGTACTGCTCGGCGTGTATCCCAAACCGGCACTCGACCGGATTGAGCCGGCGGTTGAGCGGGTGCTCGACCGGATCGAAGACCGGACCGATTTCGAGCCGCCACTCCGGATCGACGATATCGCCGTTGTTCCGGCCGAGGACGACCAATGACGGAGATCTCATACCTTGCCGTCGGCCCGGTTGCCGCCCTGACGCTCGGGGTGGTGGTCATCCTATTGGTGGAGGTCACCTGGAAGCCGCCAACCGCCTGGCTCGGTGCTATCGCCGGAGTCAGCTTGCTCGGGGGTTTCATCCTGGCGGTGGCTCAATGGGTTGAGGCCTCCGACGATCCCATCATTCGCTTCCGCGGCATGCTGGCACTCGATCCGTTTGCCGCGTTTGGGGCGGTGGTACTGACCGTGCTGGGAGCGGTGGCTTTGCTGGTGGCCTGGCCCCTGGTAGTCGAGCAAGGGCGGCGGGCGGCGGAGTTCATCGCCCTCGTCCTGCTGGCGCTCGCCGGCATGATCCTGATGGCGGCGGCGGCTCACTTCATCATGCTGTTCCTCGCCCTCGAGGTGGCTTCTATCAGCCTGTATGTGCTGGCCGGGTTCAACCGCCACCGGGCCGAGTCGAACGAGGCGTCGATCAAGTACTTCCTGCTCGGCTCGTTTGCCTCGGCGGTGTTCCTGTACGGCGTTGCGCTCAGCTATGCGGCCACCGGGTCCTTGTCGTTGTACGACACCGCCGAGTTCCTGGGCGAGACCGTGCTGCTCGATTCGGCCGCGCTACTGGCCGGCATCGGGCTGCTCATCGTCGGCCTGGCCTTCAAGGTGAGTGCCGCACCCTTCCACATGTGGGCGCCGGACGTCTATCAGGGCGCCGCCAGCGGTGTGAGCGGTTTTATGACCGCCGGGGCCAAGGTGGCGGGCTTTGCCGCGCTGGCTCGAATCACCGTCACCAGCTATGGGCCCTACATCAGCGATTGGGCACCGGCAGTTGGTGCCATCGCGGCTCTCTCGGTTCTAGTCGGCACCATGCTGGCAATCGCTCAATCCGACATCAAGCGAATGCTGGCCTACTCATCCATTGCACATGCGGGTTTCATCCTCACCGGCCTGGTTGCCGGCATTGATGGTGTCCCCTACGTGTGGTTCTACGTGGTGACCTATGCGTTCCAGGTGCTCGGGGCGTTCGCAGTGGTCTCGGTGGTGTCCGGGCCGAGCGGGGCCAAGTCCCCTCTCACCGACTACGCCGGGCTGGCGCAGCGAGCGCCGGTGCTGGCCGGCTCGCTGGCCCTGCTCATGTTCTCGATGGCGGGTATCCCGCTAACCGCCGGGTTCCTCTCCAAGCTGTATGTGTTCCGGG
The DNA here is from genome assembly GCA_947259275.1 of uncultured Acidimicrobiaceae bacterium. Lineage (GTDB taxonomy): Bacteria > Actinomycetota > Acidimicrobiia > Spongiisociales > SHLN01 > SHLN01. Next base: position 16,469 of record CAMYMH010000005.1, on the reverse strand, counting down.
AGGCGGTCGATGCCGGGTACCTGTGGCTGGCCGTCCTGGGAGCCGTGGCCTCAGTAGCCGGCCTGTTCTTCTATCTTCGGGTGATCGTGCTGATGTATATGAGCCCGAACGGTGAAAAGTCGCCTGCGCCAACCGACATCCGGGTTGGCGATCCTGTGAGGCTGGCGCTGACCAGCGTTGCGGTGGTCACGCTTGCGTTTGGAATCGTGCCCGGGCCGCTCCTCGATGTCGTTACCAGCGCCCTCCCGTTCTAAGCGGCTCCCCGGCCCCGCGCCCTTCCCCCGGAGGGAGAGGTGTCGCGGTTGGTGTCCGACACTCTTGAGGGCTCCGCTCACGTGCTGCTTCCTTCCCCTCGAGGTGATCTATCGCGGTTTGTGCGCGACACCTTCGAGGATTCCCCCTCGTGTTCTGGCTCCTTCCCCTGAGGGGAAGGTGGCCGAGGAGCGCAGCGACGAGGACGGATGGGGGGAGACACTCATGCCGGCAAATCCAGTGATCTGCAGGGTTCCTGGTTTCCCCCACCCCGTCTCCGCCTATCGGCGGAGCCACCCCGCCCTCAGGGCGGGGAGCAACAGCGACCGACCTCCAACCGGTGATGGCCTCCCGTCGTGTCGCACCTATCGCGAAATGCGACACCTCGAGGGGAAGGTGGGACGGGAACCCTTCGGGTTCCTATGGAGTTGCGAAGCAACTCCTGAGCCGGGCGAAGCCCGGCCGAGCTCTGAGGACGGATGGGGGGAGACACGTATCCCTGAAGACCTGGTGAGTGGTGGTTTCGAGGCCTCCCCCACCCCGACTCCGCCAAGGCGGAGCCTCCCCGCCCTCAGGGCGGGGAGGAAGAGCCACCGACCTCGAACCGCCGCAGAGGTCACAGCGTGTCGCACCCAAACCGCAGTGGAGCCGGCCCACAGGATCGGAGGGGGTGTTCGATGAGTGAGCGTCCCTCGTCGGGGGGAGGGAACCGGAAGCGCACCTTCATCGCCGCTCCACTCCTGAGCGTTGCGTTCCTTGCCGCCCTGGTGGTCCCGGCGCCGGTGGGAGCCATTTCCGTGTCCGGGACGGTGGTAGTGCAGTCGGGCCGGGTGATCGAGGAGGACCTGTTTGCCGCCGGCTCCCGGGTGATCGTTGAGGGCCGGATCGAAGGCGACCTCACGGTCACTACCCGCAATCTGATCATCAACGGGGTGGTGGAAGGGGACGTCAACGGTCTCGCCTGGAGCGTCGACATTCAGGGAGAGGTCGGCGGCAGCGTGCGGGTCGCCGCCTGGGAGGTCGACATTGGCGGATCGGTAGGCGATGACGTGCTTTCCTTCGCCCGCAGCCTGGAAGTGGACGGCACGGTCGGACGCGATGTGCTGCTGGCCGGTTTATCGGCCCGCCAATCCGGAATGGTCGGGGGTGAGGTGCGGGGTGAATTGCTGTGGGGCCTGTATGTCGACGGGACCGTGGCCGAAGACATCGATGTCGGTATCCATCGGCTCACGATTGCCGATTCGGCGGTGGTGGGGTCGGCCGTCAGCTGGCGTCAGGGGTTGATCGGCCAAAATGTGCGGGGCTGGACGGCTCGCACCGATATCTCGCCAACGGCCGACCTCGGACTGGTTGCTGAGGTCCAGCCCATCCCCACCGACCTCTCGGTGCGGGCACTCCGGCTGCTGTTTCAGGCGCTTCGATTCATCGGGCTGCTCTTCACCGGAATCCTTTTGTTCCACCTGTTCCCGCAGGTGACGCGCCGGGCAACCGATCGGGCGTGGTCCCGGTCGGCCACGTCGTTTCTGGTCGGGCTCGGGCTGTTTGTGCTGGTTCCGGTGGCGGCCGTCGTGTCTCTATTTACCGTCATCCTCGCCCCGATTGCATTGCTGGCGTTCGGCTTCTGGGTTTTCGGCCTGTTTGCCGGTGCCGTTCCCGCGTTGGCGGCGCTCGGCCGGCGGGTCACCAGGAATCGATACGCGGCCATCGGGTCGTTCGTCGTGGCTGCCATCGGATGGCGGATCGTGCGCATCATCCCGCTGGCGGGTTTCTTCGTCTACCTATTGGTCGTCATCTGGGGTATGGGTCCCCGACTCCAGTTGCTCGGCTTGGAACCACCGCCTGTGGAGGATTCGGTAGAGGCCGACGAACGGGGGCAGCAGTAGGCAATAGCGGAGCGGGCAACAGGAAGGCAATAGGCCAGAACGGGGTGCACGACCACCGTGCCGGGAACGCAGTCCACCTTCTGGCTGGGGATTGGGGACTCTTACTGCTCACTGCTTGCTGCCACCAGCAGCGGCACTTGGCGCTCGCCGTCGGTTAGGCCCCCGTGCTGGCCGATGAGGCGCTTGTCGCTGTGGCTGTGAAGCAGCACCGCGTCGTCGTCTGCCAGCAGCACGCCGTCGGGAACCCGGCTCTCAAATGATTCGTGGCGGGGCGCCGGTCCCCACCAATCCTGCATCTCTTCGGCCCGGATCCAACTGGCCGGGAGCGGTGCAAAGGCGGGAGACTCGTCACCGCGGACGAACATGACCCGGCTGTCGCCGTAGAAGGTGTGGTCATCCTCCAGCTGCTTGGGGATCCGAACCCGCTGTGGCTCGGCGAAGTCGACGTGGCCATGATCGGCGGTTCCAACCATCACGGCCCCCGGCGGGAGCCGGCGAGCGACGCCCTCCCAGATGCCCGACACCACCCGCAGCGATTCTGCGTATTCGGCTGAGTCTTGCCCATGCACGTGGGCCGCAAAGTCGACGTGGGGAACATAGGTGAAGATCAGGCGGCCCGGTTCGGTGGCCAGGCCGCTGGTGGCGGCGATCACTTCGTCAACCGTGAACACCGGCTCGTAGCGGCATCCGCGATAGAGGGCCGCCGACAGCCGTGAACCGGCAAAGTGGCCCGGCTGAACGGTGATCGGCTCGCCCCCGACGGCAGAGAGTCGTTCCCACAGGTTGGGCCCCGGCAGCACCGCGGTCGTGTCGATATCCACTCCCTCGCCCCACAGCGTGGTCCACTTTATGGTGTTGACCACTCGGCCGGCCTCAGGCATCCACAGCTGGTAGCCGAGCAGGCCGTGTTGGGAGGGTGGCAAACCGGTGGCGGCGGTGGCCAGGCTGACGGTGGTCGTGGTCGGAAAAGGGGCGTCGATCCGCCCGGCACTGTCGGCGCTGAGCGTTGCAGCCGGGTGATCGAGTTGAGCCGCCCCCAAACCGTCAAACAACGCCAGCACGTAGGTAGCGGCCTCGGGGATGGCCGCCGCCAGCGCCGGGTGGAGCCGAGGGGAGAGCGGGGTTCCGCCCAGGCGCCCTTCCAACTCGGCCATCAGGTTGACGAGGCTGCCGCCCTCGTAGTCGGGTGGCTTGAACATGTCGGGCTCAAGCTAGTGAGTGCATCTCAGGTCCGGACGTCGGCGGCCGGCACGATCTCACCGATGCCGGTTTCCCATAGCCTGTCTGCGAGCGCGAACGCGGCCGCCACCAGCGGGGCAGTGGTCGCACTCGGTTCGAGGGTGCCGGGCTCGAGGCTCATCCTGATGAAGCCGCCGGCTGCAGCCGGACCGCGGATCAGGGTTCCATTTGCCTCCTCCGGGTCGGTTGCCGGAGTCCAGGTGCCCCCCGTGAGCCGGATCGGGACCTCCTCAGAGTCATCGAAGCGTCGATCGACAATCGTTGAGCCGCCGCCGACTCGATGCTCCCGTGACGAGACTCGCCAGAACCTCTCGAGCTCCTGCGGCCGCCAGTCGGCTTCGACTCCGGCCACCAGCAGGGTGTGAATCGCGAAGGCATTGGGGCCTTTCTGGGTGACAATTCGCAGACCTCCTCCGGCTCGCGGGTTCAACTCCGTGGGGAGGAACCCGTCGGCGGTCAAGACACCATCGATGGTGAACGTGCCGCGGTATCCGATAGTGGAGCGGAGATGCCCGCCGAGCTCGATCGCGATGTCCCGCATGTAAGCGGTGTCCGCAGGCGGTGGATCCCAGTAGCCGGAGACCCCGGCATATCGGAACCGCCTTCCGGCCGGTTCGTAGAGCACCACCATCTCGACCGGCCGAACCGTGAGCACGTAGTCGGGAAAGACCACCCCGTGGATGCTGCACGGAACCCCGACCAGAAACGGCATGACCCGTGCCCGATCGCACCTCGCACCCAGGAAGTCGACCGCCTCGGCGATGTCCGCCGGCGCTTTGACCACTTTCGTGTATTGGGCCCCGCCGTGCCATCCCTGCCGATTGTCACCGGTGACCACCACGCCGTCCCCGTCGTCCAGCTCGGCGAGGGCACCGGCAATCTGGCCGGGTTCGACATCGATGATCCGCATCGGCGCGTGAACCACCCCCACCTCATCCCAGAGGCTGTCGATGACCAGCTTGTCCTCGAGCTCGATCCAGTGTGATGGACGGGCGCCGAATTCGGGGCGTCCCCCGATCGGGCGGTCCTCATCCAGGAAGGTGGCGAGCACCTTCGCCTCGTGGTCGGGATCCCAGGCATCGAGCCGGCGGCGCACCTCGGCCGGGAGGGGGCGGTGGGTGGCGGCATAGAACTCGCGGATGGCCTCCATCATCGAACCGCCGGCAGATCCCAGCAAGACAATGTTCTCGGGAGGGAGCGCCGGCAGGTCGCCGGTGCCGGTCGTGCCGGCGATGACGAATGGATCGGGTGCCCCCAGCTCTCTCAGCCACTCAACCGTGCTGGTAGCGGCAGCGGCGACGTCGACGGCGATGATCCACTTGCGACCACCGAGCACCGACCGGAATATGTCGGCGTAATGCTCCTCGTTCATCGTCGGAGGCTAGAAGATCCGGCTCCACTCCACCGGGGCGGGCGAGGGCCACGGGTGCGCCAAAACTGCCCGCGGGAGCCATTTGCGGGTGGCTTTTGAGGCCGTACCCCGCCGCCTATACTCCTCGCAGTCCGCCCACCCGGCAGGCCGAGGAGCGTTGTTGTCGGAGTACTTTGACCAATATCTGACCGTCCTCGCCTTCGGTGCCTTCGGGGCAGTTCTCGTGGGAGGCTTGCTCGGCCTGGCAGCGCTCATTCGGCCGAGCAACCCCACGCCCGCCAAGCTCGAAACCTATGAGTCGGGCATCGACCCAATCGGCGGCGGCTATAGCCAGACCCACATCCGCTACTACGTGTTTGCGCTGCTCTTTCTGATATTCGACGTCGAAGCCGTCTTCCTTTTTCCGTGGGCGCTCAAGATCGAGTCGCTGGGAGCCTTTGCCCTGTGGGAGATGTTCATCTTCATCGCCATTCTGCTGATGGGCCTCGTGTACGCCGTGCGCAAAGGGGTCCTCAAGTGGGAGTGATCGAGAAGTTCGGAGCTCCCAAGCCGCTCTCATGGTTGCTCAACTGGTCCCGCAAGTACTCGCTCTGGTTCTTCCAGTTCGGGCTCGCCTGCTGCGCCATCGAGATGATGGCCGCTTCGGGGCCCCGCTACGACTTCATGCGATTCGGGATCATTCCACTGCCCGCCTCGCCGCGGCAGGCGGACCTCATGGTGGTCGCCGGAACGGTCACCGACAAGATGTCACCGGCAATCCGGCGCCTCTACGACCAGATGCCGGGCCCCAAGTACGTCATCTCGATGGGCTCCTGCTCCAACTGTGGGGGCCCCTATTGGGACTCGTATTCGGTGACCAAGGGCGTCGACCAGATCATCCCGGTGGATGTCTACGTCCCCGGCTGTCCGCCCCGCCCGGAGGCCCTCATGGAGGGCATTGTGCTGTTGCAGGAGAAGATCACCAACGAAGACGTTCGCGAGAAGTGGAACCAGCGTGACCACCAGCACGCCTGACGAGACCGCAGCTTCGGAGCCCGTCGCCGACGCCGGCATTGCGGCACTGGCCGAGCGGGTGGCGGGCATCGCCGGGTCCGACTCCTGGACTGCCGACTTCGGAAACGCCAAGGTGCGGGTGGACCGCTCCCGGTGGGTCGAGGCGGTTGAAGCGGTGCGCGACGAGGCAGGCCTCGAGTTCTTCTCATTTCTGTCGGCCATCGACTGGAGCAACGAGGTTGCGGTCGGCGAGCCGCTCGAGGACCCGGTCGAGGAACGGTACGAAGTGCTCGTACGGCTGTCGAGCGGCCGTGACAACGACGCCGTCACCCTGGCAACCGACATTCCGAAAGATGACGCCCGGCTCCCGACGCTGGTCGGTGTCTACGGAGGGGCCAATTGGCACGAGCGGGAAGCCGCCGAGATGTTCGGTATCGAGTTCGAGGGCCATCCCAACTCCGGCAAGCTCTATCTGACCGACGAGTTCGAGGGTTTTCCGCTTCGCAAGACGTTCCCGCTGCTGAGCCGGGAAATCAAGCCATGGCCCGGCATGGTGGACGTTGAAGACATGCCCTCAACAGAAAACGCGGAAAGCGCGGCGGCAGCCTCAGCATCGCCGCCAGGCGATGCGCAGGAACAGGCCATGCCCCAGGGTGACACCACCAAGGGAGATGAGAATCCAGAAGCAGATGCCGGAGGCGGAGAGCAAGCCGACAGCCCACCGCCGACTGCCGACCGCACAGATGGAGTTGCGGCGCAACTCCCAAGCAGCGCCGAAGGCGCTGCCGAAGTCCCCACTCCCCAGTCGCCAGTCCCCAGTGAAGAATCAGAGGCCGGCGCTCCGGAAGACGAGGCGACCGAATGAGTCAGGCACTCGACCCCAGGGCGGCAGCTCATGTCTCGGAAGTGGCTGTGTCGGTTGAGCTGCAGACACCGGGTATGACGCTCAACATCGGGCCCCAGCACCCCTCGACCCACGGAGTGCTCCGGTTGGTGGCCGAGCTCGACGGCGAGCGGATCGTCAACGTCGAGCCGGTCATCGGGTACATGCACCGCGGTTACGAGAAGCTGTCGGAGGTGCGCACCTATCCGCAGATCACGGCTCTCGTGAACCGGATCGATTGGGTCTCGGGCTTCGCCAACGAGATCCCCCTCATGGTTGCCGTCGAGCGACTCATGGAGATCGAGGTCCCCGAGCGTGCCCAGTCGATTCGGCTCATCCTCACCGAGCTGGCCCGCATCTCGAGTCACCTCGTATTCATGTCGTCCTACCCCCTGGAGCTGGGGGCGGCCACTCCGCTGATGCATGCGCTGCGAGAGCGGGAGCATGTGCTCGAGCTCATCGAGGGCGCAACCGGTGGGCGCTTCCATCCCAACTTCAACCGCATCGGCGGCGTCAAGCCCGCAGCCGGTGGAGGGAGCACCCAGAAGAAAGTGGTCCAGGACCTGCCCAAGAACTTCCTGGCAGAAACCCGGGCCGCCATGGACAACGTGCTCGAGGTGTGTGACGACATCGACACCCTGGTAACCGGGAACGAGATCTTTCAAGCTCGCACCATGGGAGTAGCGGTATTACCCGCCGACCAGGCCCTCGCCTACGGCGTATCGGGGCCCAATCTGCGGGCTTCCGGTGTCGCTTTCGACCTTCGCAAGCACGAGGATTACCTGCCGTATCACAAGTACGACTTTGACGTCGTCACCGGCGACAATGGCGACTGCTTCGATCGCTACCGGGTGAGGGTCGAAGAGGTCCGCCAGGCGGCCCGCATCGTTAATCAAGCCATCGACGATCTTCCCGGCGGTCCCTTGCAGGCCAAGGTGCCCCGCGTGATCAAGGTGCCAAAAGGTGAAACCTATGTGCGGGCCGAGAACCCGAAAGGCGAGATGGGCTATTACCTCGTGTCCGACGGCGGGCGCATCCCGTACCGGCTCAAGATCCGCAGCGCCTCGTTCTCGAACCTGTCGATATTGCCGTGGGCGCTCAAAGGCCTCATCGTCCCCGACATCATCGCGTTGTTGGGGAGTCTGGACTTCGTGCTGGGAGATGTGGACCGATGAGCCATCAGTCCCAAGTCGGGTCCTGGGTCTCAACAATTGAGGTCACGAAGTGACGTCGCTTGTTGGGATCGAGATCAACTTCTACGTGCTGCTGACGCTCAAGATCCTGGCGATCACGGGTGTGGTACTCACCGGCATACTGCCCATCATCTTCGGTGAGTTGAAGATCTCGGCTCACATGCAGAGCCGGGTCGGGCCCTACTTCGCCGGTGGACGCTGGGGCTGGGCGCAGCCGCTGGCCGACGGCATCAAGTTCTTCCAGAAGGAAGACCTGGTTCCGGCCGCCGCCGACCGGCAGGTCTACAAGCTGGCCCCCTACCTGCTGATGGTGTCGACGCTGGCCGTCTTCGTCATCATTCCGTTCAGCCCCAACCTGATTGCCGCCGACCTCGACCTCGGGATCTTCTTCGCGCTCGCCATCTCGTCGCTTTCAACCCTGGGCGTGCTGATGGCAGGGTGGTCCTCGGGCAACAAGTACTCGCTGATCGGCGGGCTGCGGGCGGCCGCCCAGATCATCGCCTACGAGCTCCCGCTGGTGCTGGCCGTGATCGGTGTCGTCATTCAGGCCGGGACGCTGTCGATGGTCGGGATCGTCGAGGCCCAGATCGACATGGGAGTTCCCTACCTGGTGGGTGGCCAGGTCATCGGGTTCGGCATTTTCTTCACCGCCAGCCTGGCCGAGCTGAACCGCACGCCATTCGACCTCCCCATCGCCGAGTCCGAGCTCGTGATGGGGTATCTCACCGAGTACTCCGGCTTCCGTTTCACCACCTTCTTCCTCGCCGAGTACGCGGGTGTGTTCAGCATCTCGGCGATTGCCGCCACGCTGTTTCTCGGCGGTTATGGCTTCTGGGGTTTGGACTCCACCGTCTTTGGTCCCTTCGTGCTGGTCGCCAAGGTCGGACTGCTCGCCTTCCTCATGATTTGGATCCGCTGGACCTGGCCTCGCATGCGAGAGGATCAGCTCCAGACAATGGCTTGGAAGTGGCTGGTCCCTCTCGCCCTCGCCAACATCATGGTGACGGCCATCTTCAAGGTGGTTTTCTGATGGCCGGCGGCCAGGGGCTCGTCAAGGGAATGTGGCTGACGCTCAAGACCCTGTTCCAGAAGCCGCCAACCGTGATGTATCCGGTGGAGAAGGAGATCCCGGTTCCGCGCGCCCGGGGTGTCATCGCCCTCGATACCGACGCCTGCACGGTATGCATGCTGTGTGCCCGGGAATGCCCCGACTGGTGCATCTACATCGAGGGGCACAAGGAGGAACAGCCCCCGGCCAAGGAGGGAGGGCGGGTCCGTGCCCGGGCAACCCTCGACCGGTTCGACATCGACTACGCCCTCTGCATGTATTGCGGCATCTGCGTCGAGGTGTGCCCCTTCGACGCCCTGTTCTGGAGCCCCGAGTACGAGTACTCCGAGACCCGCATCTCGGCAATGCTGCACGACAAAGATCGACTGACCGATTGGCTTGCCACGGTCCCCGACCCGCCCCCGTTGGAGGCCTGATGCACCGCCCCAGAAATTCCGCTTCCCGTCCGACGGAGCAGTCATGGACCTAGGTGTTGCTCAGAACTGGTTCTTTCTCGTCATCGGGCTGGTGATGGTGGCTGCCTCGCTGGTGGTGGTGACCAGCCGAAACGTCATGCACGCGGCTCTCATGCTGGTGGCGACGCTGGGGGGGTCGGCCGCTCTGTTCGTCTTGCTCGGCGCCGAGTTCGTAGCCGGGGTGGTGGTTCTGGTGTACATCGGCGCGGTGATTGTGCTCTTCCTGTTCGGCGTGATGATCACCCGGGTGGAGATCGGCCGGGGCAGCTCGCTCGATCATGCCAACCCGTGGCCGGCGGCGGCCATCGCCATCGCAACGTTTGCTGTCCTGGCCGGCTCGGCGGTGGCGTTCTTCGGGGACGCCGAGGTTGACGGGGTGGCGGCCGTGCGCACGTCCGACATCGGTACCAGCATCTTCGACCGCTTCGTGGTCCCCTTCGAAGTGGTCTCCTTTGTACTGCTGGCCGCGCTCATCGGCAGCATTGTCCTGGCACGGAAGGACCCCGAGTCATGACCCTCGCCCAGTTCCTGGTGCTATCGGCCGCCCTGTTCTCCATCGGCATCTACGGCGTGCTCATCCGCCGCAACGCGGTGCTGGTGCTGTTGTCGGTCGAGCTCATGCTGGCGGCCGTCAACATCAACTTCGTCGCGTTCGGCCGCTACTTCGCCGACTCGACCGCCGGCGGCCAGGTGTTCGCGCTCTTCGTCGTCACCGTGGCGGCTGCCGAGGTCGGGATCGGCCTCGCCATCGTGCTGCTCATCTTCCGCAACCGGGCCTCGGCCAACATCGACGAGCTGGACGTGCTCAAGTGGTGACCGCAGTCCTCATTCGCGGCACCTCAGTGCTGGCGGCCGCCGGCGAAGAAGCGGCTCACAGCGATGGGGGAGTTCTGGCCTCCGGTGCCTGGCTGATCGTGCTGGTGCCGTTCCTGGCCACCCTCGCCATCACCCTGTTCGGAAAGCGTCTGCCAAGGCACGGCGCCGAACTGGCCGTCGGCGCGGTTGCGTTCGTCGGCCTCTATGGCACCGTACTCCTGTTGGCCACCTGGTTCGGTGACGGCATCGTCTACGAGGGCGGGGTGACCATCGGCGAGTTCGGCGGTTTCGAGATCGAATGGGCCTGGGTGGTCGACGGTCTCTCCATCATGATGTTCTTCGTCGTCGGCGTGGTCTCAACCGCCTGTTTCGTCTATGCCGTCGGCTACATGGAGGGCGACGTCCGCCCCACCGCCTTCTTTGCCAGCTTCACGCTGTTCGCCGGAGCCATGCTCATGCTGGTGTCCGCCGCCAACCTCATCCAGCTGCTGATCGGGTGGGAGCTGGTCGGCGTCTCTTCCTATCTGCTCATCGGTCACTACTGGGAGCAGAAGGAGAACTCGTCGGCGGGCATGAAAGCGTTCATCGTCAACAAGATCGCCGACGTCGGGCTGGTCATCGGGATCATCATTGCCGGCATCACGGTCGGCACTTTCACCATCTCGACCATCATGGAGAAGGTGGTAGCGTCGGACGCCGCTCTCGACGATGTGGCGGTAGTGATTGCGGTGTTGCTGTTCATTGGCGCCATGGGCAAGAGCGCTCAATTCCCGTTCCACGTGTGGCTGCCGGACGCCATGGCCGGCCCCACGCCCGTCTCCGCCCTCATGCATGCTGCCACCATGGTCACCGCCGGCGTCTACCTGACCGCCAGGATGTTCCCGCTATTCGAGGAGATGGCCCACGAGGTTCTCACGCTGGTCCTCATCATCGGGACCATCACACTGGTCATCGCCGGGCTGCTTGCCATCGTCCAGGACGACATCAAGCGGGTGCTCGCTTATTCGACGCTGAGCCAGCTCGGCTACATGGTGGCCGCCCTGGGGGCGGGCGCCTACACCGCCGGGCTCTTCCACCTTTTCACCCATGCCTTCTTCAAGAGTCTGCTCTTCCTGGGGGCCGGTTCGGTCATCCACGCGGTCCACTCCAACAACATGTCCGACATGGGCGGATTGAAGGACGACATGAAGTGGACGTATCGGACCTTCCTGATTGGGTCGCTGGCGCTGGCCGGCATCCCGCTATTCGCCGGCTTCTTCTCCAAGGACGAGATCCTGGCCGCCTTCAACGAAGGCGGGTACCCGGTGGTGTTCTTGCTCGGCGTGGCGACCGCCTTCATCACCGCCTTGTATATGACCCGGGCCGTGGCCCTCACCTTCTTCGGGAAGTACAAGGGAGACGGACACCCGCACGAGTCGCCGGCGGTGATGGTTTACCCGATGCTGGGTCTGGCAGGTGGGGCCGTTCTCGCCGGATTCCTCAACGTACCCGGCATCACCGAAGCGTTCTACAAGCTGGTTTCGACCAGGGTCGTCTCGTCCGAACTGCTCGGTGAGCACGCCACCAGCTTCGACTTTCTCGCCCTCGGGCTCGGCCTGACGGCCGGAGTGCTCGGCATCGTCGTCGGATACCGCCTCTACATGGAGGATGCGGCCACCCAGCGGGAGCGCGATCGTCTCCGCATCCCGGTCCTGTGGCCGGTGCTGGAGAACAAGTACTACATCGACGACCTGTATATGAACGGCATCGTCAACCCGATCAAGGGTCCGATTGCCCGTTTCGTCAACTGGACCAACAGCTACATCATCGATTTCATCGTCAACGTCGTTGGAGCGTTCACCCGCGGTCTCGGCCGTTTCGTGTACAGCGGGTTGGATCAGCGAGGGATCGACCTGGCTATCAACGAGGCGGGAGCCGGCACCGGCTTCCTGGGCAGCAGGCTGCGCTACATCCAAACCGGCAAGGTGCAGCAGTACGCGGCCGCCCTCTTCGGAGGAGCGATCGTGCTCGTCATCGGTTTCTGGATCAGCATCACATAGGAGGAGAGCGGTATGGAGTGGTTCGATAACGGCTGGGGTCTCAGCCTGGTGGTGTTCACGCCACTGGTTGGCGCGCTGGCGCTGCTGGCCGTGCCCAAGAAGGATGAGGAGACCGCCAAGTTGCTCGCGCTCCTCGCCTCTCTCGTTTCCTTGTCCCTGGCGGTGGTGGCCGCCTTTCGGTTCGACTTCGGAGACGCCGGCGCCCTTCAGTTCGGCACCAAGCTCAGCTGGATCCCCGCCATCGGCTCCGACTACGAGATCGGCATCGACGGCATCAGCCTTCCGCTGCTGGTGCTGTCGGCCGCCATCGTCGTGCTCTCCATCGTCTACTCATGGGACCACTGGCCCGAGCCGCATAACCCCAAGGGCTTTCTCATCCTCATCCTCTTCCTTGCCACCGGCATGGCGGGAACGTTCGTGGCCCAGGACCTGGTGCTCTTCTTCATCTTCTTCGAGCTGGTGCTGCTTCCGATGTACTTCATGATCGGAATCTGGGGCGACAAGACCAAGATCAAGCTGCCCGGCTTCAGCCGGGAAGTCGAGACCAGGTTGTACGCCTCCATCAAGTTCTTCCTGTTCACCCTGTTCGGTTCGGCCTTCATGCTGCTCGGATTCCTGGCCCTCAGCTTCCGGGGCGGCTCTTTCTCGATACCCGAGCTGGCCCAGATGGGCGCCGACGGCCAGTTCACCGGCACGTTCGCCTTCCTCGTCTTCGGCGCGCTGTTTCTCGGGTTCGCCGTCAAGGTCCCGATGTGGCCGCTTCACACCTGGCTTCCCGACGCCCACACTGCCGCCCCCACCGTTGGTTCGGTGCTGCTGGCTGCCATCCTCTTGAAGCTCGGCTCTTACGGATTCATCCGCATCGCCATCCCCATCCTTCCTGAGGAGGCCAAGAGTTGGGCGCCGGCGATCGCGATTCTGGCGGTGATCGCCATCATCTACGGCTCGCTCGCCTGTTTGGCCCAAACCGACATGAAACGCCTCATCGCCTTCTCCTCGGTTGGGCACATGGGCTTCGTGATGCTCGGCATCGCCACCCTCACGCCGGTCGGCATCACCGCGGCCGTCATCGGAATGGTCGCCCACGGGGTCATTACCGGCATGTTGTTCTTCCTGGCCGGGTCGATGCAGCACCGGTACCACACGCGAGAGATGGCTCGCCTGGGTGGAAATCTCAAGCTGATGCCCATCCTGGGCGGTTTCCTCGGCTTCACGGCCATGGCGTCGCTCGGCCTCCCGGGTCTGGCCGGCTTCTGGGGTGAATTCATGGCCTTGCTTGGCAGCTACCAGCCGCTGGAAGGTCTCAGCCTCGGTGTGTTCCGCACCGCCATGGTGGTCGGCGCCATCGGCACCGTGCTCACCGCCGGCTACCTCCTCTGGATGCTGCAGAAGGTCAACCTGGGGGAGCCCAAGGAAGAGTGGGCCGGTCACGAGTTTCACGATGTCGACAGATACGAGTTTGCCGCCTGGGTGCCGATGCTGGTTTCGATCGTGGCGATCGGCGTCTATCCCAAGATCGTGACCGGCGCCGCCAACGACGCGGTGCAAGTGCTCATGGATAAGGCCTTCTTCTAGATGTCCCGCCCGGCACCACCCACCACGCTCGCAACCGGGGGGACTGACTGAGGTCATGTTCGACTACCACGCCCTCGCTCCCGACTTCATCGTCGCCGGCACGGTGCTGGCGGTGCTGGGAGCCGACCTGTTCCTTCCGAGGGAGCGGAAGTGGCTGGCGGCCGTCGTCGGAATTCTGGGTCTGACCGTCGCGCTCATCCCCATCGTCACGCTGGCGGCGAGCGACGACTCGGTGCGATCGATGATGGACGGGTCATACGTGATCGACGACTTTGCGCTGGTGCTCAAGGCCTTCTTCATCCTCACCGGCTACATCGTCCTGCTGATGTCGGTTGCCTACGTCGAGGCCGATCGCTACTACCAGGGTGAGTACTACTTCCTCGTGCTCGCCTCGCTCCTGGGCGGCATGGTGATGGCCTCGAGCCGCGACCTCATCAGCCTGTTTGTCGGACTCGAGCTGGTTTCCGGGCCCGCCTTTCTGCTCGCCGGCTGGAAGAAGGCCGACGCCCGCTCAAACGAGGCGGCGCTCAAGTTCTTCATCATCGGGGTGCTGTCGGCGGCCATCCTCCTGTACGGCATGTCGCTGGTGTATGGCATGACCGGGTCGCTCTCGTTCGACGGTATCCGGGAGGCGTCGGCCTCGGTCGCCGAGGAACCGGTATTCGTGCTCGGCATCCTGTTGGTGCTGGTCGGCTTTGGGTTCAAAGTCTCTGCTGTGCCGTTCCACTTCTGGGCACCCGATACCTACGAGGGTGCCCCCACCCCGGTGACCGCCTATCTGTCGGTGGGCTCCAAGGCGGCCGGTTTCGTGGGGATCCTGCTGGTTTCCTACGTCGCTTTCGCCGGCGCTCCGGAGATATGGGGGCCGGCTCTGTGGATTCTGGCGGCCCTGTCGATGATCGTCGGCAATCTCATCGCCCTCCGCCAAGAGAACATCGTCCGGTTGCTCGCCTACTCGTCCATCGCGCATGCCGGGTTCATGCTGGTCCCGTTTGCCGCCGCCGCACTCGTGGAAGGCGACAGCCTCAACCAGGCCTTCGAGGCCACCGTTACCTACGTCCTCATCTACGGGATCATGAACCTGGGAGCATTCGCAGTGGTGATTGCCGCAGCGCGTCGCACCGGGAGCGGCCAGATCCGGGACTGGTCCGGTCTTGGTTCCTATGCCCCAGGGATCAGCATCCTGTTGACGCTCTTCTTCTTCTCGCTGGCCGGAATCCCACCACTGGCGGGTTGGTATGCGAAATTCGTCATGTTCCTGGCCGTGCTGCAAAACGCTAACGGCTGGACCATCGCGCTGGCGGCGATTGCCGCGCTCAATGCAGTCATTGCCCTGTATTACTACGCCCGGGTGGTGCAATCGGTGTGGATGGACCCCGCACCCGACGAGGTCGCACCCGACCCGGAACCGAGCGGGGTAGCACCGTCGTTGGGGCTGGCGTTCGGCATGCTGGCGGTTGCCGTGATTGTCGTCGGCGTCTTCCCGGAGGCCGTCGGCCAGTTCGCCAAGGCGGCCAGCGCCATCGCCGGAGGCTGACGCCTCAGCACCCCAGCGCAAACCTTCCCGGCATCAGATTCAGGCTTGAGGTCTTTGGGCAGGGCGCCCGAGAATGCCGGATCTCGCGCGGGGGTGGGTGCGCGATAACGGTCGGGCCGGTGAGTGTTATGGGCGGCTCTCTCACCGTCACGGCGGTCCGTGAAGCCACAACGTCGGATGCGCCATCGCTTGCGGTCGCTGCAACGGAACCGGCAAGAGCTGGTGTTACGCTCCGGCTGTCCCGGGGTCCTCGCCGACACGGGCTACCAACCTGGACGTGAAGCAAGGTCCTGGACGCTTGATGCCCGGACCGTGAACTCGTCGAGGACCACTTCGTTGTACTGCAGTGTGGGTTGCTTTGTGCGGATCGATACCAATCATGGTCATGGCAATGCCTTCCTCCTACCGAGGTGGGGACTCCTGATTTGGGTTGATATGCTCTCGCCTCTTTCGAGCCACACTACGATCGGACGAACCGGCCGGTAGGCAGCTCGATAGAAAGCCAACCCACCTGGGTGGCAGGCACTTAGAGAGCCCACCGGCCGGATCGCCCAACGCTACGGAAACACCGCAACGCCTGCCGCAAGTATCAATCAGAAGCATATGTCGCCGGGTCGGTCATTCAGCCCGGACGGAGTGGAGGGTCAGAACTCCGCTGGTGTGTCTTGACTGAAAACGTTGACCCAGTTGTCATCTTCACGAATCCAAAGCGAACTCACGTACATCACCTCTGATTCTCCCTCGCCGGAAGGTCGCTGGAACTCCGCACGGTACGACAGCATGAAGGCTCGATCGGAAACGTCGAGCTTTCGAGAATCCGAGAATGTGTAGGCGGAGACAGACGGTCCACCGATCAGTTGTGCGACATGATCAGAACGGTTAGCGAAACCGGTTGGATAGATGCCGATGAACTCTTCGGCAAGTAGCTCGGTATCGGCTTCGGCGTCACCATCAACGAGGGCATCCCACACCTTGCGTTCCAGTTGAATTAGGTCAGCGAGACTTACCTTCACCAGCCAAGGGTGCCACAGCACCCAAGCTGCTCAAAGCGTTCCATCGGTCGGACATATCGGCATTCATGAGGGAGTGGGCCGTGTCAAGGGGTGATTTTTCGCGTTGTTGGTGGGTGGGGGCGCGACTGATCCAGGGGTCGGTGCCGATGG
>CAMYMH010000004.1:94329-186411 GCA_947259275.1 uncultured Acidimicrobiaceae bacterium | reverse complement strand
CGAGTGCCTCGAGGAAGGCTCGGCGATTCCGCAGGCCCGTAAGGGGATCGGTCATGCTCTGCTCGGACACGGTTGCCAGATTGTCCTCGAGCTTCCGCTGGTAGTCCTCGAGTAGCCCCTCGTACACCAGGCGCTCCTCGGCCCTGCGCTTCAATTCGACCACGATGCCGCGCAGCTCGAGCTGGGCCATGACCTGACGAGCGAGCGCCCGAAGTGCCTTTTCCTGGCCGGGCGTCAATTGGCGTGGCTCTCGGTCCATGACGCAGAGCGTTCCGAGGGCTCTGCCGGTCGAAGTTATGAGGGGAGCGCCGGCATAGAAGCGAATGCCGGCTGCGGACGTGACGAGAGGAATGTAGGAGAAGCGGGGGTCTTCCTGGGCGTCGGTCACCACCAGCAGCTCGGTTGGCTGCACGACTGCATGGGCACAGAACGCCTCGTCGCGAGGAGTGTCGTCCACGTCGAGTCCCAACCGCGACTTGAACCACTGGCGATCCGTGTCTACAAAGCTCACCACCGCGATCGGGGTGCCACATATCTGTGAGGCGAGGAAGGTGATGTCGTCGTAGGCCTGCTCCGGTCCGGTGTCGAGGATGTCGAAGGCTTGTAGTTCGGCGAGACGATCGTCCTCGTCGGCGGGTAAGGGGAAATCCATGCCGGGCTCCTGCAGTGGAAGCATGCCCTGCCGGGCGGAGCAGGTGCTTAAGAGGCATGTTTCGGCCACAGTGGTCGCCAGATTTAGGAGAATCAGCAAAGATCCACGAGTTTCGGACTCAGCGCGCCTGGGCAGGCGGGTGGCGCTAGACCAGTGGTGCGACCTCGTCGGCCAGTTGCTCCATTACCTCAACCTGTTCGGGATAGCTCAAGGTTGGGAAATAAGAGCGGGCGACGATGTCGAGATCAACCCCGGCCGCGGCTCGGATCCCAGCGATCTGCTCGGCGATATCGCTTCCGCGGCCGAGCAGAGTGGACTCACGGAGCTTCTCCTCGGTCTCCGGTGATAGCGGCGGGGGTTCCGGTAGCTCGCCGCTCCGGCTGGCCGAGGGCTCCATATCCCCGTACTTCCATCGCATGGCATGGACATGACTCCGACCGCGCTCCCAGGCGGCATCGGGGTTGGTTCCCGGAAACATGACCGTGTAGTAGATCCACCGGAAACTGTCAGGATCGCGACCCGCCCGGGCAAGCTCGTCGGTGCCCCAGGCCACTTGCTCGCCGACTCGGGCGGGGGAGGCGTTGGAGAAGAATCCCTCAGTCGTCCGGGCGGCTCGCCGCACGGCCGCTTCGGCTCCGCCGCCGATGACGATGGGTATCGGCACCTCCGGGGTCGGGCGGACTCCGATCGAGGGGAAGCGGTAGACGCTTCCCTGGTGGGCAAACGGCCTTCCCGACCACGCCTGCGGGAGGATGGTGAGGATTTCGTCCATGGCGCGGCCGCGCTGTTTGAGGTTGGCACCCAGTGCATCAAACTCCACCGGCATCCATCCCAGTCCGAGCCCGAGGGTGAGCCGCCCACCGCTGATGAGCTGCACGGTGGCTGCGTCTTCGGCCAACCGGAGGGGATGATGAAGCGGAGCGAGCATGACGCCGGTGCCGATCTCGATGGTGGAGGTCTTGGCGGCCATCGCCGCGCTCATGGGCAGCAGCGAAGCCATGTAGCCGTCGTCGATGAAGTGGTGTTCGGTGGTCCACACCGATCGGTAACCAAGCTCCTCTGCCCTAACGGTCAGGTCGAGGGCTTCCCGGTAGAGGTCGGTCCAGGACCGGGGGTCGCCCGGACTCCGCTGGGCGGAAATGAGGCCAAAACCCAGGCCGGAGTTCACTCAGCGGCCTCGAGAGCTTGTTCGAGCGTTATCCAAGGGAGGTCGGCACACTTGATCCGGACGGGGAACTTGCGAACACCCTGCAGCGCCTCGAGATCCCCGAGGGCGGCTCCCGGCCGTTCGGTATTCACCACTTGCTCGTCGGATTCCTCGATGGTCATCATCACTTTGAATTTGCGGATGAGTTCGTCGATTTGGCGGCGACTCTTGCCATCGACGGCCTCAGCCATCATCGACGCCGACGCCTGGCTGATGGAGCACCCGACGCCGATGGCGCCAACCGCTGCGACCACATCACCATCCAGCTTCACCTCAATCGTGACCTCGTCGCCACACAACGGGTTCTTGCCCTCGGCGGTCCCATCGGGCGAGTCGACATGTTGATGGTGACGGGGGGCCCGGTAGTGGTCCAGGATCACCTCGCGGTACAGCTCGTTAAGCGACACCGAAGATCTCCCTGGCTTCCTGCAACCCGTCGACGAGCGCATCGACGTCTGAGCGGACGTTGTAGATGTAGAACGAGGCCCGAGCGGTGGCGGGAGCATTGAGCGAGCGAGCCAAGGGCCGAGCGCAGTGGTGACCGGCCCGGACGGCAATTCCACGCTGATCGAGAATCGTGGCCAGGTCATGGGGGTGGATGTCGGCGAGCGTGAAGCTGACCGCGCCTCCACGGTTGGAGGTGTCGGTTGGGCCGTAGATGGTGAGCGCGTCGATGGCTCCGAGACGATCGAGGGCGTAGCCGGTGATCTCGACTTCGTGGTTGCGGACCGCATCCATGCCGATCCGCTCGAGGTACTCGACGGCAGCCGCCAGGCCGATGGCTTCGGCGATCGGAGGCGTGCCGGCCTCGAACTTGTGCGGCACCGCCGCCCAGGTTGAAGAGTCCAGCTGGACGTCGCTGATCATCTCGCCGCCGCCTTCAGCCGGCTCCATCGTCTCCAGCAGCTCGGCCTTGCCGTACAACACACCAATGCCGGTCGGTCCCAGCATCTTGTGGGCTGAGAATGCCAGGAAGTCGGCATCCATCGCCCTGACGTCGACGGCCACGTGCGGAACTGCCTGGGCGGCGTCGACCACCACCAGGGCACCAATCTGGTGGGCGGCATCCGCGATCTGCCGAACCGGGTTGATGGTGCCGAGCACGTTCGACATGGCGGTCACTCCGACCACCTTGACCCGGTCGTCCAACAACTCGGTGAAGGCATCCAGGTCGAGGGTGTAGTCGCCGGTGTGGGGAACGTAGACCAGCTCGGCACCGGTGTGACGGCTCACCAGCTGCCACGGAACGATATTGGCATGGTGCTCCATCAGAGTGAGCAGCACCCGGTCACCCGGCTTCAGGTTGTAGAGGCCCCAGCCATAGGCGACCTGGTTCAGCGCCGAAGTGGTACCACGGTTGAAGGCGACCTCACCGGCATCGGCGTTGACGAAAGCAGCCACCCGGGCGCGGGCCGCCTCGTAGCGATCGGTCGCGTCGTTGGAAAGCCCATAGGCTCCGCGGTGAACGTTGGCGTTGGTGGTGCGGTAGAAGTCATCGATGGCATCGATGACGGCGTTGGGTTTTTGCGAAGTGGACGCTGAATCGAGATAGATGAGCGGGTGTCCGTTCATCTTCTGGTCGAGGATGGGGAAGTCTGAGCGAAGGTCGGCGAGGTCGGTCACGACGGTCTTACGCCCCGACGGCTGCCCGGTAGGCCTCGTATCCCTCACCCTCAACCCGGGCGGCCAGTTCGGGTCCACCGGTCTCGACGATCTTGCCGTCGAGGAGTATGTGGACGACGTCGGGGGTGATGTACTCGAGGAGACGCTGATAGTGAGTGATCACGAGGAAGGATCGTTCGGGGCTGCGAAGCCGGTTGACACCGTCGGCTACCACGCGCAGCGCGTCGATGTCGAGGCCGGAGTCGGTCTCATCCATGATCGCCAGCTCGGGCTCGAGCACTGCCATCTGCAGCACCTCGTTCCGCTTGCGCTCTCCGCCCGAGAAGCCCTCGTTCAGGTACCGGTCGGCGAAGCTGGGGTCCATGCCGAGGTCCCGCATGGTGTCGGCCACCTTCAAACGCAGCTCGAGCACGGTCAGCTCGACGCCGGTGCGGTTGGAGAGCGCCCGACGAAGGAAATTGACGATGGTGACACCGGGGATTTCTTCGGGATACTGAAAAGCGAGGAACATGCCGGCCTTGCCGCGCTCGGTGGGTGTCACCTCGGCGATTTGCTCGTCGGTCCAGTCATCGGCGGCCACGAGCTCCCGGCCTTTGAAGATGACGCTTCCGTCCGTGACCTCGTAGGCGGGGTTGCCCATGAGAACGGCCGCCAGCGTCGACTTTCCTGAGCCGTTTGGGCCCATAACCGCGTGGATTGCCCCCCGTTCCAGCTCGAGGTCGATCCCATTGAGGATGGGAGTTCCTTCGACCGAAACGTGCAGGTTCGTCACAGTGAGCATGGATTCCATCGGAGAGAGCTTAGGGAGCCCAATCCCGCTAGCCCCAGGAGTTTTTCGCTGCGCAGGCTTCTCGGAAGGCGGGATTCAGCCGCAGCCGGGCGCGCCGGGGGGGAAGACGTGGATTCCCCTGACGGCGGCATCATGTTCGAACCGACTAGCCAGCAGCGAAAGAGTCACCGGGTTTGAGGTATGAGCCCGCAGCGACACGGACATGTCTTGAACCGTGATGACGCCTGCCAGGCCGGGTTGAGCAGAGAAGCGGTCGAGGTATTCGGCGTAGGCCTCCGCGCGGCCGACGATGGCGAGCTCGTCGATCCCGTCGGTCGCCAGCAGCTCGTTGCGCAGGCGGGTGAGGTCTCGATCTTCCTCGACGAACAGCACGACGTTCCAGTCCGGGAACGCGTTGCAGGCCGGAGTGACCGCGGTGGTGACCTCATCCACATCAGACAACGATCGCAACTGGCCGGTGATCTCACCCAGGAACGACGGATGGGTCAGCTCGAGTCGGATGGAAGGTGGCAGCGTGGTTCCATCCACCCCCTCGACCAGCTCGGGCCGGTCGGCGTAGAGGTGGACGAATTCCTCGAGCGCCGCCTGGCTGGTGACCAACTCAGCCCGGCCGATCCCCTCCCAGGCGGCCACCGCTTCGATCAGTGTCTCGCCCGGGGCGTCGGGGGCCAGCCAGGCGATGACATCGGGACCCGCTTCGGGGAGGGTGCTGGTGGTGGATTCCGGCGGCCGGGTGGTGGTGGTCGGGGAGAGAGTGGTACTCGGCAACTCAGGCAGCAACGCCGCCTCGGGGCGGGAAGCCGACGTGCAGGCGGTGGCCAGCAGTGCAACCGCCAGTGAGGTGAGGGCGCGACGATTCCAGGGCTTCATGAGGTCGATATCGGCAAATCGGCTGCCGGTCTGAAACCAAGCGGCGCGGATCCCCGGTGCCGGCGGGATCATCCCGCCGGGCTCCTATGATCCGGCGTCATGGACTTCACGCACTCCGACGAACAGATCATGCTTCGCGATGGAGCCCGCCGCTTTCTGGCCGAACAGTGCTCTAAGGACCGGGTAAGAGAGGTCGTCGAAACCGATTCTGGATACGACGGCGGGCTCTGGAAAGGTATCGCCGAGCAAGGCTGGACCGCCATGCACATACCGGAGAGCTACGGGGGTGCGGGCTTCACGTACGCCGAGACCGCAATTGTGCTTCACGAGCTGGGCCGGGCGTTGGCACCGGTGCCGTTCCTATCCTCCGCCGTGCTGGCGACCGAGGCCTTACTGGCCGGAGGAAACGAGGAGCAGAAGGCCGAGTGGCTGCCGGCGCTTGCGTCTGGCGATGCCATCGGCACCATTGCCATCGCCGAGCCCGGCGGCGGATGGGAGGAGGGCGCGGTCGGTGCCACCGCCGAGCCGTCGGGTGATGGCTATGCCATCACCGGTGTGAAATCGTTCGTGACCGCCGGTCACGTCGCCGATCTGCTGATCGTGGCCGCCCGGACGGGTGACCATGTCGGCCTGTTTCTCGTCCGGGGAGCCGACGCGGCAGCCACCAAGCTGGTGACCCTCGACACGACTCGCACCCAGGCCACCGTCGAATTGTCGAAGACCAGGGCGATGCGCCTCGGGGTCGCAAGCTGGGAGGCCGTCGAGCGAGTGTACGACGTTGCCCGGACCGCCCTCTCTGTCGAACAGGTGGGTGGGTTGGAGCGCACTCTCGAGATGGCGGTTGAGTATGCGCAGGAGCGCAAGCAGTTCGGGCGGGCTATCGGCTCATTCCAGGCAGTCAAACATCTGTGCGCGGACATGCTGGTGGCCCTCGAATCGGCCCGTTCTGCGTCCGCCTATGCCGTGTGGGCGCTGGCAACGGACTCAGACGAGCTGGCGGTTGCCGCTCCGCTCGCCAAGGCCTACTGCTCGGAAGCGTTCTTCAAGGCGGCGGGTGACAGCATCCAGATTCACGGCGGCATCGGCTTCACCTGGGAGCACGACGCCCACCTCTACTTCAAGCGGGCCAAGAGCACCGAGCTGCTGTTTGGGTCTCCGGCTAAGCAACGGGCCGTGCTGGCCGACCGAATCGGGCTGTAGGACTCGCTACAGAGTCGAAAGGGCCGTGGTCCAGACGTCGAGGTCAACCTGGCCGGACCCCGTGATACGGCCCACCAGAGTGCCATCGGAGGCCACCATCGCCCAGATCGGAAAGGCCGACGCTCCGTAGGCGACACCGACCGAGGATGATGGAGAGTCGAGGATCACCGGTACCGGCCAGTTCTCGCTATCCAGCCAATCCGAGGGTGGGAAGTTGGCACGGGTGCGGCTGATCGAGGTCGCCACCGCGATCATCTCCACGTCGGCCGGCAGCTGGTTCTGGGCCAGCCAGCTCACCACCTCGGGCACCTCGGCCTGACAGTTGGGACACCAGTGGGCGAGAAAGATGATCATCTTTGCCTTGCCGTTGTTCTCGATGGTGACGGGAGTGCCGTCGAAATCCGCTCCCCGCACCTCGGGCACCGGCTGACCGGCCTCGGGATCGGCCTGCCCGCTCACCAGCGGCGTCAGGGAATCTCCGGTGACGACCGGAGCGCCCTGGAGGTCGGGGTGTTCGCTCCCTGAGGAACCGGCGCCGCTGATGACAACCGCGACGAGTCCAATGACGGCGACGGCGCCGCCTAGCCAAATCAGGAGGGTCTTGGCGTTCGAGCCGGTTTGGGTATTAGATCGAGATGTCATGGTCATCCTTCGAGTGCGGCCAGGTCGTCGAAAAGGCGTTGGACGGATTCGAGAGGCAGGCTACCGGCGGTTCTGGCTAATACGACGCCTTCGGGGTCCAGCACCACCCAGAACGGAAATGCATTCAGGCCGTATGCACCGGCCACCTCGGTCTCGGCGGTGTCGAGTAGGACGGGAAACGGCCACGCATCCGGCGTCAGCCATTTCGACGGAGGGAAGTTCGGGCGCTGCTCATCGACCCCGGTGGAAACGCTGATCACCTCGACGTTGCCCGGTATCGGGTTGGCTTCGAAGTGAGGCCCGAGTTCCTCGACTTCGTCTTGGCAATGCGGGCACCAGTGGGCGAGGAACATGATGACGGTGTATTTGCCGGACGGCTCGATTTGGACGACCGAACCATCGAAACTCGTTCCCATCACAACCGGGGCGACCAGGCCGATGGCCTGGTCGGCAGCTTCTCCGAAGCGGGGGAGTGATGCGCCGACGAGGGTGGCGGTGGGTGCCACCTCGACCAGGGTGACGGTAGTTGTGGTCGTGGTCGGCAGGAGGGTGGTTGCGGCCGGCGGGGCCGCTTCGTCGGGAGCGGTGACGGCGGTGGTGCCGCCGCAGCCGGCTGTGACGATCGCCAGGGTGATGACTAGGTGTTTGATGGGGTCTTCTCGATCGTGAAGAGCAACAGCAGGATCAGTGTGAATCCGGCCAGTGCCATATAGGGAATTGAGATGAAGCCATATTGCCAAACATAGGGTGATGAGCAGGGAGCCTCGAGCGAGCAGGACCCGCTCTCGAGGCTGGGGAATTGCTGGATCAGGTAGTGGTAGCCGGCAATGGCGGTGCCGATGATGGCGAGCGGGATTCCGTACCGGCGGGCCCCGGGGTTGTCCCGCCGAACCGCCGCCAGGATGAGGATCACCACCAGCGGGTACATGGCGATTCGCTGGTACCAACACAGGCGGCACGGGATGAGATCGAAGTATTCCGAGTAGATCAAGCTGCCGACGGTCGAGCTGGTGGCCACCGCCGCCGCAATCCACACGCCGACGTCGCGGAACGCGTCACCAAGCCAGTCGCGTGCCCCGGCCAGCGATCCGACGCCGAAGCGCCCGCCGACGAAGATGACGAGGATAACTGCGGCTAGGCCATTGGCCAGCAACGCCAACAGCGAAGTCAGCTGGTTGTAGGTGTCATAACTCACGGGTTCAGAGGGTTTTCGGCTGACGCCCCGCTGAAACCTTAGGTCCATTCCGCTGCAATTCAGCACGTTATCGGGCACGCCTGCACGGGACTGTGATCTCCTCCTCCGGAGGGGGAGGTGGCCCGCAGGGTCGGAGGGGGCGCCCCCCTCCCGGCTCCGCCCGGTTTCCGGGAAGGCTTCGCCTTCCTTAGCAGTTGCGTAGCAACTGCCTAGCAACCCGAAGGGTTTCCGGGAAGGCTTCGCCTTGCTTAGCAGTTGGGTAACAACTGCCTTGCAACCCGAAGGGTTGCCCCCCTCCGGGGGGAGAGACGGGCAACGGGAAACCGGCATACGTAAATGGACGGCGAACCTGACTCACTCACATCTTCTCCCCAGGTATTCTGTCCCCATGAGCCCCCTCGTGCTTGGCGCCCTCCTGGTTGCGGTTCTGCTTGGGATGGCGGCCGCCATGGTGTGGCAGGAGGCCGTCAAGCGGCCGGTTTCCGAGCCGCTGACCTATGTGCTGGAAGAGGCAGTCCGGTTTGTCCACAACGGATTGGGGCCGGACTCGCCGCTCACTGCCGACGACGTGCGGCGCATCCTGGAATGGGAAGTGATCTATTTGCAGGGGGTAACGCCGTCCCGACGCGACTCGCTGCAACCCGTTCGGGTGGGCGGTTCCGACGATGCGGTGCAATTCATCAGCCGCCAAATCACCCGGCGAAGTGGTCCCCGGTACGGAGAGGGAGCCATCCGGGCAGTGCTCGAGGGCGAAGCCGAATACCTGGTATCGATCGGGGCGCTCGGAGCGCCGGCCGAGGAGGTCGACCTTGGCTGAACGCCAGGAATGGGAGGATGCGTACGCGGCGGGGCGCCAGCGCCAATCGGCATTCGAATCGCTCTCCGGAGAGCCGGTTCCCGCTCTCGGGCTCCCCGGCGACGGTGAGCCTCCCGATGCCATCGGGTATCCGGGGTCTTACCCCTATACGCGCGGCATTCACCCGACCGGCTACCGGGGCCGCTTGTGGACCATCCGCCAGTTCGCCGGCTTCGCGTCGGTGAGCGAGACCAACGCCCGATTCCGCCACCTGCTCGCCGCGGGTCAGCATGGGCTGTCGGTCGCTTTCGACATGCCGACTCTCATGGGCCTCGACAGCGACTCCCCCCGGTCGGTCGGTGAGGTCGGCCACTGTGGAGTTGCGGTCGATTCGGCAGACGATATGGGCAAGCTCATGGATCAGATCCCCCTGGATGAGGTGTCGGTGTCGATGACTATCAATGGGCCCGCTCAGGTGCTGTTTGGCTTTCTGCTGGTTGCCGCTGAGGACCAAGGGGTGGAGTGGAGCAAGCTGCAGGGGACGCTGCAAAACGACATCCTCAAGGAATACATCGCCCAGAAGGAGTGGCTCTTCCCCCCCGAGCCCCACCTGCGCCTGCTGGTGGACCAGGTTGAGTTCTGCATGGAGCGGGTGCCGCTCTGGAACACCATCTCGATTTCCGGATATCACATTCGGGAGGCGGGCGCCACGGCCGCCGAGGAGCTGGCATTCACTCTCGCCGACGGGTTCGCCTACGTCGAGGCGTGCAGGCAGCGGGGTTTGGCCGTCGATGATTTTGTCCCCCGGTTTTCGTTCTTCTTCGATGCGCATGTCGACTTCTTCGAAGAAATCGCCAAGTTTCGGGCCGCCCGTCGCATCTGGGCGCGGTGGATGCGTGCGCGCTATGGCGCGGAAGATGACCGTTCGCTCAAGCTGCGGTTCCACACCCAGACCGCCGGCGTGTCGCTTACGGCCCAGCAGCCATACAACAATGTTGTGCGGACGGCCATCGAAGCACTGGCCGCGATACTGGGCGGTACCCAGAGCTTGCATACCAATGCTCTCGACGAGGTCTACGCACTTCCAACCGAAGAAGCAGCCGAGCTGGCGCTGCGCACCCAGCAGGTGATCGCCGAAGAGACCGGAGTGGCCGACACTATCGACCCGCTCGGTGGCTCGTGGTTTGTCGAGCAGCTCACCGATCGAATCGAGGCGGCCGCCGAGGAGATCTTTGCCACCATCGACCGGAAGGGCTCGGGATCCATGCTGGCGGGTGTGCTGCAGGGCATAGAGGAGGGCTGGTTCCAGAGCCGCCTCTCCGACTCCGCCTACGAGTTCGAGAAGAAGGTCACATCCGGGGAGCGGGGAATCGTCGGAGTGAACCGGTACGTCAAGCAGGACGAGGACGGCATCGCCATGCTACGGATCTCAGAGGAAATCGAGAGCACCCAGCGCGAGGTACTCGCCGACCTGCGAGCGGGCCGGGATGAGGAAGCGGTCACGTCGGCGTTGGAGGCTCTCCAGGAGGGCGCCGCCGGCACTGCCAACCTCATGGAACTGATCGTCGAGGCGGCCCGGGCACGTGCCACCGAGGGCGAAGTCGTAGCCACGTTGCGGGAGGTCTTCGGTGAATACCGCGAACCGGCCTGGCTCTGAGCTCAAGCAGCGGATGGTTGAGGCCATGCTGGCGCTGTATTTCGCGCTGGCACCCAGCACCGTGCCGCGGTGGCGTCGGGCGGTGACGCCGCCTCCAGCTGCCATGCTCGTGGTTGGTGACCCTGTCCCTAGAATCGGGGCATGACCGACTACTCGGCCCAGGAAGCCAACCTCGACGAATTCGTCGACTATTTCAATGCTCGTGATCTCGAGGCCATTAGTGAGCTGCTCGACCCCGAGGTGTCGGCGCCATTCTTCGGCGGAAACGGCGAGGAATCCGTTATGCAGGGCGTCGGCGAGCTCGTGCTGGCGTATCCCGGCATCGTGACCACTCGCGGCGAGCTGGGCGATGAGCCCGTGGTAGTGGCGTGGATTCCCGGTCAGCAGCGGGTATACCAGCGCATGGGGTACTTCCGGTTCACGTTTACCGAGGAGGGTGAAGGCGTCGAGGACCCGAGTGTGATCGACGGGGAGCTCAAGATCGAGCATATCGATTACTCCGACGAGATCGATGACGGCAGCCTGCTGGTCGAGGAGCCCGACCCGTCCGACATGGCCGAATCGGAGAGCTGGCAAGAGTGGGAAGAAGGCGTCAGCTGATGGGCCGGCTGCGCCGGTTCGAGGACAATCGATTTCTCGGCACCCGTGATGACATGCGGGTGTACGACTGTGACGACTCAGATCAGTTTGCCGCCCTGGAGGCGCGGATGGTGGCCGATGATCTGGTCGGGAACAACCTCATCTCGGCGATCTCGCCTGACACGCTCGCCGAGGCAGGTAATCGCGGTTACCGGGCACTCGGCCCGGAGCCGGTCGACGCCTGATCCGGGCCGGACCGTCCCCAGAGAGTGCGGGTGGTGTCGGGAAGCCTGCGGTACGGAGCTACGTCGGCCACCCGGTTTAACGGATCGTGTCCCAATCAAGCAGCACCGAACTCATCTCGTCCAGGACGCGACGTTGATGCAGGAGGTCCTCCATCCACTCGATTGGGTGTCCCGCCCGTTCGAAGAGAATCCTTTGTTCTTGATCATCACGCAAGGCCGTCAACAGGTCGAGGCACTCGTCGAAGACGAATGACTGCTCGCGGAAACGAGCCAGAGCCGCTTCCAGGGCCTCGGTTTGCTCTATCTGGTGGTCGAGCATGCGTCCCCTCTTACGTCGATTTCCTCCGTTTTCGACGGCAGGCACTGTTTTCTTGACCCGGTGGGTCATGGTGCGGCCTCGGTGGCGGCTCGGCGGGGGCAACAATTAGTCCCGCAGGCCCATCAGGTATTGGCGCCCGCTGCCGATCACAATCGCATGACACGCTTCGTGCATCAATGCGGTGCGGCCGTTCAGTTCTTGGCCTGGATCGCGCTCTGGGTCCTCTTCGTCAGCGTCTGGTTCGGATAGCTGCTCAAGGCGATGTGAAGTGGTCGGCGATCAGGTTGGCTACGCGCTCCTCACGGAAGTAGAAGAAGTGGTCGCTCCCTTCCAGCACCGACATGGTGGCACCGGCGGCTTCGGCGTAGTCCCGTAGGTCGTCGACCGTCACGAACTGATCTCGATCTCCGAGAATGAAGGTACGGCGCGCCGGCGCCAGCTCATCGGGGCGGGGGAGGCGTTCGACCAGTTCGGTTCGCACGGGAGGAGCGATCCCGGCCAGAGGGGCCGCGTCCCGATCCCGTGCCTGCCAGGCCAGGGCCGTGGCAGCTCCGAATGACCAGCCAATGATGCCGAACGACAACTCTGGCTCCTGCTGACGAACGTATCCCACTGCTGCTGCGACGTCGTCTACCTCTCCCAGCCCGCCGCCCCATTCGCCCGTCGAGAGCCCCACGCCACGGAAATTGAACCGGAAGACGGTCAGGCCACGCGCCACCAGCCCCTTGGTCACCTTGTGCATGAGTGGAGCCGTCATCGTGCCCCCGTGTTGGGGGTGCGGATGACAGAACACGACGACGCCGCGCGGATCGGGCGGCCGGTCCCAACGCGCCTGGAGCATGATCCCGTCGTTTCCCTGGATGGTGATCGGTTCGCTCATGTGAAAACCGCCTCAACCGCAGCCCGGCGGTGGGCGAATTCCTCCTCATCCAAAACCGGGCCGTTCTCCGAGAAGACGCGGAGGATGATTGCGTCTCCATCGGGGACCGCGGCGAGGATGTGGTGGGTTAATCCCTCCGGGCCCGCCAGCGAAGCGGCCGGCTGTAGCCCAACCACCAGGCCGACGAACTCACCCGCCGGTGGCCCGGCCGATACCAGCTCCGAATGGGCAGTTGCGAGTTCAGACCCGGGCCGCGGCCCGGTGGCGACCAGCACTAGCTCATCGTTGAGGTCGACGGCGTGGCGAGGCGCGAAGGCGACGATGACAGTGCCGATTGCCAGCGCCTGCAGGTCGGGATCCGGGAGAGCGAGTCGGTCGGCCATCAGATGGCCCGAGCGTAGAACCACCACGCGCCTGCGATCAGAATCACCAGGGCAGTGATGAGCGAGGCGATGATCAGGTAGCGGGTTTGCATTTGGGGGAACTGTATCGGGGGAGCGCAGGCTCTTGATCTCCGCTTGCGAGACAGCACCGGAACGCGCCCAGCGACCCGAAGCGTTGCCCACCCTCACTCGGTTGATCTATCGGGTCTTGGGCGCGACGGTTCTCGACGAAGGAGCTCGGTTCTTCTTCCTTCCCTTCGAGGGGAAGGTGTCCCCGGAGGACGGATGGGGGGAGACTGGGAACGCTCCGCGTTCCCGGCAACCCGACACTTGGTGGGAGGGGTGCCACAAGGCTCGTCGCGACGCAAAGGCCAGCATGGGGGCAGATAAGGCGCTCGGCCTGTTGATTGTTGTCCGTGACTACCGCCCTCGCGTCGTCGCCAGGTTGCCTACTAACCTCTGCACTCGCTAGGAGGCTGCGCTGTGTACGACGTTGTCATCATCGGAGGGGGTCCCGGGGGCTACGCCGCCGCCCTCTACGCCCACAACTTCGGGCTCTCGGTTGCCCTGGTCGAAAAAGAACGGGTGGGCGGGACCTGTCTCATCCGTGGGTGCATCCCGGCCAAAGCCTGGCTGCAAGCCGCCGAGGTGTTCAGCACCGTCTCGCATGCGGCTGATTTCGGGGTTCATGCCTCGGCCCCCACCTTCAATTGGGCCGAGGGGCTTGCCCGCAAGAACCGGGTGGTCGATCAGCTCGTGAACGGGCTTTCGGGCCTGCTCAAGCAACGCAAAGTCGACGTCATCAACGGCTACGGGCGTCTGGCCGGTTCCGGCAAGGTGGTCGTCGACACCGGAGAGGGTTCCCAGGAGCTCGAGGCCGCCAACATCATCGTCGCCACCGGCTCGGTGCCGAGGGCGATACCCGGCTATGAGTTTGACGGCGACCGTATCCTCAGCTCAGACCACGCGCTCGACTGGGGCGAGGACCCCGGTCGGGTGGCCGTCGTCGGTGCCGGCGCCATCGGGTGTGAGTTTGCTTCCCTGCTCGCCGATCTCGGCAACGAGGTGCATCTGTTTGAGATGCTGGAGCAGATTATCCCCGGGGCCGATCCACAGGCCGCCCGGGCGTTGGATCGTCAGCTCTCCGCCCGTGGCATCACCATTCGGACCGGGGTCACGGTCGGTCCCCCCGACCTGCAGGGAAGCGGTGTGTCCGTTCCCGTTGGGGAGGAATCGGTCGAGGTCGACTCGGTGCTGGTTGCGGTGGGCCGTGCGCCCCTCACCGGCGATCTCGGACTCGAATCCACCAAGGTCGAGCTCGACCGGGGCTACGTTCTCGTCGACCTCGACACGTATCAAACCGCCGAGCCGGGCGTGTACGCGATCGGCGACATCGTGGCCGGAACGCCCCAGCTGGCTCACGCCGGGTTTGCCGAGGCGATTGCCGCCGTCACCTACATTGCCACCGGCGAGCCGGACCCGGTCAACTACCGGGCGATTCCCCTGGTGGTGTATACCCACCCTGAGATGGCATCGGTTGGCCTCACCGAGGCTCAGGCCGAAGAACTCGGGTACGAGGTCGAGAAGACGGCCCACACCCTGGCCGGGGTAGGCCGGGCGATCATTCGGGGCCAGGCCCAGGGCTTGGTGAAGGTGATCGCCGCCAAGGATGGTCCGATCCTGGGGGCGACGGTGGTTGGGCCCGATGCCGGCGAGTTGATTCATGAGCTCATGTACGCGGTCGGATGGGAGGCGCTCCCGGCCGAGGCTGCGGCATTTGTGCACGCCCACCCGACCCTCTCCGAAGCCGTCGGTGAAACCTTGCTGGCGGCGGCGGGAAGGCCGCTGCATTGAAAGTTCTTGCAGCCCGTACTATTCGTCGCGAGATGTTGATCGTCCGTACCCGCATCGCTACCTAGGAGTCGAAGCCATGGCCGTTGTCGTCACGATGCCCCAGCTGGGAGAGACCGTCACCGAAGGGACCATCCTTCGATGGGTGAAGCAGCCGGGCGACATGGTCGCAGCCGACGAGGTGCTGCTGGAGATATCAACCGACAAGGTCGATACCGAGATCCCTTCCCCGGCCGCCGGTCTGCTGCAGGAGATCCTGGTGCCGGAGGGTGAGACCGTCGAAGTTGGCACGGACTTGTGTGTCATCGGGGACGAAGGCGAAGGGGCTGGACCAACCCCGGCGCCCGACGATGCTTCCGAGCCGGCCGCGGCGGCGGGTGCGGAAGCATCGCCCCCTCCCTCCGAGGTGGCTCCGGCGGCGGTTCCCGACGTACCGGCCGCCTCGCAAGCCCCGGTTCCGGCTGCAGTCGGCGCCCCGCTGGGTCCGCAGTCCGGTCCCGGCCCCGGCAAACGCCAGGTTTTGTCTCCAGTGGTGCGCAGGCTGGCGGCAACCTCGGGCGTCGACCTGGCGTTGGTTCCCGGCACCGGCGAGGGCGGGCGCATTACTCGCCGCGACCTGGAGGCGTTCATTGCCTCCGGGCCACAGGCGGCACCTGCTCCGATGGCCCCCCCTGCCGGGCCCGAAACACCCGCCGTCCCCCAAGCTGCTGCCGAACAGCCGCCTGCCCCGGCCGTCGCCGAGCCGGCGCCGCCCGCGGCCGCGTCGGTGAGCCCGCCGGCACCCGCCGCGCCGCAAGTGCCGGAGGGTGAGACGGTGGCACCACCCGCTGGGGTCCCGCTCATGCCGGGCGACCAGGTAGTTGCATTAACTCGATTGCGGCAGCGGATCGCCGACAACATGATCAAGGCCAAACAGTCGGCCGCCCACGTGTGGGCTTCGGTTGAGGTGGATTACGAGAATCTGGAACGAGTGCGCAGCCGTCACAAGGCGGAGTGGAAGGCGGCCGAAGGCTATTCGCTGACTTACCTGCCCTTCATCGCCCGGGCCACAATCGATGCCCTGGTCGCCTTTCCGGTAGTGAATAGCTCGATCTACCCGGATCAAGGCAAGGCGATTTTCCACAGTTCCATCAACCTCGGGATCGCCATCGATCTCAACCAGGAAGGGCTGGTGGTGGGTACGGTGCGGGGGGCGGATGGCCTCCGGGTCGTCGGCCTGGCCAGGGCAATCCGAGCTGTCGCCGACAAAGCCCGCAACGACCAACTACAACCAGACGATGTGACCGGCAGCACCTTCTCGATCACCAACCCGGGACCATTCGGCTCTTTCATGACGGCCCCCATCATCAACGTTCCCAACACGGGCATCCTGTCAACCGACACGGTTACCAAGCGGCCCGTCGTGGTCACCGACCAGCACGGCAACGACTCGATCTCCATTCGGCACATCGGATACCTCGGGCTCACCTGGAACCACCAGGCCTTTGACGGATCGGCAGCCGTCTTGTTCCTCCAGCGAATCAAGCAAAACATCGAGACCTGGGATTGGGAACAGGAACTCACGTGAGAGTTCGCTGGCTCGGGCGGCTTCCGTACGCGGAGGCGTGGGATCTCCAGCGGGCCTTTCACGGTGGGCGGGTGGAGGGCCGCAGCGACGATGACTATCTGCTGCTGCTCGAACACCCGCCTACCTACACGATTGGGCGCAACGGTGACGAGACCCACCTGCTGGTCGACTCGGGCGCCCTGCGGGAGATGGGAGTCGAGCTGTTCCAAGTCGACCGGGGAGGCGACATCACCTTCCACGGACCGGGCCAACTGGTTGGTTACCCGATCATGGCGCTGCCCGACTCGCGTCAGATAGTTCCCTACGTCCGCAAGCTCGAGCGATCCATCATCGCCACGCTCGGGGATCTCGGCATCCAAGCCCGGCAGGAGGAAGGAGTCACCGGGGTCTGGACCGAGCAGGGCAAGGTCGCCGCCATCGGCGTGCGGGTGTCGGGCGGCGTAAGCATGCACGGCTTCGCCATCAACCTCGACCCCGACCTGGGCTATTTCGATCACATCAATCCGTGCGGCATGCTTCGTCCGGTCACGTCGGTGAGGGCGCTGGCGGGGCGAAAAGTAAGCCACCAGGAGTTCATCGACCGGCTGGTACCACGCTTCGCGGAGGTGTTCGAGGTTCCGTTTGTCGAAGAGCAGCGAGCTGCCTTTGTGCGGGGGACCGGGAGGGAGTTCGATGTTGACCGCCGGGTGGCGGAGGGCGCGTTCTCCGGCGACCCTGGCCCGGAACCGGTGCTGGAGCGGGGCCGGTTGCCCGGAGAACCCGAGCGGCCGGAGTGGATGAAGGTCCGGGCGGCAATGCACGAGGGGTACCGGGATGTCAAGCATCTCATGCGGACCCAGGGCCTCAACACTGTGTGTGAAGAGGCGGGATGCCCGAACATTTTCGAATGCTGGGATTCCGGCACCGCCACTCTCATGCTGCTGGGTGACACCTGTACTCGCGCCTGCAGCTTCTGCGACGTGAAGACCGGCCGGCCCGGGGAGGTCGACATCTTCGAGCCGCGGCGGGCCGCCGAGGCGGTGGCCTCAATGCGTTTGAAGCATGCGGTGCTCACCTCGGTGAATCGAGACGACCTGCCCGACGGAGGTGCCGGCATCTTTGCCCAGACCATCGAGGAGATCCGATCCCGCTTGCCGGACTGCGATGTCGAGGTGTTGATTCCCGATTTCAAGGGCGACCGCCAGGCGTTGGAGACGGTACTGGCGGCCAAGCCGGCGGTCCTCAATCACAACACCGAGACGGTGCTGCGCCTGCAAAGAGATATCCGTACTGCCGCCAACTACGGTCGCTCGCTGGCGCTGCTGGCGCGGGCCAAGTGGATCAATCCCGCAGGCTTTGTCAAGTCGGGCCTCATCGTCGGTATGGGCGAGACCGAAGAGGAAGTCATCAGCACCCTGGCCGACCTGCGGGCGGTTGGCGTCGATATCGTCACCATCGGGCAATATCTGCGCCCCTCGGTTCGTCACCGTCCCATCCACCGGTACGTTCACCCCGACGAGTTCGACCGCTACGCCAAAGAGGGAGAAAGACTCGGCCTCGCCCACGTCGAGGCCGGCCCGCTGGTCCGTTCGAGCTATCACGCCCGCGAGGCAGTGGGGGCGGCTCGGTAAGGGGAGCGTGCGACGTCGACGGTTAGGGCCCCGTCGACACGCGATGAGCGCTTGCGCGAGGAGCATTGGGCCGGAAAAGCGCGAATTCCCAGCTGGTCGCGCATTAGGGCTTTCCGGCCCTTGCACTAGGGACCCCCTAAGACATAACTGGCAGTGTTGAAGGGAACGCACATGAAGATCGATGAGCTTCGCACTCTCCTCGAGGACCTCCCACCCGACACATTGCTGACGGTCGCCACCAGCCCATACGACATCTGGCCGGTCCTCGATGCGCAGGTCAATCGTGACGAGAGTGAAGAACTGTGTGCCTCATGCGAAGTCGTCTTCCTCGCCGGCGACGCCTGGGAAGATGAAAACCCAGACGACTTCGACCTCACCCTGGCGACGTAGTTTCCTTCGATTTCTCCCCAGTGCTGGCTTTTCGATTTCTCCGCCGTGTCATGGCACCTTTGCGTCAAGGGCGGAGAAATGCGAGTGCTGCCGCCGAACCTGAGGTGGAGGACGGCCGGCGCCGCCGGCGCCAGGCCCAGGGAGACACAAACAACGTCAGTCCTCCCGGCTTGTCCGGGGGGAAGGTACCGGAGCGGCGGAGCCGCTGGGGTAGGGGGGTTCTCAGCGGCCAGCGGCCAACGGGAAACGGGCAACGGGCAACGGGCAACGCTCTTGTCGGATGTCGGATGCCGGATGCCGGATGCCGGATGCCGGATGCCTACTCCCTACTGCCTGATTCCTCCCACCACTTCAACACCCGCAGGGCTCGGAGCGTGTTCCACCGGCTGGGCCGGCCGGTTTGCTCCATTTCGAAGAAGGTGCGTCCCGGATGGCGGTTCTGGGCCGTCCAGGTTCCATCCCGTCGTTGCTTCTTGCGGACGAGAGCGATGGCGTCGTCGAGGCGCTCATCGTGGCCGGCGCCGACGCTTGCGAAGTGATCGAGCCCCCGGAGCGCGTCATAGTGCCAGCGCGGCGGAAAGGAGAACCGGGTGAAACTCGGGTGCGCCACCTCCCCGGTTCGGTGCGAGCGGTAAAGCCGATGCTGCAGAAAGAACTCGCGCCCGAGCTCCTGTGCCTTCCCGACCTTCCGGGTTCCGGTCATCGCCGCATATTCATGGAGCCCCTCGAGAACAAAGATGCTGGTGTGAAACGAACTGTGTCGACTACCCGTCCAGGCTTCGCAATTCCACCCACCATCGGCCAGCTGGTCGGCCAGCAGCCGCTCAACCATCCCATGCAGCCGATCATCGACCACCCGGAAATACGACGCCAGGGACGTCACCAAGCCACCGATGCATTGATCGGGGCGCTTCTGAGTGACCCCGAAGCTGATGGCGCCGTCGAAATACTCTCCCTTATCGAGCAACCGGCGAACGCCGCGTCTTGCTGCCTGATGGGAGGGCGCCAGCCCGAGTCGCCGCAATAGCAGAAGTGTGTAGCTCGTTGAGATCCATTTGGGGCTGTACAGTCCGCCACCCCATCCGCCGTTCCCATCCTGTTCTGCCAGCAGAGCGGCCCCCCAGCCCTCTCGAGCCACACCCCGGCGAGTACGTTCCCAGGTGCTCTTCGCCCGTCCCAATAGGTCGCGCTCCACCTGCCACCGGATCGCAGGGTCGCCTTGCACCAGCCAGTCGATGATGTCGGTCACGCAACCATTCTTGCCTATCACCCTCCGCCCAGGGGTCGGTTGTCATATTCAGAGCTGATGGCGGGTTGGTGGTTGGTGGCGATGCCGGATGCCGGATCGTTAGCCTGCAGTGGTCGCGACGAGGGAGTCGATCCTTGAGCAACCAGCAGCTTGCCGTCAATGCCATCAAGGCGCTGGCCATGGATGGAGTGCAAGCGGCGAATTCCGGGCACCCGGGAGCGCCGATGGGTATGGCCGACATCGCCACCGTGCTGTGGACCCGTTTCCTCGTTGTCGATCCTGCCGATCCGACCTGGCCGGATCGGGACCGGTTCATCGTTTCCAACGGTCATGCCTCGATGCTGGTGTATGCGCTGTTGCACCTCAGTGGATTTCCACTCGAGATGGAGGCGCTCAAGAACTTTCGGCAGTTCGGGTATCCCACCGCCGGTCATCCCGAGCGGGAACCACACCTGGGCATCGATATGACCACCGGTCCGCTCGGACAGGGATTCGGCACCGGCGTGGGTATGGCGATCGCCGAGGAGCACCTGCGAGCCGTCTTCGGTGACGACCTCGTCAACCATCGCACCTTCGGCCTTGTATCCGACGGTGACCTCATGGAGGGCATCTCCTCGGAGTCGGGCTCGATGGCCGGGCACCTCGGTCTCGGCCGCCTGATCTACATCTACGACGACAACGAGATCAGCATCGAGGGCGACACCGACCTTTCCTTCACGGAGGATGTGGCGGGGCGTTTCACGGCCTTCGGCTGGCATACCGAAGACATCGACGGTCACGATCAGCAGGCGATTGGCCAGGCAATCGAGGCGGCGCTCGCCGTCCCCGACCGGCCGTCCCTCATCGTGGCCCACACCCACATCGCCCACGGAGCTCCCAACAAGGTCGACACTGAGGCCGCGCATGGGAGTCCCCTGGGCGAGGACGAGGTCCGTCTCACCAAGGAGCTCATGGGCTGGCCGACCGAGGAGCCATTTACCGTGCCCCGCGAGGCCTATGAGGAGTTTTCCATCGTTGGCGTGCGCGGCGCCGATGCCCGAGCCGAGTGGACCAAGCGGCGCGACGAGGCGTTTTCGGATCCGGCAATTGCCGACCGGTGGAATGCCTATTGGAATCCTGAGCCCGTCACGGTGGAGCCGCTCGGCTTTGAGGTCGGCGAGTCGGTCGCCAGCCGCAAGGCGTCTGGCAGGGCGATTAACCACCTGGCTCCCCGGGTTCCGAACCTCGTAGGTGGCTCGGCCGACCTGGCGCCTTCCACCAACACGCTCATCGATGACGTCCCGTCGTTCTCCAGGGAGTCCCGCCTCGGCCGGAACTTCCACTTCGGGATCCGTGAGCACGGGATGGCGGCGGCGGTGAACGGGATGGTGGTGCACGGCGGGTTGCGGCCGTTCGGAGCAACCTTCCTGGTTTTCAACGACTACATGCGCCCGGCGGTCCGACTCTCGGCTTTGATGGAGGCGCCGTCCATTTGGGTGTACACCCACGATTCGATCTTCCTCGGTGAGGACGGCCCCACTCACCAGCCGATCGAGCATCTGGCGTCGTTGCGTGCCATGCCGAACATGTGGGTGGTGCGCCCCGCCGATGCCGGCGAAACCTCCGAAGCGTGGGAGCTGGCGCTCAACCGCACCGAAGGGCCCACCTGCCTCATCCTCACCCGCCAGGGGCTCCCCACCCTGGACCGGGAAGCGGGAGGCGTGCACCGGGGTGGCTACGTACTGCGGGCGGGCAGTGATGCCGCGGTGATCGCAACGGGCTCTGAGGTCTCGGTGGCATTGGCCGCCGCCGAGGAACTGGCGGGGGAAGGGAAATCGATTCGGGTAGTCAGCATGCCGTGCGTTGAGGCCTTCCTTGCCCAGGACGATGGCTACCGCGCGCAAGTGCTTAAGGCGGGGATGCCGGTAGCCTCGCTCGAAGCCGCCGCCACATTGGGTTGGCAGCAGTTCGCCGGCAAGGACGGTTTGACCATGGGCATCGATCATTTCGGGGCTTCGGCTCCCGCCAAGAGATTGGCCGAGGAGTTCGGGTTCACTCCCGCCTCCGTGGCCTCCCGCCTGCGCGATTGGATGTCGTGAGACGACTCGCACCCGCGCTGTTGATCGTTCTGGTGCTGGCCGCCTGCGGCGGGGACGACACCGGCTCGGGTGATGACGGCCCGTCCGAAACCACCACTACATCGGCAATCCCGGCGACGACAACCACGACGACGAATATTCCCGACCCCGGAGGAGATGACATCGTGGCCCAAGAAGGTGATCAGGTCGAGGTGCACTACATCGGAACCCTTGACGACGGCTCCGAGTTCGACGCGTCCCGTCCCCGTGGAGCACCGCTCGATTTCGTGATCGGGAGCGGAGCGATGATCGCCGGGTTCGATGCCGGCGTGAGGGGAATGGCGGTCGGCGAAACCAAGACCATCCGGATCGAGCCCGCCGACGCCTACGGTGAAATCGTCCCCGAGCTGATCGTCCAAGTGGAGGTCTCCCAGGTCCCCGAAGGCACGGCCGTCGGCGCGGTGCTGGTGGATTCGGCCCAGAGGCAGGGGACGGTCACGGCTATCGAGGACGGCCAGGTGACGATCGATTTCAATCGGCGGCTGGCCGGCGAGGCCCTGACCTTCGAGATCGAAATGGTGACGATCTCCCGCTAGGTGATCTGTCGCGGTTGGTTTGCGACGGGTTGCGGTGATTCTGCTCTCCCCGGAGGGGGGCAACCCTTCGGGTTGCTGGGCAGTTGCTACCCAACTGCTAAGGAAGGCGAAGCCTTCCCGGAAACCCTTCGGGTTGCTGGGCAGTTGCTACGCAACTGCTAAGGAAGGCGAAGCCTTCCCGGAAACCCTGCACGCCGAGAAGCTGCAACTCCACCGCTAGGGAGCCGATCTCACGCTAACCCGTCTCTCACCCGCGGAACGCCCGTCTGGTCTGCATGGCGCGGTACGAGAACAGGGCTCGGAGCGCAAGCGGATTGAAGAACAGCCGCCCGCGGAATCCTCGCCAGCCCGATCGATACGCGTATTCGATGTGCTCACTCACGCGAGTGCCGGTTCCGTCACCGGGCTCGAATCGATGGGTGTGCACCCACGACGCCAGTGGCCCGCGATCCTGCACATCGGTGAAGCCGTTCGGACCAACCTCACGATGGAGCGCCCGCCACCGAATCGGGATCGGCCCAAACCACACGGTGAACTCGGCCACGGCCCCGTCCGCGAGGGGATCGCATCGATGGATCTGTACATACGCAGGCGTGAGGCGCTGCAGTACCCGGGTGTCGTCGTGGAATCTGGCCACCGCCGCGACCTCGGCGGCAACTTCGAATTCGTAAACGAAGGTCGGCACGGACGCAAGCGTAGCCGGAGGAAGGGAGTCTGTTCCGGAACCGCATCCATCGGGCGCCCGGAGAGAATCGGGCGGTGGGCAGCTCGTATACTCCCGCCGTTCCCACCTGGAGAGCCCGTCATCGAACTCAGTCCCGCTCTCTTCTTGACAACCTGGGCATCCGGGCTGGCGGCTGCCGCGGCGGCCGTGGCCTGGTGGCGGGTGGTCGGCGCCGGATTCGGCTGGCTGTCTGCCGGGGTAGCTCTTTTGTTTGGCGGCATCGGCTGGGCGGTGGGCGGTGGGTGGCCGGCCGGGCTGGGGACCGGCGCCGCCCTGGTCGCGCTCTTGCTTGCTGGCCGGCCCCAATGGTCCACCATCGCCCTGCTGGCCTGCGCAGCATGCTTTGCTGCCGCCTCGATTCCCGACGGTGGGTTGGTGGGAACGCTGTCCGGGGCGATGCTCCTCGGTGGGGTCACCACCGAGATGCTGCTCGGCCATTGGTTCCTCATCGATCCCACGCTTCCGAGGTGGGCGCTGAAGCGGCTGGCGGCCGTTGGGGGGATCGGAGTCGCCTTCGACGCCGTCGTCATCGGCGTGGATGCCGATTGGGGTGGCGGAGTAGTGGTCTGGGCGTTCGTCGTGCTCGCAGCAACCACTCTGGTTCTCATGGTGGCCGTGTGGTTTGCCCTCAATGAACCGTCATACCCCGGCGTGATGGCGGCCACCGGGCTCTCATACTTGGCCATTCTCACCGCCATCGGGGCAGCCGTCTCGGGCCGGGCCCTCCTCGACGAGGGAACCAGCCTGCTGGGAGCCGACGCCTTGGGGACATTCGGTACAATCGCTTTCCTGTGAAGATCTATACAAGAACTGGGGACGAGGGCAAGACCGGCCTTCTGTACGGCGGAAGGGTGTGGAAAGACGACCCGGGTCCGGAAGCGTACGGGGCCGTTGACGAGGCGGTATCAGCGCTGGGGGTAGCCCGGGCAGTGGCAAGTGAAGACCTGGCGGACGAGATCCTGGCGCTCGAACGCGAGCTGTTCGTGGTGGGGGCCGAGCTCGCCACTTCGTCCGACAATCGGAGCAAGCTCGAAGCCGGGGTCAGTCTCACCACCCCCGCCATGGTCGAGCGTCTCGAGGCGCTCATCGACGCCACGGTCGAAGCGCACCCGCTTCCCCAGGAGTTCGTCGTTCCCGGCGAGAATCCGGCCGAGGCGGCGCTCGAGGTGGCGCGAGCCACGGTACGACGGGCCGAACGCCGGGTTACCACGCTCACCAGGGCCGGCAGTTTGCACGGTAGCGTCGTACCGATTTATCTCAACCGGCTGGCCGATCTGCTCTATGTGCTTGCGCGCACGGTCTCCCCAACCTGGCAGCCGACCCGAACCGAGGAGGAAACGTGATCGAAATCGAAGCGGGGGGCTCGCTCGACGAGGTCTCGGGTGACGTACTGGTGGTCCCGGTGCTCGGTGAACACAACTGGGGTCCGGGCGCCGATCAAGTAGCCGACGAGCTGGGTGATTTTCTCACTGATTATCTCGACGAAATCGATTTCCAAGGAAAGCCGGGTTCGGTGGCTTCGCTTCCCGTTCGGGACCGGCTGGCGTTCAAAAGACTGTTGCTGGTCGGCCTCGGCGAAAACCCCGACCACGAGCAACTCCGGCAGGGGGCCGGGGCGGCTGGCAAGAACGCCACCCGCGACGCCAGCGTGGTGACCACCCTGCACCTCGTGGACGTCCCCGGGGCCGACGTGGCGGTGCTGGAGGGCCTCCTGCTCTCGCAATACCGCTTCGAGAAATATCGCACCGAGAAGAAGCCGTCCAGAGTGGAGCGCATCACACTGGTGGCGGCTGATGAAGCCGCCATCGCCGGCGCCGCCCGCCGGGCGTCGGTGACCGCGGACGCCGTCAACCTGGCCCGTGACCTGATAAACGAGCCACCCGCCGCCAAATCGCCAAGCACCCTCGTCGAGGTCGCTCGGGGCATCGCCGATGCCGGAGGCCTCGACATAACGGTCTTCGAGCCCGACCAGTTCGAACAGGAGCGCTTCGGCGGGCTGATGGGGGTGGCGGCCGGGTCGCACCAACCGGCTGCGATGATCGTTCTCCGCCACGAGCCGGCCGATCCCCAGGGCTTCATCGGGATCGTCGGCAAAGGCATCGTGTTCGATTCGGGTGGCCTCTCGCTCAAGCCCCCGTCCGGCATGGAGACGATGAAGACCGATATGTCCGGCGCGGCCGTCGTGCTGGCCACCATGCAGGCCATCGCCGCACTCGAGCTCCCGGTGCGGGTGGTCGGGGTGGCCCCGGTCACCGAGAACATGCCGGGGGGTGGGGCCCAGCGACCCGGCGACGTTCTCACGCCCCGCAACGGCAAGACGGTCGAGGTCTTGAATACCGATGCGGAAGGCAGGCTGGTGCTGGCAGATGCCTTATCCCTGGTGGCCGAAGAAGAGCCGGATCTCATTGTTGATGCCGCCACCCTCACCGGAGCCTGCCCGGTGGCCCTCGGTGAGAAGATTGCCGGGCTCTGGGGCAACACCGACCAGGCCATCGACCAGGTTCGTGTCGCGGCCGACGAAGCGGGCGAGGCCGTGTGGCACATGCCGCTGCCCGGTTACTACCGCAAGAACATCGACTCGGATGTGGCGGATATGAAGAACACCGGGCCCCGATACGGAGGATCGATCAACGCCGCCCTGTTCCTCAAGGAATTCGTTGCCGACGTTCCATGGGTCCATCTCGACATCGCCGGACCAGCCCGCTGGCCCGATGACGAGCATTATCAGGTGAAAGGCGGGTCGGGTTTCGGGGTACGAACCCTCGTGAAGCTGATCGAGAACGTGGCGTCCAACGGAGCCGGCCCGTAGCAGGGCCACCTGATCGCCCGATGCCACTGCTAGTTCGTCGGGGTACTACTCTCCATGGGAATGGGCCGCCGCTTTCTGACCACTACCGCCGTACTTGATATCGCCGCGCTGGCGGTGGCTGTGCTGATTGGCCTGGCCTTCGTGCCGGACTTCGGCCAGGGCGTCGAACCGATCCGGGTGTTTCCCATCTTTGGAGCGATGTTCGGCGGGGCCGTGGTCGGCAGCTACGTCAGTGTTCGCTCATGGGGAATGGGCGCACCGCGTCCCTCCTATGGACGGGCGGTATCGATCGTGTCGATCGGCGTTTCGCTCACCGCGCTGGCAGTGGTCTCCACCCGCATGTACTGGTCGCGGCCTTTCTTCATCATCAGCTCGCTTGCCTGGCTCGGCCTGGCGCTTGCACACCGGGCCTATCGCCGCCGACGCCCGTGGGCAGAAAGCATCGTGGCTATCTCCAACGAGAAGGAGCTGGTTGAGGATCTTCGCAACGCCCCCCACGCCAACCTGGTCGAGGCGCTCGATCCTCGCAGCGAGCCTCCGTCCCGCCCCTTCCCACCCGGTACCGTTATGGCCGTGGATCTCCGGGCCGTGTTGTCTGACACGATGGCGCAATACGTGTCCTCTCTCCACCTGGCCGGGCGCTCGATGCGTGGCTTCACCAGCGTGTATGAGGAACACACCGGGCGGCTCCCCATCGTGCATCTCATGGAGGGGTGGGAGCTCACCGAGCCGCTCGAGGCCCGCGGTCCCTACGTCAGCTTGAAGCGAACCATCGACATCGTCCTCGTGACCATCACGGCGCCGATCTGGCTCCTGATGTGCGCGCTCATCAGCGTTGTGATCCGGCTTGACTCGAACGGTCCCGTCATCTTTGCCCAGGAGAGAGCCGGACGGGGAGGCAAGCCGTTCACGCTCTACAAATTCCGGACGATGGTGCATGACGCAGATTTCAATGGCGCCCAGTTTGCGGTCCGCGACGACGAACGGCTCACCCGGGTGGGAACCGCGTTGCGGCGGTTCCGGGTAGACGAGCTGCCTCAGCTGTGGAACGTATTGCGGGGTGACCTGAGCCTGGTCGGCCCCCGTCCGGAACAGATCCCCTTTGTCGAGAGATTTGGCCGCACGATTCCGTTCTACACTCATCGGCACCTGATCCGACCGGGGGTGACCGGCTGGGCTCAGGTCAACTTCGGCTACGCCGAT
Organism: uncultured Acidimicrobiaceae bacterium; assembly: GCA_947259275.1. GTDB lineage: Bacteria > Actinomycetota > Acidimicrobiia > Spongiisociales > SHLN01 > SHLN01. The sequence continues at coordinate 159,317 of CAMYMH010000004.1, read as the reverse complement.
AACGAGATCGAAACCGTCGAGAAGCTCTCATATGACCTCTACTACCTCAAGCACGTGTCGCCCTGGCTCGATCTGTCAATCCTCGGGCGGAGCGTCTGGACAGTGCTTTCGGGCTTCGGTGCTCAATAGAAAACGTGGCACGGTAGGTTGCACTCGATGAGCCAGCGCTGGACTCGCTTACTTACCGTATTCCTCGCTGCCACCACCGCGTGGTCGGTGGTCCCGGTCGCGCCCGCCAACTCGAATCCCAACTTCACCGAGAGTGCCACCTGCGGGACCGCAGGCTACCGGGGCCCGCTCGCTCGGAGGGGCGGACGGCTGCCGCTCAACCAGTCGATCTCCGGGCCATGGGCTGACGTGTTCGGCCGGAACGGATACGCCGTCGAGGACCACATGGTTAACTGGCGGCCCTACCGATCCTCTCGGGTCGTTCAAGTGCACGAGCTGGCTCTCCCGGCCTTCCAGCTCGTCAATGAGAACCTGGCCGCCCAGGATGCCGCCGGCCGGTACTACCCGGTGACGGTGGCGTACGGTCAAGCCTTCCGGGCCGTGACCGGGGGTAGCCATCGAATGTCATTCCACGCCTTCGGTACCGCGGTCGACATCAATCCTGCCCAAAACCCGTACAACGCCGGCAACCCGCCCGTCCTGGTCACCGACATGCCCGCCTGGTACGTGGAGGCCTGGCAGGACGCAGGCTTTTGCTGGGGTGGCGACTGGGCGTCAATCAAAGATGCCATGCACTTCTCATGGATGGGGCCATCGGCCACCCCCGGCTACGCAGCCACACCAAGGCCGCAAGCGCCGGTGACGGCCCGGAGCGGTTTCACCTCTACCGGATTCAGCGGCGCGGTCGGTGTCGAGAATGCCGGCTGGCAGTATGACGTTGTGGACCGCAGCCGGGATGGGGCCCCCGACATCTACGCCTGGCGCTGGTTGGGAAGCGGTGAGATACGGCTGGAGATCATCTCCGCGTTCGGTGACTTCGAAGACGTCGGGATTCGCGAGAATATCGACGTAGTCGGCGGCCCCGGCACCCACGGGGTCACGTTCGCCGACTATGACGGTGACAGCCGAGCCGACCTGTGGGTGGTCGATTGGGCGACCGACGTCGTTACCGTCTACGGCGACACCGTGGAAGACGCCGACCGGTTCACCCAGGTGATCGCGGTGCACTCGCTGGCGGTGGACAACGGGGCCGTCATCCTGGCCGGTGATTACAACGGGGACCGCATGGTCGAGGCGTATGTCGTCGACACCGATGGATTCCTGTCCATCCTCGATGGCTCGGATGGCTTTCAGACGGTTCTGGTGGCGGCCGCCACCGGGGCGCGGCCGAAGTGGAACCGGCTCGACCTGGGTGACTATGACCACAACGGCTCACCCGACCTCTACGCGGTCAGCTCGGTCAGCCGGCAGGTGTACGTTGCCAACGGATTCTCGACCGGTTTCGAGACGGGACCCTACTGGTCGACGTCACGGGTACCGCAGTTCGGCCACACCCAGGTCGCCGACTATGACGGCGACGGCCGGCCGGATATCTACCATCTCGATGGGAACTCCGTGAGCGTCTACCTGGGTGGTGCCCGCACTCCGGGCGAAGATCTGCAGGCCTGGTTCGACCACGAGGAGCTGAGTCCCTGGGATGCAGGCCCCGAATGTGTTGGTCCGTTTGCCTGCGAGAAGATCGGGTATGTGACCAGCGGCCTCGAGTACAACCTCCGTGACAATCTGTCGTGGGACGGCGGCAACTACCTCGAATTCTTCTTCGGGGTGCCGGGCGACGTGGCCCTGATGGGGGATTGGGACGCCGACGGGGCCGCCACGCCGGGGATGTTCCGGCCCTCGAGCGGCTTCGCTTACCTGGCCAATTCCAATGCCACCCAATTCGCGGACCTCGAGTTCTACTTCGGAATCAGGGGCGACATCCCGCTGGCCGGCGACTGGAATGGTGACGGTCGCGACACCCTCAGCATCTACCGGCCGTCGGAGAACCGGTTCTACGTCTCAAATCAGCTGCGTACCCAGTTCGCCGACTTCGACTTCGAATTCTCGTTGCCGGGCGGCGTGCCGTTCGCCGGTGACTTCAACGGTGATGGGATGGACGATCTCGGGCTCTACCGTAAGAGCGACGGGGCCGTCGTGATGCGCTTCATGGGCAGCTCCGGGGCCCCCGACGTCGCCTTCAACCTCGGAAGCGGAGCCGGCGCCGTCCTGGCCGGCGATTGGACTGGTGATGGGATCCATACCGTGGCATGGCACAGCGACCCGCTCGGCCGCTGGTACTTCCGGCTCACCAACACCGCCGGCACGGCCGACCACGTGCTGCGAGCAGGTCCGATTGACGCAGGCGTGACTCCGATCGCGGGTGCGTGGACGGTCTCCGACTAGGCGCACCGTTGGGCGGCTACCGCTCTCACGTCCACGACGGGCAATAATGGCGTCGATGAATGTTTCTGTCGTGACCCCCGCCCTCAATGAGCTGGCCACCATCCAGGACCTGGTCGATTCATTGCTGTCTCAGACAGTTCTCCCCACCGAAATTGTCGTCGCAGACGGGGGCTCGACTGACGGGACCCGCCAGCTGCTCGACGACCTGGCCGAGGCGCATCCGCGGCTGCGGGTGGTCGACGGTCCCGGTGGCATCAGCGAAAACCGCAATGCAGCCATCGAAGCGGCCGGTCATGAGATCGTGGCGTGCATCGACGCCGGTTGCACTGCCGAGCCGGATTGGCTCGAGAAGATCACTGCACCATTTGCCCGGGGTGAGGATTGGGTGTCGGGCTTCTACCTGCCCCGGGGAGAGTCGCTGAGATCGACCTGTGCCGGGCTGGCACTCATGAGCGTGCGCGAAGAGGTGAATCCGGATCACATCACTCCTCCCGGTGCCTCACAGGCTTTCCGAAGGAAACTGTGGCGGCGGGTCGGCGGGTTCCCCGAGGGGATGGGTGCAGCCGAGGACACGCTGTTTGGGGAACGGGCCAGGGCGGCAGGCTTCAAGCCGTTCTTCGAAGGGGAGGCTCTCATTCACTGGCGTCCACCCGATGGGCTTGGGTCGATGGTCCGCAAGGCGTTCCGCTGGGGAATCGGGGATGGTGCGGCCGGGTTGCGAGCCGGTGCCTACACCCGCATCTTGTTCGGCTACTGGGGAAGTGTCATCGCCGCCCTGGCCTCGGCATGGTTCGCCTGGTGGCTTCCACCCATCGTGCTCGTTCCGCTGATTGTGACGGTCGTGCGCCGTACCCGGCTCAAGTATCGGTGGGCAGACGGCGTCGGCAAGTATCTTCTTATTCCCATTGCGCACACGCTCCAGCTCCTGTCACAGAGTCTTGGTTGGCTGATTGGCTCGCGCCGAACCTGATGCACATCGTTTTCGTGACCACCGAACTTGATCCGGTCCTTCCCGGCGGTGCCGGTACCGTCGTGGCCGAACTCGGTTGGCGCCTCATCGCCGCCGGCCATCGGGTAGAGGTGTTGTTGGTGGCGAACCGGCCAGAAGGCGCTCGTGAGCTCGATCTGCCCGTCACCTGGGTCGAGCCGGGTGTTCCCGACCGGGAGGCCCCCGACCAGGATCGTGCCAACTCCCGAGCCGCCGCCGAGGCCCTCGCCCGCCTTCCCGAGCAGCCCGATTTTGTTGAGTTCCAGGACTTCCAGGGGCTCGGGTTGTGGGCGCTCATGCGGCGGAGGGCCCTCGGCCTTTCCCAAACGCCGATTGTGATTCGTGCCCACGGGCCCCTCGGTCTCGTCTGGCATGGCGCCTCCGGGCCAGATCACTTGCCCTTTACTCCGCTGATCGAGCGTGAGGCGCTGCGGATGGCCGATGCGGTGGTGGCGTCATCGAGTTCGATGGCGGACGTGCTCGCCGATCATTACGAGTTGGAGCGCGACCGGATGCGGGTTGGGGAACCGCCCGTTCCCATCATGGAACCGGTGACCCGCCGTCGAGCCGACGCCCCCGAGATCGTTGCCTACGGACGGGTAGGCCCGCAGAAGGGCTCGGAGGAGCTGGTGCGGGCGGCCCTCCCGTTGCTGGCGGCCGATGAGCGGGCGGTGCTCCGTTTCATCGGACACGACGGCTGGCGGATGCAGTCGGGCATGTCCATGACCAAGTATCTACGAACCATCATTCCCGCCGAATTGTCCGACCAGGTGCGATTCGAAGCGCCCGTGGATCGGGGCCGTCTGGGCGAGGCGACTGCCGCGGCGTGGATGATGGTGTTCCCCTCCCGCTTCGAAACGTTTTCGTTGGCAGCACACGAGTGTCGGCAGCTCGGACTCCCGATTGTCCTGCCCCAGGCTCCCCCGTATCGACCGTATTTCGGGTACCGGACCGGGGCGCTCCTCTACGACGGCTCGGTGCCGGGCCTCCGGGAGGCCATGGCCGATCTGATCGCTCACCCGGAGATGCTGGTGGCAATGGAAGCGGCGCCGCTTCCCGTTTACGGCGACCCACTCCAGCCCTATCGGCCGCTGACTCCTCGCCACCCCCGCACGCAGGCAGGCCTCGCCACCGCCGCCTTCCGCCGCATCGAGGCCTTCACCAATCCTCCGCAGGCGGTCCGGCCGGCTACCCAGCTGGCAGACAGAATCCTCGATGGGCTTCCCGAGTCGCTGGCTGCGCGCCTCGAGGAGCAGCCGACTGAGATGTCGGCTCTTCGGTTGTGGCGCCGGCGCCGGGCGGCCAGCGCCTGGGAGCGGGAGCACATGGAGGCAACGTGGAATGACGACTATCCCGAGTTGGACCGCCCGGAGGTCTCGATCGTCATCCCTTGCTTCAACCAGGGCCACTTCCTGCACGCCACCATCCGCAGCGTCTTCCGCCAGGCCTTCGACTCGTGGGAGATCATCGTGGTCGATGACGGGAGCACCGATCCTCGCACTCGGGCGGTGCTGCGGTCGCTCCATTACCCGCGCACCCGGGTCATCCGCCAGCGGAATCGGGGCCTTTCGGCGGCCCGGAATACCGGTATGAAGGCAGCCCGGGGCCGCTACCTGGTGCCGCTCGATGCCGACGACGAGCTGACCCCGGCCTTCCTCACCGCCACCGTTGATGCGCTCGAGGCGAGACCGAAGGCCGCCTATGCCCACACCTGGACCCGCTTGTTCGGCAACCAGAACCTCGTCTGGATCGACCGTCCCTTCAATCCGTACCAGCTGCTGTTGTCCACCTCGGTCGTCGGGTGTGCGCTCATCCGGGCCGAGGCGTGGCACCAGGTCGGTGGGTATGACACATCCAGGCTGCAAGGGAATGAGGATTGGGATTTGTGGATTCGGTTCCTCGAACACGGATGGGAGCAGGTGGAGGTTCCCCACCCACTGTTCCGCTACCGCCAGCATGGAATCTCCATGAGTGTCACCACCGAGGCCCGGTTCGAGGTCGCCCGCCTCGAGATGGCCGAGTCTCACCCCAAGCTGTATGAGCGAGATGCACTCAAGGCGATGAAGGCCGAGTGGTATCCGTTGGTCTCGATTGTCGTTGACTCCGGGACCGATCTCTCCCTTCTCGAACCCCAGACGCTCGATGACCTCGAACTGGTGGCAGTCGGTGGCACCAGCGCAGCTATCGAGCAACTATGTGCCACCAGGCAATGGCGGCGGCGGGCGGCAGGTCCAACTCTGGCCTCGGCCGTGCATGCCGCCCGGGGCAAGTTCCTCATCGATTGGCGGCCGGTGACGGAAGCGGGTCCCGAGCTGCTCGAGGAGCTGGCCTCACTGCTCGAGGATGACGCCGAGGCGTATGCCAGCGCAGTCGAGTCGGGCAGGCATCCGACCCTGTGGCGGCGATGGTCCCTGCTCGATCCTGATGCCACCCCGCATCGGGTCGCCAAGGCCGGAACCCGGGGGTCGGGCCCGGCGCTGGCGGCGTCGGAGTACGTAGGGGCGTTCCCGCATTCGCGCTGGAGCATCGATCCCACCGGATACCGGCACAAGGTGCATCGAGTCCGTCCGGAGTCGGACGGACGGTTCCCCGATTGGGTTCCATGAAGGCTCGATTGGCGAAGCTGGTCCGACCATGGATTCCGGCGCGGCTGGTGACGCGGTTCCGCAAGCCTCCTGAGCCACCCGGCGGCCTCAACGTGGATGTGGTGGTGGCCGACCCGGACGACCGGGATCGGTGGCGGCGCGCTACGCCGGAGACGGTGCGGGTCGTGTCCCCAGAGGCCTACGGGCGCGGACCAGAGGTACCTATCCAGCACCCGGAGGGCGTTGACCCGCAGTTGGCCGACATCGTTGCCGTTTCGGCCCGGCCGCTTGCCGGGGACGAGGCGGCCCAACTGCTGGCCCCGTTGACGGATCCCGCCGTGACTGTTTCGGTGCGGGGCATCGCCGACCCCCGCGACTTCATGGCGGGCCGGCTGCCGCGAGTCCAGAGCGAGGCGATCGCCGTGCGACGGCCGGCCTGGGATGAAGTCGGTGGTATGCCGTCGGGTGATGTGAATTTGGCGGGGTTGTTTGCTCGCCTCTGCCAGGCCGGCAACAGCCTGGCGGTGGTTCCCCGCCCCGGTATCCCGGGAGTGCATTTCCGGGTCGATCCGATTACTGCGGCGGGGGCTGCGATAGTGCTGGCGGCCGTCCCGCTGCACGATGTCGGCGGCGGTTTCCGGGGCGCTCAGATCGCGATGGAGCTATGCCGGCGAGGGCTCCACGTTACCTACGTCGCCGAGTACTCCTCGGGCCATTCGGTCGACCTGGGGTTGCGTTTCATCCATCCCCTGCTCGAGGAGCACCGACTCGATGATTTCGATGCCACCGCCTATGTCAATCGGCTGGAGACCGATCTGCGGGTGGCGTTGGTTGAGATTCCGAGCCCGCCGGTATGGGAGGCCACCCGCCGCCTCAGTCGCTCCGGGTTCCGGATCGCCTACGACCTGATCGATGATTGGTCCGACGATGCTCTGGGTGGCTGGTGGTATCGGCCCGAAGCAGAAGACCAATTCATCGACGCGGCAGACACACTGCTGGCTTCAGCGCGGGTGCTGGTCCAAAACCTGCGGGGGCGCAGCGGGGGCCGTCCGGTTGCCTATGTGCCAAACGGTGTCAATCCGAACATGTTTTCGGACGGCCGGACGGAGGTGCCGTCCGACATACCGGCCGGGCCGGGCCCCCTCATCTCCTACCACGGCTCGCTCTACGGGAGTTGGTTCGACTGGGATGCCCTCCGGGCGGTGGCGGAAGCCTTTTCGCAAGCCCGGGTGCAGGTCATTGGCGACGAGCATGGGCATCCTCCGGTCCCACCCAACGTTCACTTCCTGGGGCTGAAGCCGCAGTTTCAGCTGCCGCAGTACCTCTCCCAGGCCGCCGTCAGTCTCGTTCCCTTCAAGATGAACGAGACCACTCATGCAGTCAGCCCGCTCAAGGCCTACGAGTCGCTGGCGATGGGAGTCCCCGTCGCGGCTCCGCCGCTCGAGCCCCTGATGGGACTGGAGGGTGTATTCCTCGACGAGGACCTGCCGGCGGCGGTGGCGGCCGCACTGGACGCTCCGCCGCTCGATGCCGATCGGGCCCGCTCCGCCCACGGCTGGGCCGAGCGCGTGGAACGCCTATTCGACGCCCTGGAACTGCCGCTTCCCGGCCCGGACGGGAGCGATGTCGTCGTCAGGGAACGCCCGCCCCGCCGATACGATCGCTAGGCGATCAGGGTGCCTGACGAACCACAGAAGCGGCAGGCTGAGGATTCCTCCGATGTACAGCGGAAACGCCAGGCGGAACTCGTGGTTGAGCGAGGTGGCGGCCACGTTGACGAGATGGATTGCCAGTAGCGCGCCGGGAAGCAACAGCGCCCGGGTGCGATGGCGAGCCAGCGCCGCGTATGTAGCCAGCATGGACCAGATGACGAGCGCCGGGCGCCAGGTCAGCCATAACCAGGAGTCGGATCCCGCCTGGAAGAAGACTTCGCGGGTGCCGTCATATGCGGCCGACCAGATCGGCGAGCGCTCGATGCCCTGGTCGTTGGCGGGAACGCCGAACTGGGGACGACTCAGATAGGAATTCTCCGGCTGGTCGGGCACGAGCAGGTAGGACGACCGGCACCAGAAGAATCCGAGGCTGGTATCGAGGTCCCGAATAATGGTCCGAAGGCCCAGCCGGAGCACGGGGCCCGGATCCTGGCGGATGACGTCGATGTTCATGGCCGGGTCGAACAGGAGGGCGTCGGCCGAGGCGCAGTCGTAGCGAGATCGCCATGTGTCGAGAGGGGCGATGGCGGTGAGGAGCTCGAGGTCGCCGGCGCTGAAATTGCCGGGCTCGTGCACCAGCGAAGAGGCCACGGCGGGGAGCAGTACCTCGCCCGCCGCCGGCTGCACGCGTTCCACCGTGAACAGCCAATAGATGGGGCCAAGGACAATCGCCACGATGCCGGCCAGCGTCAGCACGGCTGGAAGCAGCCGGCCGAGATTCCGCCGGTTGAGGATCGCCAGAACCGCAACTACCCCGAGCACGGTCAGGAATCCGTTGTGCCGATAGAGCCATAGGAGGGAAAGGGCGGCACCCAGCCGCACCTGGTTCCAGGGGTCTCGCCAGTAGGCGTCCGACAAGCGCACGAGCAGGAGCAGCTCGGCCAAGACCCACAGGAAGGCGGCGGTGAAGGCGACGTCCTTCCACAGCGTCATGGAGGTTGGGCCGACTGCCGGCGACAGCCCGACGATCCAGGCGGCCCCGACTACCAGCCAGAGGGGAACGCCGAGCTGGTGCAGCCGCTTGGCGATCAGCCCGAGCAGCATTGCCAGGGTGACCATCTGAACCAGGGTGACGGCGCCCGGGTTATTCCAGAAGCGGGTGATCGCCCACAGCGTGATGGTATGAAACGCCGGGTGGCCATTTGAGTACTGGCCGGTTTCGACCTGCCGGAGTTGATCGAGCGAGTCCGACGACACGAAAGCCGGGAACCATCCGAGCCACCAAACGAATAACGGCAGGAAGGCGAGCGAGGCGAGCCAGAAGGCCCGGCGAGCGTCGCTGATCTGATGCACGGGCTGTAGCGTAGACCGCCGCCCCAACTGGCCGGACGATGGCCGAGCGGATCCGTGGCCCATTCCTCAGCCCGGGGTACCATTCCCCCCCGTGACTACGCTGCCATCGACGGACGTGTACGACTCCGACCTTCGTCGACGCCCGCTCATCACCGAGTTCCAGAATTTCTGGCGATATCGCGGCCTCATCAAGCTGTTGGTGGTGCGCGATCTGACGGTTCGGTACAAGCGGTCGGTGCTAGGCGTTTGGTGGACCATCCTCAACCCGGCGCTGACTATCGCGGTCTTGTGGATCGTCTTCTCCAACTTCTTCGGCAAACAGGGTGAGCTCGACGAGCCGTACATCGTGTATCTCACGGCCGGGATCCTCATCGCTACCTACTTCACCCAGGGGGTAATCGCAGCCGGTTCGGCGATCGTCAACAGCCGGAACGTCCTCATCAAGATCTACATCCCCCCCGAGATCTTCTCTCTGTCGGCGGGGGTGGCGGCTGCCGCCCACTTCATCATCAGCTTGGTGCCAATGCTGCTTTTGCAGGTACTGACCGGCCAAGGTATTCCCTGGACCGTGATCCTGGTGCCGATTCCCCTCTTCTTCATGCTCATGCTCGTCACCGGGCTCGGGCTGCTCATCGCCTCGGCCGCGGTCTATTTCCGGGATGTGATCGATATCGCCAAGGTGATCACCCAACTCCTCAACTACCTGATACCAACCTTCTGGACCATCGACTTCATCAGCGACAGCCCGAAGGCCCTCGCCCTCGTCGAGGGCAACCCGCTTTATAGCTTCCTGGTGGTATTTCGGTCGTGGGCCTACGGGGGCCCGGATGCTTCGGCCTGGTTGGTGGGGGTGATGGCGATGTCGGGACTGGTAGCTCTGACCCTCGGCGTCTACGTGTTCTCCCGCAACTGGCGGCGGGTGGTAGTGCGGCTGTGACTACCTCTTTCCCGCCCATCGAGGGGCACGACATTTCCCTCCGCTACCGGCTGGACCGGGCCAACGTTCGCACCATCAAGGAGGCGACGGTTCAAACCCTGCGCCGCCAGCGCACCGTCGAGTCACTCAATGCCCTCGACGGGGTCTCCTTCTCTGTCAAACGTGGCGAGATTTTCGGGGTGGTCGGCCCGAACGGAGCCGGCAAGTCAACCCTCATGAAGGTAATCGCCCGGGTCTTGCCGCCGACCAGTGGCCGGGTGATCGTACGAGGCCGGGTTGCTCCTATGATCGAGCTCGGGTCGGGCATGAACCCGGAGCTCACGGCGCGGGAGAACATCGTCATCTACGGAGCATTGCTGGGCCGCGACCCCGCCCACATGCGAGACCGGGTGCCCGCCATCGTCGAGTGGGCCGGGGTCGAGGAGTTCGTGGATGTCCCCACCCGGAGCTATTCATCAGGGATGCTGGCCCGGCTCGCCTTCGGAGTTGCCACCGATATCAAGCCCGAGGTGCTGGTGGTCGACGAGGTGCTATCGGTGGGCGACAAAGCGTTCCGGGCCAAGTCGCAGGATCGTATGTTTGAGCTCATCAACGGCGGTTCGGCGGTCGTGGTGGTTTCGCACTCCCTTCCATTGCTGCGGGACGTCTCGACCAGGGCGATGTGGCTCGATCGCGGCCGAATCAAGATGCTCGGCGACGCCACCGAAGTGCTCGACGGCTACCGAGCCTCCGGGTAGGTCTCTGCGTCCGTTGGGCGGCAAAGTCCAGCCACTCTCGAAGTGCCACCGCCTGCTGGCGGCGGAGTGCGGCGATGTCGACCTCTGCGATCCGTGCCCGGTCGGCCGCCCAGGCGCCGTCGTCGTCGGTGAGTTCCGCGATGTGAGTGGCGAGGCCGGCGGCGTCCTCGCCGATGCGGACCAGAGGCGCCAGCGATGGCGTAACCACCGCCGCCGCGGCAGCAGACGCAACCACGGGAACCCCATGGGCAAGGGCCGAGGCGATGCGCCCGCCGGTACCGGCGACGGTGGTGAGGGGCACGACGAGCATTCTCGCACGGGCGAACTCGGCGGACAGGTCAGGCTGCCAACCGGCAATCTCGAGCTTGGCGGGATGATTCCAGACCGCACGATGGGCCTGCGAGCCATGGCCGACTACCCGCAGCGCTGCCGCCCGCCCCAGCCGCGCCTCAACCTGGGCGGCGATGACGTCCATCCACCATTCGAGGGCCAGCAAGTTCGGGGGGTGAAACAGGTCCCCGATGAACAGCAGACCGTCGCCACCCGACCCGCCCTCCTGGGGTCCGGCCCCGCTCCCGAGCGCACCAAATGTGAAGGCCGGGAGGCCGGGTCGTGTCCGCTCGAGAAACAGCCGGTCGGCCTGGGAAGCCACCACCACTCCGTCGACTCCATCGAGTTCGGGAGGCTCGTCCCGGCGGTGGCCGTGAGCGAGGCGGACCCGGTGGGAAGCCGGAAATCGGACCGTCCCGAAATCGGTGAGCACCGGGCTCCCAGCCGCATGAGTGTGGACCTGGGGAATCAGCCGGGGGGCGAGGCGTGGTTCGGCAATGACAACTGCATCCCACTCGGCGCCGCCGAGAAGATCGACGAGCCACTCATCGGGCCGACGCTCGCGTCTCAGGTTCCAGCGTTGATCGGGCGGTGGGGCGATCCAGCGTATTCCCAACTCCTCGAAGCGCTTGCCGACCGGTCGGGCGCCGCCGCCGTGCTCTGCCCACACGACGACATTGGCACCCTCGGCGACCAGAGCCTCGATCATTTCGAGGTGGCGGGCATCGATTCCCGACCGGCCGCGATCGGGGAGGTGGGCGGCCGCCCACAGGAAGTTGCCCCCGGCCGGTCGGGGAAGCGCCCCGGACCGGGGGGTGTCTGTGGGCGCTCGCACCAGCTGGTAGCCCGGGAGGCGGTGCGGGCTGGTCCCGGCCGGAGAGGCAAAGGCGACGGCCGTTGGCTCGATGTCGACGTAGCCGTCGCTTCCGGCGAGTCGGCGGCCAAGGTCGGCGCTCCAATAAGCGGGGTCGTCGATGGTGAGATCGTACCCCCCAGCCGCGAAGAATCGCCTGGTGCGCATGAGCATCGATCCCACCGAGCCGAGGTCGAGCGGATAGGCCGGAGTGGCGGTCGAATTCGGCCACAGCAGGCTTTGGAGGACAGGACGGCTATTGGCATCGGCCGACGAATAGCCGGCCGAATCGAGCACCTTGCCGCCGGGACCTCGCCACTGCGGAGCCACCGCCGCCAGTCGATCGTCGGATTGCATGCGCGCCACCAGGCGTCGCAAGCAGCGCGGGTCGAGGGTGGTTCCCGGCCACAGAACCATCAGCAGACCGGCGGCGGCTTCTGCCGCATGAGCATTCGCCAGCGCGGCGAACGATCCTTGCTCATCGAGCCCGGGCGTGAGCAGCTGGATCTCGCCCTCATAATCGCCGGCTTGGACCGAGTCGGCCGTGCGCCGGGTGGAGTCCGCCTCCGGGGCGCCACCGATGAGGATGGAAACCTTCGGCCATCTGCCCCCCGCCTCAGCGCCGGCCACCTTCACCATCGGTTTCGCATGGCCCGGTTCAGCAGGCCCCACTTCCAAGGGAGAGCCAATCTGATCCGGTCCTTGAACCCATGGGTCTCTGCCCAGTGCTTGATGCCTGCCTGGCCGGCCGAGTGTTGATGCTCGGTCGGCGGCGAGGCCGGCTCGGCCGGGCCGGAGTAATGCATGGCGGGCAAGCTTCCACCGTCGGTCACCCACGCAGGCAGGCTGGACGCCTCGGAGACGTGCGCGGCCTGTCCCGCTCCGAGAACCGGCACCGTCAACAAGTCGGTCCGATCGGCGTGAGCCAGGTTGACGGCCGCCTCTATCAAATCGTGCAGCGTGTGGGCATGCGCCAGTAGGCGGCGGATCGAAGGCCAGGTTTCGATCGCGAAACCGATGACGTTCCGAGCCGGTCTGGCCGGGTCGGCTTCCCCGAGATAGCGCCCGGCGTCGCACACGAGTACCAGCCCGGCCCTCGACGTCCCCGGCAGTCTCCACAAGCGTTGAGCGAGCCCGGCCGCTTCCGGGGTGTGAAGCACCACGGCCGCCGAGTCGCCGGCGAGCTCGTCGATGATTGGTACCAGTTCGTCGAGCGGCCGATCGACTGCAACCAGTCGCGGCCGGCGGTGCTCGGCCTTGGCCAGCGTGGCATCGAGGAGCCGAGTGGCGGGGGACGGGGCGCCCGACAACACGAGGCTGCCAACTTTGGCCGCGGCGTCGGCCACGGCCGGTACGGCCAGATCGGACGGGCGGGCGGCCACGATGACATCGGCTTGGGTGAGCAATCTCTCGGCGACCCCGTCGCTGGACGGCTCGGCAACGCGCAAGCGATCTCGCAGGTGGGCCGGTACACCGCTCAGAAGAATGTCGCGGGTGGTCTCCGGCCCGGTGGCGATGTCCGGATGGAGGATGGCGATGATTGTGTTCTCGTCGCTGGCAACTTGTTCGAGGGTCCGGGAGACGAGAGAGGCGAGACCGGCGGCATCCTCGCTCAAGCCGACCAGGCCGATCATGGCGGCGATTCCCGCGGTCGGCGTCGCGGTCGGCAGATCTCTGATCGAATAGCGGGGTGGGAGGCGGCCCTGATCGAGACCGTACGCCTCGGCCCCGACGTCACTCACCAGAAAATCGGCTGAAGTCAGCGCGCCGGTGAGCGCCCACAGTTTGCGGCCGTGGGCGGCAACCAGTTCGGGCGCGGATGCCACCATTCGGATGTCGCGTACCGGCCCCGGACCGAGGGCAACACCCCGCGGGACCGACTCGAGCCGTGCTTGGTGCCATGCCCAATCGGTGGATTGGGCGGAGTCATAGACGATGGCATCGAACGGCTCTTCCAGATGCAGCTCCAACAGGATCCGGGCCTGAAGTTGCTCGGCGGTTTCGTACTCGCCTTCGGCGAACAGAACCGGGCGTTTGGCCGACACGAATACAGTGAAGCCGGCATCCTTGAGCAGGTCGGTTCCTTCGCTCTCGTAATCGGCGAAGACCACCACTTCTGCTGGCCCTCGCTCGTCGGCGATCCATTCGGCATCGATCGGTCCGGACGCCAGCTCGCGTCGGCGGGGAATGTGGGCGGCCACGTACGCGAATCGCATCAGTGGCTCTCCCTCCGCTTGAAGGTTTCGGCGGCCTTGGTGATGAATGGTTCCCTTGATCGAAGCTCATCGGCCGGGCTTTGCCCGGCTTTCGAGTTGGGCTGGGCTCCGCCCAGCTTTCGAGTTGCTTCGCAACTCGTGGCCGAAACGGTGGGCTTCGCCCGGCTTTCGGGTTGGGCCGGGCTTTGCCCGGCTTTCGAGTTGGGCTGGGCTCCGCCCAGCTTGCGCAACTCGTGGCACGTTACCGGGCGGGAGCGGAACGTCACTCGACACCGAGGAGATTGTCGATGGCGGCAACCGAACGGGCGGCGGCATCGCCATCCCCATAAGGGCTGGGAATCGACGAGAGGCGCTGATGGAGGCCGGGAAGGTCGCTGATCCATCCTCCGACAACCCGACTCATGTCGGGCCCGGGCACCACTCGCTCGGCAAATGTCCCGATTACTTCGGGTCGTTCGGTGGAGCGTCGCACCACCAGAACCGGCCGCTTGAGCACGCTCACCTCCTCCTGGACGCCACCCGAGTCGCTGACCAGCGCCCCGCACTCTGCTGAGAGCGCAAGGAACTCCTGAAACCCCATCGGCTCGACCACTCGCATCTGGTCGAGCAGTGCTCCCAGCCCGAAGGACTCAACCCGTGCTCGGGTACGGGGGTGCATCGGCAGGATGGTGGGGAGCTCGAGGGCGGCCAACTCCCGAAGAATCACGGCCAGAGTCTCGGGGTCATCGACATTCTCAGGACGATGGAATGTCGCCAGGAGGTATCGGGCGGGCTCGACCTGGTAGCGGGCCAGATAGGACGCTCGCTCGGATGGCAACAGAGTGTGGACGGCCTCTACCACCGTGTTGCCGGTGACTGCGATGCGCTCGGCCGGGATTCCGCTGTCGAGGAGATTGCTGCGGTTGACCTCGGTGGGGGCGCAGCACAGGTCCGACAACACATCGGTGACAACCCGGTTGTGCTCCTCCGGCATTGCCCGGTCGAAGGAGCGAAGGCCGGCCTCGATATGGATCAGGGGCGTCCCGGTGGCATTGGCGGCCAGTGCCGCCCCGACGGTCGTGTTGGTGTCACCCTGCACAACCACGGCCGCGCCCGGCTGGCCGGCCAGGTGCTCACCGAGGCGGCGGGTGGCCTCACCGATCTGGGTGGCTCGAGTCTCTCCGCCGATTTCGAGCCGATGCGCGGGCTCGGCAAGCTCGAAGGCGTCGAAGAAGACCTTCGAGAGGGTGGCGTCGTAGTGCTGGCCGGTGTGGACTACGCGGGCCCGATCTCCCAGCAGCCGGATGATGGGGGCGAGCTTGATGATCTCAGGCCGGGTACCGAGCGCGACGACGATGCTGTTTGAGTTGGACATGTCCGGTCCCGGGTAGCCTGAGCGCCGCGATGTTACGCATCCTTCTCTTCGTTTCCCAGGTACTCATCGCCGCGCTCGCCGTCTACAACCTGTTGGTAGCCGGGTGGGGCCTGCCTCATCAGGCTGCGGTTCGACGTGGATCCCGTCAACGGCGGCTACGGGTCCTGGTTCCCGCCCACAATGAGGGCGCGGTCATCGGGTCGCTGCTCTCCGACCTGGCCCGCCAGGACTATCCCGCCGATCGGGTCCGGGTGGTGGTCATTGCCGACCGATGCACGGATGATACGGTCATGGCGTCCCAATCCGCCGAAGTCGTCGAGCGCCACGAAGGCCCGGACGGAAAGGGCCCGGCGCTGGCCTGGTACCTGGCACAGGCACCACTCGATCCCGACGAGTCCCTGATCGTGCTGGACGCAGACAACGGGGTCGATGAATCCTTCCTGGCCGGCGTTGCCGATGCGTTGGACATTGGCTACGACGCAGCCCAGGCCTACGTCGATACCTTGAACCCTGATGCTTCCTGGCTGACGACGGCATCGGCGTTGAGCTACTGGGCCTCCAACCGCATGGTGCAGCTCGCCCGGCACAATCTCGGCTGGGCGCCCGACCTCGGCGGGACGGGCTCCGCCTTCGCTCCGACGGCGTCCTGGGTGCTCGAATCCCACAGCGGTGTTCTCACGGAGGATTCGGAACAGGTCGCTCGCCTCAGTTTGGCGGGCCAGCGAATCGCTTGGCTTCATGGCGTCCGCGTGTACGACCAGAAGCCGGCCTCGGCTGGAGTGGCGATGCGCCAGCGAGCCCGCTGGATGTCCGGAAAACGTGAGGTGGCCCACACCTATCGTCGCTCGATGCTGGCGGCCGCCGTGCGGCGCCGGTCGTGGGGTCTCGTCGACCTGGTCATCCGGCAGAGCCAGCCGGGGCGCACATTCATGGTGGGCGTGGCTGCCGGATTCGGCGTTGCCGCCGTGTACACCGACGCGCTGTGGCCCTGGTGGGTGTGGACTCTCATCGTTGGCGTGCAGGTCCTCGCCCCGATCGTATTCCTCATCCGTGACCGGGTGCCCTTCCGCTTCCTGTGGCGCTACCCCCTGCTCGTGGTCTTCGGGCTGGCCTGGCTTCCCGTGCGCCTCATGAGCTCACTGGTCCGCGGCTGGTACCACACGCCTCACGACTGAAGGTGCCGGCGCGGGCCAGGACCCCTGGCCACACCGGCCAGCAGGCCGATCCCGTACGAAACCTGCATGAGTCCGGTGGCCAATAGCGTCCGAAGCCGGTGGGCGAAGCCGCCACCGGCGCCGAGTCCAACCCACGCCAAGACGGCACCCCAGGCGGCCAGGAGAGCGACCAGGGGCCATCGGAGCGACCAGACCACCGCCAGCAGGGCCCCGGTGGCCAGGCCGACTACCAGGCCGAGGGGCGCCAGCGGTCGCGGGCTCGGGAACACCCGGTTGGCGTAGAGCATGTCGGCCTTGCCCCATCCGTACCGGAAATATTGGCGGGAAACGGCGGCCCAGGAGTCCCGGGGACGATAGGTGGACCGAATCGACGGATCGAGGAGCACGGATGCCCCCTGACTGCGCCAGCGATAGTAGAGATCGGCATCTTCGGCCACACCCGGGAGGTCGCGGTATCCGCCGAGCCGGTGGAAATCGGCCTTGCGGAAGGCGCCCAGATACACCGTGTCCACCAGCGATCGGTGATCCTGATGGCGGTAGCGGGCCGGCCCGACCGCCCATGGAGTGGCCATCGCCGACGCGACCGCGTTCCCGACCGGTGTGGCGCTCCTGGGGATCATGCGGCCACCGACGGCGGTCGCACCGGACTCGAGGAGCGCCGCCACCGACCGGCTGACGTAGTCGGGAGCGTACGTTGAGTGACCATCGATCCGGATCAGGATCTCGCCGGTGGCGGCCTCCGCGGCCAGATTCAGGCCCGCCCACTGCCGACGCCGGGGATTGTCGACCAGAATCAGCTCGGCGCGCTCGTCCAGCGTCTCGAGGCGCTGGCGGGTACCGTCGGTCGAACCGCCGTCGGCGACCACTATCTCGACGGCCCCGCCATAATCCTGAGATTGCAGGCTGGCTAGGCACGAGTCGAGGGACTCGGCTTCATTGAATACGGGCAGGATGATCGACACGGTGGGCGGCACGGCGGCAGCATACCCTTCAGTAATTCCGGGCTTTTCCGATGTTGTGGCCATGCGAAAGATTGCCATACCCATCATTGCCCTCGCCCTATTGGCGACCCTCCCCACCATCACCCGCACCGCTGAGGCCGAAGTCGATCCAATCATCGGAACCGGCCCAGTGTTCGGCGGCCTGTACCCGAACACGTTCTGGTTCTCTGAGGACATGAACACCATGTCCGGTCAGGTGTGGCGTAATCCCACCTTCGTCGGCCGCTTCCACACCATCAACGAGAGCGACTTGTGGACGGGCACCGATGCCAAGTTGGAGGAGGCCTGGAAGGCGGGCGCGACCCCGTTCAGCAATCTCGAGTTCTATGTGAGTTCTGAGACGATCGCCGGAAGCTCCCTGGACGCCCAGATCACGGTGTGGGCGAACGCAGTCAAGGACTGGCTCGATCGGGGGGAGGGACGTTCGCTCATCATCGCTCCCATGCAGGAGATGAATGGTGACTGGGTCGAGTATGGGCCGAAGGAGGAATACGTCGACTTCGATCCGGCTGATTTCATCACCGGCTACAGGAAGATCCGCTCGATCGTCGAGTCGACGGTCACCGATCCAGACATGGTGCGATGGGCCTTCGCACCCAACGGCTGGTCGACTCCGCCCTACGGCATTGCCGACTACTACCCGGGCGATGACTACGTCGACCTAATCACGCTCAGCACCTACAACTTCGGAGACCACGACGAATACAACGGCTGGTTGGAGCCCTCCGAGGCCATCCAGCCCTACGTGGACGAGGTGCGCGCCACCATCCCGAGTTCGGTCGACATGCCGTTCCTGCTGTCGCAAACCGGCAGCGTCTCGCTCACCGGCGACAAGAACGCCTGGATCGAGGACATGTTCACGGTGGTCGAAGAGGACCCCAACCTGGTTGGGTTCATCTACTTCAACACCGGACACGTGCCCCATGATTGGATCATCTGGGAAGCGGGAACGCTTTTCTCCGGCTATTGGGGATACCGGTCCGGCATGCGGCGGGCGACCACCACCTATCAGTGGCCGCTGACCAACTGGTTCCAGCCAGGGCCGCTGCCGTTCTCGCAGTACCCGGCACCACCCCCGCCCGCCGAGGATCCCTGCACCGAGGCGCCGGATTGTGACAGCATCGCAATGGTGAACAGCGGCTCGGGGATCAGCGTCCACGACGACCTCATGCCCGATGCGCCGGTCAATTCCTTCTACTACGGAAACCCCGGCGATATACCGCTGATGGGCGACTGGGACGGCGACGGAACTGCCACCCCCGGCATGTACCGTCCGTCGAGCGGCTTCGTGTACCT
This sequence comes from uncultured Acidimicrobiaceae bacterium, assembly GCA_947259275.1. Lineage (GTDB taxonomy): Bacteria > Actinomycetota > Acidimicrobiia > Spongiisociales > SHLN01 > SHLN01. The sequence continues at coordinate 140,449 of CAMYMH010000004.1, read as the reverse complement.
GCGAAACAGCAACGACTTGGGGGTCGCCGACGAGGAGTTCTACTTCGGTATCGCCGGCGACATCCCCATCGTTGGTGACTGGGATAACGACGGCTACGACACGCTCGGTATCTACCGGGACGGCCAGGTGTTCATCAAGGACACCCTCGGGACCGGGCCAGCCGACTTCAGCTTCTACTACGGAGTCCCGGGCGACCGGCCATTTACCGGGGACTTCGACGGAGACGGTGTCGACACGGTCGGGCTGTATCGGGAGACGTCCGGATATGTCTACTTCCGGAACACGCTCGACTTCGGGACCGCCGACTTCGAGTTCTACTACGGAAAGCCCTCGGACCGGATCCTGGCCGGGGACTGGAACGGCGACGGCACCGATACGATCGCTGTGTACCGGCCGTCCGACAACAAGGTGTACTTCCGCATGACCAACACCTTCGGCGTTGCCGACTACACCCTGTCCGTCGCCCCCGGCTTCATCGAGGCGATGACCGCGCGTTAAGGGACGGGCTTCGCCCGACCGACTACCGCCCACCGCCCACCGCCCACCGCCTACCGCAGAGATTCTCGTAGGTGGGTCTGGGCCTGACGCGGACAGCGCCCCAGCCGGCGAAGAAATGCGCCCATGACGGTGGGCGGTTGGCGGTTGACGGTTGGCTCCTCGTCAAGCTTTCCCCCCGCTTGCCGATGCTCTCTGTGAGTAAGAAGACCACAGAAAGCGTTGACACGAGTGATTGTCCGGCGGCTGATCCTCCTCTTTGCGGCCCTGCTGATGGTGCTGACGGCGGTGGCGCTTCCGGCCGGAGCGGTCAGCGCCAATGTGGAATTCGCCGAGTCGGAGTTTCTCAGGCTCATCAACCAGCGTCGGGCAGGCTTGAGCCTCTCGCCACTCGCTCCCTACTGGGATCTGGTCGACGACGCTCGCGATCACAGCCGCTACCAATCAGAGGACCGCTGCACCGACGGCGGCCGGATATGTCACAATCCCGAGCTCGGTTCGGTCACGATCAACTGGTACGCACTCGGAGAGAACGTCGGAGTGGGGTACGATCCCGAGTCTCTCGACCGGGCTTTCTGGAATTCGCCCGCTCATCAAGCCAATGTCGTTGGCAACTACAACTACGCCGGAGTGGGCGTGGTGATCCGCGATGACGGCGCTATGTACGTGACGGTGGTATTCATGCGGGGCCCCGAGGGGCTTTCGGCCACGCCCCCGGACGAGGCGGGGGCCGCCGGCTACGTCTTTCCGCCCGGAGCCGATCGGGTTGGGCTCCACAATGCCGACCGAGGAACCTGGACCCTCGACGGCGCCGCTTCGGGCTTCCACTACGGTTTGCCCTCAGACGTCCCCGTCACCTGTGACTGGGACGGCGACGGCCGGGCTTCGGTCGGCCTCTATCGCCCCTCTTCTGGCTACCTCTACCTGCGAAACACCAATTCGTTCGGCATTGCCGATATTGCCATCTTCTACGGGATTCCCGAAGACGTGCCGGTGTGCGGCGATTGGGACGGCGACGGCCGGGACACCATCGGTGTCTTTCGCCCCTCGAATGCCACCTTCTACCTCCGCAACAGCAACTCGATCGGTTTTGCCGACACGGAGATCGGATTCGGGGAGCCAGGAGACATCCCACTGACCGGCGACTGGTTTGGGAAGGGCCATGACAGCGTTGCGGTTTATCGACCGGGCACCGGGATGCTCTACCTGGCGGATGGCCGTGAACGGCTCGGTAACGTCATCACGCTGCCGAGGACCGACTTCCTCCCGACCGACTCGCTGGTGGTCGGCGATTGGGATGCCGACGGAACCGACACGCTCGGGTACCACCGGCCAGGCACGGGCGAGTTCCGCTTGCTCCTCGACCACACTCCGGACCCTGAGACGGTCACCATCTCCCTTGGACTGACCGACCAAACCGCCGTTGCCGGAGCCTGGTCGTAGGCACAACCGGCTTCTTCGACCGCTCAATCGCTGGCAGATCCCCCTAGGTGACGAGCCTTCGGAGCACGCCTAGGTACCAGACGGCCAGGCGGTTGAGGGAGCGAACCAGCGGGTGGATCTCGAACTGGTTGATGCCGTGGAAGGCAGCGTCCATGGTGGCGAGAATCGCCCGGTCGCCGACCGTGCGGATGGAACGGGAACGGTGGGCTTCCTGACGGAGCAGGGGAATCAGCTTCACGAACCCGCGCCAGCTCTGGAGCTTCTGATCGATCCACCCGTGGCGGATGGCGGCGGCAACCACGGCTACCTCGACCAGGATCAGCGCCGGAGCCAGCAGCAGCAGAGTGGCCGGTTGGTAGTTGGCGTAGACCATCCGCAGGCGGTTGCGTTCCAGGTAGTACATCTTCCGTTCGTGGCGTCCGAACTCGTAGTCGTGAGAGACCCGGGACGCCGGCACCTGAACGCTCTTGAGGCCCATCAGGCGCAGCCGCCATCCGAGGTCGACGTCCTCCAGGTAGAGGAAGTACTCGTCGCGGAAGCCACCGAGATAGTCAAATAGCTGGCGGCGCATCACGAACGCCGCGCCGGAGGGAAACGGCACCTCCATCTCTTCGAGGTCGGGCGGAATCGGGTCTCCGCTCTCGGTCGACCAGGCGAAGCCGAGGTAGGTCAGGGCGCTGCGGGAGGTGAACCAGTGGTCGGGGGAGTAGGTGAGATCCATCACCGGCATGGCCGCTCCGATCCCGGGCCGGGTGATGGCCTCGAGGAGCGGCGGCAGCCAGCCCGGCTTGGGCTCGGTATCGGGGTTGAGGAAGGCAACGATCTCGCCGCGGGTGAGCGAGGCTCCGAGGTTGCAGCCATAGGCGAACCCGTGGTTCTCTTCCAGGGTGATGAGCTTGACGCCCATGCGCTCGACTATGCCGATGGTGCCGTCGGTGGACGCGTTGTCGATGACCACGATCTCTTCCGGCCCGTCGGGGTCGCTCACAAGGATCCCGAGCGACGCTTCGATGTGGGCTTCGGAATTGTGGGTTACCAGGACCAGCGAGACCGGGCTCAACCGGCGTCCCACACCCCGGCTACCGGGTTCCAATGTTCCTGGCCGAATTCAATTTGGTGATTGGCGTAATCCATCTCGAAATCGTCCCGAAGATAGAACGTAAGGTCCGGCGGGCGAAATACCCCCACCGTGTCGATGCCGTCGCCGTCCCAGTCTCCGGCGATGATCCTGTCCTCAGGGATCGTGTTGTAGGCATAGCTGAAGTCGATGGTGGCGTCGGCCAGCGAATTGGTGAGTGAGAGGGTGCGCGACACCGGATCGAATAAACCGACGGTGTCGAACCCGTCACCATTCCAATCGCCCGCCAGCGGGATGGATCCAGGCGCGTCCAGGATGGCTTCTTCGTCGGCGAATTGGGTCTGGTTGGTGTTGGCCAGGTAGAAGGTGCGGTTGGAGGGCCGGAAAACTCCAATCGTCTCGGTCCCGTTGCCGTCCCAGTCGCCGCAGATGGGAAGGTCCTCGCCGATGCCGAAAAAGAAGTCGTTCTCGGCGACGCCGAACTCATTGGAGTCCCGCAGGTACATGTATCCCTGGGAGGCCCGGTACAGGCCGACGGTGCTGACTCCGTCGAGCCCGTCCCAGTCACACACCATGGGGATGTCGCCGGGGATGCCGTAGTAGAAGGCGGGGCGCACCGTCTCGTCCCCGTCCCGGATGTGCCATTGGCCCGAGGTCGGGTCGTGCATCGCCACCTGGTCGGCGAGAGCTCCGCCGCCCCCGGTGTCGACCCACCCATCGGGAACGAACTTCTCAACCGACGTGATCTGCATCGAATAGAGGCCGAGCTGAGACCGCAACCGGCGGGTGAATTGCGTCACCGAGGCCGGTTCCCCGCCGTCGGTGCCGGTGAAGGTGATCTGGTAGGCGGACTGGTGCTCGGTCCCGGGGCGCAGCCAGGAGATGATGGACACATCATCGACCGCATCGAGCCCGACCAATCCGGCCAGCTCGGTACGGGTGAAGACTTCCTCCCAGGTGCCGAGGGGGTTGCCGGCCGCCGGAGCCAGCGACCAGGGATCGGGGACTCCTACCAGGTAGCCGGGCGTGAAGCCGGAGCCGAAGGCCACACCGGAGTCCTCGGTGTGGCCAAAGGTGGACGACGAGTAGAAAGTGGGCACCGCAATCGGCTCACCTGCCCGGGGATGGAACGACGGGGCCGTCACCTCCGAGTGATGGAGCACCATTCCGGCTGTGGTATCGACTGCTTCCAGCCACGAGTCGGCCCCCCGGCCCCACCCGCCGTAGACCTGATCGACAGTCGAGTCATAGAGCTGGCACCAGCACAGTTCCTGGCGGAGCGCAGCCTCTTCGGGGTCACGACGTAGAGCCTGCTTGTTGGCTGCGTACGACCGGCCTGCCACCGCCTGGGCGGCGAGGGCTTCCGGATCCCAGCTGTAGGGGACCTCAAGCAATCCGTAGAGATATGACTGCATGTCCATGCGAGCCACCAGATGGAAGCCGGTCACCGGGTCGCCGTCGGCGGCGTTGGGACGGATCATCAGCGTGCCCCGCGAGTAGCACCGCTCGCCCGGCTGGTCACAGGATCGGTTGGTGTCCAGCAGGGTGGTGTCGAGGACCACGGTTGGAGCTTCGGACCACCCGTCCCATTCGAGGTCGAACTCGCATGGCCCGGCCGGCCAGGTGAGGGCGCTGACGCTGAAGGTGCATCCATCAGGCGTGAGGTCGAATGACATGATGTTGTTCGATCCCGGGAAGACGTCGGCTCGTTCTTCGCCCCGGGTCACGGTGACGTGGCGAGGAATCTCGGTGAGTGGCCAGATGCGAATGTCCTGATGAGTGAGGTTCTGGTCGAGACCCACCCACACCGGCCCCTCGTCGCCGATCTGGCCCGGAGCCGGGTCGGCCTCCAGGCCGGCAAAGCCGACCCCGGTGAAGTAAGTGGAGAGAATCTGTTGCCAGCTGCGGTCTTCGAGCGCCTGACCCTGGGCCCCGTATTGGCTCATACCCGTCCCGTGCCCAAAGCCGCCGCCGAGGAACGTGAAGGTGGGCTCTTCAGGCGGATCGGCTGCCGCCGCACCCGGAACGACGAGCAGCGAGAGCACCAGGCCGATACCGAGCCAGCGTCCAGCGCGCGCGGCCAGGAAACCATTCATACCAACAGTTTCGGCATGTGCTCCGCTTCCTTGATGCCCACCCGGATTGTACGGGCATCGCGAAATACATGCGTAAATTGGCCATGCTCCGACCTCCGGGTTCCTATGGAGTTGCGAAGCAACTCCTAAGCCGGCCGAAGCCCGGCCGAGCTCCGAGGACGGATGGGGGGAGACACTCATGCCTGCAAACCCAGTGAACTGGCGGTTCCTGGCCTCCCCCACCCCGTCTCCGCCTCCGGCGGAGCCACCCCGCCCTCAGGGCGGGGAAGGGCAATGAGGCGACCTCTATCCGGCGAGGAGTCCCGTCGTGTCGCGCCAGTCGCGAAATACGACACTCGAGGGGAAGGTGGACGGGAACCCTTCGGGTTCCTGGGAACCCTTCGGGTTGCAACCCGAAGGGCTTCCCCTACCCCGACCTCGCTTCGCTCGGCCTTCCCCGCCCTCAGGGCGGGGAACTCGATCGACCTACTCGCGCGCGACGTTCCCGGCGGGGGTGCAGTACTCGTCGTATTCGACAATACGTGGCGGGGCGGCCTCGTCACTACATGCCGGGCAGCTGGGATCGCGGCGGAAGGTGAGCCTGCGGAACTCACCGTCGAGGGCATCGAAAGCCAGCAAGGTTCCGACCAGCGGGTCGCCGATTCCCAGCAGCAGCTTCAAGGCTTCCAGGGCCTGGATGGAACCGATGATGCCCGGCACCACGCCGAGCACGCCGGCCTCGGCACAGGACGGGGCCAGATCGGCCGGTGGGGGCTTGGCCGCCAGGCACCGATAACACGGGCCCCCATAGGGCTTGAACACCGTTGCCTGGCCTTCGAAACGGAACACCGATCCGTGGACCACCGGGCGCCGGGCGTGAAGCGAAGCGTCGTTCAACAGATAGCGAGCGGGGAAGTTGTCGGCGCCGTCAACGATGACGTCGTGATCGCCGACCAGCTCGACAACGTTTTCGGCCGAGAGCCGCTCCTTGTAGGCGACGACGTTCACGTCCGGATTGATGTTGCGCAATGTTTGGCGGGCCGATTCGACCTTGGGACTTCCGATCCGGTCGACTCCGTGGAGGACCTGGCGCTGGAGGTTGGAGACATCGACGACGTCATGGTCGATGATGCCCAGCGTCCCGACTCCGGCGGCAGCCAGGTAGAGAGCGGCGGGGGAGCCGAGCCCGCCTGCTCCTACCAGCAGAACCCGGGCGTCGAGCAGGCGGGATTGCCCGGCCTCGCCGATCTCTGGCAGCAACAGATGGCGGCTGTAGCGACTCCGCTGGTCGCTGCGGAGGGTCAGAGGTGTGTCCCACCGCCGACCTTCTCGCTTCCATCGCTCAATCCCCCCAGCCAGCGAGCTGACGTTTGTGTAACCGAGTCCCGCCAGCGACTCGGCAGCCAGCGCCGATCGCTCGCCGACCGCGCAATAGAGGATGATCTCTGCGTTCTGATCGGGGACCCGGCTGCCGATGGTGCTTTCGAGCACTCCGCGGGCGATATGGGCTGCTCCCGCGATCGCACCCAGCTCGAATTCGTTGCTCTCGCGCACGTCGATGAAGACGGCATGATCGAGTGCGGCTTCGGCTTCCTCGGGAGTGACCTCCTGGATCCGCTCCCGCGCAGCCGCCACCAGCTCTTTGAACGTTGGCATGGGGGGACAGTGTATCTTTTCGATTTCTCCGCCGAGTCATGTCTGGCGCGTGACAAGGGCGGAGAAAGGCCGGGCTTACGCCCGGCTTGGCAGTTGCGTAGCAACTGCTTAGCTGCCCGAAGGGCAGCCGAGTGCTGCAACCCGAGCTTGGGGACGGCCGGCGCCGCCGGCGCCAGGCCCAGCGAAACCACCTTGACACGCGATGCTCTGCTTGGGTCTTGGGTCTTGGGTCTTGGGTTGCCAGGCATTTCTTTCGCGCCTTATACCGTCTCCATTGACGTTATATCACGTTATTTGGTATTTATTCGCCCATGCAGCCCGCGGTGCCACGTCGAAATGCTCGTCCTCCCATTCCGGTGCCCGGCACCGCGGGCTGCAGCCCCAGCTCGGGCGTCCGGGCGACTGTAAACCGGCGGCCGCTGGTTCGGCCTCGCTTGTGGATGACGCCCGGCGGCTACCCGGTCGACCACGAATACGTACGCCGCTACTGGATTGCGGCCATTGGTGCGGAGGCGGTGGCCGACCTGCTGCGTCTCATGCAGGCTGCCAAGCGGCGGCGTTCGATTCGCCGCCCCGTCAGCACCCCCGCGCTCGCCCGATCTGGTCTCATCGTCGGCACAGCCTCGCATCTCTACGTGCGGTCGACGGTGCCCCCGCTACCCCCGGAGTTGCTGCCGAGGCTCACGGCTCGCCTTCGACGCGAGGTTCTCAATCAGCCCGAGCATGGAACCTCAGGCGGGAATCGGGTGGGGGGCGGGAAGCAGACTCGCTAGCCGTCGGGCGCCCGGCCGATGACAAGCGTCACGATGTCGTCGGCGCCGACTGGAGTACCCCCCACCGGGAAGGTCCTGATGATCCTGCCCCAGGATTCCTCGTCGGACACCTCGAACTGTGGAACCAGGGCCACCAGGATCTCGGTTTCGGCGGCCAACTGAGCCATGACCAGATTGGCCTCGGTTCTCGTGAGGGCTATCAGGTTGGGAAGCGGGAACGTCGGCGGCTCACCGTTCGAGACCTCGATCAACACCTCGCCGTTGTGGCTGAGTCGGGCGCCGGGGTCCGGAGTCTGGCTGAGAACCGTTCCGAGCGGTTCGAGTGACGGTATCTCCTCGACCACCGGCCGGAGATGGGCGAAGTAGACGAGCTGTTCGGCATCCTTCTGGGTGATGAGGGGATCCTCGAGGATGTTCGGGACCTCGGTGGAGGGGACCACGTAGTACTTGCTCGAGCCCGACGGTATGGGGGGGAAGTCTTCCACCGGCACGTCGGCGAGGAATTCGGACATGTACTCCTGCCAGATCGGCGCCGGCACACTTCCACCGAACACCCGGGGATAGCTCTTGCCGTTGATGGTGATGTTCGTCATGGGAATCTGGGCATCGGCGTATCCGACCCAGACCGCAGTCGAATACTGGGGCACGTAGCCGACGAACCAGGCGTCGCGGAAGCTCTGGTTGGTGCCGGTCTTGCCCGCCTGGGGTCGTCCGATCTGGGCGTTGGTCCCGGTTCCGATCGAGACCACCTTCTTCATCGTGTTCACCACCACCGCGGCCAGGGTCTCGTCGAGGACTTGCTCTGGCGTCGGGGCGGCTTCGAACAGCACGTTGCCGTCCTCGTCGGCGATGCGCTGGATGAGGTAGGGCTCGTTCTTGACGCCGTAGTTGGCGAGGGTCGAATAGGCGGCCGCCATGTCGAGTGGGCTCAACTCGCCGGCGCCGAGTGCCAGCGAATACACGGGGGGGAGCTCGGCAGAGACCCCGAGCCGGTTGGCGACTTCCGCCATCGCCTCGGGTCCGACTTCGACCGCCAGTTGCGCAAAGGTCGGGTTGGTCGAGAAGTAGGTTGAAGCCTCGAGGCTGCGGAGACCCCCCGCCACCCGACCGCCTCGAACCGTCCACTCGAAGCCGCCGTTCTCGCCACACGGCACGTCGCACTCGATGACCAGCGGCGATGAGATGTTCCAATAGGAGTTGAGGCTGCCGCCCTGCTCGAGGTAGGCAATGAGGGCGAACGGCTTGGCAGCTGAGCCGGGCTGCCGTTGGCCTTCGGTGGCGAGGTTGTAATCGCGCTGGCCTGCCTCGATGTCATCGCCGAAGTCCAGCCCACCCGCCATGACCCTGATGGCGCCGGTGCCGTTTTCGACGGTGGTGATGGCGCCCGTCGGGGCTGCCCCACCGGTGGGAGACAACGGGAGCCAGTCCCGCAGGATCTCGTTGGCGCGGGTCTGGAAGTGGAAGTCCACGGTGGTGGTTATGACCAGGCCGCCCTTGAGCCGCGACTCGAGCTCGCACTCGACGTCGTCGGCCGGGCATCCGAAGATAGCGATGAGCCGATCCTCGGGCGTGGTGCCCAGCACCGAATCGAACTTGGGATCGTTCAGCAGCGCCCCCACCGCCGAAATGCGAATCAACTCGGCCGGCTCGGGGAAGTTCTGGTGGGGAATGATGGATGCGGCCAGGGGGATAGCGGCGGCGGCCTCAGCCTCTCCGTCGGTGATGATCCCGATTTCGACCATCTCGTCCAGCACGCTGACCCGGCGCTCCTCGACCAGCTCTTGACCGATCTGGCCGCTCTCATTCGGGGTTCGGTCGCGGGGATCGTAGAGGGACGGATTGCGAATAACCGTGGCGAGGGCGGCAGCCTCTCCAACCGAGAGCTGGGCGAGCTCTTTGCCGAAGTACTCGAGCCCGGCGGCGCGTATCCCGTACGCATTCCAACCGAAGTAGACCGAATTGAGGTAGAACTCGAGAATGGCCTCCTTTGAGTATTTGCGCTCCATTTCGGCCGCCCAGGCGATCTCGGCGATCTTGCGCTGGACGGTCTTCTCCTTGCCGACGATCCCGAGGTTGCGGACCACCTGCTGGGTGATGGTGGACCCTCCCTGAATCGACGTGCCCCGGACCGTCGCCACCGCGGCTCGCAGCGTCGACTCGAAGTCGGCGCCCCGGTGGTCGTAGAAATCACCGTCCTCGGCGGCCAGGATCGCCCCGCTCACCTGTTCAGGGATCTCCTCGATGGGGACCGGGAGGCTGCCACGGAGGGAGAGCTCGGCCAGCTGAACGCCGTCGGCCGAAAACAATGTCGAGAGGCGGCTGAGATTGGGGAACTCGGGGATGCCGGCCGCGTTGGTCTCGGGTATGAGCGTCTCATCCACCCAGTCGTATGCCTTGGCCGACGGATTGGTCGAGAGGAAAGTGAAGAGGCCGACCCAGGCGCCCATCAGCACGCCCCCTACCAGCAGAATGGCAAGGGCAGGAACCAGCCGGGTGCGGCGCTCGCGCCATTCGGCCTGGTGAATCGTGGGTTCGCGGTTGGGCAAGCTCATTTACTTGGGTTGGAGGGCGTGAGGTACCGGTGAAGTTCCCGAGTACCATCTGCTCCCGGCCAGCATATACCGAGCTATGGATAACTCCGCGAATTCAACGCCTCCCCGCGACATTCCGGTGAACGCAGTTCACGGGCCTCCCGAGGAGCCGCCCGAGCTGGGGAACCCGGGCGAGTACCCATTCACCCGCGGCCCGTATCCGACCATGTACCGCGGCCGATTGTGGACGATGCGCCAGTACGCCGGGTTCGGGGACGCCGCCGCCACCAACCAACGCTTCCAAGCGCTGCTCGAGGCCGGGCAAACCGGTCTGTCGGTGGCGTTCGACCTTCCCACCCAGATGGGCCTCGACAGCGACGACCCTCGATCGGCCGGAGAGGTCGGCAAGGTTGGGGTGGCGATCGACTCGCTCGAGGATATGCGCAGGCTGCTCGACGGAATTCCGCTTGGCCGGGTCACGACTTCCATGACCATCAACGCCACCGCGGCCATCGTCCTGTTGCTCTATCAGCTGGTGGCGGAGGAGCAAGGAGTGGCTGCGGCCGACATCGGTGGAACCGTCCAGAACGACATCCTCAAGGAGTACGCCGCCCGGGGAACCTACATCTACCCGCCCCGGCCATCAATGCGATTGGTCACCGACCTCTTCGCCTACTGCGCCGACCAGCTGCCCGCCTGGAACACCATCTCTATCTCTGGATATCACATCCGGGAGGCGGGTTCGACCGCGGCCCAGGAGATCGGCTTCACCATCGCCAACGCCCTCGCCTATGTTGAAGCGGCTCGGGAGGCGGGTCTGGATGTCGACGACTTCGCTCCCCGGTTGTCGTTCTTCTGGAATGCCCACAGCAACTTTCTGGAGGAGGTCGCCAAGTACCGGGCGGCGCGGCGCCTATGGGCTCGCCTGATGCGGGACCGGGTCGGTGCTGCCAAGCCGGACTCCTGGAGGATGCGCTTTCACACTCAGACCGCCGGCAGCTCGCTGACCGCTCAGCAGCCGCTCACCAACGTGGTCCGCACTGCGCTCGAGGCGCTGAGTGCGGTGCTCGGCGGCACCCAGTCGCTGCACACCAACTCGTTCGACGAAGCGCTCGGTTTGCCGACCGAAGAGTCCGCCACTCTGGCACTCCGAACTCAGCAGATCATTGCCCACGAAAGCGGCGTCACCGACACGGTCGACCCGCTGGCGGGCTCCTACGTGGTTGAGCATCTGACCGACCAGCTCGAGGCCAGAGCGCTCGAAATCATCGAGTGGGTCGATCGCAACGGCGGGGCAGTCGCCGCGGTTGAGAACGGCCTCGTGCAGGCTGAGATCGAGGACTCTGCCTACCGGACTGCCAAAGCGGTTGATGCCGGTGAGCAAGTCATCGTTGGCGTCAACCGCTTCCAAACCGACGAGGGAGGCCACGTCCCACCGCTCACTCTGGATCCCGACCTGGAGCGGGATCAGGTTGCCCGGCTGGAGGCCCTCAAGGCCGGGCGCGGCGACGTGTCCGGCAAGCTCGAAGCCGTCCGGTCTGCTGCCGACACCACCGGCAACGTGCTCTACCCGATGAAGGAAGCGCTGGCGGTGGGGGCCACCGTGGGAGAGGTGAGCAACGTCCTGCGAGACGTATTGGGGGAGTACCGGCCGTAACCTTAGATAGCGAGATAATCGAGCCGATCCTATCGATGCCCCGATCAGTTTGTGCCGCTCTCGCTCACCTACCGGTTGTGCTCGTTATCGCGCGAGATCAGGGTGTTCTGGGCGCGTCAACTCAGACCGAGAACGGTGAGCAGGGCCGCGTCGACACCCCATTGTTCTTCCGGTGTCAGGTGGCCGGCGAGGTCTCCCAATCGGCTCATGTCGATTGCGCCGACCTGTTCCACCAGTACCCTTGTCGAGTTGCCACCGATCTCAATTTCGGGTCGGAACGACGCTGATCGAGCGCTTCTCGACGTCGGCGCCACCAAGACCACCGAGCGAGGAAGGAAGGCGTCGCACTGCACGACAACTCCGAAGCGTGGCCCCTGCTGTTGGTGGCCTACGTCCTTGGGTAGTCGCAAGGCGAAGATGTCACCCCGGCGCACGGAGGCCCTCCATGAGGTCGGCGACCGCCAACATCTCAGCCCGGTCTTCCTCGTCGGCTTCCAATGCGGCAACCTCGGCGGCGAGTGCCTGCTTGTCGTGGAGACGGGTAGCTGCGTCCACCAGCGCCGCGCGTATCGCTTCCGAGCGGGTCATGCCCGAGGCTTCGAGTAGGCCAAGGGCGCGGAGGGCTTCGTCGTCGAGTCGAACGGAGATCGCTTGAGCCATGCCACGACTGTATCACACTACGTCATACAACTGAAGAGGGCTGAGGTTTCGACAAGATCCGGTCCTAATGAGTGGCCAATTCGTGACCTTTACCTCTATGCAAGGTGGGTGGCGAGCGCGACGATAGGGGGTGGCGGGGAAGGCCTTGGTCGCTCGTCAGGCTTGTGGCTGGAGGTCCAGAAGCAAAGGCTTCGACAAAGAGGGGGTGATGGGGATGCGCCATGCTCTGACTGTGGGGTGTGCCCTGGTGTTGCTGGCGGCGAGCTGTGGTGGTGGTGAGAGCTCCTCACTGGATGCGTGGGAGGCGCAGGGTGTCGAGGTGGCGGAGGGGCTTGCTGCATCAACACGGGCTGTAGACGCAGATGCGTTCGTTTCCTATTTCGCGCCTGAGGCCAAGGTGATCGATCCCATCTTCCCGATCATCACGATGGGGCCGAGCAGGTACGCCACGTACCTGCTCAGCCGCCCTGGCGCGCCCGAACCCCTTGCGGCCGTTCACGTCAATCGGGACGGCGCCGCCGAACAGTTGGTCCTGGGTGGGTTCTTGGCTCTGGCAGAGCCGCCAACGGAGGATTCGATGGTCATACTCCGGCAGCTCGAGTTGGAGGATGGACGGATCTCGCGGCTCATCAATTTCTTCGAGTATGAGGCCGCCATGCGTTATCCAGACGTGGTCGTAACCGCGGTGGGATTACCGGCCGCCAATGCCACGGTCATCACCGAAGCCGGGGCCGCTGCCGACGAGCTGTTTGGTCGCTACTTCGATGCTTGGTCCTCGGCCGATCGGGATGCCATAGTCGAGCTGTACGACGAGGGGGCGAGGCGAGAGGATGCACTCCTCGGATCGGTTGCCGGGGATCAACTCGGTGGTTTCGTTTCGGATCTGCTCGAGGATCGGCCGGGTCTGAGGCTGGAACCCGGCCTCATCTTCGTCAATGGGTGGGGGTGTGCCGCCTCATACACGATTGACGCGGGTAACTGCGAGGTATCTGGGATCTCGGTTGTTGATCTCAGTGAATCGGGCACGATTGCCGGGGAATGGGTTTACTACGGAGCCGACTCGGCGCGTCTGTGCGGTTGGGGAAACGCATAGATGGATGCGAACTACTCGAATCCAACGGATTCTCGAACCTGCGTCGCGCCCCCGTGGTCTCGAAGGCGACCGCTCAAGCCGGATGGGGGGCCCGTGCTCCGCTCCTAGCACCTACCTCCGCGACCGGAAGACCCAGGAGGTAGCGGACAATCGGCGCGTGGTCGGCCGTTTATCCGGAAGACACTGGCGCAGTCGCGAATAGACCACGCCCACCTCACCCACTTAAACGACCCAAACCGAGAATGATCGGCAGGTATGCGCTGTCGCAGCTCCGCAATCTGCCTGGACTCGTCTGGCATCAAATGGGTTTCTGCGCAGCGGTCAGCCAGTGGCTGGAGAACCGAGCGATATGTGATGCGATGAGTGGATGGTTCCTGAGCCGCCCGCAGATGAGCCCCGAAACCGGGGCGTGGCACCTCACCGAAGCTACACCTTCGGAGATCAAACGCCGCAGCAACGTGGTGGGCATCTTCCCCGACGACATCTCAGTGATACGTCTGGTCGGAGCAGTCCTGGCCGAAGTCCACGACGAATGGCAAACCGCCGACCGCCGCTACCTCTCCGAAGGCTCCATGAACCAAATCGACCAACCCCCAAAGGAGGTCATCACCGAGGACCCACTCGCCCTCCCCGCCTGACGACCAGCAGCGCTGAGAGTCGCCTCACGTTTACACCTCTCAGCGGGACGCCGCCCTCCGTGTGGCTCACCCCTGTCGCGTCCACCCATCGATGTCAACCAAGAAACCCCTTGACGCATAGAAGATTCAATATCGAGCGCAACCTAAGCCACACTCGGTGGACCACCAGGTATTGGTCAGCCGCGCACCACCGCCAGCACCGCTCCGTTGGCCACGCTGTCGCCCGGTTGGATGCGGAGGTCGACGACCTCGCCCTCGACCGGGGTCTTGATCTCGTTTTCCATCTTCATTGCTTCCAGGATGCAGATGGTGTCGCCCTCCTTCACGTGGTCGCCCGCCTTGACCGAGACCTTGACGATGGTCCCCTGCATGGGAGCGGAGATCATGCCTCCGTCTTCTCCGGCCGCTTGGCCCCGCTCGAGTCGAGGGGGGCGCCGGCGCTGGGTGGTGCCGATCAGCTCAGCCTCGGGGAACCACAGCTTGACCTCGTACCGCCGCCCACCGACTTCGACGGTGGCCTGGCGGAGGGTGGTGGCTTCCTCCTCGGGCAGGGCCGGCCCGCCGTCGGCGGCGATGCCCGAGAAGTCGATCAGATCCTCAACGTAGGTCGTGTAGTGCTCGCCCTTCCGGAAGAGCTCATGGTTCAGCAGCAGCGGATGGGCGGCGAGGGTGGTGGGGATGCCTTTGATCTCGAAGTCGGACACGGCCCGGAGTGCCTTTTCTATCGCCCGTTCCCGGCTGGGAGCCCAAACGATGAGCTTGGCTGCGAGGTTGTCGTAGTACGGGCTGATGGTCGACCCGGCCTCGGCCGAGCTGTCGACCCGAACTCCAAAACCACCCGGCTCGCGATACTCGGTGATCCGTCCCGGAGACGGCCGGAAGCCGACCCCGGGATCCTCGGCATTGATTCGCATCTCGATGGCGTGTCCGGAAGTGGGCACGTCCCACAACTCGAGCTCTTCGCCTCTGGCAACCTCCAGTTGAAGGCGCACGAGATCGAGGCCGGTGACCAGCTCGGTGACGGGATGCTCTACCTGCAGGCGCGTGTTCATCTCGAGGAAGAAGAAGTTGCCGTTGGGCTCCAGCAAGAACTCGACGGTGCCGGCGTTCACATATCCGCACGCGTCGCCGACGGCGAGGGCGGCCTCTCCGATGGCGCCTCGCAGGTCTTCGCTGATGCCGGCTGCAGGTGCCTCCTCAATCAGTTTCTGGTGGCGGCGCTGACTGCTGCAATCCCGCTCGCCGAGGAAGAAGCCGTTTCCATGTGTGTCGAAGATGACCTGAGCCTCGATGTGACGGGGCCGCTCCAGGTATCGCTCGATATACACCTCCGGGCGCCCGAAGTAGGCCCGTGCCTCCCGGCCGGCGGCCTCGAGGGCCGAGGCCACCTCGTCGTCATCTCGAACGATCCGCATTCCCTTCCCGCCGCCGCCGTGAGCGGCTTTGAGGGCGAGCGGATAGCCGTGTTGGGCGGCGAAGGCGATGATCTCAGCCGGACCTTGGGCCGCTTCAGTGGTCCCCGGGACTCCGGCTACTCCAGCCGCCTCGGCGGCCAGACGGGAGGCGATCTTGTCTCCCATGGTCGCAATTGCCTCGGCAGGGGGGCCAACCCAAACCAGCCCGGCCTCCACGACTGCGCGCGCGAAATCGGCGTTCTCGGCCAGAAACCCGTACCCGGGGTGAATCGCCTCCGCACCCGACTCGGTCGCCACCTCGATGATGCGCCCGGCGTTCAGGTAGGAATCGGCGGCGGCAGCTCCTCCGATGTTCCACGACTCATCGGCGAGGGCGGTGTGAAGGGAGTCGCGGTCGATCTCTGAGTAAACCGCGACGGTATGCAGACCCATCTCCCGAGCGGTGCGGATGATCCGGATGGCGATCTCACCCCGGTTGGCAACGAGTAGAGAGTCCATCAAAGGGGGATGTTCCCGTGCTTCTTGGGTGGGGGGGTCTCGCGCTTGGTTCGCAACATGTCGAGCGCCCGAATCAGCCGGGGCCGTGTTTCCCGGGGAAGGATGACCTCGTCGACCAGCCCGGTCTCGGCGGCCAGGTAGGGATTGGCGAACATCTCCTCGTATTCGTCGATGAGCCGGGCGCGCTCCTCGTCGGTGTTCTCGGCGTTGGCCAACTCGCGACGATGGATGATGTTGACCGCACCCCGGGCGCCCATCACCGCGATCTCGGCGGAGGGCCATGCGTAAACGAGATCGGCGCGAAGGCTGCGCGAGTTCATGACGACATAGGCCCCGCCGTATGCCTTGCGGGTGATGACCGTGATCTTGGGAACGGTGGCCTCGGCGAATGCGTAGAGCAACTTGGCGCCGTGGCGAATGATGCCGCCGTGCTCCTGGTCCACGCCGGGCAGGAAGCCGGGGACATCGACGAAAGTGACCAGCGGAATGTTGAAGCCGTCGCAGAATCGCACGAAGCGGGCTGCCTTCACCGAGGCGTCGATGTCGAGCGTGCCGGCGAGAACCGACGGTTGATTGCCGACGATGCCAACCGCATGGCCGTCGAGTCGAGCCAGACCCACCACCATGTTCTGGGCATAGTGCTCGTGGACTTCGTAGAAATCAGCATCGTCGACGATCAGCTCGATGAGGTGGTGCATGTTGTATGGCTGATTGGATGAATCGGGGATGATGGTGGTCAGCTCTTCATCCATCCGGTCCGGCTTGTCGCTGGGTGTGAAGTACGGGGCGGCCTCGAGGTTGTTGGCGGGCAGGAACGACAGGATGTAGCGGACTTCCTCCATGGCTGCCCGGTCGTCGGCAGCTACGAAGTGGGTAACTCCCGAGATGCTGGCATGGGAGTGGGCGCCACCCAGCTCCTCGAAGGTGACGTCCTCGCCGGTTACGGTCTTGATGACGTCGGGTCCGGTGATGAAGAGATGGCTGGTTTCGTTGACCTGGTATACGAAATCGGTCAGCGCCGGCGAGTAGACGGCTCCGCCTGCACAAGGGCCCATGATGACCGAAATCTGCGGGATCACCCCCGAGGCCCGCACGTTGCGCTCGAAGATCCGCCCATAGCCGTCGAGTGAGACCACCCCCTCCTGGATGCGGGCTCCACCGGAGTCCTTGAGACCGACGAGGGGAGCGCCGACCTCGAGCGCCAGATCCATCACCTTGGTGATGCGGTCGGCGACGACCTCGCCGAGGCTGCCTCCGAAGACCGTGAAGTCCTCGGCGAACACGAACACCTTGCGGCCGTCGATGGTGCCCCAGCCCGTGATGACGGCATCCCCGAGCGGACGGTTCTCCTCGATGCCGAACCCGGTTGCCTGATGGCGGACGAGGGTATCGATCTCCTGGAACGACCCTTTGTCAACCAGCATTTCGATTCGCTCCCGGGCGGTGTGCTTGCCGCGCTCGTGTTGGCGATCAATGGCGCGCTCGTGCGCGGCCGAGTTCTCGGCGCGCAGCGATTCGAGTCGCCGGAGGCGATCATCAGTGCTCATATGCTTGTGTCCTTAGACCATCGGAGGCCGTGCTTGGCTACAGATTACGTCGTCCACCACCTGCAGCGGGTTGCATCTACTCAGGATGAGGCGAGAAGCAGGTTTGCAGGGACTCCCTGCCTGGTGACAGCGGCCGAACAACAAGCGGGCCGCGGCCGAGGGGGCGCGCGATGGCTGAATGCTCAACGGTCGCTGGCAGCCTCGCTGGCCTTCGTCCCCGAGTGGCCGCCGGCCCGCATCCCGCTGCTCACCCTGGTAGCGGGTCTGGCTGCTCGGAGGGTGCTCGACCCGGCGCTGGCGCTGAAGTGGCCGAATGATGTCGTGTCACCGGCGGGTGACAAGGTGGCGGGGCTGCTGGCCGAGCGCACCGGGGATCTGGTCTTGATGGGCTTCGGTGCCAACCTGTACTGGCCTGAGCCGCCCGCAGGTTTCGGCGCCCTTTTCGAAGCCGATCCCGGACCAACCGCCGGACAGGTGATCGCCGCCGACTGGGCACACCAGCTGCTGGCTGCCGTGGGTGCCGGCCCCGGCAACTGGGGGCGGTCGGAGTACCGACTGTGCAGCGCCACCATCGGGACCACCGTCAGCTGGGACGGTGGAGGTCCGGCATTGGCCATCGACGTAGAGGCCAACGGCGGCCTGGTGGTTGAGGCTCAAGGAAACCGGCAGGTATTGCGGTCCGGTCAGGTGCGCTCGGTGCGGACGACTACGCTCCCCGACTGATCGGGAGGATGCACGATGGCGCTGCTGAAGGGAGAGGGCACTCATCAGATCCTCTATGGGGGCGCCGACATTTTTTCCGGCCTTCGCCACCTCCGGGGGTACCTTGCCCGCCCCGACCATGCTGGATCCTTCCCGGGTATTCTCCTGATCCACGGCTCTGATGCGCTCACGTCTTCGGTGAAGTCGGTGGCGCGCCGGCTCGCCCGCAACGGTCTTGCCGTGGTTGGGCCCGACCTCAACGGGGGAGGGCGTCCAAGGGTGATGTCGAACCTGGTGGACACCTTCCAGTGGATGTCGAGCGCTCACACTCCCTGGGTGCGCCCAGGCTCCATCGGTGTCGTGGCGCTCGGCCCGGCGGCCGAGGCGGCGGTCCGATTCGCCGGCGAGCACGATGTCTCGGGCATGGCTCTGATTTCGCCCGTGTTCGATGGTGCGATACCGGCTAGTAGCGTCCCGCTGCTCGGGTTCTACGGCAAGGAGGATGAGCTGGTTCCGGCCGACAAGCGCCAGGCTGCCCAGCAAGACCTCGCCCACGGGGAGTGGATTCTGTACGGGGGAGTCGGTCACGGACTCGTCGACGAATCGACTGAGGATTATCGGTGGGAAGTGGCCGAGGATGTGATCGACCGGATGGTCGAGTTCTTTGGAGCCAGGGAGCCGTGAGGCCCCCGTCGCCGGGTGTTTCGGCGGCATGACTCGAATGGGCTTGCTGACTTCGAGTAGGTAGTAACCTCGCCCGAATGCAGCGTACCGTCGCGCCTTCTGCATCTCTTTCGATCGGAGCCGTTCTTCGACGCACGTTTGTCGCGCTCTTGGTGGTGGCCAACGTGGTCGTGTTCGCGGTGCTTTTCTATTTGAATGGCATCAAGAGCGCCATCGACGCATCAATTGAGCAGATCCCGAGCGAGGATTTGCCTGCCCTGGTTACTCCGGCCGGGCGCGCCGATGGCCCGCTCTATCTGCTTCTGGTCGGGAGCGACAATCGAGACAACGTGGGTGATCTGACCTATTTCGGTGTCTTCGACGGCGAGCGGGCCGACGTCATCATGCTGTTTCGGATCGACACCGACCAACAGAGAGCCCAACTGGTCAGCTTGCCCAGGGACTTGCTGGTCAGCCGGGCCGACGGTGAGATCGAGAAGCTCAATGCCATCTACGCCCGTGACCCGAATGCGCTCATCGAGACGGTTTCGTCGGTGTCGGGAGTGGCGATCAATCACTATGTGGAGGTCGACTTCGTCGGGTTCGCTGCCATTGTCGATGAACTGGGTGGGATCGACTTCTACTTCGCCTTGCCATCGCGAGACGAGAAGTCGGGGCTGAATGTGCCCCAGGGTGTGGTCCACATGGATGGGTCAACCGCGCTCGCCTACGCCCGTTCTCGGAACCTCGAAGAGCTGGTAGACGGCCGATGGCAGCGGGTCCCGGGCAGCGACCTCGAGCGGACCAAACGCCAGCAGGAATTGATATTCGCCATTCTCAACGAGGCCAGACGGCCCGACAACCTGTTGGATATGGGCGAGCTGGTGGGGGCGATTGGTGAGCAGATCACCACAGACGCCGGCCTCGACTTCGACGCATTGCGGGATCTGGCTTGGGACATGCGTTCGTTCGATACCACGAACCTCGAAGCGTCGACGCTGCCGGTGTATTTCGACACCCTGGATGGTGTTTCCTACGTCCGTCCCCACCCTGACCAGGCTCCGGCGCTGCTGGCAAACTTCCGGGCCGGGCTTTCGTTGACCGGCGACACCGGCGAGGCGCTCCGTATCGAAGTGCGCAACGGAAACGGCCGCAATGGAGCGGGTCTGGAATTCGCCGCCTTTGTGGAGTCACTTGGACACATTGTTGCCTTGGTCGGCAATGCCGAACGGGACTACGCCGAAACGATCGTCGTCACCCGTCCGGGAGAAATCGCGGCCGCCGATGCCTTCGTTACCGAGATTGGTCTTGGCCGCGTCCAGGACGGCAACCTGACGACCGGGGGTATCGACCTGATCGTCTATCTTGGGGCCGATGCCGATTTCGGTGAGTGAACCCGATTCGCTCGACCTACTGCCCCGGGCGGGATCGGCTACTACGTTGGTATGGACGCCAGGGAAGGTGGTCAAGTCGGCCGATCGTCTCGCCGATTCGATCTGAGAGCTAACAGAGGTTCAAGAAATGCAAATTGCGGTCATTGGTGCCGGGTATGTTGGCGTGGTCACTGGAGCGGGTCTCGCCTATCTCGGACACACGGTCCGTCTGGGCGAGCGAGATCCTGCCAAGCTGGCGACGCTCTCGGCCGGGCGGGTTCCCTTCTTCGAAGCCGGTCTCGATCGCCTGCTGGCCGAGGGGATCGACAACAACCTCATCTCCTTTCACGCCGACAACAAGGAGGCCGTTGAGGGAGCCAGGGTCGTGTTCATCGCCCTGCCCACGCCTCCGGATGAGGACGGCTCCGCCGACATTTCCTACATCGAGGGCGCCCTCGAGGACCTCGGTCCTCGGCTGGAGCCGCAGACAGTGGTGGTTCTGAAGTCGACGGTGCCGGTGGGGTCGGTTGCCCGTTTTCAGGCCTTCCTCGATGAGCTTGGGGCGGAGGCCACCGTGATCTCCAACCCGGAGTTCCTGCGGGAGGGAAGCGCAGTCGGTGACTTCTTGCATCCCGATCGCGTGGTCATCGGCACCCGCAACCAGGACGCCGCCGAGGTGATGCTCGAGCTCTATCAAGCCTTGCAGGCCCCGGTCGTGGTTACCGATCCTGCCTCGTCGGAGATGATCAAGTATGCCTCGAACGCCTACCTGGCGACTCGCATCACGTTCGCGAACGCCATCGCCAACTTGTGTGAATCGGTGGGCGCCGACGTGAAGGACGTCCTGCTCGGTATGGGCTACGACCGACGGGTGGGATTCCATTTTCTCAACCCCGGTCCCGGGTACGGCGGGTCATGCTTCCCGAAGGACACACGGGCCCTCGTCGCCATCGCCGACCAGGCCGGCTATGACTTCTCCCTGTTGCGAGGCGTCATCGAGGTCAACGAGCTGCAACGCCAGCGGGTGATCGAAAAGGTGCGGGCGGCCGTCGTTCTGGAAGGAGCGACCGTCGGTTTGTGGGGCCTGGCCTTCAAGGCCGGTACCGACGACATCCGGGAGTCGCCGGCGGTGTTTCTTGCTGAGGAACTGATCGCCGCCGGGGCCACGGTCCAGGCCTTCGATCCCGAGGCCGCCCATGTTGACGGCGTGATCCGTGTGGACGATCCGATTCAGGCAGCCAAGGACGCGGACGTGCTTCTCATCGCCACCGAGTGGCCGGAGTTCCAGTCGGTCGACCTTCGGGCCATCCGCGACGCGATGGCCTCCCCCCACATCATCGATGCCCGCAACATGCTCGACCCAGACGCAGTCCGCCACCTCGGCATGGAGTACGAGGGCATCGGTCGATGACCAGGGCCCTGGTCACGGGCGGGGCGGGTTTCCTCGGACGGAGGCTCAGTACCCGGCTGCTTGAAGAGGGCTACGAGGTGGTGGTGCTTGACAACTTGTCGAGTCCGAGTCCTCTCGGGTCGCCGGCCGGGGCGGAGTTCGTCGAGGGAACGGTGGTGGACCCACCCGACCTGCCGGGGCCCTTTGACCGGATCTACCACCTCGCCTCGCCGGCCTCGCCGCCCCGCTATCTCCAGGACCCAATCGGGACGCTGCGCACGGGGGCAGAGGGCACGCGCAGCATGCTCGAGCTGGCGGAAGCGCATGAAGCCCGCTTCTTGCTCGCCTCCACCAGTGAGGTCTACGGGGACCCAACCGAGCATCCGCAACGCGAGGAGTACACCGGTTCGGTGCAGGTGACCTCGACCCGGGCCTGTTACGACGAAGCGAAACGGTACGCCGAGGCGCTGACCTACGCCTTTCGGCGACAGGGCCGGGTACTGGACACCCGGGTGGCTCGGATCTTCAACACCTATGGGCCAGGCATGGCCCCGGACGACGGACGGGTGGTCTCGAATTTCGTCAATCAGGCATTGGCCGGCCAGCCCCTGACCATCTACGGTGATGGGTCCCAGACCCGTTCGTTCTGCTACCTCGATGACCTCATTGACGGGATCTGGCAGCTGTCCAACAGCGATGTCGTGGATCCGGTCAACCTCGGCAATCCCGAAGAGATGTCGATGAAGGAGTTGGCGACCACGATTGCTGAAGAGATCGCCGACACCGGCATCGACTACCTTCCCTTGCCTGAGTCCGACCCCTCCCGACGGCGCCCCGACATCAGCCGAGCCCAGCAGCGGCTCGGCTGGGAGCCACAAGTGGGCTTGGCGGAGGGCCTGCCACCTACCATTGCGTATTTCCGATCGCTGATCGATGGCTGATTACCGGCTGCTGTCGATCATTGTTCCGGCCTTCAACGAGCGAAACACCGTGGGAGAGGCCATCCGCCGGGTACGCGAAGCGCCGCTCGACATCGAGCGGGAGGTCATCATCGTCGACGATGGCTCCCAAGACGGCACGCTCGACATATTGCGCCGCCTGAGCGACTCGACGGTGAGGGTGGTGTCCTATCCGGACAATCGCGGCAAAGGGGCGGCCGTGCGGCGGGGGATTGAGGAGGCACGCGGGGATCTCATCGTGATTCAGGATGCCGATCTCGAATATGACCCGCGGGACCTCACCCGCCTGCTGCGCCCCCTGCTCGAGGGCCAAGCCCGGGTCGTGTACGGATCTCGTTTCACCGGGGAGCGCCGCAACATGTTTTTCTGGCACTGGGTGGGGAATCGTTTTCTCAGCCTGGTCACGAATGTTCTGTTCAACACCACCCTCTCGGACATGGAGACTTGCTACAAAATGTTCGACGGAGATCTGTTGCGGTCTCTCAATCTGTCGGCCGTGCGATTCGAGTTCGAGCCCGAGGTGACAGCCACCGTGCTGCGGCTGGGTGAGCGCATTTGGGAGGTGCCCATCACCTACGCCGGCCGTGAGCTGCACGAGGGTAAGAAGATCACCTGGCGGGACGGAGTGCCGGCCTTGGCCACGCTGTTGAAGGTGCGGTTTGCCCCCAAGGACTCGTTGATCCGATGATCCGTCAAGCGGTGCTTCTGGTAGGTGGCCGTGGCACCCGGGTTTGGCCTCTCACCCATGCCATGCCCAAGGGGCTCCTGCCGGTGGCCGGAGTGCCGTTCATCGAGTTGCAGTTCCGATTGCTGGCCGAGGTCGGCGTCGAAGAGGTGATTCTGGCGGTCGGTACCGACCACGAGAAGGAGTGGCGGGCCTACGCCGAGTCGGTATCCCATCCTCACGTGGTGGTTGCTGTCGAGCAGACACCGCTCGACACGGCCGGGCCGGTTGGCGAGGTCCGTGACCGGCTCGACGACGTTTTGCTCGTCTTGAACGGCGATGTTGTCGTCGAGGGCCGGCTGACCGAGTTCGTCTCGGAGGCTCCGGCACTGCCGGCGGTGCTCGCACTGGTGACAGTGGAGGACACGAGTGCCTACGGCGTTGTCGTGGTGGGGCCTGACGGAGCAGTCGAGCGCTTCGTCGAGAAGCCGCCGGCCGGTACTGCCCCGGCCGTCACGGTCAGTGCCGGCATTTACCTGATGAGGCGAGAGATAATCGAGCGCTACCCAAGAGGCCCGTTGTCATTTGAGCGCGTTGTGTTCCCCGACCTCGTCGAATCGGGCGAGCTGGGTGCGGTCACCGTCGAGGGAGAGTGGCTCGACATCGGCACCGGCGAGCTCTACCTGGCCACCCACGACGCGGTAGCCGCCGGCCGTTCGCGACTGGTCCGGTTCCCCGAACCAGCGGCAGATCCGTGGGTTGCCGTTGAGGCCGGGGCAGTGATCGAGCCGGGCGCAATCGTCGAGGAGGCCATCGTCATGGCCGGAGCCACCATCCAGTCCGGCGCGACTGTGCGTCGGGCGGTAGTGGGGCGCCGAGCGATCGTCGAATCCGGGGCGCTGGTTACCGGGGCCTCACTTGTGGGGGAAGACGCCGTCATCGGCGGCGGATGCGAGATCGTCAACGGAGCTCGGGTGGCTCCGGGCGTAACGCTGGCACCGGGGTCGATAACCTTTTCGCCGCCTCAGTAACGTCGCAAGCACGGCCGGTAGGCTCTCTCGGATTGAAAGGATGTGTGCATGAGCGGCAAGGCTCTTGTCACCGGCGGGGCCGGGTTCATCGGCTCTCACCTGGTTGATCGGCTCATCGACGACGACTGGGAAGTTCTTGCCGTCGATGATCTGTCGAAGGGACATCTCGATCGGCTGGCCGAGGCCCGCCAAATTGGGCCGGTTCACTTCCACCAGCTCGACATTCGAACCGCCGAGTTTGGTGAGGCTGTGCGGCGGTTTGCGCCCGATGTCATTCATCACCTGGCCGCCCAGTCGGGAGTTAGGCCTTCGGTTGAGGATCCGATGTTCGACGCCGAAGTCAACGTACTCGGCACCATCAATGTGCTGCAGGCCGCCGCCCAGTCGGAGGTTCAGCGAGTGGTGTTCGCCTCTTCGGGGGGCGCCATGTTCGGCGAAGTGCCCGCCGACCCGGTGACCGAGGATGCCCCCGCCTTCCCCGATTCGCCCTATGGAATCTCCAAGAAGATTGTCGAGGACTACTTCCGGTATTTCCGTCAGGTTGCCGGGATCGACTATTTGATCCTGGCGCTCGGCAACGTCTATGGCCCACGACAAGATCCTCATGGAGAAGCCGGAGTGGTGGCCATCTTCACGCGTCTCATGTTGGACGGGACCCGGCCGCTCATCCACGGCGATGGCGAGCAGGCCCGCGACTATGTGTTCATTGATGACATAGTCGACGCTTTTGCCCGTGCCGGCGAGATCGGCGGAGGGCTCCGACTCAACATCGGTACGGGTCGTGCCACCTCCGTCAATGACCTCTACAGCCTCATTGCCGGCGCCGCCGGTTATGACGGGTCTCCGGAGCATGGACCGGCCAAGGACGGCGATCTGGCGCGATCGGTCCTAGATGCTGCTGCCGCCAAGGCCCACCTCGGGTGGGAGTCCTGGACCGAACTCGAGGCCGGAATCGCCAAGACGGTGGAGGCATTTCGTATCTGATTTCGTTTTCTTCGCCGCGGTCCCAGCACTGTTGTCTCAAGGGCGAAGAAAACCGAGTGCTGCCGCCGAACCGGCGAGGTTGAGGACGGCCGGCGCCGTCGGCGCCAGGCCCAGGGAAACCCCGATGACGCGTGACGCTCTTCGCGGATGCCGGATGCTGGATGCCGGATGCCGGATGCCGGCTCCCAGCAAGAAGACTGCCGGATGCCGGATGCCGGATGCCTGATGCCAGATGCCGGATCACAGAAACAGGTCCTCTTGTGGGTCCCGGACGAGATCGGATACGCGGCCCTCTCCCAGGAGACCGGCTCCGCGTACGAGGGCGACCGGAATCCTGGAGGCCTTGCCCATGACGAGGTCGGCGGCACCGGCTAGCTCATCGGCCACGGCGACTTCGGTGGCTGTGAGTTCTCGACCTTCGTGGTCGGTGGTGCCGCGCAGGTCGAGGACGGATTTGACTCCCGATATGCCGATCGCCACATCGGTTTGGCCGCGGCGCCAGGCGCGTCCGAACGTGTCGGTGATGAGGACGCCGAGGGTGCTGCCGGTTGCCCGTTCCAAGCCGGTTCTTATGCGGTGAGCGGATCGATCGGGATCGGTCGGCAGGAGCAGTGCACTGCCGTCTGGTGTGTTCGACCGGTCGACGGCCGCATTGGCGCAGATGAAGCCGTGCCGGGTGCGGGTGATGACCAGATCGCCCCGACGACGGATGATGTCGGCCGCCTCGTCGGCGATGACATCGCGGTAATCGGCGTCGGTCAGAATCTGGACGGTCCTGCCCTCGGCCTTGGAAACGATCTTGTGGGTCACCACGAATATGTCGCCGTTCTCGACCGTCAAGCCGGTTTGTTCGCAGGCCGTCAGGATGGTGGTGGTCAAGTCGTTGCCGGCATCGATTTCAGGAATCCCTTCGAGCGGCCAAATGGCAATCACGGCAGCTCCAGCAGCGCACGGGCGAACCGAGACGCCGCCATCCGGTCGGCGATGCGGGTGTCCAGCGGGTGAATCGCCGCCTCGGTCTCGACCGGCTCGTCGGCGTCACCAACGTCCACCACCAGGTCCGTCACGAGGCCCTGGTAGGCGTCGGCCACTCCCTGGTTGCCGGCCGGCAATCCGAGACTCGCCATCACCCGATCGGCCGGTCCCTTGAGGGCCCGGCCGGCGAACAGCGGACTAACCGCCATGACTCGCGACGACCTTTGGACCGCTTCCCGGATACCCGGGATCGCCAGGATGGGCCAGACGGACAGAGGGGGGTTGGAGGGTGCGATCACGACGATGTCGGCCCGGTCGATTGCCTCGACAACACCCGGCGCCGCCTCGGCCTGGTCCGCCCCTTCGTATCGCAGCTCGTCGACTACGTCGGTGCCACCGCGCAGCACGAAGTACTCCTGGAATGGCATCCAGGTGGTACCCGACCGGACCCGGGTGGGGACCCGGTGGTCGGTGGCGGGGAGCACCCTCGGGCCGACGCTCATCGACGAGGCGACTGCTGCGGTAATCGAACTCAGTGCTGCCCCCTCCCGGAGGCGCGCGGTCCTGAACAGGTTGGTCGCCAGGTCCCGGTCTCCGATCTGGAACTGGTTGTCGAGCCCGAAGCCTCCCAGGTGGCCCATCACGTCGAAGCTGTCATCTGCCAGGCCCCAACCGTGCGAACCCTCGATTCCGGCCAGCGTGTAGACGACGGTGTCGAGGTCCGGTGAAACAAAAAGCCCGTAGATGACGTCGTCATCACCGACATTCACCACGACGGTCAGATCGGTGCAGACGGCGTCCAAACCCCTGGCCAGGCGGGCGCCCCCTACGCCACCCGAGAGCACAACTACCGCCAGGTCATTGCGATAGTCGCTCATTGTCTAGAGAATGGCTGCATGGCGCTCCTCGACCCCGCGCGGTCGGATTCTCCAACGGCGACCGCCCTCGTGGCCGCCCTCGTGGTTGTCCACGAGGGCTCCTCGCTGCCCGAAGCATTGGAAGCCGTGGATCGACAAGTGTACGAGGCAGATACCGTCCTCGTCGTCGGGGGCGACCGGCGGGTCCGCCAAGCCATCGATGAGTCCCGCTGGGCGCCGACCGTAGCCGACGCTCTCGCGGACCTCGATTCGAGCATCACTCATGTGTGGCTGCTGCATGACGACAGCATTCCGCGGCCCGATACCCTCCGTGCCCTCATCCGCGAGGGCGGACGGGTGGCCGCCGACCTGGTGGGGTCGAAGGTCCTCACCTCCGGCCACCCCGGGCTGCTCGAATCGGTCGGACTTGCCACCGACGTGTTCGAGGTTCCCACCAGTGGCCTGGATTTCGACGAGCTCGATCAGGAGCAGTACGACGTGCTGCGCGATGTGGCCTTCGTGGCCGGCAGTTCCATCCTGATCGATCGGGACATGCTGGAACGGGTTGGGGGGCCCGACAGCTTGCTCGAGCCCGTCACGGCCGCCCTCGATCTGTGCCAACGCGTTCGATTGGCCGGTGGCCGGATCGTGGTGGTCCCGAGCGCAGAGGTGCTGCACGACGGCACCTGTGCAAGCCACTCGAAGCCATGGCGAGTCGAGGCAGGACGGTTGCGGGCGATGGTGAAGGCATACAGTCCGATCACGCTGCTGTGGGTAGTTCCGTTCAACTTTGTGCTCGGCCTGACGGAGGCCATCGTGAGCCCGTTGTTCGGCAAATGGCGCCTGTTCGCCTTTGTCCGTGCCTGGCTGTGGAACCTGGTCCGGCTGCCGAACACCCTTGCCGCCCGGTTGCGGGTTGAGCGAGTGAAGGGCGACGCCGAGCTATTTCGGTTCCAGATCCGCGGGTCGGCCCGGCTGAGGGTGTTTTGGCAACGGATGGCCGACACGTTTGTGAGGATCACCGCTTCCGAGCGCGCTCGCAGCCTCGGCCACCTTGTCGAATCGGGCGGAGAAACAGTGCGGCGGCCGGTGGTGGCGTCGGTGCTCGCCGGAACCGGGTTTGCACTCTTCGCCACCCGTCAGTTGTGGATCGATGGGGTGGCGAGCGCGGGCTATGCCCTGGCACCTCCCTCATCGGTGGCGGGTGCGCTTCACGCCTATTCCGGGGGATGGAATCCGGCAGGCCTCGGCAGTCCCGAGCCGCTGCGACCGGTGCTGGGAGCCGTGTCGCTGGTGCAGGTTGTGTTGCTCGGCCGAGCGTCGCTCACCCTGACCGTGTTGGTCGTGGCCGCCGCCGTCGGCGGCGTGATCGGAGTCGCCCGGCTGCTGGGGCCCTTTGGCATCCGCCCGGCCGGGCGCTACGCCGCCGGGGTTCTCTTCATCGGTGGACCGGTGGTCCGGGTCCTGGCGGCCGGCGGAGTGTGGCACGGGATCGTGGCCATGGCTGTGCTTCCGTGGATCCTGTCGGTGATTCTGCACCGCCGCCGGACGTTTTCGGCGGTGGTGGCGGCCGCCATCCTCACCGCTATCAGCGCTGCATTCGCTCCACTGATGCTGCTGCTACCCACCGCGGTGGCGCTGCTGTGGGCGCTCGTCGAACCAATCGATGGACGACGCGCCGTCGTCAGGGCGGCCGGCGGGGCGGCGCTGGCCGTGCCGACACTGTTCCCGTGGCTGGTGGCGTTCGACGACATCCGGTTCTTCTTCACCTCGGGCTCTGATTTCTTCTGGTCCCCCTCGGTGTGGGTAGTCGGCTTGTCGGTGACCGGTGCCGCGGCAGCCTTGCTGGCTGCGCCCAAACCGATCAACCATCTGAGCGGATGGGGCGCGCTCACCATGGCGGGCGGCGCGCTGCTGGCCCGCAGTGGTGGGTTCGGGTGGGGGACGGACCCCGGTGCGGCCGGATTGGCGGCGGTAGGCCTTGGCCTGGCGGCAGTGGCGGGTGCGGGCTTCGAAGCGGGCGCCCGGGCTTTTGAGGCGCGGGGCCCGCAACGATTTGCACGGCTCCTGGGCGGTGTCGCGGCCGGCCTGCTGGTGGTCGGTGTCGTAACGATCGCCCTTCCCGGCCGGCTCGGCTTCCCAAGTGAAGGCCTCACCGAAACACTGTCCTTCACCGCCGAGGCGACCCCGGGCCGGGCGCTGCTCATCGGCGACGAATCCATCATGCCGGGCGGCGGCCGGCTCTTGCCAGGTGGCATTCACTACCGGGTTGTGTCCACCCCGGCGCCGCGGTTGTGGGAGGCGTGGCCGGCACCGGAGCTGAGGGGGGACGCGGCGCTCGCCGATGCGCTGGCGTCGGCCCTCTCCGGAGCCAGTTCTCGCCTCGGCGAGGAACTGGCGACCTTCGGCATTGGCTGGATCGTCACCACCGGATCCCAGCCTCTGACGAGCGCGCTCGACGCTCAGCTCGACCTGGTGCCGTTGGCCCTGCCCGACACCCGTGCCTATCAGGTGGAGGTGCCCGCTCCGCGGGCGATCGATCAGACGGGCACAGAGTGGGTCTCCACCGGGGTGGCCTACGTTGGCCCGGTCGGGGGAGGAACCGTGCGCCTGGCCGAGAACGCCGATACTCGCTGGGGCGATCCCGCTTCGTGGGAACCGGACGGGTGGGCCAACCGGGTTACGACCGAGTTGCCGATCATTGAGTTCGGTCCCATCGGGCAACTCCGGGCGGCTGCCCTCGTGTCACTGATCTGGGCGGGTGTGCTGGTGCTGGGGGCGGCCGCGATTCGTGAACGGGAGCCGGAGGCGTGAAGCGGGTCGCCATCGCCGTTCTGGCCGGCCTGACGGCGATTGCCGCCTGGACGATGCCGGCGCCCGACGAGGCTTCGGGAGTGGTCGACGAGCTGCCGGTGCCCTCAACCAACACTCGCGCCGGCGTCTGGTTCTGTCCCGGTGTTGACGGCGAAGTCGACCCGATCCTCACCGCGGCGGTGCCGACGCCCGGACTGGTTGGATTCTCACTCCCGGCCGAGGGTGGGAACCTCGACTCATTCCAGAACCGGATCGAGGGTGGGGTTGGGGACTGGGACGTGGGGGACGGGCTCCTGTTTCATCCCGGCCCGGCGATCGTTGAGACTTCCTCGAGCCCTTCGGCGGCTGCGGTCGTGTACCGCGGCCCCCGGCAAGTTGCAGCCGATGGCTGCTATGTGGCAGCCAAGGAGTGGTATCTCAACGGAGCCTCGATCGGGCCGTCAGACTCACTCACCCTGCGATTATTCAATCCACTCCTGGAACAGGGCCGGGTCTCGCTCGAGGTGATCAGTGAGTTCGGGTTCGAGCCGTTGCTCGACCTGGAGAGCGTGAGCGTTGGCCCGCGGGACTGGGAAGACGTATCTCTCAGTCTGTTGCTTGGAACCCGGGAGCAGGTGGCAGTCCGTGTCGCCGTCACGGAAGGAGTCGTGGTTCCCAGCTTGCACGCCTCCGGCCTCGATGGACTGGCGGTATGGCCTGGCGAGAGCCCTTCGCCAATCTGGGAGTTCCCGCTCGCTCAGATCGCGGGAACTACCGGCACGATTTCGGTCTGGAACCCGGGAACCGAATCGGCCGACGTGAATATCGAGCTGATGGGCCGCCAGGGGCCGGTCGGGCGATTCGACCTCAGTCTCGGGCCCGGCCGGGAAGAGCGATTCGACGTGGCGGCGATCACCGCCCTCGAGGCCGGGGCGGTGTTGCGCTCATCGGTCGCCATCGTGGCCGCGGTCCGGTCGGACGGTTCCGGCGGCGCAGCCGCCTCGGTGGGAGCGCCCCGACCTGCGGAACGCTGGCTGGTGCCGGCTCACGGCATCGTTTCGGACCTGAGCTCCTTCCTATTCGTCCTCAACAGCGGAGACGATCCCGTCACGGTGAACGCCGGTCCGATCGGTGCGGAGGCCGGACTGGTGCTGGAGGTGGCGGGCCACTCCCTGGCCAGGCTCGACGTCTCCGGTCGCGGAGCCGACATCTCAGCTTCCGGGCCCGTCAGCGTGGCCTGGCTGGTCACCGGCGCGTCCGACGCAGGTCTCGGGTTGGGCGTTCCGCTGGCACCCGCCCAGTGAGCTCCGACCTGCCCCAGATCGCCACGGTCGCAGGGGCGGTCGGCCTGTCTCTCGGGACCGCCTGGTGGCTGCGCCGGCGGGCAGCCCGGCACGGAGCCCCCATCAACGTCGCCGGTCTTATGGCCGGTTCTGGGTTCGTGATCTTCACCAAGGATGAGTGCCCTGCCTGTTTGGCAACCCTCGAGCGACTCACGCTCTTCGGCCTGCCGATCCGCCAGGTTCGTGAGGAGGACGAAGCACACGAACTCCGTAACCGCGGGGTTACCGGTGTCCCGATCACGGTCGTATTGGACGGGAACGGCCGGCCCTGTGGCCAGTTTGCCGGCCTCCCGAAACCAAGAGCGCTCCGCCGGGCGGTGCGGCGGGCCGGCAGATCGTCGCACATGGCCGGCGAAATACCGGGCCGGGACCCGCGCGAGCTCTAAGTTGATCGCATGTTCATTTCATTGTGTCGCTCCTGTGGCACACCCGCCGCGGCCCTGATGAGTTTCTCTTATGACGGCGCCGAGGTGTGGCTCGATGATCTGTCGACACCTTCCCAATCGGAAGGGGGCGTAGCCCTCTGTTCTCAGCATGCCGACACAAGAACCGCACCAGTTGGCTGGACGCTGACCGACCGGCGGCGCGCCAGTGACCGGCACCTGTTCATTCCCCTCGAGCCAGCCAACGTTGCCTAGCCGGGGGCCATCAGCCTTGCCCCCTGTGGGGCCGCTCCCTCGACAACCCTGACTCATGCCACTTGACCCCGATCTCGTTGAAGCCGTCCGTGAGATGGACGAGCATGAGCTGAGGCGCCTGCTCATGCTCGCCCGGGCCCGGCTCGAGGCGCGCGGGGTGACGCTGGGGACCGAGGCGCCCCGGGTTCGGTACCGGGAGCAGCTGGTTCGCTGCGGCAAGCAAAACTGCACCCGCTGTCCACACGGGCCCTATTGGTACGCGTATTGGAACGAGGACGGCGCCAGACGCTCGTGCTATCTGGGCCGGCTCGACGCCGACGACGTGCCGGGCGAGCTTTCGAGAAAACAAGGCCGGTGACATTCCTGAACGTCTCTGCCGTTGCCGGGTTGCCCCGGTCCGCCTCCGGCAGCTGACATTGCCGGCAGAAGACCAAGCGGTGGGTAGACTCCCCGCCCATGAGTGACCAGGCTTGTCCCGAGTGCGGCGCGTCCGATTTCATTGAGATCGATCTCACATTGGCCGATCAGACCGGGATTACGTTTTGCTCTTGCCACCGCTGTGAGAACCGCTGGTGGAACCAGGAGGGAAAGCCGATGCCTCTCAAGGCCGTTCTGAAGCTCGCCCGCAAGACCAAGGCGTGACCTCCACCCAATCGGAGGCCCGATGCAGCTCACACCCGTAAACCGGCCACATCACATCGGTCTGTACATGGCGATTGCCGTGATGGCGAGTGTGAGCACCGTCATTTTCTTCGTCATGCAGCCGGCTGAGCTCCTCTCGAGCACCACCCCCTCGGGGGGCGATATGGGTGCTCACGTCCTCGTCCCTGCTTATCTGCGGGATAACCTGCTGCCGTCGCTGCGAATCTCGGGGTGGAGCAACGATTGGTTTGCCGGCTTTCCCATCCTGTACTTCTACTTCCCGCTTCCGGCTCTCACCATCGTCTTCTTCGATGTGGTGCTTCCGTACGGGGTGGCATTCAAGCTGGTGACCATCATGGGCCTGCTCGCCATGCCGGCCGGCTCTTACTACCTCGCCCGTCAGGCGGGGGCCCCTCGACTGGTGGCGACCATGGCAGGTGTGGCCGGAGGCACCTTTGTCCTCATGGAGAGCTACGCCATCTATGGGGGAAACATCAAGTCGACGCTGGCGGGGGAGTACTCCTTCTCCTGGGCGATGGCTTTCGGCCTTTTCTACCTGGGAGCGCTGCTGCGCGACTCGCGATCCGGGCGCAAGTTCAGCCCATTGGCGGCGATCATGCTGGCCGGGATGGCCCTCTCGCACATCATCCCGACCGCCATCGTCGGTGGCGCCTCGCTCATTTACCTGTTGCATCGCAGCCGCCGCCGGGCGGTAACCACCTGGGCGCTCGGGTTCGCGCTGGCGGCGTTCTGGGTGGTCCCGCTGGTGGCGACCATCGGGTTCACCACCGACATGAACTTCTCGCCTCTGCGCGGCTTCGGAGCCCAGACCGGTGGGCCGCTTCCCACCGAGCTGTGGCCGCTGCTTCCGCTGGCAGCCATCGGCCTTGTGTGGTCATTGTGGAAGCGATACTCGGTCACGGTGCTTGCCATTGTCATGCTGATCCCCCTGGTCGCCTATCCGTTCTTGGACGGCAAGCTGTGGAATGGCCGGCTGCTGCCGTATTGGTTTTACGGTGTCTTCTTCTTCGCCGGGCTGGCAGTCGGCCTCGCCGCCCTCTCCCTGTATCGCCGGCTTCCCGCCCGCCCATCGATGCTGGTGGCCGTCGGCCTGGCAGCCGCGGCCCTCCTGATCTTCCCTCCGCTGTCGGGCCTCGAGCAGAGCAGCGGGTGGGCACGTTGGAACTACAGCGGCTACGAGTCCAAGGACCCATTTCCTGAGTACCAGAACCTGATGGCGACCGTGGACAACCTGGAGCCCGGACGCATCATGTGGGAGGCCAACAACGATATGGACCGGTACGGCACCCCGATGGCCCTCATGCTGTTCCCCTATTGGAGTGATGGGCATCCCTCCATGGAGGGCCTGTTGTTCGAGTCGTCGCTCACGACGCCGTTTCACTTCATGAACGCGGCCGAGATGAGCGACCGGCCGTCCAACCCCATCCCCGGCCTGCCCTACAGCGGGTTCGATCTCGATCGCGGTCTCGCCCACATGCAGCTGTTCAATGTGCGGTATTACGTGGCTTTCACAGAGCGGGCCACCTCCGAAGCCCGCCTGCACCCGCAATACACCGAAATCGCGCAGGCCTCGCCGTGGACGATCTTCGAGCTTCCCCCGAGCTCACTCGTCGATGTGGCTGCCTTCACCCCCGCCGTATACGAGCCGACGGATGAGGTTGGCGTGCTCGAGCGAGCCAGCCTGGTTTTTCGTGAAGACGAAGAGCTCGAGGATTTCTTCAGCGGAGCAGTCGATTGGCACAATCAGATTGAGACACTCGACCACTGGCTGGTGCAATCCGGGCCGTCGGACTGGCCTCGGGTGCAGGAGGGCCTGGGCGGGCTGGCAGGTACCGCGCCCATCAATTCAAACGGAACCGTCAGCAATGTCGTGCTCGAGGATCATCGGATCTCGTTCGAGACCACTGCCGTCGGCGTACCCCACCTGGTCAAGGTCTCCTTCTTCCCCAACTGGAAGGTGAGCGGCGCCGATGGTCCCTATCGGGCAGCCCCGGCCTTCATGGTGGTGATCCCGACCGAAACGTCTGTCGAGTTGACTTTCAAACGGCGCTGGTACGAGGGCACCGGACTCATTCTCACCCTGGCGGGGGCTGCCGGGCTGGCGTATTGGCTGGTTCGAGAGCGCCGCAAGGTGACCGGCAACCCGGCCGCCAGGCCTGAGAAATTTCCGGAGAACCTTGACGAGACGGAACCGGTGTGAGGAATTACCTCAAGACGCTCGTCAATCGCGAGGCTTTCATCCAGATGGTGAAGCTGGGATTCATCGGCGGCTTCAACACGGTGGTCACTCTGGGTTTGTCGCTCCTGTTTCGGAAGCTCGGGCTGCTCGACGAGCTGTCGGTGGCGTTCGCCTGGGTGATCGGCACGCTGCTGTCCTATTTCCTCAACCGGCGCTGGACCTTCGCGCTCGAAACCAGTGGCGCCAACGTCCGGGAGACCTCGCACTTCTTCGTCGTCAACATCGTTGCCGGCTTTCTCACCGTCGGCTTCGTCTTCCTGGCAGGCCGCCTGCGCGGCGATCTGAGCGACGTCGAGTTCCTCGGTGCCCAGATCGTTGCCGCCGCCATCATCGTCATCCCCAAGTTCGCTGCCTACCGGGACGTCGTTTTCAAGCGCAGCCTCAGCAAAGCCAAACGTGTTGTCAGCGACGCCAGTGAGAGCTGAAGAGGTCGGGCTGTGAGCGGCGGTCGAGCTGCGGCCTGATGCAGGCCCCGCGCGTCCTAGGGCGGACGTCCGCTGGTGGTATAGGTGTGACCGAGTTTGGTTGTCCAGCAATGGTCGCCGTCGCGGAGAGTTTGGTAGACCCAGCCGGCTCGTTGACGGATGCCGTGATCGTGGCGGCATAGGGGTGCGAGATTTGGCGTGATGGTGGGGCCACCCTCCCCGTAGGGGATCCGATGATCAATGTCGCAGTCGGTGGCGGGCATGCGACACCCAGGGAACACACACCTGGCGTTGTGCGCCTCGACCTCCCGACGCTGGCCGGCGGTGGGCCGGCGACGGGTGATGCCGTTGTAGAGCACCTGGCCGCTATCGGGGTGGGTGACGGTGTAGCGCCACTCGGCCCGAGACTGCTGGTCGGTGACTTGGCGGGCGATGTCGGCGATGACCGGCCCAAACCCGGACAGTTCCCCGGCATGGTCTGTGAGCTCGGTGAGAGTGGTCAGATCGACATGGATGTCGACCGAGCCCCTGCCACCGCGGGTAGAGCTGTCGCTCGAGGAGCCGTCCAGGAGGCCGAGTAGCACGTCGGCGCGGAGCTGGTCCATGGTGCGGGATTCAGCGCCGGACCGCAGACTTCGAGCGATTTGGTTGATACGACGGGTGATGGCGGCGACCCGGTGGGGTGGGAGGTCGAGTCCGAAGAGGTGGGCGGTTCCCTCCGGAGTGGGCTCGGCGACTACACGCCGGTCGGCAATGGCCTGCTGGTAGCGGTCCCTGGTTTGTTCCGGATCGGCGTCGAGGCAGAGGCGCCGGATCCGGACAGATAGCTGTCCGGTGGTGAGTCGCGGCGCCTCATCGATCACCTGCTCGACGACTTCCTGGGCAGTGGCAATCGGGAGGTGACTGGTGGCGTGGATGATGGCCCGGGCCCGACGCAGATCGATCTTCCCGGCCGCCAGGAGCTTCCACACGCGGGGGAGGCGCCGCCGTAGGTCGAGGGCCAGGCTGAGTTCGCTGTCGGCGGTGCGGCGGGTGAGTCGGAGAGCAGCACGGATTTCGGCGGCGGCGGACTCAGTGGCTAGTTGGGGGTCATCGTCTATCTCTGAGATGGAGTCGGAGACGGAGGCCATGGCATCGTAGGTTTGAGCCGTGTAATGCGATGCCATCCGCTGGTGGGCGCGGAGCACCACGACCCGGTCATGGCCGGAGAGTTCATCGAGGTTGATGCGGGACAACCAGACGGCCAGGGTCCAGCCGGGTTCGATGTCATCTAGCCCGTCCAGCATGCCGGGGGCCGATTCGAAGTTCTCGTTCTCGAACATATGTTCGATATGATACCAGACCCCTACGACACAAACCAGAGGCTTGGGGCGGGATTTGGCCTGTTGGTCTTCGCGATCGCCGCCGCGCGCAAGCTCGCTGCGATCGCCGACCTTCGGGTTATGAGTTAGGCAGCGGGGCACCACCCAGCGAGGCAATCTGCCAACCCGACCCGCGTCACCGGGTAGCGCACGAAGTGAGGACATGCGGGCACCGTTCGAAATGATCGCTATCGCCCATATGGGGGTAATCGGCGCTGACAGTCGACGAAGGTTGAGGGGTCGAACCGGGGAAGCCTTCGCCGGCAGAGATGAGGGATGGCATTCTCCAGGTTGACGGGCACCCGAAGGGATCACAGCACTGACTCCCGTTGCGTTGAGGCGCATATCTGGCGGTTCAGCCATTCGGACAGCTGGTCGAGGTCGACAAACGCGTGGGCTTCACCGGTCTCGACGTCTCTGACTGAGGCGCGCACGTCCGTACCGTGTGGTGGCGTCCATACCCGCAGGAGGAACGCTCGATATTGGGTTGCTCCAGGTTTCATGGTGAGGTCTCCTGACTTCATCCCTCGAAACCATGGTGCTCTGCTCCGGGTGTGGGTAGCGCGTGGACTGAGCGTGGAAAAGGGGATTCCGGCCCAAGACGGCTCTGGCCCACAGGCATATCCTGGGTTCGACGGCTCGCGAAGGAGCAGCCGTGGCGCGCCTCGAGATCAGGCTCCTGGGACCATTTGACGTGAACCTCGATGGGGAGAAGGTCACGGAGTTCGAGTCCGATTCGGCACGGGCGTTACTCGCCTACCTGGCTGCGGATCCGGGGCAGGCCTCGTCGCGGGCGGTGCTGGCCGAAATGCTGTGGCCCGAACGGCCGCCTGGAGCCGCCCTCAGCAACCTCCGTCATGTCCTGTCGGTGGTGCGGCGAGCGCTGGGCGTTGGCGAGGCTGGCGGCCATTGGCTGCTGGCCGATCGAAGCACGGTGGCGGTCGCCGATTCCGTCGACGTTTGGGTTGACCTGGCGGATTTCGAGGTGCTGGCATCGACGCCGACCGATCAGCCGGGTGCGGTCGAGGCCTGGCAGCGGGCGGTCGACTTGTGGCGAGGGCCGTTCCTGGAAGGCCTGTCGGTTCGCACCGGAGCCGAGTGGGAAGAATGGCAGGTCATTGTGGCCGAGCGAGCCCGCGGCCACCTGGTTGCCGCGCTCCGTCACCTGGCCGATCACCGCGAACGAGCCGGCGACTGGGAGCGGGTCATTCCGATCACTCGACGTTTGATCGAAGCGGATCCGTGGGAGGAACGGGCGCACCGCCAACTCATGCGAGTCCTAGCGCGGACCGGCGAGGGTGCTCTCGCCCTCTCCCACTACGCGGACTTGCAGGAGCAACTCGAACGGGACCTGGGCACCGCACCGACCGTCGAAACGGTGGCCCTGATGGAGCAGATCCGAACGGGAGAAATCTCGAGGGCGGTTCCCGAGATGGAGATCGCCTACCCGGACTTCCTGACCAGCACCCGCCCGCCCGTCCCATCATCGTTGTTTGCGGGTCGCGGGCGAGAGCTCGAAGGCCTTAGCGCCCACCTGGAGGCGACGCTGGCCGGCCGGGGACGGATCGTGCTGTTGGCTGGGGAGGCGGGCAGCGGCAAGACGATGCTGGCCCGTGAGTTCATGCGACACGCCACCGAGGTCCCCGACCTGCTGGTGGCCCGGGGTCGCTGCAACGCCTACGGCGGGTTGGGTGACCCCTACCTCCCGTTTCGGGAGATCCTGGGGATGTTTACCGGAGACGTCGAAGCGGGCTTGAGTGCAGGTGCGATCGACCGCGAGCAGGCCACCCGCCTGTGGGAGGCGATCCCTCTCACGGCTCGTTTGCTATCCGAGCGAGGCCCCAGCCTGGTGGGGATCATGCTCAACGGCGGCTTACTTCTCCAGCGCGCCGAACAGGCGAGTCCGGGCGCGGAGTGGCTGAGGAGCCTGGGTGCCCATGTGCATGCGATGGCAACGCTTCCTCCGACGCCCGAGCGGGTGCAACCCGCCTTATTCGACGAATACACCGCCGTCCTGGAAGGAATCGCTGCCGTTCACCCCCTGGTGTGGCTCATCGACGACCTGCAATGGGCCGACCAGGGATCAATCGCCCTGCTCTGGCACCTTGCCCGCCGAGTCGAAGGCCAGCGGATCCTCATCATCGGCGCCTACCGGCCAGAGGAAATCACCGGCGAGGAAGGGCAGCCCCATCCGCTCGAACCGGTGCTGGGCGAAGTGCGGTCGGCGTTGCCCGACTGCACGATCGAGCTTGGCACCGATCGGGGCTTCATCGACGAGTTCATCGACTCGGAACCCAACGACCTCGACACCGGCTTCAGGGACCGTTTGTTCTCCTACACCAACGGCCATCCCCTCTACACGGTGGAGATGGTGCGGGGCATGCAAGAGCGCGCAGAGATCCGCCGCAGCCAAGCCGGAGTGTGGACCGCTCAGGAGTCACTCGACTGGGACCGCCTGCCCACCCGCCTGGAAGCCGTGATCGCCCAACGCGTCGCCCGACTACCTCGCCCGCTGCAACAAGACCTCATGGTCGGTGCGGTCCAGGGCGAGGAGTTCATCGCCGAAACTGTGGCAACCGTGCGAGGAGATCCGGAAGTCCCAGCCCGGTTGAGCCGGGAGAGCACCTCGCCCCAACGGCTCACCGACCCGGCCAGCGTCACCCGCATCGACGGGCGGTTGGCGGCCCGGCACCGGTTCCGCCACATTCTCTTCCAGCGGTACTTGTACGAGCGGCTCGAGCAGGCAGAACGAATCCGGCTCCACGAAATCACCGGTCGGGCGCTCGAAGACCTCTACCGGGACCACCCTGAGCCGCCCATCGTGGATCTTGCCTACCACTTTGATGCCGCCGGATTGGTCGAGCCGACAATCGGATATCTCCACCGTGCGGGACAGCGGGCCATGGCTATGTCGGCCAACGAAGAAGCGATCAGGTTGCTGGAACGGGCGGCGGAGTTGCTCATGACGCTTCCTGAGTCCGCCGGTCGGGACGAACGTGAGCTTGCCTTGCTGGTGTCATTGGCGGTCCCGGTGATGACCGTACGCGGCCCCGGGACCCCCGAAGCCGAGCAGATTGGCAACCGGGTCTGGGATCTTTGCGATCGGCTTGATCCGTCACCGATGGGGGCGATGGCTCTGATCGGGCTCGCCTCGGCGCTCTTCATGCGCGGCCACTTCGCAGAGGGCGCGGCGGCGAGTCGCAAAGCCCTGGCGATCGCCGGGTTGTTTGACGACCCGGCGCTCCGGGTGTTGGCGGGCTTCGAGTTGGGCGTTTGCCTGTACATGTCGGGTGACCTCACGAGCGGCCATGAACACATGAAGCGAGCCCACGAACTTCACGACCCCGAGCGCGACGTCTGGCTCATGCAGGTATTCGGGCGAGAGCCGGCAGCCGAAGCCCTGGTCTGGGACGCCGTCAACACCTGGACCCTTGGTTACCCCGAGCAGGCGCTCACGCTCGCCGACCAGGGCATCGCTCTCGCCCGCCGCCTCGACCATCCCTGGACCCTGTGTCATGCATTGGCTGTAGGGGGAGCCACATTGCGCAGCTTCCGCGGCGAGTACCGAGAGGCCCTCGCTTTCATCGACGAGCTCGAAGCCATTGCTTCCAGAGAGCACCTCCACTTCTGGTCTGCTCCCGTCGGGATCTACCGCGGGATCGCGGTTGGTCACCTCGGTGATCCCGATGCCGGGATCAAGCTCGTCACTCATGGCCTCGCCTGGTGGCAGGCTATGGGCAGCGAAGGCTTTCAGGGTTTCCACACCGCGCACGTGGCGGAGCTCGAACACCTGCGGGGCTGCACCGACCGAGCCCTCGAACTGGTGGATCAAGCCCTTAGCGGGTTGCGTGCGACGGGCGGGGGCCTCAACGACGTGATCGTCGCAGTCCATCGGAGTGCACTCCTGCGCGCAAGTGGGGATCCCTCCGCTGTCGAGGCGCTCGAAGCGGCGATCGAATCGTCGCGTAGCATTGGGGCCCGTAGCTACGAGCTACGAGCCGCGACGCAACTCGCCATCCTCTTCGAAGAACAGCACCGGCCTGCCGACGCTCGCAGGGTGCTCGCACCGGTTTATGACTGGTTCACGGAAGGGTTCGACACCGCGGACCTCGTCGCGGCCCGTGAGGTTCTCGAGCGCCTCTGAGGCTGGTTCGAGCAGACCGAGGTCCGAAGCGGTCATCTGGCGGAATTGTGTGCGTGTCCACACGCTCACCACTCGCTCCTCACGCGCCCATCACCGGATGATGGAGGCGACCAGAAAGGAGGTAGTCGACATGACAAGCGTTACGACTAGGAAACCAAGCATCCCGGAAGAATCACATGAAATGACAGGTCCTCCGATGTCATCTCGGAGCCGGCTCGTACTCGGCCTGGGGATGACCCTGCTCATGGTGGTGGCCGGAGTCTTTGGCTGGTGGCTCGGATCCAGCGGCAGTGATAGCAACACCGAGGTGTCCCCGGAGATCGAGTCGATCCTCGATCGGTTTGATGAGGCGTGGCACGCCGGCGATGCCGTCGCGGTGGCCAGCCTGTACACCGAGAACGCCACCTACGAAGAGCCCGCCCTCGCCAACATCGCGCGCGGACGGTCTTCCATCGCAATACGCGCGGGACTTGCGACCATGTACGTCGACTTCGCCGAATCGGAGCGCGGGGCAGTGCTCGTGGGCGATGACGTCGTCATCGCCGAGACGACCTGGAGCGGGATGTCATCCGTCGCAGGTCGTGACCCCGACGACCGGACACCATTCGAGACGACGACCGTCTGGGTACACGAGATCGAAGACGGATTGATCACCAAGAGCATTCTCTACTACGACCCCTACGAGATGTTCAACTGACAGGACGTCCCTCGGCGACCAGAGCGAACCAGTAGACCGATGGACGGCTGGTGGAGTCGACGAAAAACAAGGGACCGCCCCCCAGGGCGGTCCCTGACTGCACGCTGATCAACCCACCCGCTCATCTTGTCCATGATGTACGCGCAACGCTCTCGACTAGCGCACAATGCCATCGCTGGCCGTCTGGGACCTGCGATCAAGACACTCAAGGACCGGCAAACCCGGAAACTCGAGCGCGCCTACAGAGAGTCTACAGAGAGTGGCCGTTTCCATTGGACCTGCGTCCTTTGGACAGCGAGAACGACAACAACCAAATCGGCTGTCTGACCGTTGGGCCTCAGTGTGGCTTTAGGAGACCCACATATCGATATCCCCGTCGCGTTGGTTGAAGCGGGCGCGGGATTTGGCCTGTTGGTCTTCGCGATCGCCGCCGCTCGCAAGCTCGCTGCGATCGCCGACCTTCGGGTTATGAGATAGGCAGCGGGGCACCACCCAGCGAGGCAATCTGCCAACCCGACCCACGTCACCAGGTAGCGCACGAGGTGCCGCTCGGCGCCATGGGGGCTCAGGGGCGATATCGCTCGGGATCAGTCTCTCGGGCGGCTGTCGGATGAGCGTGAGCCAAACCGGTGCCCGTGCGGTGTGGTGAGCGGCTACCACCGCCACCCAAAAAGGAGTCCTCCAACCCACACGCACATAAGAAATCCGGCGGGACAAGGCTCCCGCCGGATTTCAACTGCGACCGGTGCTGCCTACCGGGGACCGGCGACCGGCTCCGCATATGGTGCGCCAAGGATGGAGGAGAGGCGCTCATAGTCCGGCCTCCCGGTGGGCTCCAGGTCCGTGAACGCGGCACTCCCCGGATTGAGGATCGAATCGAGCAGGGCCGCATCGGGCTCCCCGACCGGCTCCATAGCCCGCAACGCCGCACCCTCCGGATCGAGGATCGAATCGAGCAGGGCCGCATCGGGCTCCCCGACCGGCTCCATTGCCCCCAACGCCACCCGCTCTGGATCGAGGATCGAATCGAGCAGGGCCGCGTCGGGCGTTCCCAACGGCTCTGCGATGGCGACCCCGCCGATCTCCACCATCACGGCCTCTGTCCCGGCTGCAACCGATGCAGGGACGGGAGGCGCAGGATTGAGGATCTCCTCGAGCAGCTCATGATCGGGTTCACCCCACGGCTCGATGTTCGACACACCAGAAGTGGGCTCATCAATGCGGGTCCTCTCGGGGGCGGTGAACGACTCCTCTTCACCACCCCGGGTCACGGCGAAGATGATGGCGGCTCCTATCACCAGGGCCACGAGCCCCGCGTAGAGGGCTATCTCATACCAATGCACACCGGCAGCAGCGCCGGTGGCAGTTCTCTTCTGTTCCTTGACGCTGGTCATGTCCCCTCCTCTCGTCTGTTGGGGCCAGGTCACGCCACCAACGTATGAAAACGGGCGGAAATCGTCATCGGTGACCACCACCCATAAATGGGCCGGGCGCCACCCATGTTTCGCGTTCGGTCCTGGCGGGGGTAATGGGTACGCAGGTTCGGGGCAGCTCGCGAGCGCAGAATCGGCAACCTTCAGCGGCTATCAGGCCGCTCAGGGATGCTTTGTGTGAACGCGATCATCCGGGGGGTGGACGGGTGGACGTTCCCGGAGGCTGCCCAAGCCGAAGACGTTCCATCAACCGTCGTATCGACAGACTGATTCGACGCCGGGTTCGTCATCCTGGAATAGTGCGTCGGTTGTGATGGGAGGTGGTTGGGTAGCCTTGGTGTGTGCTGCTGGAGCGGGACGGCGAGCTTGGCGTGATGTCCGAACTCCTGGCGGGAGTGGGTTCTGTCGGGGGACGTGTAGTTCTCGTTCGGGGTGAGGCCGGGATCGGCAAGACCGCTCTGGTCAAGAGGTTCATTGCCGACCACGCTGCTGAGGCGCACATTCTGTTCGGCTCCTGTGATGACTTGTTGACGGCGCGCCCGCTGGGTCCGTTCTGGGACATGGCACGGAGCGAGGCGTCATTGCGTCAATCGCTCGAGGGAAGCGACCGGCTCGGGGTGTTGGAAGCCGCTCTGGACTTGCTGTCGCGTGGGCTGCGCCCAACTGTGGCGGTGGTGGAGGACACGCAGTGGGCGGATGAGGCCACGCTCGATGCGATCAAGTTCCTCGGGCGTCGGATCGCAGACACCAATGGGTTGTTGGTGTTGACGTATCGGGATGAGGAGGTTGACTACGAACACCCGCTGCGGGCTGTCATCGGTGACCTCCCTCCTGACCGGGTGGTGAGGATTCAGCTGGGTGGGCTGTCGGTGGCGGGGGTGAGTTCGCTCATCGGTGATGTTGCACTGGATGCAAGCGAGGTGCTGGCCGCCACCGGCGGGAATCCGCTGCTGGTCATCGAAGTGGCGTCCTTGGACGGCGATGTGGTTCCGTCATCGGTGCAGGACTCGGTAGTGGCGCGGGCGCGCAAGCTGTCCCCTGAGGCCTACGAGACGTTGCGGATCCTCTCGGTGATACCGGATGAAATCCCCAGGGAGGAGGTCTCACATCTCACCGGAGTAACCGAAGGTGGTCTGGTGGAATGTGAGCGGCGCGGTTTGTTGGAGGTCGGGGATGAGTTTGTGGTGTTCCGTCACGAACTGATACGACGGGCGGTGGAGGCCACGCTGACCGAAACCGAGCGGGAAGCCCTGAACCGCACGATGCTCGACGTGCTGGCCGCTGACACCGACCCGGCCCGTCTCGTGCATCATGCCCGAGAGGCCAAAGAGATCGATCGGCTGGTTGAGCTTGCGCCAGAGGCAGCGGCGGCGGCAGTGGCGGTGGGGAGCCATCGGGAGGCCGTCGAGCAATACCGACAGCTGTCGCCCCACATCGACCGTCTCAAAGACGATGTCAGGGGCCCGATTCTCGAACAGTGGGCGCGGGAGGAAGGGTTCGTCGAAAACTTCATCGAGGCGATCAGGCTTAACGAGCAGGCCCTTGTCCACTACCGGGGCAGAGGTGACCGGAGAGGAGAGTCCCGGGCGCTGGCCGACGCCGCGTACTTCCACGAGTGGGCTGGACAGCGGAGCAGGGCCGAACAGCTCGCCCGCCAGGCCGTCGACGTTCTGGGTCCAAGCCCGACTGGCTCGGATCTTGCACGAGCGCTCGAGATCAACGCCTATCTGGCGACGATGGCCTTAGACGCCACCGCCGCGCTGGAGCTGGTCGAGCGAACGTTGGAGGCCGCTGGGCCCGACATCGATGAATGGGTGCTGATCCGCTGCCTCGGCCACAAGGGAGCTATCGAAGACTTCCGTCACTATCCCGACGGGAAGGCGACCCTCGACGAAGCTAGACAACGTGCCGAAGCCGCCGGCGACTGGTTCGAAGCGCACCGGGCCCTCCACAACCATGGTGAGGCCGCAGCCGAGA
This sequence comes from uncultured Acidimicrobiaceae bacterium, assembly GCA_947259275.1. GTDB lineage: Bacteria > Actinomycetota > Acidimicrobiia > Spongiisociales > SHLN01 > SHLN01. Next base: position 95,578 of record CAMYMH010000004.1, on the reverse strand, counting down.
ATCGGGATGTGCCCACTGCGGTCGACTACTTGACGAGAACCACCATGTTGGAGGAGCAGTCCCAGTCCGAACCCCGATTCGACTTTGACTATTGCCGGGCAATCTACGCAAGAGTGCTTGAACTCCAAGGCAAGTGGACCGAAGCAGAGGACCTGATACGAGATCTTCCCGATCCGAATGCGATTACGCAGATGGTTGGCCTTCCCGTCCTCGGTGCGATCGAGGCGAGAATGGGTCGCACCACAGCTCGAACCACCCTGAGAGTGGCGTGGAACATGGCAACTGACGCCGATGAGATCCAACGTTTTGTGAGCATCGCAAATGCGCTGGCCGAGCACGCCTGGATCTCGGGCGGTTTCGACCTGCCCGTGTCAGACATCACAGCGGTGATGGAAACTGGGCGCGACGTTGGCTATGCGTGGACGGCAGGGTCTATCGCCTTGTGGCTGTGGAAACTCGGCGAGCTAGCCGATCCCCCCGACGGGATCGCGGTGCCCTATCGACTGATCATCCAAGGTGACCCCATGGCCGCCGCCGAGCGGTTCGATGACCTGGGTATCCCCTACGAACGAGCCATCGCCCTCAGCCACGGCGACCACACCGCCCAGCTCGAAGCCCTCGAAATCCTCGAAACCCTGGGAGCGACCGCGGTGGCAGCCAAACTCAGAAAGACCATGCGAGACGAAGGACTGGCAGTGCCCCGCGGCAAAGGACGGGAAACCAGACGCCACGCTGCTGGGCTCACCGCCCGACAAGCAGAGGTCCTCCACCTCCTCGACGAAGGCCTTTCCAACGTCGAGATTGCCGACCAGTTGTTCCTCTCCTCACGAACCGTCGAACACCACGTCTCCGCGGTGCTCGGCAAACTCGAAGCGAGCACGCGACAAGAGGCCGTCACCCGAGCCCGCACCCAGGGTCTCCTCCCTGCATGAGATCCGATCTCCGAGAACCGGCAGGAGCAATGGCGGGGTCGTGGATCCGGCACGCCACCGTCTCGGTGTACAACTCAGGCTGATCTGAAGGCGGCGGCCTGGTCAATCATCTGTGTCGCCGGTCATGCCCGAGCGAGACCCGCACATATCACACGCCTCACAGACGAGATCATCAGTCCGGACCACTCGCACGTGATCAGGCGATCCCGGAAACTCGAGCGCCTACAGAGAGTGGCCGTTTCCATTGGACCTGCGTCCTTTGGACAGCGAGAACGACAACAACCAAATCGGCTGTCTGACCGTTGGGCCTCAGTGTG